>NZ_JBQHCX010000012.1:0-307913 GCF_052068475.1 Streptomyces sp. SD31 | reverse complement strand
CTGATCGCGGCGACCATCGCGATCGCGGGTCTGTCCGTGACGGTGTGGGCGCACCACATGTACGTCACCGGCGGTGTGCTGCTGCCGTTCTTCTCCTTCATGACGTTCCTCATCGCCGTACCGACCGGCGTGAAGTTCTTCAACTGGATCGGAACGATGTGGAAGGGCTCGTTGTCCTTCGAGACACCGATGCTCTGGGCGACCGGCTTCCTCATCACCTTCACCTTCGGTGGTCTGACGGGTGTCATCCTCGCCTCGCCGCCGATGGACTTCCATGTGTCCGACTCGTACTTCGTGGTGGCGCACTTCCACTACGTCGTCTTCGGCACCGTCGTCTTCGCGATGTTCTCCGGCTTCCACTTCTGGTGGCCGAAGATGACCGGCAAGATGCTCGACGAGCGCCTCGGCAAGATGACCTTCTGGACGCTGTTCATCGGCTTCCACGGCACCTTCCTGGTCCAGCACTGGCTGGGCGCCGAGGGCATGCCGCGCCGTTACGCCGACTACCTCGCGGCCGACGGCTTCACCGCCCTGAACACGATCTCGACGATCAGCTCGTTCGTGCTCGGCGCGTCGCTGCTGCCCTTCTTCTACAACGTGTGGAAGACGGCCAAGTACGGCAAGCCGGTCGGCGTCGACGACCCGTGGGGCTACGGCCGCTCGCTGGAGTGGGCGACGTCCTGCCCGCCGCCGCGGCACAACTTCCTCACTCTGCCGCGGATCCGTTCCGAATCCCCGGCGTTCGACCTGCACCACCCTGAGATCGCCGCCCTCGACCAGCTCGAGAACGCACCTCACGGTGAAAAGGCTCTGGCTGGTGGCAAGGAGGCCGGCAAGTGAAGGTTCAGGGCAAGATGTTCATCTGGCTGAGCGTCTTCATCCTCGCCATGGCGGTCGTCTATGGCGTGTGGTCGAAGGAGCCGGCCGGCACGACGGCCCTCTTCCTGGCCTTCGGTCTGTCCATCATGATCGGCTTCTACCTGGGCTTCACGGCCCGGCGGGTCGACACGGGCGCCCAGGACAACAAGGAGGCGGACGTCGCGGACGACGCCGGCGAGGTCGGGTTCTTCAGCCCGCACAGCTGGCAGCCGCTCTCCCTCGCGATCGGTGGCGCGTTCGCCTTCCTGTCGGTCGCGATCGGCTGGTGGCTGATGTACTTCTCGGCGCCGCTGATCCTCATCGGCATCTGGGGCTGGGTCTTCGAGTACTACCGCGGTGAGAACCGCACCCAGTAACACGAGCTGAGCTCATCAGGAGCCCGGACACTCCGTCAGGAGCGTCCGGGCTCCTGCGTTTGCAGCAATCGGCGTCACCCGTACGCGCTACCCGGCGCGCCATGGTTGACCTGGCTTCCTAGCGTGAGGCCATGAGCAAAACACCGCGCACGAGCCCCTCCATAGGCTGCACGCTCCTGCTGATCGCGTTCGGCGCGAGCGCCACCGGCTGCGGCAGCGACGGCAACCCGCTGTCCGCCGAGCCGTACGACGCGGCCGACCAGATCGCCTTCAACGGCCCCACGGGCGACGGCAAGAAGGCCGACCCCGACAAGCCCCTGGAGATCACCGCGGAGGACTCCGACGGCCGCATCACGGACGTCACCGCCAGGGACGCCGCAGGACGCTACGTCGCGGGCGAACTCTCCGCCGACGGCACCCGCTGGCACAGCACCTCCCCGCTGGCCGCCAATGCCCGCTACACGGTGCGCGTGAGCACCGAGGACGAGGACGGCGCCCCCGGCCGCAAGGTCCTCACCTTCGACACCAGCAGGCCGACGACCCAGAAGCAGCTCACGGTGGAGTTCGGCCCCAAGGCGGGCACATACGGCGTGGGCCAGCCCGTGACGGCCGAACTGAGCCAGCCCGTCAAGGACAAGAAGCAGCGGCAGACGGTCGAGCGGGCCCTCAAGGTCGACTCCACGCCCGCCGTGGAGGGCGCCTGGCACTGGGTGGACGACAAGGAACTCCACTACCGCCCCAAGGAGTACTGGCCCACCCACGCCACGATCCAGGCCCGCAGCAACCTTGAAGGCATCAAGATCAGCGACCGTCTCCGGGGCGGCGAGGCCAAGCCCCTGACGTTCACCATCGGCGACCAGGTCATCGCCGTCACGGACGCCGCGTCCCACCAGCTGACGCTCTACCGCAACGGCGAGGAGGTCAGGTCCATACCGGTCACGACCGGCAAGCCCGGCTTCGAGACCCGCAACGGCGTCAAGGTCGTCCTGGGCAAGGAGTACTTCGTACGTATGCGCGGCACCAGCATCGGCATAGCCGAGGGCTCCGCCGACTCGTACGACCTACCGGTCTACTACGCCACCCGCGTGACCTGGAGCGGCGAGTACGTCCACGCCGCCCCCTGGTCGGTCGGCTCGCAGGGCTACGCCAACGTCAGCCACGGCTGCACCGGCATGAGCACCGCCAACGCCGAGTGGTTCTTCGACAACGTCCGCGAGGGCGACATCGTCAAGGTCATCAACTCGTACGGCAACACGATGGAACCGTTCGGCAACGGCTTCGGCGACTGGAACCTCGACTGGAAGAAATGGCGCAACGGCAGCGCCCTGGTGGGCGGCACCCCCGACGGCCCGAAGCCGGAGGAGGCAGCACGTCTCAGGCCGACAGCAGTGTGACGCCCCCAGGGGCGCGGGGAACTGCGCGACCGGCCACAACGGACCCGCAGTCGCCCGCAAACCCACACCGCCGAGCTCCTAGGCGCTCTGAAGCCTCTTCGTCCGCAACAGAGATGCCAACGCCGCCGCGAACTCCACCGGCTCCACAGGCAACGTCACCGCCGCCTCGGCCCGACTCCACGTGGCCAGCCACGCATCCTGCGGCCGCCCGATCAACAGCAGCACCGGCGGGCAGTTGAACACCTCGTCCTTGATCTGCCGGCAGACCCCCATGCCCCCCATGGGCACGGCCTCACCGTCCAGCACACAGACGTCGATGCCCCCCTTGTCCAGCTCCTTGACGACGGCGGCAGGCGTCGCACACTCCACGAACTGCACCACAGGCACGTCCGGAGCGGGCCGGCGCCCGGTGGCCAACCTCACCTGCTCCCGGGTGTTGGAGTCGTCGCTGTAGACCAGCACCGTGGCGGTCGGCTGCATTGTTCCTCCGTGACGTCAGCGTCGTAAGGACAGGCCCGTTGGGCCGGATGCTACTCCCTTGAACACCACGTCAACACCGGTACGAACGGGGAAGACACTCCGAACGGCACCCCCCGGAGTGAGGGCGGGATAAGCGACCGACATAATGTCGGTCGTGGCGACAGCAACGACAGTAGACAAGGGTCACGCGCACCCGTCGGTCAATCGACCGAACCTCACCAGCGTCGGAACCATCATCTGGTTGAGTTCCGAGCTGATGTTCTTCGCGGCCCTCTTCGCGATGTACTTCACCCTGCGATCGGTGACCGGTCCGGACTTCTGGCATGAGAAGGCGGACGCCCTGAACTTCCCGTTCTCGGCGACGAACACCACGATCCTGGTGCTCTCCTCCCTCACCTGCCAGCTCGGCGTCTTCGCCGCCGAGCGCGGTGACGTGAAGAAGCTCCGGGGCTGGTTCATCGTCACCTTCGTCATGGGTGCGATCTTCATCGGCGGTCAGGTGTACGAGTACACCGAGCTGGTCAAGCACGAGGGCCTCTCGCTCTCGTCCGACCCGTACGGCTCGGTCTTCTACCTGACCACCGGCTTCCACGGCCTGCACGTGACGGGCGGTCTGATCGCCTTCCTGCTGGTCCTCGGCCGCACCTACGCGGCGAAGAGGTTCACGCACGAGCAGGCGACCGCCGCGATCGTCGTGTCCTACTACTGGCACTTCGTCGATGTCGTCTGGATCGGCCTCTTCGCCACGATCTACATGATCAAGTAGCCGGGCCCGATCCCGCGCGCGTTCCACAAACGCACATACCGCAAGCATCGACGCAGAAGATCCTGACACCGGGGTAATCCGTGAAAAAGCTCTCCGCACGACGACGCCATCCGCTGGCGGCGGTCGTCGTCCTACTCCTCGCGCTGGCGTGCACGGGGGGGCTGTACGCCGTGTTCGCGCCCGCGGACAAGGCGCAGGCCGAGGAATCCGCCCAGTCCCTCACCATCGAGGAGGGCAAGAAGCTCTACACCGTCGGCTGCGCCAGCTGCCACGGAACCGGCGGTCAGGGCACCTCTGACGGTCCGAGCCTGGTGGGCGTCGGCGCCGCAGCCGTCGACTTCCAGGTCTCCACGGGGCGTATGCCGGCCGCCACCTCCCAGGGCGCCCAGGTCCCGAAGAAGAAGAACATCTACTCGCAGGCCGAGATCGACCAGCTCGCGGCGTTCATCGCCTCGCTGGGCGCCGGCCCGTCCGTCCCGACCGAGGAGCAGTACAGCCCCGAGGGTGCGGACATCGCCGCGGGCGGCGAGCTCTTCCGCAACAACTGCGCCCAGTGCCACAACTTCACGGGCAAGGGCGGCGCGCTGACGCACGGCAAGTTCGCGCCGACGCTCGAGGGCGTCGACCCGAAGCACATCTACGAGGCCATGCAGACCGGCCCGCAGAACATGCCGTCCTTCCCCGACACCACGCTGTCGGAGCAGAACAAGAAGGACATCATCGCGTACCTGCACGCGGTCAACAGCGACGAGACGGTCAACCCGGGCGGTCTGGAGCTGGGCGGCCTCGGGCCGGTCAGTGAGGGTCTGTTCGGCTGGATCTTCGGACTCGGCGGCTTGATCGCCATCGCCGTGTGGGTCGCCGCCCGGACCGCAAAGGCCAAGAAGTCATGAGTAGCCAAGACATTCCAGAAGAGAACCTGCCCGCTGAGCAGGACGCCCACGTCGCGGTAGCCGACGAGAAGCACCCGTTCGCCGACCCGGGGCTGCCGCCCCACGAGCACCGGATCCAGGACATCGACGAGCGGGCCGCCAAGCGGTCCGAGCGCACGGTCGCCCTGCTGTTCACGGTGTCGATGCTGGCCACCATCGGCTTCATCGCCTCGTTCGTGGCGATCCCGCACGACAAGTCGATCTTCGTCTTCCCGCTCGGGCACATCAACGCGATGAACTTCGCGCTGGGCCTGACCCTCGGGGCGGCGCTGTTCTGCATCGGCGCGGGCGCGGTCCACTGGGCCCGCACCCTGATGTCCGACGTGGAGGTCGCCGACGAGCGGCACGCGATCGCGGCGGAGCCCGAGGTCAAGGCCAAGGTCATGGCCGACTTCAAGCAGGGCGCCAAGGAGTCCGCGCTGGGTCGCCGCAAGCTGATCCGCAACACGATGTTCGGCGCGCTGGCCCTGTTCCCGCTCTCCGGTGTCGTCCTGCTGCGTGACCTCGGTCCGCTGCCCGGCACCAAGCTGCGCCACACCCTGTGGTCCAAGGGCAAGCTGCTCGTCAACATGAACACCAACGAGCCGCTGCGTCCCTCGGACGTCGCGGTCGGCTCCCTCACCTTCGCCAAGCCGGAGGGCCTGGAGGAGCACGACCACGACTTCCAGAACGAGATCGCCAAGGCCGCCCTGATGATCGTCCGGCTGCAGCCCGACGACATCAAGGACAAGCGCGAGCTCGAGTGGTCGCACGAGGGCATCGTCGCGTACTCGAAGATCTGCACCCACGTCGGTTGCCCGATCTCCCTGTACGAGCAGCAGACGCACCACGTGCTCTGCCCCTGCCACCAGTCCACCTTCGACCTCTCCGACGGTGCCCGAGTGATCTTCGGCCCGGCCGGCCACGCCCTGCCGCAGCTGCGCATCGGCGTGAACGACGAGGGCTACCTCGAGGCGCTCGGCGACTTCGATGAGCCCGTCGGTCCTGCATTCTGGGAGCGCGGATGAGCACTACAGAGACCACCGACCGCTCTCGCGGGAAGGCACCGGCCGGCGAGCGCGTCGCCGACTGGGCGGATGGCCGGCTCGGGATCTACTCCCTGGCCAAGGCCAACATGCGCAAGATCTTCCCCGACCACTGGTCGTTCATGTTGGGTGAGGTCTGCCTCTACAGCTTCATCATCATCATCCTCACGGGTGTGTACCTGACGCTGTTCTTCCACCCGTCGATGAACGAGGTGGAGTACCACGGCAGTTACGTCCCGCTGCAGGGAACGCTGATGTCGGAGGCGTTCAGCTCGACGCTGCACATCTCCTTCGACGTGCGTGGCGGTCTGCTCGTCCGGCAGATCCACCACTGGGCGGCGATCATCTTCCTCGCCGGCATGTTCGTGCACATGATGCGCGTGTTCTTCACCGGCGCGTTCCGCAAGCCGCGTGAGATCAACTGGCTGTTCGGCTTCCTGCTGTTCGTCCTGGGCATGTTCACCGGTTTCACCGGCTACTCGCTCCCGGACGACCTGCTCTCCGGTACCGGTGTCCGCTTCACCCAGGGCGCGATCCTGTCGGTCCCGATCGTCGGGACGTACATCTCGATGTTCCTGTTCGGCGGAGAGTTCCCGGGCGTCGACTTCGTCGCGCGGTTCTACTCGATCCACATCCTGCTGCTGCCGGGCATCATGCTCGGCCTGGTGGTCGGCCACCTGATCCTGGTCTTCTACCACAAGCACACGCAGTTCGCGGGCCCCGGAAAGACCAACAAGAACGTCGTCGGCATGCCGCTGCTGCCGGTCTACATGGCCAAGGCCGGAGGCTTCTTCTTCCTGGTCTTCGGTGTCATCGCCGCGCTCGCCGGCATCGCGTCGGTCAACCCGATCTGGGCCATGGGCCCGTACCGTCCCGACCATGTGTCCACGGGTGCCCAGCCGGACTGGTACATGGGCTTCGCCGAGGGTCTGGTCCGTGCCATGCCCGGCTGGGAGATCAACTTCTGGGGCCACACGCTCGTTCTGGGCGTCTTCGTCCCGCTGGTGCTCTTCGGCCTCTTCCTCGGGGTGATCGCCCTCTACCCGTTCATCGAGTCCTGGGTCACCGGCGACAAGCGTGAGCACCACCTGCTCGACCGGCCGCGCAACGCCCCGACCCGTACGGCCTTCGGTGTCGCCTGGGTCACCGGCTACATGATCATGCTGATCGGTGGTGGCAACGACATCATCGCCACCCACTTCCACCTGTCGATCAACGCGGTCACCTGGTTCGTCCGGATCGGGTTCTTCGCCGGACCGGTCATCGCGTTCATCATCACCAAGCGGATCTGCCTCGGCCTGCAGCGCCGGGACAAGGACAAGGTGCTGCACGGCCGTGAGTCGGGCATCATCAAGCGCCTGCCGCACGGTGAGTACATCGAGATCCACGAGCCGCTCAGCCAGGACGCGCTGTACACGCTCACCGCGCACGAGCAGTACAAGCCTGCCGAGATCGGCCCGACGGTCGACGAGAACGGCGTCGCGCGCAAGGTGAAGGGCTCCGAGAAGCTGCGCGCCAAGCTCAGCAAGGCGTACTTCGACGAGGACGGCCAGATCCCGAAGCCGACCGTCGAGGAGTACAAGGAGATCACGAGCGGCCACGGCCACCACTGATCGCTGCGCCAGCCACGCCACGGTTGAGGGCCCCGTCCGGTTTCACGGACGGGGCCCTCGGCCGTGCACGGGCCCCGTCCGGTCTTCGGACGGGGCCCTTCTTCGTGGCCGCCGGCTGGATAGGGTGGACCCCGTTGAGACTTGCGTCCCGTAGTGCGGGACACGTGACCCTGGAGCGGCTTATGAGCGCTGTGACCCCCGCTGGAGGCGACATCGCGGCGGGCCGTTCCTGGCCCGAGGTGCTGAGCGCGCTGCTCGGCGGACAGGACCTGAGCGCCGGCGACACGGCATGGGCGATGGACCGCTTCATGAGCGGTGAGGCCTCGGACGCCCAGATCGCGGGCTTCATGGTGGCCCTGCGGGCCAAGGGCGAGACGGTCGAGGAGATCAACGGTCTCGTCGAGGCGATGTACGCCCACGCGCAGCCGCTGGACATCCCGGGCCCGGCCGTCGACATCGTCGGCACGGGTGGCGACCGGGCCAAGACGGTCAACATCTCGACGATGTCCGCCATCGTGATCGCGGGCGCCGGCGCGAAGGTCGTCAAGCACGGCAACCGGGCGTCGTCCTCGGCGAGCGGCTCGTCCGACGTGCTGGAGAAGCTCGGCATCAACCTGGACCTGTCGCCGGAAGGCGTGGCGCGGGTGGTGGACGAGGCCGGCATCACCTTCTGCTTCGCCGCCAAGTTCCACCCCTCGATGCGGTTCGTCGGTGGCGTACGGCGGGACCTGGGCATCCCGACCTCGTTCAACCTCCTCGGCCCGCTCACCAACCCCGCCCGGGTCACCGCCTCGGCGGTCGGCTGCTTCGACACCCGGATGGCGGGGCTCATCGCCGGCGTGCTGGCCGAGCGCGGCTCGTCCGCGCTGGTGTTCCGCGGCGACGACGGCCTCGACGAGCTGACGACGACGGCCACCTCGCGGGTGTGGGTGGTCCGCGACGGCAAGGTGACCGAGGAGGCCTTCGACCCGCGCGACGTCGGCCTCGACCTGGTGCCCGTCGAGGCGTTGCGCGGCGCGGACGCGTCGTACAACGCGGAGGTCGCCCGGCGCCTGCTGGACGGCGAGACGGGCCCGGTGCGGGACGCCGTGCTGCTCAACTCGGCGGCGGCGCTGGTGGCGTTCGAGCAGACGGACGCTCCGCTCGCGGAGCAGCTCCGGCTGGGCATGGCGAAGGCGGTGGAGTCGATCGACTCGGGCGCGGCGAAGCGGACGCTGGAGCGCTGGGTGGCCGCCAGCAACGCCTGACCCGGCACATGTGACGCAGGGCGCAGTCCAGGATCCGGACTGCGCCCTTGCGCATCGAAGATCGTATGGCAGGATGTTGGACCAGGTCATGAGTGACAGTCATGAGGCCCCGGCCGACTGTCCGGCAACCCTCCGTCCGTGGCGGGGTGCCCCGGGTGAAGACCAGGCCGTAGGCAGCGAGGTCTACGGCAAGCGCGGGCCCCTCTCGAAAACCAGGGGTCCTGGTCGTTCGAGGGAGTCTTCCGTGAGCAAGCGAATGCGATAGGGCCGCTGAGCCCCGCCTCCGCACACCCTTTTCTCTTTCCTGCATGCCTCTCCACTCGCATGCCTCTCACGGGAGTTCGCCATGTCTGTCTCCACCGCTGCCGCCGACCAGTCCGTTTGCACCCCTCTGTCCGTTCTGGGGCGTGATGTCACCGTCCCGCTCGTCACCGGCGGCGAGGTCACCTACGCCGCGCTCGACTACGCCGCCAGCGCCCCCGCCCTCCAGCGCGTCTGGGACGACGTCGCCGCTTACGCGCCGTACTACGGCAGCGTCCACCGCGGCGCCGGTTACCTCTCCCAGCTCTCCACCGACCTGTTCGAGAACGCCCGCAGGACGGTCGCCGAGTTCCTCGACTGCCGGGACAGCGACCAGGTCGTCTTCACCCGGTCCACCACCGACTCGCTCAACCTCCTCGCCGCCGCCCTCCCGGCCGACTGCCAGGTCTTCGTCTTCGAGACCGAGCACCACGCCTCCCTGCTGCCCTGGCGCGACGCCCGCGTCACCTACCTCAACGCGCCCCGCACCCCGCGCCAGGCCGTGGAGACCCTGGAGCGCGCCCTCGCCGACCGCGACCCGTACGGCCCGGCCCTGGTCTGCGTCACCGGCGCCTCGAACGTCACCGGTGAGCTGTGGCCCGTACAGGAGCTCGCGGCGGCCGCGCACGCGCACGGCGCCCGGATCGTCCTCGACGCGGCCCAGCTGGCCCCGCACCACCCGGTGAGCGTCCAGGACCTCGATGTCGACTGGGTCGCCTTCTCCGGGCACAAGCTGTACGCCCCGTTCGGCTCCGGCGTGCTGGCCGGCCGTGCCGACTGGCTGCGCGAGGCCGAGCCGTACCTCGCGGGCGGCGGTGCCAGCCGCAAGGTCAGTCGGCGCGAGGACGGGGGAGTGGACGTCGAGTGGCACGAGAGCGCCGCCCGGCACGAGGCCGGCTCCCCGAACGTCATCGGCGCCTACTCCATCGCCTCCGCCTGCAAGGCCCTCACCGAGGCCGGGTTCGACAACCTGGTCGCGCGCGAGCAGTACCTGATCGAGAAGGTGCGCGCGGGTCTCGCCGAGGTCCCCGAGGTGCGGGTCCTCTCCCTCTTCGGCGACGACGCCCCGCGCGTCGGCGTCATCTCCTTCGTCGTCGACGGCTGGAACAGCTCCCACTTCGCCGCCGCCCTGTCCGCCGAGTACGGCATCGGGGTGCGGGACGGCCTGTTCTGCGCCCACCCGCTGGTCCGGACGCTGCTGGGCAGCGACCCGCAGACGCAGGGCGAGTGCGGCGCCCCGGAGGCGGCACCCGGCGAGAAGTCCCTCAACGCGATCCGGGTGAGCTTCGGGGCCGGTACGCCGGACGAGCACGTCGAGCGGTTCGTGAACGCCGTGAAGGAGCTCGTGACGGACGGTGCCCGGTGGAACTACCGCACGGAGGACGGCCGTTGCGTGCCGGACACCTCCGCGTGAGCCGGTAGCCGGGCGCCCAGCAGAATCATCCGCAGGGCGCGTTCGGTGGCGTCCGTGAGGAGTTCGGAGGCCCGCACGAGGGCCTCCGCCAGAGCCATCGGCGCTGGCAGGATGCCACTGAAGGCGTCCACGCCGGGCACGTCGTGCGCGCCCTCGCCGAGCGTGCCCGCCAGCGCGAGCACCGGACGACCCGACAGCTTGGCCCGGCGGGCCACCTCGGCCGGGACCTTCCCGCGGGGCGTCTGGTGATCCATGGCGCCCTCGGCGGTGACGACCAGGTCGGCGCGGGCCAGGCGGGCGTCCAGGTCGAGGTGGGCCAGCAGCACCTCGAAGCGGGGGAGCAGCCGGGCGCCCAACGCGGCGAGGCCGGCGCCCAGGCCGCCGGACGCGCCGGTGCCGGGGCCGTTGTACAGGTCCGTGTCCACGACACCCAGGTCACGGGTGAGGACGCGCGCCCAGTTCTCCAGCCCCGCCGACAGCTCCTCCACCTGCGCGGGCGTCGCCCCCTTCTGCGGGCCGAAGACACGGGCCACGCCGCGCTCGCCGCACAGCACGTTGTACGGGTTGCAGGCGACGAGCAGCTCGACGTCCCGCAGGCGCGGGTCCAGGCCGGACGGGTCGATCCGGGCGAGCCGCGTCAACTCACTTCCACCGCGAGGGAGTTCGAAGCCGTCGGCGTCCAGGAGTCGGGCGCCGAGGGCCTGGAGGGCGCCTGCGCCCCCGTCGGACGTACCCGAGTCGCCGCAGCCGATCAGGATGCGCCGTACGCCGGTGTCCAGCGCGGCGCGGATCAACTCACCGACGCCGTAGGTCGTCGTGGCGCCGGGATCGCGCAGGGCACGGGGGACGAGGGACAGCCCGGCAACCGCCGCCATCTCCACGACCGCCGTGTCGCGCTCGCGCGAGCCGAGCAGGGCGAAGTGCGTGCCGATCCGTTCACCGACCGGTCCCGTGGCCGGCAGTGCGACGAGCCGTCCGCCGGTCGCGGTGGCCAGCGCGGCGGCCGTGCCCTCGCCGCCGTCCACCAGCGGGATCAGGTCGATCACGGCGTCCGGCAGGACCCGGCGGACACCGTCCGCGATGGCGTCGGCGGCGGCCTGGGCGGACAGGGACTCCTTGAAGCCACTGGGGGCTACGACGACTCGGGTCAGCATCAGAGTTCTCCTAAGCGGATCGGACGACCGACGACACATCGCGGCACTCTCATCGGGTCACGGGTACGCCGAGCAGCGGCCACACCGCGACGGCGAAGAGGAGGACGAGGGCGGCCGTCAGTGGGGCCAGGACGGCGGACAGGCGCAGCAGATCGCGCGGGGTGTAGGTGGGCGTTCCGGGGATGTCGGAGAAGAGCGTGACCGGCTTCGCGGACGCCGGGAGCGTGTGGCAGAAACCGGCCGCGGCGGTGGACGCGAGCGCGGCGGCCACCGGATTGACGCCGGCGCCCACCGCCGCCGCGACGACCAGTGGAACCAGCACGGAGGAGCGGGCCGAGCGGGACTGCAGGACCAGGTGGGCCGCCGTGCTGACCCCGATCACGACGGCCAGGAACAGCAGCGGGCTGATGCCCGTGGGGAGCCCGTCGACCAGCCATTTCGCCGCTCCCGAGTCGGCGAGCGCCACGCCCATCGCCATCGTCGCCGCCATGAACAGCAGCAGCGACCAGGGGACCGTCTTCAGCGCGTCCTTCAACTGCACGGTGCCCAGGGCCGGCGAGGCCGCCACCACCGCGCCGATCAGCGCGACGACCGCCGGCGGCACCCGGTGCAGCGGCTCGCTGCACCACAGCAGCACGACCGTGCCGAGCAGCAGCGCGCACCGCTTCTCGGCCTGTGACCAGGGGCCGGTGACCGGGTCGTCGCTGTGCTCCTGGATCTGCTCCGGGGTGATGTGCACGGGACCTTTGCGGTCCGCGCGCCGAGTGGTCGTCAGGAGTACGGCCTCGGCGGCCAGGTGGGACGAGGCCACGGCCAGCGGCAGGCCGAGCAGCAGCCATTCCGTGAAGCCGATCCGGTCACCCGTCGCCTGCCAGAGCACCGACACGGTGATCAGATGCGCGCCCGCCCCGATCAGGGTCGCCACCGCCGACAGCAGGATCACGGTAGGGAACAGCAGGGCCAGCATCACCACCAGTCGTTTCCGGTCGGCCAGCACCTTGGCGAGCGCCAGGAACACCGGCAGGGCGAGCGCCGCCCGCCCGGAGGTGGCCGGCACCGCGAACGCCGTGACGACCAGGGCGGCCGTGGTGAGGTGCACGAGCTGCCGTACGGTGCGCGCCCCGCCGACCAGAAACGCCGCCGCCCGGCCCGCCAGCCCCGTCCGGGTCACCGCGGCCGCGAGGACGAAGGCACAGATCAGCAGCCACACCGTGGAGTCGCCGAGGGTGCCGAAGAGGGTGTCGCTGCTGATCACCCCGGTCACCGTCAGCGCGAGCCCGGCGCCCAGCGCGATGTACGTGTCGTCGAACGGCGTGGCGATCCAGGCGCAGGTCGCCAGGGCGAACACGGCGAGGGTGAGGCGAGCGTCGGCGCCGAGTCCGGGGAAGTTGCCGGGCACGGCGAGCAGCGCGCACAGGGAGAGCGCCACGCAGAGGGCCGCGCTCAGTCGGAGGTTCAGGGTCACGTCATCGAGGGTTCACCTCAGCCGTGAGCCCTTGATGAGCCGTACATGAAGGAGACTTCACGCGGACGGCAGACCTCACGCGGACAGGCGGTACCCGACCCCACGTACCGTCTCGAACCGTTGGGCCCCCAGCTTCTTGCGCAGCGCCCGCACGTACACGTCCACGATGTTCGACCCGGGATCGAAGTCGTAGCCCCACACGTGCGACAGGATCTGCTCGCGGGACAGTACCTGCCCCGGATGCCTCAGGAACAGCTCCAGCAGCACGAACTCACGGGCCGTCAGGTCCACGGTCCGCTCATCCGCCCGAGCCCGCCGTGTGCGCAGGTCCAGGGTCAGCGAGCCGGACCGCAGTACCGTCACCTCGGGTGCCCGGGCCGCCGTACGCAGGCGCAGCCGTACCCGGGCGAGCAGTTCCTCGAAGCGGAACGGCTTGGTCATCCAGTCGTCGGCACCGCCCTCCAGACCGGCCACCGTGTCCCGTACGGAGTCCCGGGCGGTCAGCACGATCACCGGCACCGTCACCCGTGCCTCGCGCAGTTCGCGCAGCACCGTGAAGCCGTCCCTGCCGGGCAGGCCGATGTCCAGGACGACCAGGTCGAAGCCGCCGGTCAGGGCGTATTCGTACGCCGCCTCGCCGTCGCCGACGACGGTCGTGGTGAAGCCGCCCGCGCGCAGGCCCTTCTCGACGAAGGAGGCGATCCGTTCCTCGTCCTCGACGATGAGAATGCGGTTCACGTGCCTACCTCTTCGTTCATGGGCGGGCCCCTTCCAGGGTCAGTACGAAGGTGGCGCCGCCGCCCTCGGTGGCGTGCAGGCGGATCCGGCCGCCGTGGGCCTCCGCGATCGCCCGGACGATCGACAGGCCGAGACCGGCACCGGAGCCCTGGGCGCCGCGCCGGGCGGTGCCGCGCCGGAAGCGTTCGAAGATCACCTCGGTGTCCTGGGGCTGGACGCCGGGCCCGGAGTCGGCGACGTACAGCTCGATGCCTTGGCCGTCGACGCGGGAGCCGATCCGTACGGTCTGCCGTGGCGCGGTGTGCTGCACGGCGTTCTGGGCGAGCTGGACCATCGCCTGCGTGATCCGCTGCGGGTCCAACTCCGCCTCGGCATCGGCCACTTCGGCGAGCTGCCAGTCCCGCTCGCCGAGGGTGCGGGCCTTGACGTAGACGTCGGCGGTGAGTTCGGCGACCTGGACCGGCTCCGGGGTGACGAAGTCGGGGCGCTCGGCCTTGGCGAGCAGCAGCAGGTCCTCGACGATGCGGCTCATCCGGTCCAGCTCGTCGGTGACGAGCCGTATCGTCTCCTCGCGCTCCGCCGGGTCGTCGCCCATGAGTTCCAGATGCCCGCGCACGATGGTGATCGGCGTGCGCAGCTCATGACCGGCGTCGTCGACGAACTCCCGCTGGGCGGCGAAGGCGCGTTCCAGCCGGTCGAGCATCGCGTTGAACGTCTCCGCGAGCGCGGCGATGTCGTCCCGCCCGTGCACCGGGATGCGGCGGGTGAGGTCCTGCTCGGTGAGCTGTGCCGCCGCGGTGTGCACCAGCCGCACGGGCTTGAGGATCCGCCCGGCGACCGCCCAGCCGATGCCGGTCGTCATCAGCAGGGCGACCCCGGAGATGGCGAGCAGGATGCGGAACTCCTCGTTCACCGCGGCCTGTTCGCGCCCCGGGTGGAAGGCGACGACGAACGCGGCCTCCGTCTGCCCGCCGGCCCGGGCGACGGCCACCTTGGCCCAGCGGACCTCGCCCGACGCGCGGTGCAGCGTGCCGGTGGAGTCGGGTGAGTCGAAGATGCGGCGGAGGGCGTCGGGGTCCTTGTACAGGGGAAGGGCGACGGGGATGTCGCGCGGCTGGCGAAGATGCGCCGGGGTGGGGCCCGGCCGGTCCACCAGGCCGAGCAGCTCCTCGTCCGGGTCGGCGTACTGCCGTATGAGGAACTCCTCCAGCAGCCGCGACGGGTCGGTGAACGGGCGGCCGGTCTCGGGATCGACGCCCCGCTCCTCGAAGTTGGCGAACTCGCCGGCCTCCTGGGCGAGCAGCCCGTTCACCCGGTGGCCGACGTCCCGCAACAGGATCGAGCGCGTGGTCGTCGCCACCGACACGAGCCCGACGGCCATGACGAACAGCAGCCACAGCAGAATGCGCACCCGGGCGGAGATCCGCCGGCGCACGGGGCTGGGGGG
This sequence comes from Streptomyces sp. SD31, assembly GCF_052068475.1. Taxonomy (NCBI): domain Bacteria; kingdom Bacillati; phylum Actinomycetota; class Actinomycetes; order Kitasatosporales; family Streptomycetaceae; genus Streptomyces; species Streptomyces sp. SD31. The sequence continues at coordinate 292,703 of NZ_JBQHCX010000012.1, read as the reverse complement.
TGACTTCTGGATCATGCCGGCGTCGCCGGGACGCCCCCTAGCCGTCGTCCCCGGGCTCGCCGCGGTCGTCGTCTGCGGTCTCCCGCTCGGGGGTGTCGTCATCGTCGTCACTCGCGGGGCTGTCGGTCACCGGAGGCCGGGAGACGACCTCGTCGCTCGGTGTCGGTGTGGGCCGGGTGGGCGTCGGTGTGGGCGAGCCGCTGTCCAGCTCCACCTTGGCCGGGACCTTGGGGGACTCCGGGGTGTCGGTGAGGGCGAAGCTGGTCGCGGCGATACCGAGCGGAATCGCCACTACGGCGGCCAGGGCCGCGATCCGGTGCGAGAAGACCATACGGCCGATCCTGCCCACGGCACCCGGCGGCGACGATGAGCCCAGGATGAAGAACTCTTCATCATCGGGCCGTGGGCGCCCCCGGCCGTGGGTGCGCTAGCTGTCCAGGCCGATGGCGAACGCGGCCTCGATGTCGTGCTGCGAGTACGTCCGGAACGCCACGTGCGTGTCCGTCGCCTCCACGCCGGGGATCTTGCTGATCCGGCCCGGGATGACCTCGGCGAGGTCCTCGTGCTGCTTCACCCGGACCATGGCGATCAGGTCGTACGTACCGGTGACCGAGAAGACCTCGGTGACGCTCTCCAGCGAAGCGATCCGCTCCGCGATCTCGGGAATCCGGTCCACGCTGGTCTTGATGAGGACGATCGCGGTGATCACGGCTGGTTCTCTCCCTCGGAGGCCGGAGCTGGGGCGGCCTTCACTCTAGTCGTAGGCCTGAAGCGAGCCCACGCATAGCCGAAGCCCAGCCCGAAGCCCACCAGGTGTGCCAGATAGGCCACCCCCGGCCCCTGGTCCGCCCGGCCCGCCGCCACCCACTGCAGGGCCACCCAGAAGGGCAGCACGACCCATGCCGGGAAGCGCAGCGGCAGGAAGAGCAGGAACGGCAGCAGGCTTGTCACCCGCGCGCCGGGGAAGACGAACAGGAACGCGCCGAGGACGGCCGAGATCGCCCCGGACGCGCCGACCAGGGACTGGGTGGAGTCGTCGTTGGCGGCGGCGTAGCCCAGCAGGGCGAGGTAGCCGCAGCCGAGGTAGAACAGCGTGAACTGGACGCGGCCCATCCGTTCCTCGGTCATCACTCCGAAGACGTAGAGGAAGAGCATGTTGCCGAGCAGATGCACCCAGCTGCCGTGCACGAAGAGGGCCGTGGCCGGGGTGAGGGCGGCGCGGGGCGAGCCCTCGAACAGCTCGGCCGGCACCACACCCCAGCGGTGGAAGTAGGCCCGCTGCGCCGCGAGCAGCCCGTCGCCGGAGCCGTACGCCGGATTCAGCCCCGCCGCCGGGCCCATCAGGAAGAGCAGACAGCACAGGACGATCAGCCCGTACGTCACCGGCGCCGACGACCGGAAGACCGATCGGCCCACCCTGCCGCACCTGGCCCCCAAACGCGCCACGCTCCAGTCGCTGATCATGGACACAGAGCATGACGTAAGGGGACGCAGTCGCACAGACCGCCTCGCCGCCGGGCAGGCCCTGGGGACGGCCGAGCGGCGAGTACCCGCCAGGCCGTAGGGTTACGAGCCACACGCACCGGGGAGCTCCGGGGCGTAGCACGGACAATAGAAGGCTAGAAGGAAAGAGCACGGTCACGATGACGGTTCCCCTGCCGACCGCCACGACGCGGTGGCGCTGCACCCTCTGCGGCAACCTCACGCGCTTCGACGTGACGCGCTCGTCCAAGGTCGTGGAGTACGTCCACCTGGATCTGGCCGGCGAGCCGAAGGTCGAGGAGCGCGAGGTGCTCAGTGAGACCATCGAGTCGGTGCGCTGCCGCTGGTGCAACGCCGTGGACAAGGTGGAACTCGTGGACAGGCCGGGCGCCGACTCCTGACGGGAGCGGAGCCCGCACAGGCATTGGGGTGTGACGGATGGTGGAGACACAAGGCGGGGGGCCGGACGACGGCGCCGCTGAGGTGCTCGACCGTCCGCTGCCCGATGGAGTACGGCGCAAGGTCGTGCAGATCGTGTCCGACGGGTTCGGCGGGCTGACCGTCGGCGAACTGCCCGCACAGCTGCGGCAGTACGCCCGGTTCGCCCCGAACCGCCGGGCCAAGTTCGCCGGCAACGCCATGGCGGCGGCGCTGGAGACCGATCCGCTGTTCCGCCAGCGCATCGGCGAGAAATTCAGAGATGCCCAGCCGGAGCTCTCCGGCGCTCTCGACTCAGGTTCGGCGCCTCCGGCCGCGGATCCGCTCGACGTGGCGGCCGCGGCCTACGTTCTTCGGCCCACCGGTTGGGTCAAGCTGGTCACCGCGGCCGGCGAGGAGGCCCAGCGGGCCGACGCCGAGCGCGCCGACGAGGAGAGCCGCGCCGAGCTGGAACGGCTGCGCGAGGAGCTCGCCCACGCCCGTGAGCACACCCGGGCCGAGACCGAGCGGCTGCGCACCGAGCTGGACGCGGCGAAGAAGGAAGCCGAATCGCTGCACCGCAAGCTGCGGTCGGCCCTCAGCGACGTCAAGCGCGGCGAGGCCGCCCTGCGCAAGGTCCAGCACGAGATCGAGGCCGTACGCGCCGAGGGGCACGCCCAGGTCTCCGCGGCCGACAGCGAGACCCGGCGCCTCAAGGCGCGGCTCGCGGAGGCCGAGGCCGCCCTGGAGGCCACGCGCAGAGCGGCCCGCGAGGGGCGCAGCGTCGAGGACATGCGCGTACGGCTGCTCCTCGACACCCTGCTGGACGCCACCCAAGGACTGCGCCGGGAGCTGGCGTTGCCGCCGGTCTCCGTGCGGCCCGCCGAGACCGTGGACGCGGTCGAACCGGGACGGATGACCCCGAAGGACATCGCCGCGCGGGCGCTGTCCGAGAACGACCCCGCGATCCTCGACCAGCTCCTCGCACTGCCGCAGGCCCATCTGGTGGTCGACGGCTACAACGTCACCAAGACCGGCTATCCCCAGATGCCGCTGGAGAAGCAGCGATTGCGGCTGCTCGGCCAGCTCTCCCAGCTCGCCGCACAGACGGGCGCCGAGGTGACCTGTGTCTTCGACGGGGCCGAGCTGGCCGCGCCGGTGCTCCTCGCGCCGCCGCGCGGTGTGCGGGTGCTGTTCTCCAAGCCGGGCGTGACCGCCGACGAGCTGATCCGCCAGCTGGTGCGCGCCGAGCCGCCGGGCCGTCCGGTCATCGTCGCCTCCACCGACCGCGAGGTGGCGGACGGCGTCGCCCGCGCCGGAGCACGGCCGGTGGCTTCTGCGGTACTTCTCAAGCGCCTGTCCTGAAAACGCCAACGTACAGGCGCAATGCCCGAATTGGTGGAGCAGATGCGCAACGCAGTGTCAAGCGCGCCTCACTCCATGTGAGTTGTGTGTAAAGAATGACAGGTGTGACGAGGATTTTCGTGTGAGGATTTGATCTGATCACAACTCGGTCACTAGGGTCTGGCGTCGAACCTCCGAGCGGGTGATCACTCAGAAGAAGGGTTTCACCTCCGTGGCGTCCCACCGTCGACCCAAGCAGCCGAGCCGAGCACGTGTGACCGTGCTGACCACAGCCGCCGCTGCTGCCGTGGCCATCAGTTCGCAGGCCGCCAACGCGGCGCCCAGCGAGAAGCCGAGCAAGGACGAGGTCAAGGCCAAGGTCGACAAGCTCTACGAGCAGGCTGAGCACGCCACCGAGGAGTACAACGGGGCCAAGGAGAAGCAGGGGAAGCTCCAGAAGGAGATCTCCACCATCCAGGACAACGTGGCGCGCGGCCAGGAAGAGCTCAACGAGCTGCGCGACGCGATGGGCCTGGCGGCTGCCGCCCAGTACCGCACGGGCAGCATCGACTCCTCCCTCCAGCTGTTCCTGTCGTCGAACCCGGACGACTACCTGGACAAGGCGTCCACCGCCGACCAGCTCAGCGCTCAGCAGGTCGAGTCGCTGAAGAAGATCCAGGAGAAGCAGCGCGAACTCGCCCAGGAGCGCGCCGAGGCCGCCGAGAAGCTCAAGGACCTCTCCGCCACCCGCACCGAACTGGGCAAGAAGAAGCAGCAGGTCCAGGCCAAGCTCGCCGAGGCCCAGAAGCTGCTCAACACCCTGACGGCCGCGGAGAAGGCCGCCCTCGCCGAGGAGGAGGCCCGCGCCAGCCGCGCCAGCTCGCGTGAAGTCCTCGGGTCGAGCAGTGCCTCCTCCGGCCGGGCCGCCGCCGCGTACTCCGCCGCCCAGAGCAGGCTCGGCTCGCCCTATGTCTACGGCGCCACCGGCCCCTCCTCCTTCGACTGCTCCGGCCTGACCTCCTGGGCCTACGCCCAGGCCGGCGTCTCCCTGCCGCGCACTTCGGAGGCCCAGGCCAACATCGGCACTCGCATCTACTCGCAGAGTGATCTCCAGGTCGGCGACCTCGTCTTCTTCTTCAACGACCTGCACCACGTCGGCCTCTACGCCGGCAACGGCCAGATCATCCACGCCCCGCGCACCGGCACCGTCGTCCGGTACGAGTCGATGGACACCATCGGCGGCCCGTTCATGTGGGGCGTCCGGGTCTGATCCGAGCTCTCCAAGATCAACACAACGTGCCGCCCGAACGGGCGAATCACGACAAGCCGCGCTGACCCCACGCCCCGCCCATGACCTGCGTCATAGGCGGGGCGTCACTTTGTGTGCCCGTCGCGGTCGTTGGTCGTCACCCCCGCACGGAGCTACTGTCTGCCGCGTTTCCCCCGCTGCGGGGGAGAAGTCCTTGTCCGCCAGCGGAAGGAGAGCGGCTTCCCGTGGGGTCCCATCGCCGCCTTGCACCGTCCGGGTTCGACCGGGGCGCCGGTGCAGCGCTCTGCGTCATGTCAGCCGCCGCAACGGCCCTCGGGGTCGTACCCGCCACGGCCACGCCGCACGACGACACCCGGGCCAAGGTGGACCGTCTCTACGAAGAGGCCGAGAAGGCAACCGAGGCCTACAACAAGGCCGACGAGCGTGCCGACAAGCTCCGCAAGCAGGTGGGTGACGCCCAGGACCGGATCGCCCGCAAGCAGGAGAGCATCAACTCCATGCGGGACGCCCTCGGTTCGCTGGCCGGTGCCCAGTACCGGTCCGGCGGCATCGACCCCTCCCTCGCCCTCCTGCTCTCCGACGACCCGGCCGACTACCTCGACAGGGCCGCCCGGATCGCCCGGATCAGCGCCCACCAGGCCGGGGAGCTCAAGGACCTCCAGGACGCGATGCGCCTCCTCGCCCAGGAGCGCGCCGAGGCGGCCGGGAAACTCGTCGAACTGGAGAAGAGCCGGAAGGTCGTCGCCTCCCACAAGCGGATCGTCGAGCGCAAACTCGCCCAGGCGCGCAGGCTCCTCAACTCCCTCACCCAGGCCGACCGCGCCGCCTACGACCGTGCCTCCCGCTCCGGCCGCGACGTCATGCCCGACTTCGGGAGCATGGCCGCCTCGTCGGGCCGCGCGGCAGCCGCCCTCGCCGCCGCCCACTCCGCGCTGGGCAAGCCGTACATCTGGGGCGCCAACGGCCCCTCCGGCTTCGACTGTTCCGGCCTGATCCAGTGGTCTTACGCCCAGGCCGGCGTCTCCCTGCCGCGCACCTCGCAGGGGCAGCGGTACGCCGGCCGGCAGGTCCCGCTCTCCGAGGCCCAGCCCGGCGACGTGGTCACCTACCGGGGCGACGCCAGCCACGTAGGGATGTACGTGGGCGACGGCCAGGTGATCCACGCCCCCTACCCCGGCGCACCCGTGCGCTACGACCCGGTGGGCATGATGCCGGGGGCGACGGTCACCCGGGTCTGACATGGCGGTGGCACGGGTCTGACCGCCGCGCCCCCGTCGCCGTACGATCGGGAAATGGCTGGTCGAAGGCGGGCGTCGGGAGCGCGGGTGGTCCTCGCGCTCTGTCTGCTGCTGGTCTGTCTGGTGGGCTGCGGCGGGCGGTCCGACACCGACAGCGCCACGGCCGAGGTGCAGCGCGTTCTCGACCGGCGGGCGGCCGCGCTGCTCGACCGCGACGAGGCGACGTATCGCCGGACGGGCGCGCCGGCCGGGTTCGACAACCTGAGCGCGGTGCCCCTCGCCGACTGGTCGTACCGCCTGACCGGCCTGCACCGCACCGGCGACACCGCCACCGCCGAGGCCGAGCTCCACTATCGCGTCGAGGGCCACGACCGGGCCCCGGTCAGCGCCGGCCGCACACTGAGCCTCAGCCTGGACGCGCGGGGCGAGTGGTACGTCGAGGCCGAGCGACCGGCCGGCACATCCGCCGAGCAGCTGTGGGACCAGGGGAAGGTGAGCGTCGTACGGGGCGACGCCGGCCTCGTCCTCGGCGTCGGGCAGTCCGAGGCGGTGCTGCGGTCGTACGCGGAACTGGCGGACGACGCGGTGCCGGCCGTGTCGCAGGCGTGGGGCACGGACTGGGCCCGGCGCGTCGTGGTCCTCGTACCGAAGTCCCTGGACGACATGGCCGGGCTGCTCGGCTCGCCGGCGTCCTCCTACCGCGGGATCGCCGCCGTCACCACCGGCGAGACCGGCGCTCCGGCGAAGGCGCCCGCCGACCGGATCATCGTCAACCCCGATGCGTACGGTGTCCTGGGGAAGGTGGGCAAGCAGGTCGTCCTCACCCACGAGACCACACATGTCGCCACCCGCGCCGACACCACCGCCGCCACCCCGCTGTGGCTCTCCGAGGGCTATGCCGACTGGGTCGGCTACCTCGGCAGCGGCCGCTCCCCGTCCCAGGCCGCGCCCGAGCTGTGGCGTGCCGTGTCCGAGGGGCGGGGCCCGCAGGCGCTCCCGGCCGACGCGGACTTCGGCTTCACCGGCGACGCGAACAAGCTGGCGCGGGCCTATGAGAGCGGGTGGATGGCCTGCCGGATGATCGCGGACCGCTGGGGCGAGGTCAGGCTCGGCGAGTTCTACCGGGCCGTGGGCACGCACGAGCGGCGGGAGGGGGCGGTAGAGGGGGCGTTGAAGGACGTCCTCGGGACGTCGCTGGAGGAGTTCACCGCGCGGTGGCGGGAGTATCTGCGGGCTCAGCTCGGCTGATCCAGCGTGGCGATCGCCTCCGTCAGCCACGCGCGTTCCGCCTCGCCCGTCGCCCGGGCCACCCGCAGCATGCCCTGCCGGAACAGGTCGTCCGCCTCCTCCGCCCGGACCGGCCTGCCGTCCTCGTAGAAGAAACTCGTGGGCGCGGTGAGGAACTCCAGTCGGCGGCGCAGCACCTCGGCCTGTTCCCGGCGGTCCGGCAGGTGCCGTAGGAAGGACAGGACCGTGTTGAAGCGCACCTGGTCCGTGATCTCGACCGGCTTGGGGTGGCGCAGGCGGTCCAGCAGGTCCTCGCGGCCCTTGTCGGTGAGGGAGAGGATCCGGCGCGGGGCGGCGCTCGCGCCCGGTTCCGCGTGCTCGTCGAGCTTGCCCGCCTTGATCAGGCGCGTGATCGCCGGGTAGAGGGCGCCGTCGCTGACTGGGCGGACGTGGCCGCTCAGCGCCTTGATACGCGCCTTCAACTCGTAGCCGTGCAGGGGCGCTTCGGCCAGGAAGCCGAGGATCGACAGCTCCAGCATGGTCCTCCTTGCGGACGTGATGAGCCCATGGTACCTCTTATCGAGCTACCTCGAATCGAGGTATTGTCCAGGTGTCGGGGGGCCGGATTGTGAACGCGCACCGCAAGCAGGTCGTCTCGCTCGCCCAGCCCGTCTACTTCTCGCTCCTCGCCTCCGTGGCCGCCGGGATCATCAACACCGTCTGGGTGTCCCGGCTCGGCGGTCCGGCCGTGGCCGCCGTGGCGGTCGCCACCAACACCGAGAACGTCCTGCTCGGGGTGGCGCTCGTCTTCGGCTCCGGTACGACCGTGCTGGTCGCGCATGCCAGGGGCGCGGGGGATGCCGGGGCCGTGCGGGCCGCCGTCCGTGGGGGATGGGCGGTGTGGGCGCTTCTCACGCCGGTGGTCGTCGTGGGCGGGTTCCTGCTGCGGGAGCCGTTGGCGCGGCTGGTGCTCGACGGGGGTGCGGCTCAGGCGCTCGCGGTGGACTACTTCGCGATCGCGCTGCCGGGGACGGCGGTGTTCTTCGCGCAGCAGCTGGTGGACGGCATCCTCAAAGGCGCCGGGGACACCAGGACCCCGTTGCGTCTGGCGCTGCTCGCGAACGGGCTGATCATGGTCTGCGACCCGTTCCTCATCCGGGTCTACGGCGTCCAGGGCGCCGCCGCCTCGACCGTGCTGTGCAGGAGCCTCGCCCTCGGGGTGGGGCTGGTCGCGCTGCGGCGGAACCGGCTGCTGCGGGCGGCTGCCGACGCGCGGCCCGCGCGGTCGCTCGCAAGCGCGGCGCGGCGGACGCTGCGGACCGGGCTGCCGATGTCGGCCGACTTCACGGTGCGGCAGGCGGGCGCGTTGGTGCTGGTGGCGATCGTGGCGCGCCTCGGGGTGACGGCGGTGGCCGCGTACGCGATCGCGTACAAGGTCATGTACGTCGCCACCATGGGCTTCTACGCGGTGCGCCAGGCCGCCGCCATCCACACCGCGCACCTGCTCGGCGCGGGGCAGGACGCGCGGGGCGCGATCGGGCGGCAGGCGGTGCTGGTCGCGGGGGCCTTCGCGCTCGCCGCGGCCGTCCTGCTGGGCGTGACCGCGCCCTGGCTCATGGCCGCCTTCGGTGCCGGTCCCGGCATCGCCCACGCCGGAGTGCTCTTCCTGCGCTGTGTCGGGCCCTACCTGCTCCTGATGGCCTGCTTCATCGCGCTCGGCGGGGTCTTCGAGGGCGGCGGGGCGGCGCCGGCGCTGCTGCGGGTGACCGTGCTCGGTACGGCCGTACAGCTGCCGCTCGCGTACGGGCTGTCCGGCCTCGGGCTGCCGGGTGTGTGCCTGGCCCTGGCGGTCGCCATGGGGGTGCAGTGCGCGGGGGCGCTGGTGCTGTTCCGCAGGGCCCGGCGTCAGGAGGGCAGTGACGTTTCCTTGGCGCGGGTCGCCTGAGCCGGTACGGGGAGCGGGGCGGTGCGGGTCACCGTCGAGCGCCACAGGGCGCGGGCGGCGACGATCGAGGCGAGGACCAGCAGGCCGTTGCGGAGGAACAGCAGGGTGATGCCGAGGCCGTCGCTGGCGACGACGTGCGAGAACCAGATCGGGAACTCCAGGACCGTCACGAAGGACGCGGCGAGGACCAGGCCGGCGGGCAGCGCCATGCGGCTGCCGCGGAAGCACAGGCACACGGCCGCGAGGCCGACCAGCCACACCAGGTACTGCGGGCTGATCACGCGGCTGGTCGTCACGAACATCAGCACCGCCACGAAGGCCGCGTCGGCGAGCGTGTGCGACAGGAACCGCCTCGCCCTCAGCCGCCACAGCAGCAGCCAGCCGAAGGCGAGCCCGCTCAGTGCGAGGGCGGCCTTGCTGACGACGCCGACGTGCGGGCCGAGGAACTCCACCGAGCCGTAGTTGAGCAGCACCTGGCCGTCCCAGCCGAAGTGCCGGGCCACGTGGAAGACCAGCGCGCCCAGCGACTCCACCTCGGTGCCGCGGTCCCGCTGGAAGGTCAGGAAGGCGAAGGCGCCGGGCATGGCGAGGGCGAACAGCGCGGCCAGGGCGCCGACGGTCAGCGTGGCCGACGCCCACGCGCCGCGCCTGCGGGCGGCGACCAGCAGCAGCACCGGCCACACCTTCAGCATCGCCCCGAAGGCCGTCAGCGCGCCCATCACCCTCGGATGCCGGGCGCCCGCGAGCAGGGCGGCCACGGCGACGGCGGTGACCATCACGTCGTAGCGCGCGTACACGGTCGGTCCGAGCAGCGGTACGCCCACCGCCCACACCCAGGCCCCGCGCAGCGTCCGGCCCGGGCGCAGGCCCGCGGACTGCAGGAGCAGCAGCACGGCCAGGTCGGCGCAGAAGGCGAGGACGAAGAACGCCGACGGGTAGTCCAGCCAGAACACCAGCGCGGGGGAGAGGATCGCGAGCGCGGCGGCGGGCGGGTACTGCCAGGTGACGTCGTCCAGGGGGAACGTTCCGGTGCGCAGCACCTCGTACCAGCCCTGGTAGATCACCGACACGTCGCTGGTGACGTCCGGGCCCGGAAAGACGTACACCTTGAACACGAAGAGCAGCAGAACCAGTCTGGTCAGGCCCCAGACCCCCAGAAGCCACGTCAGGGACCGTCGCGTGCCCGTCGTCTCCACCAGATCCCCTGCCGTTCGCTCCCGCCGTGGGCAAACATGATGTCCCCTCCAGCTGTGTGCAGGCCACACACGTGGCCGAGCCCCAGCTGTGAACAGCGGCTTCGGTAAGGTCGGCGACGATGCACAAGACCCTGATCGTGACCAACGACTTCCCGCCCCGCCCCGGCGGCATCCAGGCCTTCCTGCACAATATGGCGCTGCGGCTCGACCCGGAGCGGCTGGTCGTCTACGCCTCCACCTGGAAGCGCGGCCGCGAGGGCGCCGAGGCCACCGCCGCCTTCGACGCCGAGCAGCCCTTCACGGTCGTACGCGACCGTACGACGATGCTGCTGCCGACGCCCGCGGCGACCCGGCGGGCGGTCGGGCTGCTGCGCGAGCACGGGTGCACCTCGGTGTGGTTCGGGGCGGCGGCGCCGCTCGGCCTGATGGCCCCGGCGCTGCGCAAGGCCGGCGCCGAGCGGCTGGTGGCCACGACCCACGGCCACGAGGCGGGCTGGGCCCAGCTGCCCGCGGCCCGGCAGCTGCTGCGCCGCATCGGGGAGGGGACGGACACGATCACCTACCTCGGCGAGTACACGCGATCGAGGATCGCCGTCGCCCTGACGCCGCAGGCGGCCTCGCGGATGGTGCAGCTGCCGCCGGGGGTCGACGAGAAGACCTTCCACCCCGGGTCGGGCGGCGACGAGATCCGGGCACGGCTGGGCCTGACGGACCGGCCGGTGGTCGTCTGTGTCTCCCGTCTGGTCCGGCGCAAGGGGCAGGACACCCTGATCCAGGCCATGCCCCGCATCCTGGCCGCCGAGCCGGACGCGGTGCTCTTGATCGTCGGGGGCGGGCCGTACGAGAAGGACCTGCGGCGGATGGCGCGCGAGACAGGGGTCGCCGACTCCGTCCGGTTCACCGGGCCGGTGCCCTGGTCCGAGCTGCCCGCGCACTACGGCGCCGGAGACGTCTTCGCGATGCCGTGCCGGACGCGGCGGCGGGGGCTCGATGTGGAGGGCCTCGGGATCGTCTACCTGGAGGCGTCGGCGACGGGATTGCCGGTGGTGGCAGGGGATTCGGGCGGGGCGCCGGATGCCGTACTCGATGGCGAGACCGGCTGGGTCGTCAGGGGTGGCTCCCCAGAGGCGGCCGCCGACCGTATCGTCACACTCCTGGGAGACCCGGAGTTGCGCCGCAGGATGGGCGAGCGGGGCAGGGAGTGGGTCGAGCAGAGATGGCGCTGGGACTTGCTCGCGGAGAACTTGAAAACGCTGCTGTAGGGCAACGCCCTTCTTTAGGGGAGCGGGGCTGTATCGATATGCGGCTCCGCCGCGCGGGCGCGACCAGCCACAAACAACCCGCACTCGCCAACAACGAATCCGCGGCACCCCACTAGGCGGAACCAGATAATCCGCACATGCTGCGCACATGACATCAAACCTGATGCAGCGTCAGCTGACAAGACGTCAAATCCTCGGAATGGCCGCGCTCCAAACCGCAGCCACCCTCGGTTTCACCCGCATCGGCCTCCAGTCCGCCCGAGCCGCCCAGCCCGACGCAGTCGAATCCGCCCCGGCGATAGTCATCGGCTCAGGCTACGGCGGCGCCGTAGCCGCCCTCCGCCTCGGCCAGGCCGGCATCCGCACCCTCGTCCTCGAAATGGGCCGCCTCTGGAACACCCCCGGCCCCGACGGCAAGGTTTTCTGCTCCACCAGCGCCCCCGACCAGCGCTCCATGTGGTTCCGCACCCGCACCGAGGCCCCGCTCGCCACCTTCCTGTGGCTGGACGTGGTCAACAGGGACATCAGCCCCTACCCCGGAGTCCTGGACCGCGTGCACTACGACCACATGTCCGTGTACGTCGGCCGAGGCGTCGGCGGCGGCTCCCTCGTCAACGGCGGCATGGCGGTCACCCCGCTCCGGTCCTACTTCGCCGAGCAGTTCCCGACCGTGGACACCGCGGAGATGTACGGCACCTACTTCCCGCGCGCCCGCTCCATGCTCGGCGTCAACACCATCGACCCCGCGTGGTTCGAGTCGACCGAGTGGTACCGCTTCACCCGGATCTCCCGCACCCACGCGACCAACACGGGCCTGAAGACCACCTTCGTGCCCAACGTCTACGACTTCGCCCACATGCAGCGCGAGGCGGCCGGTACGGCCACCAAGTCCGCCCTCGCCGGCGAGGTCATCTACGGCAACAACCACGGCAAGCGCACCCTCGACAAGACGTACCTGGCCTCCGCGCTCGGCACCGGGAACGTCACCATCCACACCTTGGAGAGGGCGAGGTCGATCAGCAGGGCGGCCGATGGGACGTACCTCCTGACCGTCGACCGGATCGACAACACCGGCACGGTCGTCGAGACCAAGGAGTACGGCTGTACGTACCTCTTCCTCGGCGGCGGCAGCATCGGGACCACCGAACTCCTCGTCCGCGCAAGGGAGTCCGGCACACTGCCCGCCCTGGACGCGAGCGTCGGCAGCGGGTGGGGGACCAACGGCAACGTGATGCTCGGGCGGGCCAACCACCTGTGGGACACGGTCGGGGAGAACCAGTCGACCATGCCGGTCATGGGCATCGACGACTGGGCCAACGCCGCCAACCCCGTCTTCGCCGAGATCGCTCCCTTGCCCACGGGACTGGAGCACTGGGTCAGCCTCTATCTGGCGATCACCAAGAATCCGTCGCGGGCGTCGTTCTCGTACGACAGCGGTACGGGAGCCGTGAAACTCGGCTGGAGTGCCGCCCAGAGCGCGGTGTCGGTGAGCATGGCCAAGAAGCTGTTCGACCGGATCAACAGGGCGAACTCCACGATCTACCGGTACGACCTGTTCGGCTCGTCCAACAAGGTCTTCGCCGACGACTTCACCTACCACCCGCTGGGCGGCTGCGTGCTGGGGAAGGCGACCGACAACTACGGCCGGGTGAAGGGGTATTCACGCCTGTACGTCACGGACGGCTCGCTCGTGCCCGGGTCGATCGGGGTGAACCCCTTCGTGACCATCACCGCGCTCGCCGAACGCACGATGGCGCGGGTCCTCGTGGAGGACACCGCGCCATGACGCTTTTCCGGAAGGGGCCCTACTTCTGGTAGATCGCCTCGATCTCGTCCGCGAAGTCCTTCGCCACGACGTTGCGCTTGAGCTTCAGCGACGGCGTCAGATGGCCCGAGTCCTCCGTGAACTGGGAGGGGAGAATGCGGAACTTCCGCACCGATTCCGCCTTCGACACCGCGGCGTTGCCGTCGTCGACCGCCGACTGGATCGCGGCCAGCAGGTCGGGGTCCTCGTGCAGCGACGCCGCGGTGGAGCCCGCCGGTTTGCCGTGCTCGGCGCACCAGCGGCCCAGGAACTCCTCGTCGACGGTGACCAGCGCGCCCACGAACGGCCGTCCGTCGCCCACCACCATGCACTCCGCGACCAGCGCGTGCGCCCGGATACGGTCCTCGATCACGGCCGGCGCGACGTTCTTGCCGCCCGCGGTGACGATGATCTCCTTCTTGCGGCCGGTGATCCTGAGGTAGCCGTCCTCGTCGAGGGTGCCGATGTCACCGGTGTGGAACCAGCCGTCGGCCAGCGCCTCCTCGGTCGCGCCCGGGTTGTTCCAGTACTCCTTGAACAGGTGCTCGCCGTGCAGCAGCACCTCACCGTCGTCCGCGATCCGCACGACCGAGCCCGGCAGCGGCTGGCCGACCGTGCCGATCTTCTGCCGGTCCCAGGGATTGAAGGCCGTGGCGGCGCAGGACTCGGTCAGGCCGTAGCCCTCCAGGACCGTGAAGCCGATGCCGCGGAAGAAGTGCCCGAGGCGCTCGCCCAGCGGGGCACCGCCGGAGATGGCGTACTCGCCCTTGCCGCCGAGCACCGCGCGCAGCTTGCTGTAGACCAGCTTGTCGAAGACCTTGTGCTTGATCTTCAGGCCGACCGGCGGGCCGGACGGGGTGTCCAGCGCCTTGCTGTAGGCGATGGCCGTGTCCGCGGCCTTGTCGAAGATCTTGCCCTTGCCGTCCGCCTGGGCCTTGGCGCGCGCCGAGTTGTAGACCTTCTCGAAGACGCGCGGGACGCCCAGGATCAGCGTCGGGCGGAACGAGGCCAGCTCGTCCGTGAGGTTCTTGATGTCCGGGACATTGCCCAGCTTGATCGGCGCCATCATCGGCGCGACCTGCACGAGGCGGCCGAAGACGTGCGCGAGCGGGAGGAAGAGCAGGACCGAGCACTCGCCGGTGCGGAAGAGGGGCCGCAGGCGCTCCACGATGTTCCCGCACTCGGCGAAGAAGCTGCGGTGGGTGAGGACACAGCCCTTGGGGCGGCCGGTCGTCCCGGACGTGTACACGATGGTCGCCGGGTCGTCGGCCTTCGCCAGCGAGCTGCGCTCCTCGACCGTCGCGTCGCTGATGTCCTGCCCGAGCCGGCCCAGCTCCTCCACGCCCCCGGCCTCGATCTGCCAGACGTGCTTGAGGGCGGGCAGCCGGTCGCGCACCGACTCGACGGCGGCCGTGTGGTTGTCCAGCTCCGTGATCATGGCGGTCGCGCCCGAGTCACCGAGGATCCACTGCACCTGCTCCGGCGAGCTGGTCTCGTACACCGGCACGGTGACCGCGCCCGCCGACCAGATCGCGAAGTCGAGCAGGGTCCACTCGTAGCGGGTGCGGGACATCAGGCCGACCCGGTCGCCCGGCCGGACCCCGGCGGCGATGAGCCCCTTCGCCGCCGCGCGCACCTCGGCGAGGAAGGCGGTGGCCGTCACGTCCTGCCAGGCACCGCCCACCTTGCGGGCGATGACGGCGACGTCCGGATGCTGCGCGGCGTTTCTGCGGACGATGTCGGTCAGATTGCCGTCCGCAGGGACCTCGTACAAAGCCGGAAGGCTGAACTCGCGCAAGACTGCTGCTCCTCATAGGGCGCCGGCGCCACGACGTTGTGTGATGCGACGGTGCGGTCCAAGGCTCGGGCAAGTGCTCTGGGATTCACATGTTGAAATCCAGAGCACGACTGGACCGACCGGACGTTACCCGCCGGTATGGCTTCTTCGACAGGGGGTCCCGGCGAGATGTTCGCTGCGTCACACGGATTGGTGTTTCTGCTTGTATTCCTGCGCGCACAGTAGTCGAGCGGTCTGACGACTGGCCAGTAACCATCGGTCCCGCCGCCACTGTTCACGTATGGCGCACACGCTTACCCTTGATCGCCATGGCACCGACACCGACGGGAAACCGCAGGACGCGCGTACACGTGGTCAGTGATGTGCACGGCAACGCCCGTGACCTGGCCAGAGCCGGTGAGGGTGCCGACGCCCTGATCTGCCTCGGCGACCTGGTGCTGTTCCTGGACTACGCCGACCACTCGCGCGGCATCTTCCCCGATCTGTTCGGGGTGGAGGCCGCCGACCGCATCGTGGAACTGCGCACCGCCCGGCGCTTCGAGGAGGCGCGGGAGTTCGGGGCGCGGCTGTGGGCCGGGATCGGCTCGGACCGGCGTGCGGTGATCGAGAAGGCGGTGCGCAAGCAGTACGCCGAGATGTTCGCGGCGTTCCCTACGCCGACGTACGCGACGTACGGCAATGTCGACATGCCGCCCCTGTGGCCGGAGTACGCCGGGCCGGGCACGACGGTGCTGGACGGGGAGCGGGTGGAGATCGGGGGGTGGGTCTTCGGGTTCGTGGGCGGGGGCCTGCGGACGCCGATGCGCACGCCGTACGAGATCAGCGATGAGGAGTACGCGGCGAAGATCGAGGCCGTGGGCGAGGTGGACGTGCTGTGTACGCACATTCCGCCGGAGGTCCCGGAGCTGGTGTACGACACGGTGGCGCGGCGCTTCGAGCGGGGCAGCAGGGCGTTGCTGGAGGCGATTCGCCGTACGCGTCCGCGTTATTCGTTGTTCGGGCATGTCCATCAGCCGCTGGTGCGGCGGATGCGGATCGGGGCGACGGAGTGTGTGAACGTGGGGCACTTCGCTGGGGTGGGGGAGCCGTGGGCGTTGGAATGGTGAGTGAATTCCGGTCCCCTGGGCGTGGAGTCGGCGATGGGCGCAGGTGGGGGTGAAGTCGGCTGGTCGGGGGCGCGGTAGCCTTCACGCTGCAACGCTGCATACGTGCACACGTGCACACCACGACTTCATACCGGCCCGCATCTGGAGGAGCCACGGCGATGGCGGAACACACCAGCTCGAGCATCACGATCGAGGCGGCACCGGCCGATGTCATGGGGGTGATCGCCGACTTCGCCCGCTACCCGGACTGGACCGGCGAGGTGAAGGAGGCGGAGGTCCTCAAGACCGACGGCCAGGGCCGCGCGGAGCAGGTTCGCCTCGTCATGGACGCCGGCGCGATCAAGGACGACCAGGTGCTGGCGTACACCTGGAGCGGTGAGCACGAGGTGTCCTGGACGCTGGTGAAGTCCCAGATGCTGCGGTCGCTCGACGGGTCGTACATCTTGAAGTCGGCGGGGGCCGGGGCGACCGAGGTCACGTACCGGCTGACGGTGGATGTCAAGATCCCGATGCTGGGGATGATCAAGCGCAAGGCCGAGAAGGTCATCATCGACCGGGCGTTGGCGGGGCTGAAGAAGCGGGTGGAGTCGGGCAAGTAGTTCGTCGCCCCCGCCGCCCCTACCCGTCCCATCCCCAGGGGCTGCCGCCCCTTCGACCCCGCCCTCCTGGGGGCCTGCGGCCCCCAGACCCCCGCTTCGGCCCTGAACGGGCCTCGTCCTCAAACTCCCCCAGGGGGCACCCCCGGACGGGCTGGATGGTGCCGGCCGGTACTTGTCGATGACTGACGATCACCCGGCCCACGCACCCGCCGCTCAGCCGCGGCAGCCGCACTGGGCCGTGGTGCCCGGCCGAGCCGCCCAGTCGTGGGAGCCGCAGCCGGCCGTGGCGTCCAGCCATGCCGTCAAGCCGCGGAGCTCGCCCAGCCGCGGGCGATCGTGCCGCCCAGGGCGGCACGGTGGGCGCGGGGGGTGCAGCCGTCAGCGCCGGGCTGCGCGTCCTCCCCCCCGGCCCAGCCCCCACGCCGCGCACCTGCCGATCGGGCTGAACCCCGGCGTCCGTTACCGTTCACCCCCATGCGCACGATCCTGATCACGGGCCCTGGCGGCAGCGGCCGTACCACCGTCGCCGCCGCCACCGCGCTGGCGGCGGCGAACAACGGCACCCGCACCCTCGTCCTCAGCGCCGACCGCACCGACACCCTCGGTGCCGCACTCGGCGTGACCACCGGCGCGACCCCCGCCCGGGTCACCGACACCCTCACCGCATGGCGCCCCGACGCCGCCACCGGCTTCCGGGACGACCTCGCCGCCTTCCAGGAACGTGCCACCGCCGCCCTCGACCTCCTCGGCGCCTCCCGGCTCGACCCGGACGAGGTCACCCCCCTCCCCGGCGCAGAAGAGTTCGCGCTGCTCCGTGCCCTGCGGGACGCCGCGCTCGCCGAGGCCCATGAGCTTCTGGTGGTCGACCTCCCGGCCACCCCGCATGCCCTCGCCCTGCTCTCGCTCCCCGAGGAGCTGCGCCGCTACCTGCGCCGGCTGCTCCCCTCCGAGCGGCAGGCGGCCCGGGCCCTGCGGCCGGTACTGGGGCGGCTGGCCGGTGTTCCGATGCCCGCGGAGTGGCTGTACGACACCGCGGCCCGCTGGGACGTCGAGCTCGCCGCCGTCGAGGCCGTCGTCGCCGACCGCGACACCGTCGTACGGCTGGTCGCCGAGCCCGGTCCGGGCGGCGCCGACGCGGTGCGGGCCGCCACCCTCGCCCTCGCCCTGCGGGGCCTGCGCCCCGACCTGCTGGTCGCCAACCGGGTCCTGCCGGAGGCGGAGGCGCCGGCGGACAGCTGGCTCGCCGGGCCCGTCGCCCAGCAGCGCAAGGTTCTGGAGGAGTGGGGGGAGGCGGACCACGACGTCCACCACATCGCGCATCTCGGGCGCGACCCGCGTGGCGTCGACGATCTCGACGCGCTCGCCGTGCCCGCCGTCAACGACACCTCGTCCACGGTCGAGTGGCCCGTCACCGACCGCCTCGCCGAGGACGGCGTCCTCGTCTGGGCCGTCCCGCTGCCCGGCGCCGTACGCGACGAGCTCGACCTCGTCCGGCGCGGCGACGAAGTCGTCGTCACCGCGGGACAGTTCCGGCGTATCGTGCCCCTGCCGTCCGCCCTGCGCCGGTGCGGTGTGGACGGGGCCGCGCTGCGCGACGGCGAGCTGCGGATCCGGTTCGCGCCGGATCCGGAACTCTGGCCGCGGACCCGGTGAAGCAGGTACGCCCGTTCGGGTAACGTCGTAGAGACGAACCGTAGTCAGGAGTCCGTCATGAGCGAAGAGCTCCCCCCGTCCGACGCCGAAGAGCACGAGGCGATCGACGAGGTACGGGCCGACGAGGTGCGGGCGAGCGACGCCGACGCCTGGGCGACCGCGTGCGCCGAGGACCTCGCGGCGGAGAAGGCCCGCCGCCGCGCCCAGCACGGCCCACCGCCGGGCTCGGCCGCCGAGGAACTGCGCAAGCTCGTCGACACCGTCGCGGACAAGCTATCCACCCTCCAGTCCCCGCTGCTCGGCGCGGTCGCCGGACCCGCCGCCCAGCAGGTGGTCAAGCAGGTCGTGGAACAGGCCAAGGCCGCCGTCGAGCCGGTCATCGAGCGCAACCCGGACGTCTTCGATCATCTGGCTGCCGCGGGCACCGAACTCCTCGCCGCCTACCGCTCCGCCGTCCAGGCCCAGGAACGACGCTGGACCACCGGCGACCAGGATCTCGGCGAGCGCCGCGACCGGGGCGACGACGCCGGTCCCGGCGAGCGCATCGACCTGGACTGAAGGCCCGCGACCACCCCTCAGCCGGGCTGCCCAGCGGGCGGACGACGGGGCCCTGACGGCAGGGCCTCGGGTACCGTTGGCCGTAGCGGGGCTCGACCGAAACTGAGGGATTCATGGGACTCACCATCGGCGTCGACATCGGCGGCACGAAGATCGCGGCCGGCGTGGTCGATGAGGAAGGCAACATCCTCTCGACCCACAAGGTGCCGACCCCGGGCACGCCCGAGGGCATCGTGGACGCCATCGCCTCCGCGGTGGAGGGCGCGCGCGCCGGACACGAGATCGTCGGCGTGGGCATCGGTGCCGCCGGATACGTCAACCGTCAGCGTTCCGAGGTCTACTTCGCTCCCAACATCGACTGGCGCAACGAGCCGCTGAAGACGAAGGTCGAGGCCCGCGTGGGCCTCCCGGTCGTCGTCGAGAACGACGCCAACGCCGCCGCGTGGGGCGAGTACAAGTTCGGCGCGGGCAAGGGCCACCGCAACGTCATCTGCATCACGCTCGGCACCGGCCTCGGCGGCGGCATCATCATCGGCAACAAGCTGCGCCGCGGGCACTACGGCGTGGCCGCCGAGTTCGGCCACATCCGGATGGTGCCGGACGGCCTGATGTGCGGCTGCGGCTCGCAGGGCTGCTGGGAGCAGTACGCCTCCGGGCGCGCCCTCGTCAGATACGCCAAGCAGCGCGCCAACGCCACCCCGGAGAACGCCGAGATCCTGCTCGGCATGGGCGACGGCACCCCCGAGGGCATCGAGGGCAAGCACATCTCCATGGCCGCCCGCCAGGGCGACCCGGTCGCCGTCGACTCCTACCGCGAGCTCGCCCGCTGGGCCGGCGCCGGCCTCGCCGACCTGGCCTCCCTCTTCGACCCGTCCGCCTTCATCGTCGGCGGCGGTCTCTCCGACGAGGGCGAACTGGTCCTCGACCCGATCCGCAAGTCCTACAAGCGCTGGCTGGTGGGCGGCAACTGGCGCCCGGTGGCGGATGTCATCGCCGCCCAGTTGGGCAACAAGGCGGGGCTGGTGGGCGCGGCAGACCTTGCCCGCGAGCCGGATCCGATCATGTAGGGGCCGCTTCTCGGCATACGGCGGCTGAGATGCCCTCAGGGGCGCGGGGAACTGCGCGACAAGCCACACACAACCGGAAGTCGCCCAGAAGCCTCGCGCCCCGAGCCATCAGGCGCCCCGAACCCCGGGCCCGGCTAGATTGACCCGCATGGAGACGTCCCCCTCGCCGCTCCCCACCTCCCGTACCGAGCCCGACGGTTCAGCCGTCATCCGCGTCCTCAGCTACAACATCCGCTCGATGCGCGACGACACAGCCGCCCTCGCCCGCGTCATCGACGCCTGCGATCCCGACCTGGTCCTGGTCCAAGAAGCCCCCCGCTTCTTCCGCTGGCGCAAGAAGCTCTCCCGCCTGGCCCGCGCAGCGAACCTCGTCATCCTCACCGGTGGCGCCACAGCAGCGGGACCAGCCATCCTGTGCAACCTGCGGGCAACGGTCGAACGCACCGAGGACGTCCTTCTCCCCCTCACCCCCGGACTCCACAGACGCGGCTTCGCCACGGCGGTGGTCCGGTTCGGCGGCGCCCGCCTCGGCGTCCTCAGCTGCCACCTCAGCCTGCAGAAGGACGAGCGCTACGAACAGGGCGGCATGCTGCTCGACCGCCTCGCCGCAATGGGCGTGGAGCACGCCGTCGCGGGCGGCGACCTGAACGAACGCCCCGCCGGACGCACCTTCCTCCGGTTGGCCGACGGCCTCCAGGACTGCTGGGTCACCGCCCCCTGGGGCAGTGAGTACACCTCGACCCCGGTCGACCCCCACCAGCGCATCGACGCGATCTTCGCCACCAAGGGCATCGAGGTACTCGGCTGCGGAGTCCCCGTGGGCCACCCCGGCGTGACGGAGACAGACCTGAGGGCGGCCACGGACCACCTTCCGGTCCTGGCCGCCCTCAGAATTCCAGCCCTTTAGAGGACTGGACGACGGCTCCCCTAGACGACGGCTCCCCGGCCCGGGTCGTCGTCCTCGTCGTCATCCGTCTTCATCCGCATCACCAGCGTGGCGAACCCACCCACGAACCCGCCGATGCCGAGCGTCGCCAGCCACCACGTCATGTCCCAGCTGAGCAGCACGGCGAGCAGCAGCAGGATCGGCCCGCCGATCACCGCGAGCCAGGCGAACTTCGCGGTCGGGTCGGCGTCGGGCAGTGGCGGCGGCTCCGGCGGGACGAAGTGGCCCTCGTCGTCGGTGTCGAAGTCGTCCTCGGACGGCTCGGGCACGCTGTAGTCGCGCGGGCCGACGCCGGGGGCGAAGGAGACGGAGCTGCCCAGTGGCTTGGCGGGCTTGTCCTCCCGGTCCCCCTTGGGCTCGTCCGCCTGCTTGGTCTTCGTGCCCTTGTCGTGGTCCTTGTCGCTCTTGGGCTCGCCGTCCGTCCCGCCGCTCGCCTCGTCGTTCGCCTCGGTCTCCAGCAGCGCCAGGTCCTCGACCGACTTGAACGGCTTCGAGCCCGGCGGGTCCGGCGGCTCGTCGCCGTACCCGGCGACGATGGCAGCCCAGGCGGCGTCCTCGTCGAACGGGACGTGCTGCTCTTCCGGCTCGCGATCGTCGCGGTCCTCGCGCCTTTCGCGGTCGGAGTCGTGCTCAGCCACGTGCGGTCGTCCCTTCTCTGCCGACGCCGGTTGCGAGCCGGTCGATGAAGTCGATGCTCTCCTCGAAGATCCGGTCCGCGTCATGGTCCAACGTCGCCACGTGATAACTCTGTTCCAGCACGACCTCCGTTACGTCCGTGGACGACACCCGGCTCAGTACCCGGGCCGAGTCCGCCGGCGGCACGGTGTGGTCCTGTGCGCTGCGCAGGAGCAGCAGCGGCTGGGTGACCTGCGGCAGCTCGCCGTCGACCAGGCGGAAGAAGTTCCGCAGGGAGTGGGCCGCGTGCAGCGGCACCCGGTCGTACGCGATCTCGATGCCGCCCTCCTTCGCGATGTCGCCCGCGATCCCCGGCACCGTACGGATGAGGTGGCGGGAGACCGGGAGGGTGTACGCGTACAGGCCGTGCACTTTGTTCGCCGGGTTGACGACCATGACACCGGCGACGTGCTCCCCGTGCTTCGCGGCGAGCCGCAGCGCCAGGGCCCCGCCCATGGACAGGCCCGCGACGAAGATCCGCTCGCAGCGGTCGCGGAGGTTGCGCAGCTCGCGGTCCACCTCGGCGTACCAGTCCTGCCAGCCGGTGAGCCGCATGTCCTCCCAGCGGGTGCCGTGGCCCGGCAGCAGCGGCAGCGAGACGGTGAGCCCGCGCTCGCCGAGATACTCCGCCCAGGGGCGCAGCGACTGGGGGGAACCGGTGAAGCCATGGCAGAGCAGAACCCCGATCTCCCCGCCTTCATGGCGGTACGGCTCGGCTCCAGGAAGGACCGGCACCTTACGGTCTCCTGTTCGTGAGAAGGACGGACATGACGGACATGAACGAAGAGGAACGACATGAACCCACGCGGCGGAGCTGCATATCGATACAGCCAGGTGTGCTTCACCGTACGCGACCGTACTGACACCGACCAGGGCCGTCGGACTCTTTGACAGTGGCCCGGGTTAAGGTCTCATCGACAGACACAGGAGGCACTCGGTTGTTGTACGGCGCGATGAAGGTGGCCATCGGGGGACCGTTGAAGGTCGCTTTCAGGCCCTGGGTGGAAGGGCTGGAGAACATTCCCGCCGAGGGCCCCGCGATCCTGGCGAGCAACCACCTCTCCTTCTCGGACTCGTTCTTCCTGCCCGCGGTCCTCGACCGCAAGGTGACCTTCATCGCGAAGGCCGAGTACTTCACGACCCCGGGCGTCAAAGGCCGGATGACGGCCGCGTTCTTCAAGGGCGTCGGCCAGCTGCCCGTGGACCGCTCCGGGGCGCGCGGCGCGGGCGAGGCGGCCATCAACAGCGGCATAGAGGTCCTCGAGCGCGGTGAGCTGTTCGGCATCTATCCGGAGGGCACGCGCTCGCCCGACGGCCGGCTCTACCGGGGCAAGCCCGGCGGCCTCGCACGCGTGGCGCTCGCCACCGGAGCGCCGGTCATCCCGGTCGCCATGATCGACACGGAGAAGATCCAGCCGCCGGGCAAGGTCATGCCCAAGCTCATGCGGCCGGGCATCCGGATCGGCAAGCCCCTGGACTTCCGCCGCTACCAGGGCATGGAGCACGACCGCTTCGTGCTGCGCGCGCTGACCGACGAGGTCATGTACGAGATCATGAAGCTCTCCGGCCAGGAGTACGTCGACATGTACGCGACCGCCGCCAAGCGGCAGATCGCGGAGGCGGCGAAGGCCGAGAAGGAACAGGCGAAGAAGGAACAGGCGAAGAAGGCGAAGAAGGCGGACGAGGAGCGGTCGGGGGCCTAGGCAGGGCAGTCTGAGCGAGCGATTCGAAAACAGGGGTGGGGGAATGGCCAAGCGCGAGCGGGTCATGAGGATGTCCGTCGAGCAGCCGCTGTGGCGCGCGCTCACCGGCTACCGCGTGCTGACCATGGTGTACGCGATCGGGCTCTTCGCCAGTGCCCACGACGAGGTCGTCCGCCCCTGGGTGGCCATCGCCTACTTCGCCGTCCTGGCCGTCTGGACCCTGGCCACCCTGCCCAGGGTCGCGAACGCCGCGAGCTGCACCAAGCGCTTCCTCGCCGTGGACCTCACCATCGCCCTCGTCGGCATCCTGCTCACCTGGGTCGCCGAGTCGCCCGAGCGGATCGACGCCGGAGCCCCGACCCTGCCGTCGATATGGACCGGGGGCGCCGTGCTGGCGTTCGCCATCAAGGGCGGCTGGCGCTGGGCCGCCTTCGCCTCCACGCTGGTCGCCGCCGCCAACCTGATCGAGCGCTCCGGAGTGCCGACCCGCGACACCATCCACATGGTGCTGCTCGTCTGGATCGCCTCCATCGCCATCGGCTACGTCGTCGAGGTCGCCCGCGCCTCCGAGCGCACCCTCGCCCGGGCCCTGGAGATCGAGGCGGCGACCCGTGAGCGGGAGCGGCTCGCCCGGGACATCCACGACAGCGTGCTCCAGGTGCTGGCGATGGTGCAGCGGCGCGGTGCCGTCATCGGTGGTGAGGCGGCCGAGCTGGGCCGGATGGCCGGCGAGCAGGAGGTGGCGCTGCGCACGCTGGTCTCGGGCGGCCTCGTACCCGTGTCGCGGGTGTCGGAGGACGTCGCCGAGGGGGCTGTCGTACGGGCCGTGGAGGAGCCGGACGACTCCGGCGGTCCCGTCGATCTGCGTGCGCTGCTCGCCCCGTACGCCGGCGCCAAGGTGAGTCTGGCCGAGCCCGGCGCGCCCGTGCCGCTGGCCCCGGCCGCCGCGCGGGAGCTGGCCGCGGCCGTGGGGGCCGCCCTGGACAACGTCCGTAAGCACGCGGGGGAGCACGCGCGCGCGTGGATCCTCGTCGAGGACGAGCCCGACGCGGTGATCGTGACCGTACGGGACGACGGCCCCGGAATCCCCGCGGGACGGCTCGCGCAGGCCGAGGGTGAGGGGCGGCTCGGCGTCGCCCTGTCGATCCGGGGGCGGCTGCGGGACCTCGGCGGCAGCGCCGAGTTGATCTCGGTGCCGGGGCAGGGCACCGAAGTGGAACTGAAAGTACCGAAGGACAGCAGCGCTTCACGGGGGAAGGCGGAGCAGCGATGACGGACACCGCGACCGGACGGGCCGGACAGCAGGGCACGATCAAGGTCATGGTCGTCGACGACCATCCCATGTGGCGTGACGCGGTCGCCCGCGACCTGGCCGAGTCCGGCTTCGACGTGGTCGCCACGGCGGGCGACGGCGACCAGGCCGTACGCCGTGCCAAGGCCGCCGCCCCCGACGTCCTGGTGCTCGACCTGAACCTGCCCGCCAAGCCCGGCGTCCAGGTCTGCAAGGAACTGGTGGCCCACAACCCCGCGCTGCGTGTCCTGGTCCTGTCCGCGAGCGGCGAGCACGCCGACGTCCTGGAGGCCGTGAAGTCGGGCGCCACCGGCTATCTGCTGAAGTCGGCCTCGACGGAGGAACTCCTGGACGCGGTGCGCCGTACGGCGGTCGGCGACCCGGTGTTCACACCCGGCCTGGCCGGACTGGTCCTCGGCGAGTACCGCCGCCTCGCCTCCGAACCGGCGCCCGCCGCGCAGGACGCCGACCAGCCGGGGGCCCCGCAGCTCACCGAGCGCGAGACCGAGGTGCTGCGGCTCGTCGCCAAGGGCCTGAGCTATAAGCAGATCGCCGAACGCCTGGTCATCTCCCACCGCACGGTCCAGAACCACGTCCAGAACACCCTCGGCAAGCTCCAGCTGCACAACCGGGTGGAGCTGGTGCGGTACGCCATAGAGCGCGGCCTCGACGACGAGTGATCCATCGGCCGCCCGCTTGACGAGGCGTAAACCAAATACCCGGCAGTTCACCGGAATTGCCGCTCCGACCCATCCCGCTGTGACCTGGATCACCATTAGCGTGGCCTCACCAGGCAACCGCGGCGAAGGGACATTTCCATGCGGGTCGGAGTACTGACCGGAGGCGGCGACTGCCCCGGTCTCAACGCCGTCATCCGGGCCGTCGTCCGCAAGGGCGTGCAGGAGTACGGCTATGACTTCGTCGGCTTCCGGGACGGCTGGCGAGGTCCGCTCGAGAACGACACCGTCCGTCTCGACATCCCCGCCGTGCGCGGCATCCTGCCCCGCGGCGGCACCATCCTCGGCTCCTCGCGCACCAACCCGCTGAAGCAGGAGGACGGCATCCGCCGTATCAAGGAGAACCTCGCCAAGCAGGAGGTCGAGGCGCTCATCGCGATCGGCGGCGAGGACACCCTCGGCGTAGCCGCCCGCCTCTCCGACGAGTACGGCGTGCCCTGCGTCGGCGTGCCGAAGACCATCGACAACGACCTGTCCGCCACCGACTACACCTTCGGCTTCGACACCGCCGTCGGCATCGCGACGGAGGCCATCGACCGGCTGCACACCACCGCCGAGTCCCATATGCGCGTCCTGGTCTGCGAGGTGATGGGCCGTCACGCCGGCTGGATCGCCATCCACTCCGGGCTGGCCGGCGGGGCCAACGTCATCCTCATCCCCGAGCAGCGCTTCGACGTCGACAAGGTCTGCGCCTGGATCACCTCCCGCTTCAAGGCGTCGTACGCCCCGATCGTGGTCGTCGCCGAGGGCGCCATGCCGAAGGACGGCGACATGGTCCTCAAGGACGAGTCGCTGGACTCCTTCGGGCACGTCCGGCTGTCCGGGGTCGGCGAATGGCTGGCCAAGGAGATCGAGAAGCGTACGGGCAAAGAAGCCCGTACGACGGTCCTCGGACACATCCAGCGCGGCGGCACCCCCAGCGCCTTCGACCGCTGGCTCGCCACCCGCTTCGGACTGCACGCCATCGAGGCCGTCCGCGACGGCGACTTCGGCAAGATGGTCGCCCTGCGCGGCACGGACATCGTCCGCGTCCCGATCGCGGACGCCACGGCCAAGCTGAAGACGGTGGATCCGAAGCTGTATGAGGAGGTCGGGGTCTTCTTCGGCTGACGGTGAGCTCGAAGGGGGCACGCCATACCGAGGGCGCCGTCGGTCAGCCGGCGGCGCCCTCAGGCACAACGTCCTCGACTACAGGGCGGGCCGCCGCTCCGAGAACGTGCTGGTCCCACGCAGCTGACCCACCAGCTGCCGTACGACGGAGGCGCCGTTCAGGCTGAGGATCGACTCGGGGTGGAACTGCACACCGGCGAAGCCAGGCCCGCGCAGCGCATGTACCTCCCCGTTGTCGGCCCGGCTGACCTCGACACCGTGCGCGGTGAGCTCCTGCAGGGCCTCGTCGTCGCAACGCGCCACGAAGCTGTTGTAGAAACCGACCGTCTCCGGCCGCCCGAACAGGTCGATCGTCGTCTGCGCCCCCTGGTACGGCACTTCCTTCCGTACGATCTCCAGCCCCAGCTCGGCCGCGAGCAGCTCTTGGCCGAGGCAGACGCCGAGCACGCCGTACCGGTGGTTGCGCATGACCTGGGCGGTGAGGTCGCGCAGGAACCGCATCTTGGGGTCGGTGAGGTCGGAAGGGTCACCGGGGCCAGGGCCCAGCACCACCGGCCCCTCGTGCGTGAGCACCGCCTCCCGCAGCCCGTCCTCGTCGTACCGCCGGACGGTCACCTCCAGCCCGCTCGACCGCAGCACGTGCGCGAGCATCGCCGTGAAGGTGTCCTCGCCGTCGACGACCAGGGCGTGTCCGCTCAGCTCCTCGGACCGGTCCTGCATCCGCAGCCAGAAGGGGGCCAGCGAGGCCCGGCGCCCGTCGAGGGCGGCACGCACGCGTGGGTCGTCGGTGAGGCGTACGCGCGCGTGCTCGGCACGGGGCCGGGAGGGTCGTACGCCCAAGGCCGCCAGTACCCCCGCCGCCTTCGCGTGGGTCTCCGCGACCTCGCTCGCCGGGTCCGAGCCGCGCACGAGCGTGGCGCCGACCGGCACGCGCAGCCGTCCGTCCGCGTCGATGTCGGCGGTGCGGATGAGGATGGGGGAGTCGAGGGTCTGGGCCCCGCCGGAGTCCCGGCCGATGAGGGCGAGAGCCCCGGCGTAGTACCCGCGCCCGCCGACCTCGTGCCGCTCGATCACCCGGCAGGCGTTCTGCACGGGCGAGCCGGTGACGGTGGCCGCGAACATCGTCTCCCTCAGGACCTCCCGCACATCCAGCGAGGACTTCCCGCGCAGCTCGTACTCGGTGTGCGCGAGGTGCGCCATCTCCTTCAGCCGGGGCCCGACGACGACCCCGCCCATGTCGCCGACGGTGCACATCATCTTGAGCTCCTCGTCGACGACCATCGACAGCTCCTCGATCTCCTTGCCGTCGGCGAGGAAGTCGAGCAGATGCTCGGGGGTGGGGCCCTCGGCGGGATAGCGGTACGTCCCGCTGATCGGGTTCATGACGACGGTCCCGCCGCTCATCCGCACGTGCACCTCGGGGCTCGCCCCCACCAGCGTGCGCTCCCCGGTGTGCACGACGAACGTCCAGTACGCGCCCCGCTCGCCCTCCAGCAGCCGGCGGAACAGTGCCAGCGCGTCGGCCCGTCCGAACCCCGGGATCTCACCCTCGTACGTCCGCCGGATCACGAAGTTCGCGCCCTCGCCCTGCCCGATCTCCTCCCGCAGGACGCGCCCGACGATCTCCGCGTACTCCTCGTCGGCCACGTCGAAGCCGCCGCCCTCGACACGCACGTCATGCGCCGGGAGCTGGGCGAGAGCTTCGGCCAGGGGGATGTCGTACGACTCCTCCGGCGTCAGCACCACCAGCGGTGTGCCGTCGTCGCGGACGTCGAAGCCGCGCTCGCGGATCTGCCGGAAGGGGACGAGCGCCAGGCCCTCGTCGGGGAGGTCGGCGAGGGCGTCGTACGTGGCGACCGGGCCGATGAGGACCTCGACCGTCGCGCTTTCTTCGACGGCGCGGCCCGGTGTGCGGCGGCGCAGCAGGGCGAACGGGCGGGGGTCGTCCAGCAAGCCGAGCAGGTTCATGGGTCCGTGCTCCTTCTCAGTGAGACTCAGTGGTACTCAGTCGGAGAGGAACGGACTCCGGAAACACCGAAGGCCGCCCCTCGGGCGGCCTTCGCGAAGTCTTGCGTACGCGCAGTCAGTGGGCCGCCGGATGAGCGGTCCACCACCAGTTCTGGGTCGAGTGCGCGAACATGCGAGGCACCCTACCCCATGTCCGAGTCGTGTACCCCGCGTCTCATTTGCTGGGCATGGGGCTGGACGTCCGACACGACCCCGTAATGTTGAGGGCGTGACCGTGAACGCTAAGACCAGCGCGAGCGCTGGCAACACCTGGCGAGACCTGCCCGCGGCGCAGCAGCCCGAGTACCCCGACACCGAGGCTCTGCGCGCAGTGATCGCGGACCTCGAGTCGTATCCGCCGCTCGTCTTCGCGGGCGAGTGCGACCAGCTGCGCGCCCGGATGGCGGCCGTCGCCAAGGGAGAGGCGTTCCTCCTCCAGGGCGGCGACTGCGCCGAGGCCTTCGACGCGGTGTCCGCCGACCACATCCGCAACAAGCTCAAGACCCTGCTGCAGATGGGCGCCGTGCTGACGTACGCCGCCTCGGTGCCGGTCGTGAAGGTCGGCCGCATCGCCGGCCAGTACTCCAAGCCTCGCTCCAAGCCGACCGAGACCCGCGACGGCGTGACCCTGCCGACCTACCGCGGCGACTCCGTCAACGGCTTCGACTTCACCGAGGCCGCCCGCATCCCGGACCCCGAGCGCCTGAAGCGGATGTACAACGCGTCCGCCTCGACGCTCAACCTGGTGCGCGCCTTCACCACCGGCGGCTACGCCGACCTGCGCCAGGTGCACGCCTGGAACCAGGACTTCGTGAAGTCGTCCCCGTCGGGGCAGCGCTACGAGCAGCTGGCGCGCGAGATCGACCAGGCGCTGAACTTCATGCACGCCTGCGGGGCCGACCCGGAGGAGTTCAAGACCGTCGAGTTCTACTCCTCGCACGAAGCGCTGCTGCTCGACTACGAGTCGGCGCTGACCAGGGTGGACTCCCGCACGGGGCAGCTGTACGACGTCTCGGCGCACATGGTGTGGATCGGTGAGCGCACCCGGCAGCTGGACCACGCGCACATCGAGTTCGCGTCGAAGATCCGCAATCCGATCGGCATCAAGCTCGGCCCGACCACGACGGCCGAGGAGGCGCTGCAGTACATCGAGCGCCTCGACCCGGACCGCGAGCCGGGCCGGCTGACCTTCATCGTCCGCATGGGCGCCGACAAGGTCCGCGACAAGCTCCCCGAGCTGGTCGAGAAGGTCACCGCCTCGGGCGCGACGGTGGCCTGGGTGACGGACCCGATGCACGGCAACACCTTCGAGGCGGCCTCGGGTCACAAGACCCGCCGTTTCGACGACGTGCTGGACGAGGTCAAGGGCTTCTTCGAGGTCCACAAGGCCCTGGGCACCCACCCGGGCGGCATCCACGTGGAGCTCACCGGTGACGATGTCACCGAGTGCGTCGGCGGCGGTGACGAGATCTTCGTCGACGACCTGCACCAGCGCTACGAGACGGCCTGCGACCCGCGGCTCAACCGCAGCCAGTCGCTCGACCTGGCCTTCCTCGTCGCCGAGATGTACAGGGACCAGTAACGGGTTCGGTTATTACCCGCAGATGGGGTGGGGCGCGGATCACATACGATCCGCGCCCCACCCCACTTTTACGGTTCCTGTGTGACGGGTAAGGTTAGGTTAGCCTCACCGATCAAGGGGATGGCACGACTTCGATCCCGGCGGGAGGTGGTCCGCGTGTACATCTGCAGTTGCTTCGGTGTCACCGAGCAACAGGTCAAGCAGCACGCGGAGAACGGTGCCTGTACGCCCCGCCAGATAGCGTCCGCCTGCAAGGCGGGCACGGACTGCGGGTCTTGCGTACGGCGTATCCAGGCACTCCTGGGCCGGGGCGCGTGCCCCCGCCGTGAGCTGGCCGACCAGGGCCAGCCGGTGCTGACCGACCTGGCGGACGCGGCCTAGCTCTCGTGGGCCTCGTCGGCCCCTAGCTCGGCTGCTCGATCTGCTGCGCGAGGTAGAGCGCCTCACCCAGCTTGTCGATGAGCTCCAGCTGCGTGTCCAGGTAGTCGATGTGGTGCTCCTCGTCCTCGAGGATCGACTCGAAGAGGTTCGCGGACGTGATGTCGCCCTTGGTGCGCATGACCTCGATACCGCGCTTGAGGCGGTCGATCGCCTCCACCTCGACCTGTCGGTCGGCCTGGAACATCTCGGTGACCGTCTGGCCGACCCGCACGTGGAACAGGCGCTGGTAGTTCGGCAGGCCGTCCAGCATGAGGATGCGCTCGGTGATCTTGTCCGCGTGCTTCATCTCATCGATGGACTCTTCACGCGTGTACTTGGCGAGCTTCGTCCAGCCTTTGTTGTCCTGGATCCGGTAGTGCAGCCAGTACTGGTTGATCGCCGTCAGCTCGCCGGTCAGCTGCTCATTGAGGAATTCGAGGACCTCGGGGTCGCCCTGCATCGCAGAGGCTCCTTCCACGCGGGGGAACTGGCAGGTTGCGCCGCATGATTGCACCGGCAGAGAAGATCGTCCAGTAAGTCTTCACTTAGTAAGTAAGGGCATGCTTAGTCCGTTATGAGGTGAATTATTGAGGGGTGTGGTCAGGTGCACTGCCCCAGGTCTGTCAGGATGGAGTCATGGGTCAGCCGGTGGAGCGCGAAGGTGGAGCAGCAGCACACTCCGAGCTTCCGCCGGGACAGCGGGTACAGCGCGGCTGGCCGGTCACGCACTACGGTCCGGTCCCCAAGTTTCGCCCCGAACGCTGGGAGTTCAGGGTGTTCGGCGCCACCGCCGACGGCGAGAAGCACTGCTGGACCCATGAGGAGTTCACGGCCCTGCCGTACACCACCGTCGTCGCCGATCTGCACTGCGTCACGAAGTTCAGCATGCTCGGCGCGGAGTGGGGCGGCATCCCGGCCCGTACGATCCTGGAGATCGCCCCGCCCGCACCGGCCGTCACTCATGTGATGGTGTGGGCCGAGTACGGCTTCAGCTCCAACCTCCGCCTCTCCGACTTCGCCTCCGAGGGGGCGATCTTCGCCACCCACAAGGACGGCGAACTGCTCACGGCGGAGCACGGGTTCCCCCTCCGTCTGGTCGTCCCCCATCTGTACGCCTGGAAGGGCCCCAAGTGGGTCCGCGGAGTGGAGTACATGACCGCCGACCGCCGCGGTTTCTGGGAGGAGCGCGGCTACCACAACATCGGCGACCCCTGGAAGGAACAGCGGTACTCGTACCAGGAGGAGCCCGGGGAGGGGCCCGAGCTCTGACTCCTCGTGCTCTGACTCCTCCTGGCGGCGCCGGTCAGTGGTACTGGTGCACCACCGCGTGCCCCTTGCCGCGGCCGATCATCCACTTGTTGACCGGAGCCGTGGCGACGAAGGCGACCGCGAGGGCGATGGCCAGCGCACCCCAGAACAGCAGGTCGTCCAGGCCCGCGTCCATCGCGCCGGGCCACAGGACGAGTACGCCGTTGTCGACCAGTTCCATCACGGCGATCGACAGTGTGTCCGCGGCCAGTGCCACCCGGACGGCCGCCCGGAAGCCGACGCCCGCCTTGAGTACGCCGCGCAGTGTGAGTGCGTAGCCGAAGAAGAACGCGAGCGTGATCGCCAGCACCAGTGTCGGTACGTCGCCCCAGCCGAGCGCGGTGCCGATCACCATGCCGAGCACTTCGCCGATGGCGCAGCCGGTGAGGCAGTGCAGGGTGGCCTTGACGGCCATGGTCCAGGTGCTGGTGGCGGCCACCTCGTGGTGGTGCATGTGTGCCGCGTGCGCTTCGTGCTGCATGATCTGCCCCCAATGCCAGGTTGGCGCCTGCATCGAGAGAGAACCAGATACCCCCCAGGGGTATTCCTCGACGGGCTATGCGTCCCGAAGTTTTTTCAGCCGCTCCACGTCCGCCGCGTGGCCTTCCTTTCCGCCCGGTGTCTCGATGATCAGCGGTACGCCCGCGGTGGCCGGGTGCGTCATCAGTGCCCGGAACGGATCCTCGCCGATGTGACCTGCGCCGATGTTCTCGTGCCGGTCCTTGTGCGCGCCGACGACGTCCTTGGAGTCATTGGCGTGGATCAGCTTCAGCCGGCCTTCGCCCACGGTGTCCACCAGCAGGTCGAGGGTCTGGTGCATGCCGGAGGGGCCGGTGAGGTCGTGGCCGGCGGCGAAGATGTGGCAGGTGTCCAGGCACACGCCCAGCTTCGGATGGGCGTCCAGCGCCTCGAAGTACGGCCCGAAGTCCCAGGTCCGCGAGCAGAGCGAGGCACCCTGCCCGGCGGTGGACTCCAGGAGCAGATACGGGTCGTCGTCGTGGGTCAGCTCGTCGAGCAGCGGCAGCAGGTGCTCCCGTACCTGCTTCAGGGCCACCGAGCGCTCCCGGCCGCCGGTCGCGCTGCCCGTGTGCACGACCACGCCGAGCGCCCCGATCTCCCGCCCGCGCCGCAGCGAGTGCCGTAGCGACTCCACCGACTTCTCGACCGTCGCCTCGGTGTGCGAGCCGAAGTTGATCAGGTACGGCGCATGCACATACGCCGGGATCGACTCGGCCTCGCACACCGCGCGGAACTCCTCGTCCTGCCGCGGATTCCCGGCGGGCGTGGCCCAGCCGCGCGGGTTGGCGACGAAGACCTGGACCGTCTCGGCCTTGAGGTCGTGGGCGTAGGTGAGCCCGACGGAGTGGAGACCGCCGGCCACGGGGACGTGGCCGCCGATGGGATTGCGGGAGGGGCTTGAGGGGGCGGTGCCGGACTGCTGACTTCTCACCCGTTCAGGGTGTCATGCTGCCCCGACCGCCCGGCCACCGGCCGGTGATGGCTCTTCCGCAAGAGGCATCCTCACCGGCTTGCCTCATCCGCTTGCCTCACCGGCCTTCCTCGATGACCTTCGTCGATGACCTTCCTCAGCGGATGGTGATCGTGATCGTCGACCCCTTCGGCGCCGTGTCCCCGCCGTCCACGGACTGCTTCTTGACCGTGTCGCCGAACAGCCCGAGCAGGCCACGGTCCTCGTCGACCTCGAAGCCGGCGGCCTCCAGCTCGGCCCTGGCGTCGTCGACGCTGTCACCGACCACGTCCGGGACCTCGATCATCTCGGGGCCCTTGGACAGCGTCAGCGTCACCGTGTCGCCTTCGGCGGCCTGCCTGCCGTCGGTCGGCGACTGCCGGGCGACCTGGCCCGCGTCGAAGTCGGAGTTGACCCGCGCGGAGGCGACCTTCACCTTCAGGCCGGCCTCCGTCAGCTCGGCCTTCGCGTCGGCCAGGCTCTCGCCGGTGACGTCCGGGACGTCCACGGGCCTGCCCTTGCTGACGGTGAGCGCGACCGCGGAACCGGAGCGGACCTTGGTGCCGGTATCGGGGGCCGCAGAGATCACGGAGCCTCGGGTGACGTCGTCGCTGAACTCCCGGGTCACCATGCCCGGTTCGAGCCCGCTCTCCTTCAGTTCGGTCTTCGCCTTGGCCAGCGGGTATCCCTGAAGGTCGGGCACCTTGACGGTTTCCGGTCCGGCCGAGATGACCAGGTTCACGGAGTCGTTGTGCCGGATGCGGGCGCCCGTCGCCGGGTCCGTGCTGATCACGGTGCCTCGCTCGACGGTGTCGCTGTAGGCGCGCTCCACCTTGCCGACCTCGAGACCGGCCTCCTTCAGCCGGTCCCCGGCCTGCGCCTCGGTCTTGGCCAGCAGCGCCGGGACCTTGGTGAACTGGCCGGAGTTGATGTACCAGATGCCGACGCCGAGGCCGAGGACCAGCAGGACGGCGGTGACGATGACGAGCGGGCCGCGCGGCGCACGCGCGGCCCGCGACCGGCGCCGGGGCGGCGGGGGTGGTGGGGTCTCCAGCCGGCTGGTCCGGTTGAAGACGGCCTCGGGCTCGTCCTCGTTCACGGGCAGCGGCCGCTGGATCGTCAGCGCGCGTGGGATCACGCTCGTACGGTCGTCGGCGTTGCTGTGCTCCGCCGTGAGCGCCTGCGGCGGCACCGCGTCCAGCTGGTCAGCGCTCAGCGCGGCACGCGTCTCCCGCGCCTGCGCGAGCAGCGCCACGGCGTCGTACGGACGGAGGTCCGGGGTGCGTGCGGTGGCCGACGCGACCAGCTCGTCGAGTTCGTACGCCAGCCCCGGCACGATCGCCGAGGGCGGCGGGACGTCTTCGTGCAGGTGCTTGTAGAGCACCACGGCGGGGGAGTCGCCGTCGTGCGGTTTGTCGCCGGTGAGCATCTCGTAGAGGACGACACCGCACGCGTACACGTCGACGCGGGCGTCGGCGGCGCCGGGCTGCTCGATCTGCTCGGGCGCGAGATAGGAGACGGTGCCGAGCACGGCGCCGGTGGTGCTCGTCACGGTGTCCACGGACCGCACGAGCCCGAAGTCGGCGACCTTGACCCGCCCGTCGTCCCCTATCAAGACGTTCTCGGGCTTCATGTCCCGGTGCACGAACCCGGCGCGGTGCGCGGCACCGAGCGCGGCCAGCACCGGCTCCAGGATGTCGAGGGCGGCCCGGGGCTGGAGCGCCCCGCGCTCGCGCAGGACGTCGCGCAGCGTGCAGCCCGCGACGTACTCCATGGCGAGATAGACGTACGACCCGTCGGTGCCCTGGTCGAAGACCTGCACGACATTGGGGTGCGCGAGCCGGGCGACGGACTTCGCCTCCCGGATGAACCGGTCGACGAACACCCCGTCCACCGCCAGCGCGGGATGCATCACCTTGAGCGCGAGCACGCGGTCGAGGCGGGTGTCCAGGGCCCGGTAGACCGTGGCCATCCCGCCGACGGCGATCCGCGCGTCCACGCGGTACCGGCCGTCGAGCACCTGCCCGACCAGAGGGTCCTGAAGGGTCGTATCCACGCAGGTGAGTGTACGAGCCGACACTGACACGCCTGCCGGTTCGGCCGGGATCGGGGC
Source organism: Streptomyces sp. SD31 (assembly GCF_052068475.1). Taxonomy (NCBI): domain Bacteria; kingdom Bacillati; phylum Actinomycetota; class Actinomycetes; order Kitasatosporales; family Streptomycetaceae; genus Streptomyces; species Streptomyces sp. SD31. The sequence continues at coordinate 257,377 of NZ_JBQHCX010000012.1, read as the reverse complement.
GGGACTGCAGCCGAGCTGTGACGGACGCCTCATGGGTTGAAAGGCCTTCGTCGAACAGGAGTTCAGAATGCGGGGCGTTCCGGGTCCAGCCGTGCGATGCCCTCCACCGGAGACGACGCCTCCGCGAAGTGCCGCCGAGGAATCCGCCCGGCCCGGTACGCCAGCCGCCCCGCCTCCACCGCGTGCCGCATCGCGTCGGCCATGAGTACCGGCTCCTGCGCCCGAGTCACCGCCGAGGCGAGCATCACACCCGCGCACCCCAGCTCCATCGCGAGCGCCGCGTCCGACGCCGTACCGGCTCCCGCGTCCAGAATCACCGGCACGCGCGCGTGCTCCACGATCAGCTGGAAGTTGTGCGGATTGCGGATGCCGAGCCCCGAGCCGATCGGGGAGCCGAGCGGCATGATCGCGGCACAGCCCACGTCCTCCAGCTTCCGCGCCAGCACAGGGTCGTCATTGGTGTACGGCAGCACGGTGAACCCGTCGTCCACCAGCGTCTCCGCGGCGTCCAGCAGCTCGATCGGATCCGGCAGCAGCGTCCGCTCGTCGGCGATGACCTCCAGCTTGATCAGGTCCGTACCGAGCGCCTCGCGCGCGAGGCGGGCCGTCAGCACGGCCTCGCCGGCCGTGAAGCACCCGGCCGTGTTCGGCAGCACCCGGATCCCGAGCTTCTCCAGCACCGACAGGACAGACCCGTGCACCGACGGGTTCACCCGCCGCATCGCGACCGTCGTCAGCTCCGTCCCGGACGCCACGAGCGCCCGCTCCAGGACCTCCAGACTGGGCGCCCCGCCCGTGCCCATGATCAAGCGGGACGTGAAGGACGTGTCCCCGATGACAAAGGGATCGTCGGCCATGGTTCAGCCTCCTTGGACGGCGGTGAGGACCTCGACGCGGTCCCCCTCGGAGAGGGACGTCGACGGCCACTGCGCGCGCGGTACGACGGTTTCGTTGAGGGCGGCGGCCACTCCGGAGGGCGCCGCGGTGAGGGACCGCACGAGCGTGTCGAGAGCCGTGCCCGGCTCGATCTGCCGACGCTCGCCGTTGACCGAGATGGTGACCTGGTCGTTCGGGAGGCTCATGCGGGCTGCTCCGTGAGTGCTGCGGCGGCGCTGAAGCGTTTGGGCGTGAACGGCCGGGCCTCGTCCGGGAGTTCACCGGTGGTCAGGACGTGCGCCAGGGCGTCGCCGGTGACCGGCGTGAGCAGCACGCCGTTGCGGTAGTGCCCGGTGGCCAGCAGCAGGCCCTCCAGCTCGGTCGGGCCGAGCAGCGGTGCGTTGTCGGGGGAGCCGGGGCGCAGGCCGGCCCGCGTCTCGGTGAGCGGCAGTTCCGTGATGCCCGGCACCAACTCGTGGGCGTCGCGCAGCAGCTCGTACACGCCGCCCGCGGTCACCGTCGTGTCCCAGCCCAGCTCCTCGCTCGTAGCCCCGACGACCAGCTCCCCGCTCGCGCGCGGCACCAGATACACCTGGCTGCCGCGCACCACGGCGCGTACGGTCCGGCTCAGGAACGGCGCGTACCGCTTCGGCACGGTCAGCCGCAGCACCTGGCCCTTCACGGGGCGGACCGGCGGCAGTACGTCGTCCGGGACGCCGGGCAGCCGCCCGCTGAGGCTGCCGGCCGCGAGGACCACCTGGCCCGCGCGCAGCTCGGTGCCGTCCGGCGTGGTGACACCGGCCGCCCGGTCCCGTACGACGTCGAAGCGCTCGGCCCACGTCCGGTGGAAGACCACACCCGCCCGCTCGCACGCGGCCAGCAGCGCCCCGGCCAGCCGCCGCGGATCGATCTGGTGGTCGCCGTCCACGCGCAGGCCCCCGCGCACGCCCGGCGCGAGCATCGGCTCCAGGCGCCGGCACTCCCGCCCCGACAGCCACTCCGAGTCCAGCCCGGACTGCCGTTGCAGGGTGTGCAGTTCGCGCAGATGGGCGCGGTCGTCGGAGTCCAGCGCGACCGCGAGCGTGCCGCACTGGCGGTAGCCGAGGTCATGGCCGGTGAGGTCGGTGAGCTCGGCCGCGAAGTCCGGGTAGCGGCGGGCCGAGACGAGGTTCAGGCCGAGCAGGGTCTGCTCGCCGTAGTGCAGTTCCGTGACGGCGGCCAGCATCCCGGCCGCCACCTGGGCGGCCCCGCCGCCCGGCTCGGGGTCCACGACGGCCGTCGTGAACCCACGCCCTGCGGCCCGCCACGCCGTGACCAGGCCGATGATGCCGCCCCCGATGACGAGGACGTCTGACGTTCGCGTACGCGACATGGGCGTCCAGCCCCTCCCTTCGCCGGCATGACCCGGATCAGGTTCGTACGGTCGGAGGCCGCCAGCCTCCCTCTCAGCCCGGTGCGTCCGGGCTCCCGCGAGTGCTCTACGTTGGCCACCCTAGCCCGCCGCCACATGTCTCAGTAAGGGAGCCCGCGCCCATGGCCCGCTCGCTCGACGGTCTCGTCCTCGCCCCGGTCGCGGACCAAACCCCAGGTCAGGTGGGTACGCGTACGCGCTTCACGTACCACGAGAAGGACGGCGAGATCTGGGCCGAGTACGCGGGCGGCGACGTCGTGCGCGGGTATCTGGTCGGCGGACGGGAAGGCGACCGGCTGGACTTTCGGTACGTGCAGCTCAAGCGGGACGGGACGACGTCGTCGGGCCACTGCGTGTCCACGGTGGTCGAGCTGGCCGACGGACGGGTGCGCCTGGAGGAGAGCTGGGAGTGGGAGTCGCAGGCCGGCAAGGGGACCAGTGTTGTGGAACAGGTCACTGAGCATGCCCCCTGACTGACGAACAGTCAGTTGTCTATGGTGATCAGGTGAGCGAGCAGACGCAGCAACGGGGCACGTCACAGGCGCGGCGCGTGGTCGTCGCCGGCGCGGGCATGGCGGGGGTGCAGACGGCGGTCGCCCTGCGCGAGCAGGGCTTCACCGGCACCGTCACGCTGATCGGCGCCGAGCCCCATCAGCCGTACGACCGGCCGCCCCTGTCCAAGGCCGTGCTGCTCGGCAAGGCCGAGGGCTCCGCCTTCGACGTCGACTTCGAGGCGCTCGGCATCGAACTGCGGCTGGGCCGCGAGGTACTGGGCGTGCGCACCGCCGACCACGAACTGGACACCGAGGCCGGGCCCGTCCCGTACGACGTCCTCGTGCTAGCCACCGGCGCCGAACCGATCCGGCTGCCGGGCGCGGAGGGCGTCCCCGGCGTGCATCTGCTGCGCACCCTGGACGACGCCGAGCGACTGCGGCCGGTGCTTGCCCGGCAGCACGACATCGTGGTCGTCGGGGCGGGCTGGATCGGCGCGGAGTTCGCCACGGCCGCGCGCGAGGCGGGCTGCGCGGTGACGGTCGTGGAGGCCGCCGACCGGCCGCTCGCGGGTGCGCTGCCCGCGGAGGTGGCGGCGCCGATGACCGCCTGGTACGAGGACAGCGGGGCGGTGCTGCGCACGCACGCGCGCGTGGAGCGCGTCGAGCCCGGCGCGGTGATCCTCGACGACGGCACGCTGCTGCCCGCGGGCGCGGTCGTGGTCGGCATCGGGGCGCGGCCCGCCACGGCCTGGCTGGCCGGCTCGGGCATCGAGCTGGGCGCGCACGGCGAGGTCGTGGCCGACGACCACCTGCGCACCTCCGTACCGGACGTCTACGCGGTCGGCGACTGCGCCTCCTTCCCCTCGGCACGGTATGGCGAGCGCCTGCTGGTCCATCACTGGGACAACGCCCTCCAGGGCCCGCGTACGGTCGCCGCCAATATCCTCGGCGAGACCCCCGCGGTCTACGACCCTGTGCCGTACTTCTGGTCCGAGCAGTTCGGCCGCTTCGTCCAGTACGCCGGCCACCACGCCGCCGCCGACACGACCCTGTGGCGCGGCGACACGTCGGGCCCGGCCTGGACGGTCTGCTGGCTGAAGGACGACCGCCTGGTCGCCCTGCTGGCGGTCGGCCGGCCGAGGGACCTGGCACAGGGGCGGCGGTTGATCGAGGCGGGGACGCCGATGGATCCGGCGCTGCTGGGGGACCCGGCGCGGCCGATGAAGGCCGCGACGGCGTAGGGCCGAGAGCGGGGTGTTGGCCCTGGTCGGACGGGCCTGACTTCCGACTGTCAGTGGCAGATGGCAGGCTTGTTTCCGTGACCGAGATTGACGCAAAGATCGATGCTCTCGTCCCCGCCTGGCTCACCCTGCCCGACATCGCAGAAATGCTCGATGTCGAGGTGACCCGCGTCCGGCAGCTGGTCAAGGACGGCCAGCTCATCGCCGTACGCCGTGGTGAGAACCGCGCACTGCACGTCCCCGCCGCCTTCATCGACGGGGCCGAGCAGAAGGTCGTCAAGGGCCTGTCCGGGACCCTGACGCTCCTGCGGGACGACGGCTTCACGGACGAAGAGATGCTGGAGTGGCTCTTCACCCCCGACGAGAGCCTGCCCGGAACCCCCGCGCAGGCCCTCAGCGAGAATCGCGGCACGGAGGTGAAGCGCCGCGCCCAGGCGCTCGCCGTCTGAACCGAACGCCCTGACTCGAAGGCCCTCATCCGAACGCCCTCATCCGAACATCGTCCGGCTTATGGACCGGGCTCCTGCGGGCCATGGTCGCGGTTGACTGCGGCCCGCAGGGGGCTGGGGCGCGGCCGTGCGGCTGACAACCGGGCACGTGACACCAGAGGCATCAGGCACCAGAGACGTCAGGCGTCAGGCAGCAGGCAGCAGGCATCAGACACGAGGCGCCAGGGAGGCGCCGCCGTAGTCGTGGGCCGGGCCTACCTCCACGCCTGGGACCGGGTGGCCACCGTTCGCCCGCGGCATGGGTGGGCAGGCGCATGACGCCAGGTCGGGTGGGGTGCCACGTCGAGCGCGAGGGCATGGCGTCGCCACACGTGGCGGCGGGTCGACGTATCGGCGTTGTGGGGCACATCACGCCCGGGCAGTGCCACGGTGCCCTACGCCGTCCGGCCCCGGAGCACTCCGGCTCGGGCCACGGGCCATGCCCCGAGTGGACTACGAGTCACTGTCCCGCCCGCACGCAGAGTCACCGACCAGCACCGGCCCGCGACGCGGCGGCACGCTCCGGCTACCGTGCCACCGTCCGGCACCAGCCCGACATCCCGCCCGGCAACCCGATCACAGGGGGCACCGTATGTCCGACACCGCCACCGCAGGCACCGCCCGCACCCAGCTCGCCGACGCCCGGCTCTACCTCTGCACGGACGCCCGCAAGCAGCGGGGCGACCTCGCGGAGTTCCTGGACGCCGTCCTGGCCGGCGGCGTCGACATCGTCCAGCTGCGCGACAAGGGCATGGAGGCGGCCGAGGAACTGGAGCACCTGAAGGTCTTCGCCGAGGCCTGTGCCCGGCACGGCAAGCTGCTCGCGGTCAACGACCGTGCCGACGTCGCCCACGCCGCCGGTGCCGACGTCCTGCACCTCGGCCAGGGTGATCTTCCGGTCCCCGCCGCCCGCGCGATTCTCGGCGACGACGTCCTCGTCGGCCGCTCCACGCACTCCGAGTCCGAGGCCACGGCGGCCGCCGTCCAGGAGGGCGTGGACTACTTCTGCACCGGCCCCTGCTGGCCCACCCCCACCAAGCCCGGCCGCCACGCCCCCGGCCTCGACCTGGTCCGGCACACCGCCGCCCTCGGCACCGACCGTCCCTGGTTCGCCATCGGCGGCATCGACCTCGGCAACCTGGATGAGGTGCTGGAGGCCGGCGCCCGCCGCGTCGTCGTCGTACGGGCGATCACGGAGGCGGACGACCCGGGCGCGGCAGCGGCCGAGTTCGCGAAGCGGCTGCGGCAGGTGTAGGTGGCGGCTGCGGGAGATACCGGGGGCCGCCGACATTGCCGGCCTTCGGGGCACGTCGTCTCAGTTCCATGCCCTCCCCGTCTCAGTCAGTGGGCAGTCGGCTGCGATCCCCGGTCTCGGGCCGCTGCCTGGCCCACAACGGGGCCTTTTGATGGCCCGCGTTGTCCAAGGAGTGGACAACAGCCCGACAAATCGGGCAAATGTCCGGCATTCGGTTGGGGGACCGGGAACCCCTGGCTAACCTGCGAGTATGGCCCTCGGCACCGCATCCATCAGGTCGGACCACGCTCGTACCGTGCGCGAGATGCTCGCGACCGGCAAGACGACGTATTCGTTCGAGTTCTACGCCCCCAAGACCCCGAAGGGCGAGCGGAACCTGTGGAACGCGCTGCGCCGGGTCGAAGCAGTCGGGCCCGACTTCGTCTCCGTGACCTACGGCGCGGGCGGTTCCACCCGCGCGGGCACGGTCAAGGCGACCGAGGCGATCGCCTCGGACACCACGCTCACGCCGATCGCCCACCTCACCGCGGTCGACCACTCGGTGGCCGACCTGCGCAACATCATCGGGCAGTACGCCGACGCGGGCATCCGCAACATGCTGGCGCTGCGCGGTGACCCGCCCGGCGACCCACTGGGCGAGTGGGTGCGGCACCCCCAAGGCCTCACCTACGCCGCCGAACTCGTCGAACTGATCAAGGCGTCCGGCGACTTCTGCGTCGGCGTCGCGGCCTTCCCCGCGATGCACCCGCGCTCCGACGACTGGGAGACCGACGTCCGCCACTTCGTCGACAAGTGCCGTGCGGGCGCGGACTACGCGATCACCCAGATGTTCTTCGAACCGGAGGACTACCTGCGCTTGCGTGACCGTGTCACGGCCGCCGGATGCGACACCCCGATCATCCCGGAGATCATGCCGATCGCCAGCGTGCGGACGCTGGAGCGGATCCCGTCGCTCACCAACGCAGCCTTCCCGGATGCCCTGAAAGAGCGGATCCTCACAGCAAAAGACGATCCGACCGCTGTACGCTCGATCGCAATCGAGTTCGCCACGGAGTTCTGCGCGCGGCTACTGGCCGAGGGAGTGCCCGGACTGCACTTCATCACGCTCAACAACTCCACGGCGACCCTGGAAATCTACGAAAACCTGGGCCTGCACCACCCACCGCAGGCCTAGACCGGCCGTACCGGAATACGTCACACTGCGTAGGCGGCCACTGGGAGAGGGGCGTACATGGGCTGGACGGTCCTCTACATCGCGTTCGGCATCGTCGCGCTGTGGCTGCTGGGCGAGGTGCTGCTGCAGTACAAGGCACGTCTGCGCTGGCGACTGCTCGCCTTCGTCGGCTTCCTCGGCGTCGTGGTCGGGGTGCTGATCCCCTCCGTCGTCGTCATCGGTCTGGGTGCGGCGGCGTTCGCGGTCGGCCAGACCTACGTCACGCTGTCGTTCCGCCGCGGCTTCTCGGCCGGCTGGGCGGTCTCCGCGCCGGCCCTGGGCCCCCTGGCTGCAGTCAAGCGCCGCCGTGGCCGACCGGACCGCCAGGAGCCGACCCTGGAGGTCTCCGACCTCGAGGCGAACGAGGGCTCTTTCCCCGGCCACGACGGCACATACGGTCACGACGACGCCAAGTACGGCCGGGACGACTCCGGTTACGGTCAGGGCGACGCCGGTTACGGCCAGGACGACTACGACCGCGACGACGTCTTCACCCCCTCGCGCCAGAATCGGCCCGCGGCCGCTGACCCGAGCGCCGTATACGAGCCGCAGCCCCTGCCCGAGGACACCGGCTCGTACGGCATATACAGCGACGCCGCCCATGCCGCGGCCGACCAGAACTACGCATCCGCGGGCCAGCCCCAGGACCAGTACGCGACGGCCGACCAGAGCTACGCCTACGACGGCTACTCCGGCTACGACCAGCAGCAGTACGGCTACGACGCCACCGGCCAGCAGCAGTACGCCGCCTACTCCGACCCGTACATCGGCGCCCAGACCTATGGCGACACCTCGTACGACACCTACGGCCAGCAGCAGTACGGCCAACAGGGCTACGGCCAGGACCAGTACGCCACCGGCACCTACGGCGAGACGCCCCCGCCCGGCGGCGTCTGGGTCCCGCAGCAGCGCACCGACGAGGCCTACGGCGGTGAGCTCCCGCCGGAGCAGCACTACCCGTACCAGGGCGACGGCCAGCAGCAGGGCCAGGGGAACGGCTACGACGAGCAGTACCGCTTCTGACAGCCCGCGCGGCGTCCCTCGTGAGGCGCCCTACGCGGGCCTCACTGCGAGCCCCGGAAGTCCGGCCCCTCCACGATCAGCCCGGCCACCAGCGCGCCCGACATACCGGCGTGAGGGAGACCGCCGCCCGGATGGGACCAGCCGCCGACCGTGAACAGGCCGGGTATGCGGGTGCTGTTGGACGGGCGCAGGAAGGTCCCCTCCGCTGCTGCCAGCGCCGGCGCCGGCACCCCGCCGCCCTCGGCTCCCGTCTCCCGCCGGGTGTCCACCGGCGTACGGACCTCGCGCCACAGCGTCCGCTCACGCAGTCCGGGTATCGCCCGCTCGGCCGCCGTCACCATCCGGTCCGCGAAGGCGTCGGCGGCACCGGCCGCGGTCCAGTCGTACAGCGTCTGTGACGGCACCGTGGCCGTGAGGACCACGGACTCATGCCCGTCGTCGGGGCGCAGCGCCGCATCGTCCGGGCGGTCGATGCGGACCGACGGGTGGGTGGGCGGCTCACCGAGCCCGAAGGCGTCCAACTCGGCCTGCCGGTCCGGGGTGTGCACCACCGTGCGGTGCGCGGTGCCCGCGTCGCGCGCGCCGCGCAACGCCAGACAGACCACGACCCGGCCCGGGGACATGCCCTCGGGGTTGGCCTCGACCTCCTCCGACGCGTACAGCTCACGGCCGTGCACCAGGTCGCTCAGGCGCCACGGTCCGGTGCCGACGACCATGTCGGCCTCCGTCACCGACCCGTCGGCCAGCTCCAACCCGGCCGCCCGGCCGTCCTTCTCCAGGACCCCGACCACCTCGGCACCGAAGCTGAACTCGACCTTCCGTGCCACGCACCGCTCGTACACCGCCCGCGCCAACTCCCGTATGCCGCCCCGCACATACCAGGTCCCGAAGGCGTGCTCCAGGTACGGCAGCACCGCCGCGCTCGCCGGGGCTTCGCGCGGATCCAGGCCGTACGCGAGCGCATGGCTCTCCAGCAGGGCGATGAGCCGGGGATCGCGCAGCTCCCACGCGCCGACCTCGGCGAGCGTGCCGGCCCGGCGGGTGCGCAGGAGTCGCTTGTGGGGGACCGACGGATAGGGCTCGCGCTCGGCCAGCACCTGCCAGTTCGGCCACAGCGGCTCCTCCAGCAGCGGCCTGCGCGTCCGGTCCCAGGCCTCGCGGGCCCGGACCAGGAAGTCGCCCCAGCGGTCGCCGGTCCCGGCGCCCAGTGCCTCGTCCAGGGCGGCGACCACGCCCGCGCGCGAGGCGTTCGGCAGATGGACCTCGGTGCCGTCGGCGAAGAGGTGCCGCGCGGACGGGTCGACCTGGACCAGCTCGACGCACGCCTCCAGCGGCTCCTTGCCGGTCTTGATGAACAGGTCGCGGTACACCGCGGGAAGCGGGAGCAGCCCGGGTCCCGTGTCGAAGCCGAAGCCGTCGCGCTCGAAGCGGCGCACCGCTCCGCCGTACGTCTCCGTACGCTCGTACACCGCCACCCGGTGGCCCGCGACGGCCAGCCGGGCAGCGGCCGCCATCGCGCCCATCCCGGCGCCGATCACCGCAATCCGTGCCATGCGTGGGACTTTATCGGCCGCCACTGACAGTGGCTCGCTGACCTCGGGTGGAAGCTCGGCGTGGAAGCCGCTCGTCGGCTCAGCCGGGGCGTTGCCCCACCGCTTGCGCGAGGCGCTTCTCCGCCCGGCGCTCGGCCCTGCGGCGCCGGAAGCGACGGATCCGCGAGACCAGGAAGAAGAGCAGCAGCAGTCCGGCCAGCAGCAGGGCGCCCGCGACGACCGCCGCGGCGACCGGATAGAAGATCGCGAGGCTGATCAGGGCTCCGACCCCGAGATCCTCGGCGAGGCTCACCACGATGTTGCTGAACGGCTCGGGCGAGGTGTTGACCGCCATCCGCGTCCCGGCCTTGACCAGGTGGCTCACCAGTGCCGTGGAACCGCCGACCGCGCCCGCCGCCAGTTCGGGCAGCGACCCGCTCTGACCGGCGAGCAGCGCGGCGACGACGGCACCCGCGACCGGCCGGATCACGGTGTGCACCGAGTCCCAGGCCGAGTCCACGTACGGGATCTTGTCGGCGACGGCCTCGCAGAGGAACAGCACGCCGGCGGCTATCAGGACATCGGGCCGTTGCAGTGCCTCGGGCACCTCGTCACTCAGGCCGGTGGCGCCGAAGACGCCGAGCAACAGCACCACGGCGTAGGCGTTGACGCCGCTGGCCCAGCCGCTGGTGAACACCAAAGGGAGTATCGACACGGAGGCGATCGTAACCAGTCGGCAACGGAGGGTCCTGAGGATGAGTGCGCAGCCCTGAGTACCCGTACCTAGTCGGTGAGATGAGTACGCGCGCGGATGGGCCCCGACCTGCGTGAACGAGAGAGTAGGGGCACGGAGAAGGGGATCGGCTCCGGCACCGGCGACACGGGGCGCCGGAACGGAGCGACCCCGGATCCGCTCCTTCCGCCGGCCCGGCGTCGGCGGGAGCGAGACCGGGGGACCCGGGGGAACGACCGAACGGGGGTCCGACGGGGGACACGGGGGAGTACGGGGGAGTACGGGGGAAGGAAAAACGGGGGACGGGGGAGCACGAGAAGGCGCCGGTTCGAGAGTGGCCCGCGGGGGACGCGGCCACTTTCGGACCGGCGCTTTCGTATGCACCCGACTTCGTATGCGCCCGACGTATGCGCCCGACGCCATGGTGTGCGCGACGCCGACGCTTCAGCGGCGGCCGCTCACCCGGCCCTGCAACAGCCGGGACAGCGCCGCGTGCACGTCGTCCAGGGAGCGCTCCGGCTGGAAGGACTTCCAGTCCAGGGCGGCCACCAGGACCATGCCGACCAGCGCGGAGGCGGACAGCTGGACGTCGATCTCCTCGCTGAACTCGCCGTTCTTCACGCCCTCGCGGAGCACCCCCTCGACGACCGCCACGGCCTGCTGCCGGACCACCATCAGCGTGGACTGCCAGGTCCGGTTCGTACGCCACAGCTCGGCGACGTAGAGCTGGGTGAAGGACGGGTAGCGGTCGATGAAGACAAGGCCCGCGCGGACCATCGCGTCCAGGGCGTCCACCTTGCTGCCGCCCTCGCGTTCGGTCTTCTCGGCGGCCTCCCGCAGGGAGGCGGTGAGGAGACCGACTCCGTGGCGCAGCAGCTCCTCGAAGAGGACCGACTTGCTCGCGAAGTTGTAGTAGACCGTGCCCTTCGCCACCCCGGCCCGCTCGGCGATCTCGTCCACCGTGGTGGCGGAGAAGCCCTGTTCGGCGATGAGCGTGACGGCCGCCTCGTAGAGCTTCTGCCGGGTGGCCTCACGGCGGGTGCTGCCGCCCGACGCGGCGTTGCTGCTTTCCATGGCCCTGATTGTGCCGCGCGCGCTCACAGGGTCAGCTCCGGGTGCAGCCGGTCGAGCGTCCACACCTGCCGACGACGGGCCGACAGCGCGGTCAGCGCGAGGGCGGCCGCGGTGAAGGCGACGAGCACCACGCACGCGTGCCACACCGGTTCCAGACCGCCGCCCGTGATGAGCCTCCTGAGTGCCTCCACGACGTAGCTCATCGGCAGGAAGGGGTGGAGCGCGTTGAAGAAGCCCGGGCTGGTCTGCACTGGGTACGTGCCGCCCGCGGAGGTCAACTGCAGCATCAGCAGGGCCAGGACGAGGATCCGCCCCGCCGCTCCGAAGCGCGCGTTCAGCCACTGCACGATCGCCGCGAAGCACGCCGTCACCAGGAACAGGAAACCCACCGTCCCGGCCGCCCGCACCATCTGCAGCCCGACCGCCCAGTGCAGCACCGACATCAGCGCCACCGTCTGCAGCACCCCGATCGCCACCACGGGCAGCCAGCCGGCCAGCGCGATCCGCCACGCCGAGGCGCCCGCTGCGAGCGCGCGCCGGTTCATGGGCGCGATCAGCATGTACGCCACCATCGCGCCCACCCACAGGGACAGCGGGATGAAGTAGGGGGCGAAACCGGTGCCGTAGTTGGGCGCCTTGTGCATGTCCCGGGAGACGAGCTGGACCGGGTCGGACATGACCTCGGTGCGCTGGTCGCGGGCCTGCTTGTCGTAGTCGGGGATCTGCTCCGCGCCGTCGTGCAGCCCGTCCGAGAGCTTCCCGGAACCGTCGACGAGCTTGTAGATGCCGCCGTTGAGGTCGTACGCGCCGGTCTTCAGCTCACCCACGCCGGCGTCCAGACTCGCCGCGCCGGTCCTGGCCGTGCCGAGGCCGGAGTGCAGCTTCTTGGCGCCCGCGGCGACCTTCGCGGCTCCCTGGTTCAGCTTGTTGATCCTGGTGACGGCGTCGTCGAGGTCCTCGGAGAGGCGGGGCGCGCGGTCGGCGAGCGCCTGGGACTGCTTCTGGAGGGTGGCGAGGTTCTTGTCGAGCTTCTTCAGATCCCCATCTTGGTCGGCGATCAGCGTGTTGAGGTCGTCGGCGATCGTCGCCACGTCCGCGGCCGACGCCTTCGCCTTCTTCAGGTCGGAGCAGGCCGGGTCGGGCAGTACGGCGTCCTCGCAGCGCGCCTTGTAGACGGCGTTCAGCACGTCGGAGGCGGCATGGGCGCCCTTGGCGGCGCCCGGCGCGCGCTCCACCAGGTCGTCGAGGTTGTTGCGGATCGCCCCCGAGGTGTCGGCGACGAGCCGGGCGGTGTCCCCGATGGTCTTCTCGTTGTCCTGGAGGAAGGGGCCGATCTTCTTGTCGACTCCGTTGACCCGGTCGGCGAGCGTCTGCGTGCCCTCGGCGACCTGCTTGGAGCCGCTCTCCAGGTCACCCGCCCCCTCGTTGAGCCTCTTCAGGCCCGTGGACAGCTTGCCGCTGCCCTTCTTGGCGGTCTTCAGCCCGTCGGCGAGGTCCTTGGAGCCCTTCTCCGCCTTGCCGATGCCGCCTTCGAGCCGGTCGGCGCCGTTCGCGGCCTTGACCGTCGCGCCGTGGATGTCGGAGAACGAGACGAAGATCCGGTCCAGGAACGACCGCGACGCCTTGGTGGACGCGGCCTCGCGCACCTCGCTGAAGACCGTCCGCGAGATCTGCCCGACGATGTAGTTGTTCGCGTCGTTCGTACGCACCTGAAGGGCGCCCGTCTCCGGCGAGTCGCCCGCGCTGGAGGCGATCCGTGCGCTGAAGTCGGTCGGCATGGTCAGCGACAGGTAGTAGGTGCCGTTCTCGACCCCCTTCTCGGCTTCGGCGGCACTCACCTCGTGCCAGTCGAAGACGTCGCTCTCGCGCAGCCCCTTGGTGATGTCGTCGCCGGCCGAGAGCTTCTTCCCCTCGGTGGTCGCCCCCTTGTCGTCGTTCACCAGCGCCACGGGGATGCGGTCGAGACGGCCGTACGGGTCCCAGAACGACCACAGGTACAGGGCGCCGTAGAGCAGGGGCAGCACCAGCAGCGCGACCAGGGCGGCGCGCGGCAGCTTTCCCCGGCCGAAGCGCCTCAGCTCAAGCGCGGCCAGCCTCGGTGAGCGCATCGGTGGCCTCCTTTCCGTCGCTTTCCTGGCCGTCGGTCTCCGGTCCGTCGGTTTCCGGTCGGTCGGTTTCCGGGGCTTCCTGGGCGGCGGACGCCGTGTCGGTCTGCTGGGCGTCGGCCGCCTGGGCGGTGGACACCTTGACGGTGTCGTCCGGGGCCTCGCTGCACACCGCCAGGACCGTGGTTCCGGCCTCGGCGATGGACTTCAACAGCGCCCAGGCCTCGACCCGTTCGGCGTCCGAGAGCTTGAGGTCGGTGTCGTCGACACCGAGCACGAGCGGGCGAGCGATCAAGGCCAGCGCGACGGACAGCCGCAGCGCCTCCAGACGCTCCAGATCGCGTACGGCGGTACGGGAGCCCTTGGGCAGGGAGTCCAGGTCGAGCCCCGCAGCCGTGAGCGCGGCGTCGATCCGTGCCCGCGCATCGGTCCTCCGATCGGCACGCGGCCGCAGCAGCCCGCGCCAGGAGTCGCCGAACCGCCGCTGCAGCAGCGCCCGTTCGTGGAGGTGCTCGGCGACGGTCAGGGCCGGATCCAGGTCGGTCACACCCGGGACATGGGCCAGGGCGCTGATACGCCGTACCGCTGTCATGCGCTTGGGCAGCCCGGCCGCGCCCACGGTGGCGGTTCCCTCGGTGGGCTTCATCCGTCCCGTGAGAGCCAGCAACAGGCAGGTACGTCCGGTGCCGGACGGCCCTTCGATCGTGATCAGTGAGCCGGGCTCCGCCTCGAAGGAGACCCCGCGGAACGCCCATCCGCGGGGCCCTTCGAGACCGAGGCCCAGGGCCGTGACGCCGACTCCGGCCACGGTTCCCCCCATCCCGCCCCTCCTCTTTTGAACTGACTGGTCAGTGCAAAAGCTAGTCCGAACTCGCGATCGATGCAAAAGGCCAGGTCAGAACGGATTGTCAGTGCCATACCTCACGATGGGCACATACGGCATCCCGTATCGGGCGTGCCGTCACACAGACGACAGGAGGTTCGTCATGGCCAACTACCCCGCAGCAGCCGCCCGCCGGCGCCGCGCCACCGGCCCTGCCCCCTCACTGACCGGCCCGGCGAGCGACGTGCACCCCGTGCTCCGCCGGGCCACGGCCCCGCCCGCCGCCCTCGACCTGCTCGCCCAGGCCCGTGCCGGACTGGACGAGGCCGCCGTTCTGGAAACGCCGAACGAGCGCTATGCCACGGCCCACCTCGCCGCCCTGCGCACCGCCGCCGCCGTCCTCGCCGCACGCGGGCGCCCCGAGCCGACGTCCAAGCGCCGGGCCCGCATCAGGAGCGCCTGGGAAGTGCTCCCCGAGATAGCGCCCGAACTCACCGAGTGGAGCGCGCTGTTCGCCTCGGGCGCCCGGCGCCGCGCCCGGGCCGAGGCGGGCATCCAGGGCGCGGCCAGCCGCCGGGACGCCGACGACCTGATACGCGACGTGGCGATGTTCCTGCGCCTCGTCGAGCGGATGCTGGTACTCCAGCCGGTCCTGCCCCAGCCGCGACCGGACACCGACGCGGACGGGACCGACGGCTCGCGTCACGCGCGCGAGAACATGCCGGACGCGGGCTGACCGCCCTGCTGCCCGCCCATGCTGTTCGCCGGGCGGGTCGGGCGGGGTCACGCGGGACCGCGATGGCTGGTCGCGCGGCACCGCGATGGCCGGGTGGGCCGCCGTAGGCAATAGGGTGGAGGGCGCCTGAAGCCTTCCCGCTCCCGTGTCCCGGGCCGGGGAGGCAGCCCGATCGCTCCGCCGTGCAAGTGGCGGTGCCGCGCCGAGGAGTCAACTGCCGTGTCGGACCCGATGCGCCCGCCCGTCTCCCACCACCACGCTCATACGACGTCGCTGCGCTCCGGCACCCCTCGCCCCCGCGCCGCCCTCCGTACAGCCGTGGTGTGGGAAGTCCTCCGGGATGCCCTGGACCGCCGCGTGAAGGCCACGGGGCGTCAGGTGCTGGACGTCCTCGACACCGGAGGCGGCAGCGGCAACTTCGCGGTGCCCCTCGCCCGGCTCGGCCACCGCGTCACCGTCGTCGACCCCAGCCCGAACGCGCTCTTCGCCTTGGAGCGGCGCGCCGCCGAGGCCGACGTGGCCGACCGGGTGCGGGGCGTCCAGGGTGACGCCCACGGCCTCTTCGACGTGGCCGAGCGCGGCGGGTACGACGTCGTGCTGTGCCATGGCGTCCTGGAGTACGTCGACGACCCCGCCGAGGGCGTCCGCAACGCGGTGGCCGCCCTGCGCGCCGAGGGCGTCCTCAGCCTGCTCGCCGCCGGACTGGGTGGCGCGGTGCTGGCGCGGGCGCTCGCCGGCCACTTCAAGGAGGCCAAGCAGGCCCTGGAGGACCCGGACGGCCGCTGGGGTCAGGGCGACCCGGTGCCGCGCCGCTTCACCGCCGAGCAGCTCACCGGGCTGGTCGAGGGCGCGGGCCTTCGGGTCGGTGCCGTGCACGGCGTGCGGGTCTTCGCCGACCTGGTTCCCGGGGTGCTGGTGGACACCGAGCCCGGGGCGCTGGAGGCGCTGCTGAAGCTGGAGGAGGCGGCGGCCGAGCTGCCCGCCTTCCACTCGGTGGCCACGCAGCTCCACGTGCTCGGCGAGACGCGGGAGACCGCCGAGGCCTGAGCCGCCCGTGAGCGGACCGGGAGGGTGCGCCGTTGATCAGGGGGTTGGCTGCACATGGAGTACGCCACAGGCCCCCCGATCGGGCGTCCCGCGCCGTATGATCGAGGGAGACCGTTCTGGCATGACAGGTCGGCCGCTGGGGAATGCAGATCTCAGCGAGTCGGGATGTCCATGGCGGAGCCCGGTTGGCCAATTGGCGTAGAGGGGCGGGTTTCACGGGGGCGATTCCCTGCCTATCCTGAAGGGACCCCCCGGGTCGCCCCGGCGACTGCACGATGAGGAGGACTCCGTGCCGCTCTCGGAGCACGAGCAGCGAATGCTCGAGCAGATGGAGCGAGCGCTGTACGCCGAAGATCCCAAGTTCGCGACAGCGCTTGAGGGAAGCGGGCTGCGCACGTACACCCGGCGACGGGTCTACCAGGCGGTCGCCGGCTTCCTCGTAGGTATCGCGCTCCTCATGGCAGGAATGGTCGCCAAGCAGGTCTGGCTCAGCGTGGTGGGCTTCCTCGTCATGCTGGGCTGTGCGGTACTTGCCGTGACCGGCTGGCGCAAGGCCCCCAAGCCGGGCGAACAGCCTGCCGCCGGCGGCCCGCACGCTCGCCGTCAGCCCCGTCAGAAGCGTTCCATGATGGACCGCATCGAGCAGCGCTGGCAGCGCCGTCGTGACGAACAGGGCGGCCATTAGCTCGACGAGCAGCTCCTGGACACACAGGCAGCTCCTGGACACACAGGGGGTGACCACCGACTCGGTGGCCACCCCCTGACGTATGCGCTCGTACGGCTTGCCCGTACGGCTTGGGGCGGGGAGGAGACGGGGGCGAGCAACGTCCTGAACCGCCTGCGTGACGCCCGTCGCGAGCGAACGGCCGTGCCGACCTCAGGCGGCCGCACAGACCAGAGGCGACCCCTCGTCCTCGGCCCGTGCGGGTCTCCGGCCGGAGCCCTGCCCGCTACGGCTTGCCCCCGATGCAGGTACCGTCCGCGTTCCGCGTCCCGCCCGGCCGAGGCCGCCCAGCCCGACCCGCGTCGGCCGCTCCGGCCCGATCGTCCTCAGTTCCGCTGAGCGAGCCGTCCCAGCTCTGCTGGGGCGGGCACCGCGGCATGCGTCACCGTGAGAGTCGGACGCGAGTGAAGCGTGGGCCGGAGTGGGTCCTCGGCCCGTGTGAGGCGTGGGCCGGAGTGGGGCCTCGGCCCGAGTGAGGCGTGGGCCGGAGCAGGCCCTGAGCCCGAATAAGGCGCACCCCCACTCCGACCGAAGCACACACCCCGCCCCGGCCCCGCCTCCACCTCACCCCCAGCGACGGATCACCCTCGCTGCCCAGGCGTCGACGGCGGCCGCAGTGTCGGTCGGGCGGCGGCTGCGTGGCGCTTGGTGTCGGTCCACCAGTCCGACGCGGCCCAGACCACTCGCACACTGGAGCGTGGGGCCAGGACGGCGCGCATGCGTGTCGTCCAGCGGGCCTTGGACTCGAGGTCGGACCGGACGCGACGGACATCCTCTGCGAGGCCGGCCGTCGGGCGAGGGACGGGGGCGTAGAGGACCTGTTCCACCGCGTCGGCCACCCGGTGAACCGAGGCTGCGGCCGGTGGGTCGAGGTGACCCAGGCGGACGATGCGGGCCGCGGTCTTGCGGGGCGTCTGGGAGTCGTCCGGCGGGATGCCGAAGTCCCAGGCGAGGTCGGTGAGTTCCTGCCAGACCGCCAAGGTGTGACGCGATACGTCCGCCTCCGTGCGGCCATGTGCTCCCAGCCGTGCCGCCCGTGTCCGAAGTCGCCACAGCATCGGCGCCAACGGGATCAGCAGCGCTGCCAGCCCGACGGGCGCCCACGCCAGAACGACGTACCACCTCGAGCCGTCGTCGCCCGGGGCGAGCGCGGCCTCGGGGGACTCGCTCGCGCACAGCTCCGGGTTCTGCCCGGCGCAGCTCTCGCTCGTCGAGGGCGAGGCGGACGGCCCCGTGCTTGTCGACTGCGTGGGACGCGTCACGTCCGGGAGATTGGAGCCGGGCGAGTCCGACTGGGTGTATGACGGAACCGAACCACGGGTCGGGGTCGGCTCGAAGCGGGTCCACCCCACGCCCTCGAAGTACAGCTCGGGCCAGGCGTGCGCGTCCTTCAGCCCCACCGAGACCGTGCTGTCGCCCTGCGGGGTGCCGGGCGCGAAGCCCACGGCGACCCGGGCGGGTATGTCGAGCGAGCGGGCCATGGCCGCCATCGCGAAGGAGAAGTGGACGCAGAAGCCCTGCTTGTCGCGCAGGAACCGGGCGATCGCCTGTCGATCTTCGCCGGCCTTGACGTTGGTGTCGTACTGGAACCCGCCTGTGACGGCGAAGTACTCCTGCAGCTTGACCGCCTGCTCGTAGTGGCTGGTCGCGCCCTCGGTGACCTCACGCGCGGTTCGGGCGACCACCGCGGGCAGCGAGTCGGGCAGCTCGGTGAACTCGCGCTTCAGTGCCGCCGGCGGCTCCGGCGCGTTTGCGAGCTGCTTCGCCGTCGGCTGCACATCGAGGCTGCGCACGGTGTACGTCACCCCGCGTGTGGTCTGGCGGCGATCACCGACGACCGTCATCCCCAGCGGTTCGTACCGCCACCTGCCCGCGATGCTCACTCCGCTGGGCGGATAGGGCATCGGCAGCCAGTTCTGGGCGTACCAGTCGGCGGCCGAGATGGTCGTCTCGACCTCGGCACGCCGGATGTCGGGGCCGAGGCCGATGGGCGTGGGGAACTCGTCCGGCACGGCCTGGATACCGCGCTTGGCCGGCTCCCAGGTCTTGCCGTCGAAGTCGTCCAGGGACACGATCCGCAGGTACAGGCTCGAGGTGTCTTCGGTGCTGCTCCTCAGGGAGAGGACCTGGCGGTCCTCGTCCACGTTCAGACTGTTGCGCAGCGACACCACTGGATTCACCGCGGAGATCGTGCCCCCTCTCCCGCTGCCTGAGCCGACTGTGCTCGCGGGGTCCAGCAGGCCGCCGTTCATCGCGGGCAGGGCCAGCGGTACGACCAGGGCGATGCCCAGGGCGACCATGCCGATGCGTCGCCCGGTGCGGACCGGCGCCACCACGCCGCTGGGCTCCCCACCCGGCGTCCGTGGCGCCCCGCCGAAGACCCGGCCCCACTGCGAGAGCCGGTCGCGGCCCTCGGCCAGGAGCAGCATCAGATAACCCGCGGCGGCGACCAGGAACCACAGCCAGTCCGCGCCGCCGTCGGCCAGTCCCGCGGCCACGGAGTACAGCGCCAGCAGGGGCAGCCCGGCCGGGGCCGCGCTGCGGAACGTCACCGCGAGGGTGTCCACCGCCAGGCCGATGATCAGGACTCCGCCGATGAGCATCAGCCGGATGCCGTCGGACAGCGGTGCCGGGATCGAGTACCGGCTCACGTCGTCCGCGCCGGCCTGCAACAGGTCGGCGAAGTGACGGAAGGCCTCCGGACCGGGGATCACTCCGATGATCGCCTGCTGGTTGGCGAAGGTCAGGGTCAGCAGCATCAGCGCGACGAGGGCCTGCGCGGCCACCGTCAGGGGCCGTGCCAGCGGCACCCTCCGGGTCACCATGCCGACGCCGGTCTGGATCGCCAGCAGGAAGATCGCCTGAATCAGCCAGGTGACCGGAGAGACCAGCGGCAGCAGGGCGCAGGACGCCAGCAGTGTGGCCGCCGCGGCGCACAGCGCCATCCGTGTCCGCCCGCTCATACCGGTCCCCCCTCCCCCCGCGCGCCAGTGGTCGCGGCGGCGTCCGTACGCGCTCGGTCCGCCTGGCGCCACAGCTCGTTCAGCGAAGCGCCCCGCGGCACGCTCAGCGCCGTCCAGCCCGCCTCCCGCAGCAACCGCAGCCGCTCCTCGCTCCTGTCCAACGCGCCGGGCACATCGGTCGGTTCCCGCACCCAGGCCCCGCTGTCCAGCAGGAAGGCCACCGCGCCCCCGCTGCGCTGGCGCATCTTGGCGGCCACCGCCGCCTGCTCCTCGTCGAGGTCGCCGAAGAAGGCGACCAGCAGCCCTTCGTTGCCGCCGCGCAGCACGTCGTACGCCGGCGACAGACCCGTACCGTCGGAGTGGTCGATCACCGCGAGGGTGTCCATCATCAGCCCGGCCGCGTCCGCCGACTCCTGGCTCGCGCCCGCGAACCCGTCGGCGCCCTCACCGGGGACCGAGCTGCCGGTGTCGGTCAGCAGCCGTACCGAAAAGCCCCGCTCGAGCATGTGGACCAGCACGGACGCCGTACCCGACACGGCCCACTCGAAGGCCGAGTCCGGGCCCGCGCCCTGGAAGGCCAGGCCCCGGGTGTCCAGCAGCACCGTGCAGCGGGAGCGCTGCGGCTGCTCCTCGCGGCGCACCATCAGCTCGCCGTAGCGCGCGGTGGAGCGCCAGTGCACGCGGCGCAGGTCGTCGCCGTAGCGGTACCCGCGCGGGATCACATCGTCCTCGCCGGCCAGCGCCAGCGAGCGCTGCCGCCCGTCGCCGTAGCCCTTCGCCTCCCCGCTGAAGCGCACCGGCGGCAGCGGCTCCACGCGCGGGATGACGGTCAGGGTGTCGTACGTCGAGAAGGACCGGGTCAGCTCGCACATGCCGAACGGGTCGCTCAGGCGCAGCTGCAGCGGGCCCAGCGGGTAGCGGCCGCGCAGGTCGGAGCGGACCCGGTAGGACACCTCGCGGCGGCCGCCCGCCTCCACCCGGTCCAGCACGAAGCGGGGGCGCGGGCCGAGCACGTACGGCACCTGGTCCTGGAGCATCAGCAGGCCGGTGGGCAGCCGGGAGACGTTGTCCATCCGCAGATGGACGCGGGCCTCGCTGCCCGCGGGCACGCGCGCGGGGGAGAGCCGGCGGCTGCCCGCGACCCGGTAGCGGGTGCGGTACAGCACGGTCGCGCAGACCAGCGGCAGCACGGTGAGCAGCAGCCCGACACGCAGCAGGTCACTCTGGCCGAGCACGTAGGCGCAGACGGCGGCCGCCACACCGGCGGCCAGGAAGGAGCGGCCGCGCGTGGTCAGACCGGCCAGTGCCGTGCGCACCCCGCTGTTCTCACCGCGGTCCGGCTCGGCCTGGCCCGTACTGCCGGAGGTCATCACAGCCTCCGCGGCGGCTGCTGGCCATAGGCCTGGGTACCGCGGCCGAGGCCCCCGAAGCCGCTCTGCTGCTGGGGCGCGGCGGGCACCGGGGTGCGCTGCAGGATCTCCTGGACGACCTGCTCGGATGTACGGCGGTT
The DNA here is from genome assembly GCF_052068475.1 of Streptomyces sp. SD31. Lineage (NCBI taxonomy): Bacteria > Bacillati > Actinomycetota > Actinomycetes > Kitasatosporales > Streptomycetaceae > Streptomyces > Streptomyces sp. SD31. The sequence goes on along the minus strand of NZ_JBQHCX010000012.1, from coordinate 236,129 downwards.
CAGCTGGGCCTGCGCGGTGGGCAGCAGGCGGTGGGCCAGGACGGCCACGGCGAGGGCCTGTACGTCGTCCGGCAGCGCGTACTCCCGGCCGCTCAGGGCCGCCGACGCCTTCGCCGCGCGCAGCAGATGCAGCGTCGCGCGCGGGGAGGCGCCGAGTCTGAGGTCGGGGTGGGTGCGTGTGGCGGCGACCAGATCCACCACGTACCGCCGGACCGGCTCGGCGACATGGACGCCGCGCACAGCCTCGACCAGCTTCACGATGTCGTGGGCGTGCGCCACCGGCTGGAGGTCCTCCAGTGGGGAGACCCCGCCGTGCACGTCCAGCATCTGCAGCTCGGCCTCCGCGCTGGGGTAGCCGACGGAGACGCGGGCCATGAAGCGGTCGCGCTGGGCCTCGGGCAGCGGGTAGGTGCCCTCCATCTCGACCGGGTTCTGCGTGGCCACCACCATGAAGGGGCTCGGCAGCTCGTAGGTCTGGCCGTCGATCGTGACCTGGCGCTCCTCCATGGACTCCAGGAGCGCGGACTGCGTCTTGGGCGAGGCGCGGTTGATCTCGTCGCCGATCACGATCTGGGCGAAGATCGCGCCTGGCTTGAACTCGAAGTCCTTGCGCTGCTGGTCCCAGATGGACACGCCCGTGATGTCCGACGGCAGCAGGTCGGGCGTGAACTGGATACGCCGAACCGAACAGTCGATGGACCGCGCCAGTGCCTTGGCGAGCATCGTCTTGCCCACGCCGGGAACATCCTCGATCAGAAGATGTCCCTCGGCGAGCAGTACGGTCAGCGAAAGCCGTACGACCTCGGGCTTGCCCTCGATCACTCCTTCCACCGAACTGCGGACACGCTCCACAGTGGCGGTCAGATCAGTGAGGCTCGCTCGATCGTCATAGGTCGTCACCCGGCCCTCCTCGGCCCGTTCTTTCCGGGCCGACGCTCTACGACGCGGACCGGCCCTCCCCTGGAACACGGACACCACGCAGGAAACGTTCCGCGTGTTGCCACACCCGCATTCTTGCTGCCGTTACCGATTCGTGTCACTCGCCTGTGGACAACTGCCTGCGATATGTCGGGTCTTACGGACTTTTGGGCACGCCAGAGCCGGAATTGACAGCGAAACGACAGGTGCGGCGGATGGTTACGCGGGCCCTGCGCGACGGCTAGGCGGGGTCGATCTCGCGCAGCAGACCCGTTTTCACGTCGAAGACGAAGCCCCGCACGTCGTCGGTGTGCAGCAGGAACGGCGAGGTGCGCACGCGCTGCATGGACTGCCGTACGTCCTGGTCGACGTTCCGGAAGGCCTCCACCGCCCAGGCGGGCCGCTGGCCGACCTCCATCTCCAGTTCGGTGCGGAAGTCCTCGGTGATCGCCTCCAGGCCACAGCCGGTGTGGTGGATGAGGACGATGCTGCGGGTGCCGAGCTTGCGCTGACTGATGGTGAGGGAGCGGATCACGTCGTCGGTGACGACGCCGCCGGCGTTGCGGATGGTGTGACAGTCGCCGAGCTCCAGACCGAGCGCGGCGTGCAGGTCGAGACGGGCGTCCATGCAGGCGACGACGGCGACGTGGAGCACGGGGCGGGCGTCCATGCCGGGGTCGCTGAAGGCGGACGCGTATCGCTCGTTCGCCTCGACGAGACGGTCGGTGACCGTGCCGCGGTCGGCTATCGCACCTTGGGGACCAGCGGGAACCGATGCAGAAGTCGTCATACCCATGACGGTACTGGTCACGGTCGAAACGGTCCCGTTGTGAGACGGGACAAAGAACGTCATCGACCCTTGTTGTGAGCTAACCCACAGGGGTGGCGTGATTGCGTCCATACGAGCGATTTTCCGCACTGCGCGGCTTCGCCCGAACCCGAATCGGCGACGCGCAGGCCGGTTGATTGACCGCGAGACAGGGTGGACTAAAGTGACGCGAAGCGGGAGGCGAGAACTCTCCCTGCTGGACTGTTTTCCCCGGAGACCCCCGCGACTGCCGGAGATCTCCCCACGTGCGCGGCGCGTACGTACGGCTCGGCCTCCTCCCGCTCCCGGCCGGCTGACGCTTCCGGCGCCGGCAGGCCTCCCCTTCACGAGCGGGCGGGGACCCGGCGGTGCGTACCGCCTCGCCGGATCTGAGAGGGCCCCTTGAGTCAGAGTCGACATGTCCCGGTGATGCTCCAGCGGTGCCTGGACCTGTTGGCCCCCGCCCTGCAGCGGCCGGGAGCGGTGGTCGTCGACTGCACGCTCGGGCTCGGCGGCCACAGCGAGGCTCTCCTCCAGCAGTTCCCCGAGGCCCGCCTCGTCGCCCTCGACCGCGACAAGGAGGCCCTGCGCCTGTCCGGCGAGCGGCTCGCGCCCTTCGGTGAGCGCGCCACCCTCGTCCACGCGGTCTACGACGAGCTCCCGGAGGTCCTCGACCGGCTCGGCCTCGCGCGCGTGCAGGGCGTCCTGTTCGACCTCGGTGTCTCCTCCATGCAGCTCGACGAGGCCGACCGCGGCTTCGCCTACGCCCAGGACGCCCCCCTCGACATGCGCATGGACCAGACGACCGGCGTCAGTGCCGCCGAGGTCCTCAACACCTACCCGCCCGGCGAACTGGTGCGGATCCTGCGTGCGTACGGCGAGGAGAAGCAGGCCAAGCGGATCGTGGCCGCCATCGTGCGCGAGCGCGAGAAGGAGCCGTTCAGCAACAGCGCGCGGCTCGTGGAGCTGATCCGCGACGCCCTGCCGCAGGCCGCCAAGCGCACCGGCGGCAATCCGGCCAAGCGCACCTTCCAGGCGCTGCGCATCGAGGTCAACGGCGAGCTCTCCGTCCTGGAGCGGGCGATCCCGGCCGCCGTGAAGGCCCTCGACGTCGGCGGACGGATCGCCGTCCTGTCGTACCACTCGCTGGAGGACCGGCTGGTCAAGCAGGTGTTCGCGGCCGGCGCCGCCAATACCGCCCCGCCCGGGCTGCCCGTCGTCCCCGAGCAGTACCAGCCCCGGCTCAAGCTGCTGACCCGCGGTGCCGAACTTCCCACCGAGGAAGAGGTCGCCGAGAACCGGCGCGCGGCACCGGCCCGCCTTCGGGGGGCCGAGCGGATCAGGGAGTCCATCGAATGAGGCGCGCGAGGCAGGGGCGGGTGTCCGGGTCCAGGATTCAAACCCATGAGTTGGAGAACCGGACTCGGGGGAGGACGAGTGAGTAGGAAACCCGAACTGAGGGGTCGGGCGGCCCGGCTCGCGCGGCTCTTCCCCACCGGGGGCGGGCAGGCCGCCCGAGCCCCCTTCGTCCTCCTCGTCGTCGTCCTCCTCGGCGGCGGCCTCATCGGGCTCCTCGTGCTGAACTCCGCCCTCAGCGAAGGCGCGTTCAAACTCGACGACCTGAAGAGGGACACGAAGTCCCTCACCGACGAGGAGCAGTCCCTCCAGCGGGACATCGACGCCTACTCCGCCCCCGACGCCCTCCAGCGCCGCGCCCAGGAACTCGGCATGGTCCCCGGCGGCGACCCCGCCTTCCTCGGCCCCGACGGCACGGTCAAGGGCTTCCCCAGCCCTGCGCCCGCCGACGAGACCGGCTACGTCCCCCTCGTCCTCGCCCCCGAGGCCCTCGTCAGCGAGCCCACGGAGCCCCCGGTCCCCAGCCCGGCCCCCACCACTGCGGCCCCCGAGGTATCTCAGTACACGGCCCCCGAAGCCACCTCGGGAGTGCCCCGGTACGCAGCTCCCGAGCAGTTCGTCCCGTCCGCCCAGTCCTCCACGTACCCGACCCCCGGCAGGTGACGGAAGTGCCAGACAGGGAACCGCCGCGCCGCCGCGTGCCCGGACCCGCGAAGCCCGCCCGCTCCGGCGGCGCCCAGCGGCGCCCGGCCCCCGCGGCCCGCCCGGCACGGTCGCGCCCCATGCCCCCCGCCAAGATCCGGCTCGGCAGCCCCCGCCCCCGGCTGCGCATGGTCAGCCTGGCCCTGACCCTCGTCCTGATCGCCTTCGTCGTACGGCTGCTCCAGGTGCAGGCCGTCGACGCGAGCACATACGCCGCCAAGGCCGAGAAGAACCGGTACGTCGGCTACACCCTGGCCGCCGTGCGCGGCGGCATCACCGACCGCAACGGCGTGGCGCTGGCGACCAGCGTGGACGCGTACGACATCACGGCCGACCCCACGCTCTTCAGCCGCGAACAGCTGAAGATCGACGACGGCCCCGAGCAGGCGGCCGCCCTTCTCGCGCCGATTCTCGGCCAGGAGCCGGAAAAGATCATCAAGAAGCTCCGGCCCGCCAACAAGAACCTGCGCTACACCCTGCTGGCGAGCCGCCAGACCCCGCAGGTCTGGAAGCAGATCAAGGACCTGAAGAGCGCGCTGGCCACCAAGGCCGAGAGCGACAAGAGCACGGTCAACGTCCTCGCGGGCGTCCTCTCGGTCGCCAGCAGCAAGCGCGTGTACCCGAACGGCGATCTCGCCGCCGGGATACTGGGCTGGGTCAACGCCGACGGCAAGGGCGGCGGCGGTATCGAGCAGCAGCTGAACAAGCAGCTGTCCGGCAAGGACGGCGAGATCCGCTACGCCCAGTCCGGCGGCCGCCAGGTCCCCACCGCGGGCTCCACCGAGACGCCCGCCGTGCCCGGCAGCGACGTCGAGCTCACCATCGACCGCGACATCCAGTGGGCCGCGCAGAACGCGATCACCGAGCAGGTGCAGGAGTCCAGGGCGGACCGCGGTTATGTGATCGTCCAGGACACCCGCACCGGCGAGATCCTCGCCATGGCCAACTCGCCGGGCTTCGACCCGAACGACCTCTCCGCGGCCAGCGGCGAGAACATGGGCAACGCGGCCGTCCAGGACGCCTACGAACCCGGCTCCACCGCGAAGGTCATGTCGATGGCCGCCGTACTGGAGGAGGGCGTGGCCACGCCCGGCACGCACGTCGTCGTACCCAACCGGCTGCACCGCGGCGACCGGCTCTTCAAGGACGACATCGACCACGCGACCTGGTTCCTGACGCTCAACGGCGTCCTCGCCAAGTCCAGCAACATCGGCACCATCCTGGCCACCGGCCAGCTGGGCAGGACCCAGGCGCAGGCCAACAAGGTGCTCTACAACTACCTGCGCAAGTTCGGCCTCGGCAGCTACACCGGGCTCGGCTTCCCCGGCGAGACCCGCGGCATCCTCGCGCCCCCGAACAAGTGGTCGACCTCGCAGCAGTACACGATTCCTTTCGGCCAGGGCTTGTCCCTCAACGCGATGCAGGCGGCCTCGATCTACTCGACGATCGCCAACGGCGGCGTCCGCGTCGAACCCACGCTCGTACGCGGCACCAAGGGGCCCGACGGGCAGTTCACCGACGCCCCGGCACCCAAGAAGACCAGGGTCATCAGCGCCAAGACGGCGAAGACCCTCGCCCAGATGCTGGAGTCGGTCGTGGACGACAGGGAGGGCACCGGCACCAAGGCGCGCATCCCCGGCTACCGCGTCGCGGGCAAGACGGGTACGGCGAACCGCGTGGATCCGGCCACCGGCAAGTACCGCGGCTACACGTCGTCGTTCGCCGGTTTCGCACCCGCGGACAAGCCCCGCATCACGGTCTACTGCGCCATCCAGAACGCCACCGCGGGCAACTACTTCGGCGGCCAGATCTGCGGCCCCATCTACAAGAAGGTGATGGAGTTCGCCCTGAAGACCCTCCAGGTCCCGCCGACCGGGGCCAAGCCCGCGAAGCTCCCGGTCTCCTACAAGCCCTGACCACCCTGATCAGCACCGAGCAGCCAGGAACCACCTCGTGACAACGATCACCCCCGACTCCGGGAACCAGAGCGCGCCCCGCCCCTCACTTCGCTCCGAGGCCGGTGCGCCCGGTACGCTCACCGCCGTGCCACACGCTGATCAGTCCCAAACCACCCAGAAAGGGCATCCCGTGACGTATCCGGGGCCGCCCAGGCCGGCGCAGGTCTCCGCCACACCCCTCGCGGAACTCGCCGATCAGCTGGGTGCCACCGCGCCGGACCGCGCGGACGCCGTCGAGGTCACGGGCATCACCCATGACTCGCGTGCCGTCCGCCCCGGCGACCTGTACGCCGCCCTCCCGGGCGCCCGCCTGCACGGCGCCGACTTCGTCACGCAGGCCGCGGGCCTCGGCGCGGCCGCCGTGCTGACCGACCCGACCGGCGCCGAGCGCGCCGCGGCGACCGGCCTGCCGGTCCTGGTCGTCGATGACCCACGCGGGCTGATGGGCGAGCTGGCGGCCACGATCTACGGCCACCCCGGCCGGGACCTGCTGCAGATCGGCATCACCGGCACCTCCGGCAAGACCACCACGGCCTATCTCGTCGAGGGTGCCCTCAAGACCGCCCGCACCACCGGCCTGATCGGCACGGTCGAGATGCGCATCGGCGACGAGCGCATCAAGTCCGAGCGCACCACCCCCGAAGCCACCGACCTGCAGGCCCTGTTCGCCGTCATGCGCGAGCGCGGCGTCGAGGCGGTCGCCATGGAGGTCTCCAGCCACGCGCTGGTCCTCGGCCGCGTCGACGGCTGCGTCTTCGACATCGCGGTCTTCACCAACCTCAGCCCGGAACACATGGAGTTCCACTCCGACATGGAGGACTACTTCCGGGCCAAGGCGCAGCTGTTCACCCCGAAACGCAGCAAACTCGGCGTCGTCAACCTCGACGACGAGTACGGCCGCAGGCTGGCCAAGGAAGCCACCGTCCCGGTCGTCACCTTCTCCGCCGAGGGCCACCCGGACGCGGACTGGCGCGCCGAGGACGTCGAAGTCGGCCCCATGGACTCGACGTTCACCGTGATCGGCCCCAAGGGCGAGCGGATCGCCGCCAGGTCGCCGATCGCGGGCCCCTTCAACGTGGCGAACACCCTCGCCGCCATCACCGCCCTGGCCGCCGCCGGCCTCGACGCGCAGGCCGCCGCCGACGGCATCGCCGCGGTGCCGGGCGTGCCGGGCCGGCTGGAGCGGGTGGACGCCGGGCAGCCATATCTCGCGGTCGTGGACTACGCCCACAAGACCGACGCCGTCGAATCGGTGCTCAAGGCGCTCCGCAAGGTCACCGAGGGCAGCCTGCACGTCGTGCTCGGCTGCGGCGGGGACCGCGACGTGACCAAGCGCGGGCCGATGGGCGCCGCCGTCGCCCGGCTCGCCGACACCGCCGTACTGACCTCCGACAACCCCCGCTCCGAGGACCCCCTCGCGATCCTCGCCACCATGCTCCAGGGCGCGGCGTCCGTACCGGCGCACGAGCGCGGCGAGGTCCAGGTCTTCGAGGACCGGGCCGCCGCGATCGCCGCGGCCGTCTCCCGCGCCCGGCCCGGTGACACCGTGCTGGTCGCCGGCAAGGGCCATGAGCAGGGCCAGGACATCGCCGGAGTGGTCCGTCCCTTCGACGACCGCCTAGTGCTTCGCGAAGCTATCCAGAAGACCCAGGGATGAACTTGTGATCGCCCTCTCTCTCGCCGAGATCGCTGAAGTCGTCGGCGGGCAGACGTACGACATACCGGATCCGTCCGTCCAGGTCACCGGACCGGTCGTCCGGGACTCCCGTGAAGTGGAGCCCGGCACCCTCTTCGCCGCCTTCGTCGGTGAGCGCGTGGACGGCCACGACTTCGCCGAGCGGGTCGTCGAAGCGGGCGCGGTCGCCGTACTGGCGTCGCGCCCCGTCGGCGTTCCCGCGATCGTCGTGGCGGACGTCCAGAAGGCCCTCGGCGCCCTCGCCCGCCATGTCGTACGACGGCTCGGCGCGACCCTCGTGGCCCTGACCGGCTCGGCGGGCAAGACCAGCACCAAGGACCTGATCGCCCAGGTGCTCCAGCACAAGGCGCCCACCGTGTGGACGCCGGGCTCGCTCAACAACGAGATCGGGCTGCCGCTGACCGCCCTGAGCGCCACCGAGGAGACCAGGTTCCTCGTCCTGGAGATGGGCGCCCGCGGCATCGGCCACATCCGCTACCTCGCCGATCTGACGCCCCCGAAGATCGGCCTCGTCCTCAACGTCGGCACCGCCCACATCGGCGAGTTCGGCGGCCGCGAGCAGATCGCGCAGGCCAAGGGCGAGCTCGTCGAGAGCCTGCCGTCGGCGGAGGACGGCGGCGCCGCGATCCTCAACGCCGACGATCCCCTCGTACGGGCCATGGCGTCCCGTACGAAGGCGAAGGTGGTCCTTTTCGGAGAGTCAGGCGAAGCGGACGTACGCGCCGAGAACGTGAGACTCACGGACAGTGGACAGCCTGCTTTCGCTCTTCACACACCCTCCGGTGCAAGCGATGTGACCATGCGCCTGTACGGTGAGCACCACGTGTCGAACGCGCTCGCCGCGGCCGCCGTCGCCCATGAGCTGGGCATGTCCGCGGAAGAGATCGCCACCGCGCTCTCCGAGGCGGGCTCCCTCTCCCGCTGGCGGATGGAGGTCACCGAGCGCCCGGACGGCGTGACGGTCGTCAACGACGCCTACAACGCGAACCCCGAGTCCATGCGGGCCGCCCTCCGGGCGCTGGCAGCCATGGGCAAGGGGCGGCGGACCTGGGCGGTGCTCGGCAAGATGGCCGAGCTCGGGGACGAGGCGCTCGCCGAGCACGACGCGGTCGGACGGCTCGCCGTGCGGCTCAATGTCGGCAAGCTCGTCGCGGTCGGGGGCAGGGAAGCGTCCTGGCTGCAACTGGGCGCATATAACGAGGGTTCGTGGGGTGAGGAGTCGGTGCACGTGTCCGACGCACAGGCGGCGGTCGACCTGTTGCGCAGCGAGTTGCGCCCGGGGGACGTCGTGCTCGTGAAGGCGTCCCGTTCGGTGGGGTTGGAGAGCGTCGCCGAGGCGCTGCTCGGGACCGGTGCCGAGGGTGAGGTTGCCGCCCGATGATGAAGCAGATCCTGTTCGCAGGAGTCATTGGCCTCTTCCTGACCCTGATCGGCACCCCCCTGCTGATCAAGCTCCTCGCGCGCAAGGGCTACGGCCAGTACATCCGCGACGACGGCCCACGCGAGCACGCCAGCAAGCGCGGTACGCCGACGATGGGCGGTATCGCCTTCATCTTCGCGACGGTGGCGGCCTACTTCCTGTCCAAGCTCATCACCGGCTACACCCCGACCTACTCGGGTCTGCTCGTGCTGGGTCTGATGGTCGGCATGGGCCTGGTCGGCTTCCTGGACGACTACATCAAGATCGTCAAGCGGCGTTCGCTGGGCCTGCGGGCCAAGGCCAAGATGGCCGGCCAGCTGCTCGGCGGTATCGCCTTCGCGGTGCTGTCGCTGCAGTTCGAGGACGCCCGCGGCAACACCCCGGCGTCCACGAAGCTGTCGTTCATCACCGACTTCGGCTGGACGATCGGCCCGGTGCTGTTCGTCGTCTGGGCGCTGTTCATGATCCTCGCGATGTCGAACGGCGTGAACCTGACCGACGGTCTCGACGGTCTGGCCACCGGCGCCTCCGTGCTCGTCTTCGGCGCCTACACGTTCATCGGCGTCTGGCAGTTCCAGGAGTCCTGCGCCAACGCGCAGACCCTGACCAACCCCGGTGCCTGTTACGAGGTACGCGATCCACTCGACCTCGCCGTCGTCTCCGCCGCCCTGATGGGCGCCTGCCTCGGCTTCCTGTGGTGGAACACGTCGCCGGCCAAGATCTTCATGGGTGACACCGGCTCGCTCGCGCTCGGCGGTGTGCTCGCCGGTCTCGCGATCTGCTCCCGCACCGAGCTGCTGCTCGCCATCCTCGGCGGCCTGTTCGTGCTGATCACCATGTCGGTGGTCATCCAGGTCGGCTCCTTCCGCCTCACCGGCAAGCGCGTCTTCCGGATGGCGCCACTGCAGCACCACTTCGAACTCAAGGGCTGGTCCGAAGTCCTTGTGGTGGTCCGCTTCTGGATCATCCAGGGCATCTGTGTGATCGTCGGACTGGGTCTCTTCTACGCGGGATGGGCAGCGGACAAGTGACCGACTGGCAGGGGAAGAACGTCACCGTCGCCGGGCTCGGCGTCTCCGGGATCCCGGCGGCCAAGGTGCTGCACGGCCTCGGCGCGAAGGTCACCGTCGTCAATGACGGCGACGACGCACGCGCGCGTGCCCAGGCCGCCGAGCTGGAGGGGCTCGGCATTGCCGTCCGCCTCGGCGACGGGGCGACCCTGCCCGAAGGCACCGAACTCATCGTCACCGCACCCGGCTGGAAGCCGGACAAGCCGCTCTTCTTGGCGGCTCATGAAGCAGGCGTTCCGGTCTGGGGCGACGTGGAGCTGGCCTGGCGGCTCCGTGGCCCCGACGCCGCGCCCTGGCTCGCCGTCACCGGCACCAACGGCAAGACCACGACCGTCCAGATGCTGGCCTCGATCCTCGAGGCGGCCGGCCTGCGCACCGCCGCCGTCGGCAACATCGGCGTCTCGCTCCTCGACGCGGTGCTCGGCGAGGAGCAGTACGACGTCCTCGCCGTGGAGTTGTCCAGCTACCAGCTGCACTGGGCGCCCTCACTGCGGGCCCACTCGGCGGCCGTGCTGAACATCGCACCCGACCACCTCGACTGGCACGGCTCCATGGAGGCGTACGCCAAGGACAAGGGCCGTATCTACGAGGGCAATCGCGTCGCCTGCGTCTACAACGTCGCCGACAAGGCCACCGAGGACCTGGTGCGCGAGGCCGACGTCGAGGAGGGCTGCCGGGCCATCGGCTTCACGCTGGGCACCCCCGGCCCGTCCCAACTCGGCGTGGTGGAGGGCATCCTCGTCGACCGCGCCTTCGTCGAGAACCGGCAGAAGAACGCCCAGGAGCTCGCCGAGGTCGCCGACGTCAACCCGCCGGCCCCGCACAACATCGCCAACGCCCTCGCGGCAGCGGCCCTCGCCCGGGCCTACGGGGTGCCCCCCAGGGCCGTACGGGACGGCCTGCGGGCCTTCACCCCGGACGCCCACCGCATCGCGCACGTGGCGGACGTGGACGGGGTCGCGTACGTCGACGACTCCAAGGCCACCAACACCCACGCGGCCGAGGCCTCGTTGGCCGCCTACGAGTCCATCGTGTGGATCGCGGGCGGGCTCGCCAAGGGCGCCGTCTTCGACGAGCTGGTCGCCAAGTCGGCAAAGCGACTTCGCGCAGCCGTGCTCATCGGCGCGGATCGCGCCCTCATCCGTGAAGCCCTCGCGCGACACGCGCCGGAAGTACCCGTCGTCGACCTCGACCGGACCGACACTGGGGCGATGCTCGCGGCAGTCCAGGAGGCGAAGCGGCTCGCACAGCCCGGCGACACGGTGCTCCTTGCCCCGGCCTGTGCCTCGATGGACATGTTCGCCAACTACAACCAGCGCGGTGACGTGTTCGCGGAGGCGGTTCGCGAACTCGGCGCGGGCGCCTGACGCCGGGTCTCGGCCACTGCGGGTGCTTCGGGACCCTTGGAGGGACGCGTGACTCGGATGTGGCTGGACGGTACGCACGCCCACGGCGGGGCGGTGAGCGCCGATGCCCGGTAGCCGTACGGGACGACCCCCCGTCCAGCGGGCCGTTCGGCGCCCCGTCGCTCCCGGGCCGCCGCGCGACAACCCCGTACGACGCCTCTACACGCGCCTGCACCGGGCCTGGGACCGGCCGCTGACCGCCTACTACCTGATTCTCGGCGGCAGCCTGCTGATCACCGTGCTCGGTCTGGTGATGGTCTACTCGGCCTCCCAGATCACCGCGCTGCAGATGTCGCTGCCCGGGTCGTACTTCTTCCGCAAGCAGCTGCTGGCCGCGGCGATCGGCGCCGGGCTGCTGCTCGCCGCCTCCCGGATGCCCGTGAAGCTGCACCGGGCGCTCGCCTACCCGATCCTCGCCGGTGCCGTCTTCCTGATGGCACTCGTGCAGGTCCCCGGGATAGGAGTCGCGGTCAACGGCAACCAGAACTGGATCGCCCTCGGCGGCTCCTTCCAGATCCAGCCCAGCGAGTTCGGCAAGCTCGCGCTGGTGCTGTGGGGCGCCGACCTGATCGCCCGCAAGCAGGACAAGAAGCTGCTGACCCAGTGGAAGCACATGCTGGTGCCGCTCGTGCCGGTCGCCTTCATGCTCCTCGGACTGATCATGCTCGGCGGCGACATGGGTACGGCGATCATCCTGTCGGCGATCCTTTTCGGCCTGCTGTGGCTGGCGGGGGCCCCGACCCGGCTGTTCGTGGGGGTGCTGTCGGTCGCCGGCGCGATCGGCGTGCTCCTCATCAAGAGCAGCGAGAACCGCATGGCCCGCCTGCAGTGCCTCGGCGCCACCGAGCCGCGCAGCGGCCTCGTCGACTGCTGGCAGGCGGTGCACGGCATCTACGCGCTCGCCTCCGGCGGAATCTTCGGCTCCGGACTGGGTGCGAGCGTGGAGAAATGGGGGCAACTCCCCGAAGCCCACACGGACTTCATCTTCGCCGTCACCGGTGAGGAACTGGGCTTGGCGGGGACGGTGTCGGTACTCGCCCTCTTCGCGGCTCTAGGCTATGCGGGTATCCGCGTGGCCGGACGCACGGAGGACCCCTTCGTGAGGTATGCCGCGGGAGGCGTGACCACCTGGATCACGGCGCAAGCCGTGATCAACATCGGTGCGGTGCTCGGCTTGCTGCCGATCGCCGGCGTCCCCCTCCCGCTGTTCTCCTACGGGGGATCCGCCTTGCTGCCGACCATGTTCGCCATCGGGCTGCTGATCGCCTTCGCACGCGACGAGCCCGCTGCGCGGGCAGCGCTTTCTGCGCGGCAACCCCGCTTTGGTAGAAAGCGTGCGGGAGGCGCCGGCCGCGGCCGGGAGCCTCGGAGATGGAACACGATGCGACGGCGTGCCTCGGCGGCGCGTTCGTCCGGAGAGCGGTGAATTTCGGTGCATGTCGTACTCGCCGGTGGGGGGACCGCCGGCCACATCGAGCCCGCGCTCGCCCTCGCGGACGCCCTGCGCAGGCAGGACCCGACCGTGGGGATCACGGCCCTGGGCACGGAGCGCGGCCTGGAGACCACGCTCGTTCCGCAGCGGGGCTATGAGCTCGCGCTGATCCCCGCCGTCCCGCTGCCGCGCAAGCCGACGCCTGAGCTGATCACCGTGCCGGGCCGGTTGCGCGGCACGATCAAGGCGACCGAGCAGATCCTGGAGCGCACCAAAGCGGACTGCGTCGTCGGTTTCGGCGGCTATGTCGCCCTGCCCGGCTACCTCGCCGCCAAGCGCCTCGGTGTGCCGATCGTCATCCACGAGGCCAATGCCCGCCCGGGCCTGGCCAACAAGATCGGTTCGCGGTACGCCGCCCAGGTGGCCGTCTCCACCCCGGACAGCAAGCTCCGCAACTCGCGCTACATCGGCATCCCGCTGCGCCGGACCATCGCCACCCTCGACCGGGCCGCGATGCGCCCCGAGGCCCGCGCCGCGTTCGGGCTCGACCCGAACCTGCCCACGCTGCTGGTCTCCGGCGGCTCGCAGGGCGCCCGCCGCCTGAACGAGGTCGTCCAGCAGGTCGCGCCCTGGCTCCAGCAGGCCGGAATCCAGATCCTGCACGCGGTGGGCCCGAAGAACGAACTGCCGCAAGTGCACCAGATGCCGGGAATGCCGCCCTACATCCCGGTAAGTTACCTGGACCGGATGGACCTCGCGTACGCCGCGGCCGACATGATGCTCTGCCGCGCGGGCGCGATGACCGTCGCCGAACTCTCCGCCGTCGGACTTCCGGCCGCCTACGTCCCGCTGCCCATCGGCAACGGCGAACAGCGGCTGAACGCCCAGCCGGTGGTCAAGGCCGGCGGTGGCCTGCTGGTCGACGACGCGGAACTCACCCCCGAGTGGGTGCAGCAGAACGTCCTGCCCGTGCTCGCCGACCCGCACCGGCTGTACGAGATGTCCCGCGCCGCAAGCGAGTTCGGCCGCCGGGACGCCGACGACCTGCTCGTCGGCATGGTGTACGAGGCGATCGCCTCGCATCGCCGCTAGGAACGTATGACGGAGGGCAGGGAGCGTGGCCGGACCGACGACCGCCGAGCGCGGTGAACGCCAGCAGGAGTCGTCCGACCCGCCCCTCGCCCGGCGGCGATTGAGGCTGTCGCGCCTTCGTGTGATCATCATTCTTGCCGTGCTGCTCGCGCTCCTCGGCGCGGGCTCCGTCTGGCTGCTGTACGGGTCCAAATGGCTGCGCGTCGAACGGGTATCCGTCGCCGGAACCCGGGTCCTGACGCCCGCACAGGTCCGCGAGGCGGCCGACGTGCCCCTCGGGGCGCCGCTGATTTCCATCGACACCGATGCGATTGAGGCGCGACTGCGCCGGAAATTGCCCCGAATTGACGAGGTTGACGTAGTCCGCTCCTGGCCGCATGGAATCGGCCTGAAAGTGGTGGAGCGTACTCCGGTTCTGATTGTCCAAAGGGGCGGAAAGTTCGTCGAAGTGGACGATGAAGGTGTCCGATTCGCCACGGTTTCTGAGGCTCCGAAAGGCGTTCCCGCGCTGGAATTGACGGTCTCTCGGTCGAGCTCCGCCGCCGCGAGCCTGCGCCGCTTCGGCGAGGACCGTCTGGTGCGGGAGGCGGTGCGGGTCGCCGGTGCCATTCCGGCCGCCGTCGCGCGTGTCACCCAGGTCGTCAAGGTCCGTTCCTACGACGACATCTCACTGGAGTTGGGCGACGGCCGAACCGTCGCCTGGGGGAGTGGCGAGAAGGGTGCCGCGAAGGCTCGCACACTCACCGCTCTCATGAAAGCCTCGCCGGATGCGCGGTACTTCGACGTCAGCGTTCCCACCGCCCCTGCGTCATCGGGGAGTTGACGCACATCTGCGCAGGCCAGCACCCTGGTTGGGCAGCGACATGGCTGATCACATAGGGTGAAAAGAAAAACGGGAGGTTCGGCGTGTTCGTTGAACGTGCGCCACTTGTCGACTTAGTGTCCTGTTCAGAAGACTTCAAGGAACAGACACACTGGTAACCCTAAACTTCAGGGTTAGGGTTCGGGTCGGCGCTACGGACCGTCCCATTCGGCATCAGTCGCCGGGTTTCGCGGAGCTACAGCGCTTCCCCGTGATCCGACGACCCGTAACTCGAGGCGAGAGGCCTTCGACGTGGCAGCACCGCAGAACTACCTCGCAGTCATCAAAGTCATCGGTGTCGGCGGCGGTGGTGTCAATGCCATCAACCGGATGATCGAGGTCGGTCTCAAGGGCGTCGAGTTCATCGCCATCAACACCGACGCGCAAGCTCTGTTGATGAGCGACGCCGACGTCAAGCTCGACGTCGGCCGTGAACTCACCCGCGGACTCGGCGCCGGAGCCAACCCGGCCGTCGGCCGCAAGGCCGCCGAGGACCACCGCGAGGAGATCGAAGAGGTCCTCAAGGGGGCCGACATGGTCTTCGTGACGGCCGGTGAAGGCGGCGGCACCGGCACCGGCGGCGCGCCCGTCGTGGCCAACATCGCCCGCTCCCTGGGCGCCCTCACCATCGGCGTGGTCACGCGCCCGTTCACCTTCGAGGGACGGCGCCGCGCCAACCAGGCCGAGGACGGCATCGCCGAACTCCGCGAAGAGGTCGACACCCTCATCGTCATCCCCAACGACCGGCTGCTGTCCATCTCGGACCGCCAGGTCTCCGTCCTCGACGCCTTCAAGTCGGCCGACCAGGTCCTGCTCTCCGGTGTCCAGGGCATCACCGACCTCATCACCACGCCGGGTCTGATCAACCTCGACTTCGCCGACGTCAAGTCCGTGATGTCCGAGGCCGGTTCGGCCCTCATGGGCATCGGCTCGGCCCGCGGCGACGACCGCGCGGTGGCCGCGGCCGAGATGGCGATCTCCTCGCCGCTCCTGGAGGCGTCCATCGACGGCGCACGGGGCGTGCTGCTCTCCATCTCCGGCGGCTCCGACCTCGGCCTGTTCGAGATCAACGAAGCGGCCCAGCTGGTCAGCGAGGCCGCCCACCCCGAGGCCAACATCATCTTCGGCGCGGTCATCGACGACGCCCTCGGCGACGAGGTGCGGGTCACCGTGATCGCGGCCGGCTTCGACGGGGGCCAGCCGCCGGCCCGACGGGACACCGTCCTCGGTTCGACCTCGTCCTCGTCGTCGTCCTCGACGGCATCCTCGCCCCGCCGCGAGGAGCCCACTCCGGTACGGCAGCCCGAGAGCCGCCCGTCCTTCGGCTCGCTCGGCAGCGTCACGCCGAAGGAGGAGCCCGAGCCCGCCGCGCCGGACCCGGTGGCCGACATCCCGGTCGCCCCGCCGGTACCGCCGTCGCGGACCTACGCCGACAGCGCGGCGGAGGAGCTGGACGTCCCGGACTTCCTTAAGTGATCCTTCTGACGTGATAGCACAGCGCGACATCGTGAGCGGCGCGCACTTCGCCTTCACCGACCGGTGGGGCGGGGTGAGCGCCGCTCCGTATGAGGAGCTCAATCTCGGCGGGGCCGTCGGTGACGACGCCGACGCCGTACTGACCAATCGCGAGCTCGCGGCCAAGTCGCTCGGGCTCGGTGCGGGCGACGTCGTCTGGATGAACCAGGTGCACGGGAAGGACGTCGCGGTGGTCGACGGGCCGTGGCGTGATCGTCCGGTGCCCGAGGTCGACGCGGTGGTCACGGCACAGCGGGGTCTCGCCCTCGCCGTCCTCACCGCCGACTGCGTGCCGGTCCTGCTGGCCGACCCCGTCGCCGGGGTCGTCGCCGCGGCCCACGCGGGGCGTCCGGGCATGGTCGCCGGGGTCGTCCCCGCCGCGCTACGCGCGATGACGGAATTGGGCGCCGACCCCGCCCGAATCGTCGCCCGCACCGGCCCCGCCGTCTGCGGCCGGTGCTACGAGGTGCCGGAGGCGATGCGCGCGGAGGTTGCCGCCGTGGAGCCGGCGGCGCACGCCGAGACGAGTTGGGGCACGCCGGCGGTCGATGTGGCCGCCGGGGTGCACGCGCAGCTCGCACGGCGCGGTGTGGGTGACCGGGAGCACTCGCCGGTGTGCACGCGGGAGTCGAGCGACCACTTCTCGTACCGACGCGACCGCACCACCGGTCGGCTCGCGGGCTATGTGTGGCTGGACTGAATGGACATGACGGACCGTAAGGACGAACTCGCCGCAAACCTGGCGAAAGTGGAGGACCGGATCGCCGCCGCCTGCGCGGCCGCCGGGCGTGGCCGCGAGGAAGTGACCCTGATCGTGGTCACCAAGACGTACCCGGCGAGCGATGTGCGGATCCTGTCCGAACTCGGTGTGCGCCACGTCGCCGAGAACCGCGATCAGGACGCGGCACCGAAGGCCGCCGAATGCTCGGACCTGCCCCTTGTGTGGCATTTTGTCGGCCAGTTGCAGACCAACAAAGTGCGATCTGTGGTCGGTTACGCGGATCTCGTGCAGTCCGTCGATCGTTCCAAGCTGGTGACGGCCCTGTCGAAGGAGGCCGCACGGCAGGAGCGCGAAGTGGGCTGCCTCATCCAGGTCGCGCTGGATGCGGGAGAGCGCGCAAGGGGTGAGAGGGGTGGTGTGGCGCCGGGCGGGATCGAAGAGTTGGCCGACCTTGTCGCGAAGGCTCCGGGACTGCGGCTCGACGGGCTCATGACCGTTGCCCCGCTCACCGGGGAGTACGCCGGGCGCCAACAGGCGGCGTTCGAGCGGTTGATGGATTTGTCGACCGCCCTGCGCCGAGCTCATCCGACTGCGAACATGGTGTCGGCGGGAATGAGTGCGGACCTCGAGGAGGCCGTGGCGGCCGGTGCGACACATGTGCGCGTCGGCACTGCGGTACTCGGAGTCCGCCCCAGGCTCGGGTAACGTCGCCAGGAAGTCGGACCACAGCAGAAAATATGGTCAATGTCGCCGAAAGGTGGCGTAACGACCGCGTGGATCGCGGGCACTTGGCAGTCGTCAGCCGATCCACCACAGAGCGGAGGACTCAGAGCATGGCCGGCGCGATGCGCAAGATGGCGGTCTACCTCGGCCTCGTGGAGGACGATGGGTACGACGGCCGGGGGTTCGACCCCGATGACGACTTCGAGCCCGAACTGGACCCGGAGCCCGAGCGGGACCACCGACGGCACGAGCCGTCCCACCAGTCGCACAGTGCACATCAGTCCCAAAGGGACGAAGAGGTGCGAATCGTGCAGCCGCCCGCGCCGCGTGAACCCGTGGCCAGATCGACTTCGCTACCCGCGGAATCCAGCCGTCCGGCGCGCATCGCGCCCGTGGCATCCATCACACAAGAACGCGCAAGCCTGGAGAAGAACGCACCGGTGATCATGCCCAAGGTCGTGTCGGAACGAGAGCCTTACCGGATCACCACGCTTCACCCGCGGACCTACAACGAGGCCCGTACCATCGGGGAACACTTCCGTGAAGGCACCCCGGTGATCATGAATCTGACTGAGATGGATGACACAGACGCCAAGCGACTTGTCGACTTTGCGGCCGGTTTGGTGTTTGGTCTTCACGGCAGCATCGAGCGGGTGACGCAGAAGGTGTTCCTGTTGTCGCCTGCTAACGTCGATGTCACGGCGGAGGACAAGGCCCGTATCGCAGAGGGCGGGTTCTTCAACCAGAGCTGAGACGCACCACCGGAAACACACGCACGAAACAGGGAACAGGGGAGAGGGAAGCACCAGTCATGAGCGTGGTCTTGCAGGTTCTCTACATCGCGCTGATGGTCTTCCTCATCGTGCTCATCTTCCGGTTGGTCATGGACTACGTCTTCCAGTTCGCCCGCTCGTGGCAACCCGGCAAGGCGATGGTGGTCGTTCTGGAGGCCACCTACACTGTCACTGATCCACCGCTCAAGCTTCTGCGGCGGGTCATCCCGCCGCTGCGTCTCGGGGGCGTGGCGCTCGACCTGTCCTTCTTCGTTCTGATGATCATCGTCTACATCCTGATCACGCTCGTGCGGAGCGCGATGTGAGCGATGTGACAGATACGGTCTTGCCGACTGCCGACGACTACGTTGAGGTGAAGAGATGCCGTTGACCCCCGAGGACGTGCGGAACAAGCAGTTCACGACCGTCCGCCTCCGAGAAGGCTATGACGAGGACGAGGTCGATGCCTTCCTCGATGAGGTCGAAGCCGAACTGACGCGCCTGCTCCGCGAGAACGAGGACCTGCGCGCCAAGCTGGCCGCGGCCACCCGTGCTGCTGCCCAGAACCAGCAGAACATGCGCAAGCCCCCGGAAGGTCCCGGCGGCCCGCAGGACCAGCAGCAGGGCGGCATGCCTCAGCAGGGCATGCGCGGTCCCGGCGCTCCTGTGCCCGCCGGCATATCGGGCCCGCCGCAGCAGCAGATGGGCGGCCCCATGGGAGGCCCGCCCCAGCTGCCCAGCGGTGCTCCGCAGCTGCCCGCCGGTCCCGGCGGTCAGGGTGGCCCGCAGGGTCCCGGTCCGATGGGCCAGGGTCCGGGGCCGATGGGCCAGCCCCCGATGCAGCAGCAGATGGGTGGCCCGATGGGCGGTCCCATGGGTGGCCACGGCCCCATGGGTGGCCCGGGTCAGGGTGGCCCCGGTGGCGACAGCGCCGCCCGTGTCCTCTCGCTGGCCCAGCAGACCGCCGACCAGGCGATCGCCGAGGCTCGTTCCGAGGCCAACAAGATCGTCGGCGAGGCGCGTTCGCGTGCCGAGGGTCTCGAGCGTGACGCCCGTGCCAAGGCTGACGCCCTGGAGCGGGACGCGCAGGAGAAGCACCGTGTCGCGATGGGCTCCCTGGAGTCCGCCCGCGCCACGCTGGAGCGCAAGGTCGAGGACCTGCGCGGCTTCGAGCGCGAGTACCGCACGCGGCTGAAGTCCTACCTGGAGTCCCAGCTGCGCCAGCTGGAGACCCAGTCGGACGACTCGCTCGCCCCGCCGCGCACCCCGGCCACGGCGTCCCTCCCGCCGTCCCCGGCGCCTTCCATGGCACCGGCCGGCGCGAGTGCCCCGTCGTACGGCGGCAACCAGACGATGGGCGGCGCCCCGTCTCCGGCTGCTCCGTCCTACGGCGGTCAGCAGCAGATGTCCCCGGCGATGACCCAGCCCATGGCACCGGTCCGGCCGCAGGGTCCGTCCCCGATGGGCCAGGCTCCGTCTCCGATGCGCGGGTTCCTCATCGACGAGGATGACAACTGACGGTTGGTAGTACGCCGTAGGCGTCGGCAGCGTTCAGGGCGGGGCCCCGGATTTCGATCCGGGGCCCCGCCCTTTTGCTACGCGTGTTCACGGGGTTTGCGGCGTTTGTTCGTGGGTTGGGTGCGGTGTCCGACGTACACAACGCCGAAGGCCCGGGCCGACCAAGATTTTCTTGGTCGGCCCGGGCCTTCGGTTGTTCCGCTGTGCCGTGTCCCTCGGCTACGCCTTGCGCAGGCGGAACGTCAGGGTCAGGCCCTCGTCCGTGAACGGGGAGCCGTAGGTGTCGTCCGCCTCGCCCTGGGCGAAGTCCGTGGCGAGGACCTCGTCGGCGATGAGCTCGGCGTGCTCGCCCAGCGCCGCGATCGTCGCCGCGTCCGTAGCCGCCCAGCGCAGGGCGATCCGGTCGGCCACGTCCAGGCCGCTGTTCTTGCGGGCCTCCTGGATCAGGCGGATCGCGTCACGGGCCAGGCCCGCGCGGCGCAGCTCCTCGGTGATCTCCAGGTCCAGGGCGACCGTCGCGCCCGAGTCGGACGCCACCGACCAGCCCTCGCGCGGGGTTTCCGTGATGATCACCTCGTCCGGAGCCAGGGTGACCGTCTCGCCGTCGACCTCGACCGACGCCGTGCCCTCGCGCAGGGCCAGGGACAGTGCCGCCGCGTCCGCGTTCGCGATGGCCTTCGCCACGTCCTGGACGCGCTTGCCGAAACGCTTGCCCAGGGCGCGGAAGTTGGCCTTGGCGGTGGTGTCCACCAGGCTGCCGCCCACCTCGGACAGCGACGCCAGCGACTCGACGTTCAGCTCTTCCGTGATCTGCGTGTGCAGCTCGGGGTTGAGCGCCTCGAAGCCGGTCGCGGCGACCAGCGCGCGCCGCAGCGGCTGGCGGGTCTTCACGCCCGACTCCGCACGCGTGGCGCGGCCCAGCTCGACCAGCCGGCGGACCAGGACCATCTGCTTCGACAGCTCCGGGTCGATCGCCGACAGGTCCGCCTCCGGCCAGGACGCCAGGTGGACCGACTCCGGCGCGTCCGGGGTCACCGGCACGATCAGGTCCTGCCAGACCCGCTCGGTGATGAACGGGGTCAGCGGGGCCATCAGCTTGGTGACCGTCTCGACGACCTCGTGCAGGGTGCGCAGCGCCGCCTTGTCGCCCTGCCAGAAGCGGCGGCGCGAGCGGCGGACGTACCAGTTGGACAGGTCGTCGACGAACGCCGAGAGCAGCTTGCCGGCGCGCTGGGTGTCGTACGCCTCCAGGGACTGGGTCACCTGGTCGGTCAGCGCGTGCAGTTCGGACAGCAGCCAGCGGTCCAGGACCGGGCGGTCGGCGGGGGCCGGGTCGGCCGCGGACGGCGCCCAGTTCGAGGTACGGGCGTACAGGGCCTGGAAGGCGACCGTGTTCCAGTAGGTGAGGAGGGTCTTCCGCACCACCTCCTGGATGGTGCCGTGGCCCACGCGGCGGGCCGCCCACGGGGAGCCGCCGGCCGCCATGAACCAGCGCACCGCGTCCGCGCCGTGCTGGTCCATCAGCGGGATCGGCTGCAGGATGTTGCCCAGGTGCTTGGACATCTTGCGGCCGTCCTCGGCGAGGATGTGGCCGAGGCAGACGACGTTCTCGTACGACGACTTGTCGAAGACCAGCGTGCCGACCGCCATCAGCGTGTAGAACCAGCCGCGCGTCTGGTCGATGGCCTCACTGATGAACTGCGCCGGGTAGCGGCTCTCGAACAACTCCTTGTTCTTGTACGGGTAGCCCCACTGCGCGAACGGCATCGAGCCCGAGTCGTACCAGGCGTCGATGACCTCCGGCACGCGCGTGGCCGTCTTCTCGCACTGGGGGCACGCGAAGGTGACGTCGTCGATGTACGGGCGGTGCGGGTCCAGGCCCGACTGGTCGGTGCCGGTCAGCTCGGTGAGCTCCGCGCGGGAGCCGACGCAGGTGAGGTGGTCGTCCTCGCAGCGCCAGATCGGCAGCGGGGTGCCCCAGTAGCGGTTGCGGGACAGCGCCCAGTCGATGTTGTTCTGCAGCCAGTCGCCGAAGCGGCCGTGCTTCACCGTCTCCGGGAACCAGTTGGTCTTCTCGTTCTCCTGGAGGAGACGGTCCTTGATGGCGGTGGTGCGGATGTACCAGGACGGCTGCGCGTAGTAGAGGAGCGCGGTGTGGCAGCGCCAGCAGTGCGGGTAGCTGTGCTCGTACGGGATGTGCCGGAAGAGCAGACCGCGCTGCTGGAGGTCCTCGGTGAGCTTTTCGTCCGCCTTCTTGAAGAAGACGCCGCCGACGAGGGGGACGTCCTCGGCGAAGGTGCCGTCCGGGCGGACCGGGTTCACGACCGGCAGGTCGTAC
Organism: Streptomyces sp. SD31; assembly: GCF_052068475.1. NCBI lineage: Bacteria > Bacillati > Actinomycetota > Actinomycetes > Kitasatosporales > Streptomycetaceae > Streptomyces > Streptomyces sp. SD31. The sequence continues at coordinate 213,821 of NZ_JBQHCX010000012.1, read as the reverse complement.
GCGCGGCAGACCTTCAGGTCGTCCTCACCGAAGGCGGGGGACTGGTGGACCAGACCCGTACCGTCCTCGGTCGTGACGTACTCGGCGTTGACGACGAAATGCGCCGGCGCCGGGAACTCGACCAGCTCGAACGGACGTTGATACGTCCAGCGCTCCATCTCGGCGCCCGTGAAGATCTGGCCGGTGGTCTCCCAGCCCTCGCCCAGGGCCTTGGCGACGAGCGGTTCGGCGACGACGAGCTTCTCCTCGCCGTTCGTCGCGACGACATAGGTGACGTCGGGGTGCGCGGCCACGGCCGTGTTGGAGACGAGCGTCCACGGCGTGGTCGTCCACACCAGGAGCGCGGCCTCGCCGGCGAGCGGACCGGAGGTGAGCGGGAAACGGACGTAGACCGAGGGGTCGACGACCGTCTCGTAGCCCTGCGCCAGCTCGTGGTCGGACAGGCCGGTGCCGCAGCGGGGGCACCAAGGCGCTACGCGGTGGTCCTGGACCAGCAGGCCCTTGTTGAAGATCTCCTTGAGCGACCACCAGACCGACTCGATGTACTCGGGCTCCATCGTGACGTACGCGTCGTTGAGGTCGACCCAGTAGCCCATACGGTTCGTGAGCTCTTCGAAGGCGTCGGTGTGGCGCAGCACGGACTCACGGCACTTGGAGTTGAAGGCGGCGATGCCGTAGGCCTCGATGTCCTGCTTGCCGCTGAAGCCGAGCTCCTTCTCGACCGTCAGCTCCACCGGGAGCCCGTGGCAGTCCCAGCCGGCCTTGCGGGCGACGTGGTAGCCGCGCATGGTGCGGAAGCGGGGGAAGACGTCCTTGAAGACGCGGGCCTCGATGTGATGGGCGCCGGGCATGCCGTTGGCGGTGGGCGGGCCCTCGTAGAACACCCACTCGGGGCGGCCCTCGGACTGCTCCAGGCTCTTGGCGAAGATCTTCTGCTCGCGCCAGAAGTCGAGCACGGCGTGCTCGAGCGCGGGCAGGTCGACCTGGGCGGGTACCTGGCGGTACGTCGGCGTTGTCATCAGCGAGCTTCCTCCGGCGGACTTGCTGCCTTCCGTCCGGAGGGACGAGAGCCGTGTCTTTCCGTACGCCGGTTTCGGCGCGCTCCCGCGGTACCACCCTCCTTGGCCCGCCGACGCGGGGTGTGCGTCGGTGAACCCCCTCATTGGGGTCGCGATGCCGGGTCTACCGACCACTGCCGTACGGCTGCGGCTTTCTTCCGGCGGCTCCGGGGTGATCTTCACGTCGCGCTCGCCCCCGGGCTTCCACCGTCCCCGGGTCGCTCTGGGCTGCGTACGCCGCTACTCGTCCCCATCCACGCTTTTCGCTCCGCCCAGTGTACGGCGCCGCGGGGACAGCGGCCGACCGGATTTACGGCACCCGGGGGGAGGTGGTGCCTACCGGCCGGGGTGACCCGAATGGATCGGTACGCGTGTTCGGATTCTGGGACGTCCGGCTCGATTGCATACCCGGCGGGGAGCTGGGCACAACGCATGCAGGTCTGGCGCGCGGCATGCGCGAGGCGGGCGAATCGGGCGGTGTGCCCCGTTGCCGCGGGACTCAAGTCGATTTATCGTCCCAGCACGATTCGCGAGCAAGATCACAATATGTGAAGGGGCCGCGGCATGGTGGCGAAGAAGACCGCCGTACAGCAGTCGGCGTCGGGCGGGTCCACCCATGCGAGTGCCTCCGGCGGTACGAGTGCCGGTGCCTCTGGCGGTGCGGCCAAGGATGTGGGCGGGAAGAAGAGTGCGCGGGGGAGTTCTGCGGGGGCGCGGGGAGGTTCCTCCGCGGGTGTACGGGGCGGGAAGCCGGTGAAGACCGTTCGGGGGCCTGTCGGGGGTGAAGCGGAGGAGAAGGCCGGGAGGGGGACTGGCTCGAAAGCGGCTGCCAAGAAGGCGGTGTCCAAGAAGGTCGGGTCCAAGAAGGTCGAGCCCGGAGGCAAGGGAGTCAAGGAGGCGGCGGCCGAAGAGGCGACCGCAGAGAGAGCGGTCGCGAAGAAGGTGATCGCGAAGAAGGCGGTCGCGAAGACGGTGGTCGCGAAGAAGGCGACACCTAAGGAAAGCGCCGCCAGGAAGGCGGCCAAGGGGAGCGCGGTCGAGAAGGCCGTGGCCAAGGAAGGTGCCGCCAAGAAGGTGGCCGTGAAGGTGGCCGTCGGGAAGGAAGCAGCTGGGAAGGAAACGGCCGGGGAGAAGGCGGCCGGGGAGAAGGGCGTCGGTGCGGGTGGGGAGGGGCGCGGTGCTGTGGTGCAGGGCGCCTCCAAGAGGAGCACGTCCAGGACGAGCACCACGTCCAAGAGGGCCGCGGCCAGGAAGAAAGCGGTCGCGGAGCGGGCGGCCGGGAAGAGTGCGGTCGCCGAGAGCAGGGCCAAGAAGGCGGGCGCGGCGCAGGCCGCGGAGCAGACGGGAGCCACGACGGTGGTTGCGAAGAAGACTCCTGGCACGGCCACGGCGGCGAAGACCGCCCTTCCCAAGGCACGCATCGCCGCGGCGGTGGAGCCCGGCGAGCTCGCGGTGCGCCCCGGTGAGGACCCCTGGACCCCGGAGGAGGTCGAGGAGGCACGAGCCGAGCTGATGTCCGAGGTGATGCGGCTGCGCGACGAGCTCGCGTCGTCCGAGCAGTCCCTGGTCGGCCTGATGCGGGACTCCGGGGACGGGGCCGGCGACGACCAGGCGGACACCGGCGCCAAGAACATCACGCGCGAGCACGAGCTGGCCCTCGCCGCCAACGCGCGCGAGATGCTCACCCAGACCGAGCGCGCCCTGGAGCGGCTCGACGCGGGTACCTACGGCCTGTGCGAGAACTGCGGCAATCCGATCGGCAAGGCGCGGATGCAGGCCTTCCCGCGCGCGACCCTGTGCGTGGAGTGCAAGCAGAAGCAAGAACGCCGGTACTGACTGGTATCCGGGTACCGCCGGACGTGTCGTACTCTCGTCCTCAGTCAGGTACCTAGGTTGAAGGACTCACGTGGCAGAGGCGGAGCGCATCATCGGTACGCCGGATACCCCAGAGGCGGCGGGAGCCGAGCCGGAGCAGTCCGACGAGAACGCGAAGGAAGCCGCGGCCGAGCGGCCCCGGGGCAGGCGCCGGATCGCCGTGCTGTTCGGGGTCGCCGCCTTCGCCTACGCCCTCGACCTGGTCAGCAAGATGATCGTGGTCGCCAAGCTGGAGCACCACCCGCCGATCGAGGTCATCGGGGACTGGCTGAAGTTCGAGGCGATCCGCAACGCGGGCGCGGCCTTCGGCTTCGGTGAGGCCTTCACCGTGATCTTCACGGTGATCGCGGCGGCCGTGATCGTGGTGATCGCCCGGCTCGCCCGCAAGCTGTACAGCCTGCCCTGGGCGATCGCGCTCGGCCTGCTGCTCGGCGGTGCGCTCGGCAACCTCACCGACCGGATCTTCCGCTCGCCGGGTGTCTTCGAGGGCGCGGTCGTGGACTTCATCGCGCCCAAGCACTTCGCGGTGTTCAACCTGGCCGACTCGGCGATCGTGTGCGGCGGCATCCTGATCGTGCTGCTGTCGTTCAAGGGGCTGGACCCCGACGGGACCGTCCACAAGGACTGAGGCCCCGCGGGCCCGGCCGGCGAGGGTTGTCCACAGGCTCCGTACGGGGCTGTCGGCCCCGTCCGGCATACTCGTCGGGTGAGCACGATTCCCGAGATCCGAACCCTGCCCGTGCCCGACGGCCTGGAGGGCGAGCGCGTCGACGCCGCCATCTCCCGCATGTTCGGCTTCTCCCGGACCAAGGCGGCCGAGCTCGCCGCCGCGGGGAAGGTCACGGTCGACGGGTCGGTGGTCGGCAAGTCGGAGCGCGTGCACGGCGGCGCCTGGCTGGAGGTGGAGATGCCGCAGGCGCCCGCGCCGGTGCAGGTCGTCGCCGAGCCGGTCGAGGGCATGGAGATCGTGCACGACGACGATGACGTGGTCGTGATCGTGAAACCGGTCGGTGTGGCCGCGCATCCGTCGCCGGGCTGGAGCGGTCCGACGGTCATCGGTGGGCTGGCAGCGGCCGGCTACCGCATCTCGACGTCCGGCGCGGCCGAGCGCCAGGGCATCGTGCACCGGCTCGACGTGGGCACGTCCGGGCTGATGGTCGTCGCCAAGTCCGAGTACGCGTACACGTCGCTCAAGCGCCAGTTCAAGGAGCGCACGGTCGACAAGCGGTACCACACGCTCGTCCAGGGCCACCCCGACCCGACCAGCGGCACCATCGACGCGCCCATCGGCCGCCACCCCAACCACGACTACAAGTGGGCGGTCACGGCCGAAGGCAAGCCGTCCGTCACCCACTACGACCTCATCGAGGCGTTCCGCGCGGCCTCCCTGCTCGATGTGAAGCTGGAGACCGGCCGCACCCACCAGATCCGCGTCCACATGGCCGCCCACCGCCACCCCTGCGTCGGCGACCTGACGTACGGCGCCGACCCGACGCTGGCCAAGCGGCTCCACCTGACCCGCCAGTGGCTGCACGCCGTACGCCTCGGCTTCGAGCACCCCGGGGACGGGCAGTGGGTGGAGTTCGGGTGCGACTACCCGGCCGACCTGCAGAAGGCCCTGGACCAGGTTCGCGAGGAGACGTACGCGTGAGTTCGCCGTCGTCGCCGTCCTCGCCGTTCACGTCCTATGCGGTCCGGGTCGCCGAGGACTCCGCCGACCGTGAGATGTGCTTCGCGGTGCGCAAAGAGGTCTTCGTCGGAGAGCAGGGCGTCCCCGAGGACCTGGAGTACGACGCGTACGACGCCGTGGCCGTGCATGTGCTGGCCGTGCGGGAGGACGGGGTGCCGCTGGGCACCGGGCGGCTGCTGCACGGGGAGGCGGCCGCGGCCAAGGTCGACGGCGATCCGTCGGTGGGGTCGCTGGGGCGGCTCGCGGTGACGAAGGCGGCGCGCGGGCTCGGCGTCGGCGTCGCGCTGGTGCGGGCCATCGAGGAGACGGCACGCGCGCGTGGGCTCGCAGCCGTGGATCTGCACGCGCAGACGCACGCGCTGGGTTTTTACGAGCGGTTGGGGTACGCGGCGTACGGGCCGGAGTTCCCCGACGCGGGGATACCGCACCGGGCGATGCGGCGCGCTCTGTAGTCGAGGGGCCGTACGCGCTGGTGAGAAGGGCGGCCTGGCAGGCTTGAGGTCTGTCTTGTGGACGTCGATCTCACCGGAGCGCTGACCGTGGATCAGTTGGCCCTGTTGTTCGTGCTGTTGCTCGGGGCCGTGGTGAGTGTCCCGGTGGGGGACCGGGTCGGGTTGCCGGCGCCGGTGCTGATGACGCTGCTCGGGATCGTTCTCGCGCTGCTCGACTTCGTGCCCAATGTCGACATTCCGCCCGATCTGATTCTGCCGCTGCTGTTGCCGCCGTTGCTGTACGCCGCCGTACGGCGGACCTCGTGGCGGCAGTTCGCGGCGAATGTGCGGCCCATCCTTCTGCTGGCCGTGGCGTTGGTGTTCGTCACGACGGTGTGCGTGGCCGCGGTCGCCCACGCGATCGTGCCGGGGTTGCCGCTCGCCGCCGCCGTGGCGCTGGGCGCGCTCGTCGCGCCGCCCGACCCGGTCGCGGCGACCGCCGTCGCCGGGCAACTGGGGCTGCCGCGGCGGCTGGTGTCCATCCTGGAGGGCGAGGGTCTCTTCAACGACGTGACGGCCATCGTGCTGTACCACGTGGCGATCGCGGCCGCCGTGAGCGGCAGCTTCTCGCCGTGGGAGGCCGGACTGGATCTGGTGCTCTCCGCCGTGGTGGCGCTGGCCGTCGGGCTCGCTCTCGGATGGGGCGCCAACAAGCTGATGGACCTGCTGGGGGACCCGACCCTGCAGATCGGGCTCACCCTGCTCGTGCCGTACGCCTCGTACGTGCTCGCCGAGGAGCTCCACGGCTCCGGCGTGCTCGCCGTGCTCGTCACCGCCCTGTTCCTCGCCGAGTACGCCACCGACGCGGACGACGTGATGACACGGCTCGCCGGGCACACCTTCTGGGACATCGTCGACACGCTGGTCACCGGCGTCGCGTTCGGGCTCATCGGGCTCGAACTGCACATCGCGGTGCGGACGGCGTCCGGGCGGTGGGACGAGATGCTCGGCTGGGCGGCCGCGGTGGTCGGCGTGGTCGTACTGGTGCGTCTGCTGTGGTTGCTGCCGGCGACCTGGCTCACCAAGCGGATGCACGCGAAACGGGACTACGACGAGGAGATCCCGGTCAGCTGGCGCGAGACCATCGTGATGTGGTGGTCGGGGATGCGGGGCGTCGCCTCGGTGGCCCTGGCGCTGGCCATCCCCCTGGAGACGGATTCGGGCGCCGCGTTTCCCGACCGGGACGAGATCGTGTTCATCGCGTTCGGGGTGATCATGGCGACGCTGGTGCTGCAGGGGCTGACCCTGCCGTGGCTGGTGAAGCGGCTCGGGGTGCGTGCCGACAGCGAGCGGGAGAAGGAGTTCGAGAAGCAGCTGGCGGTGCGGGCGGCGAAGGCGGCGAAGCGGAGGCTGAGGGAGATCGAGGCCGTCGAGGACCTGCCCGAGGACCTGGCCGAGCAGATGCTGCGGCGGGCGTTCGAGATCGGGGTGCGGATCAGCCCGGAGATGGGCGAGGAGGAGCGCAGGGAGGCGCATCAGCAGCGGGTGCGGCGGCTGAAGCGGGTGCGGCGGATCCAGGGCGAGCTGCTGAGCGCGGCCAGGCACGAGGTGCTGGCGGCGCGCAGTGAGCCGGGGGCCGATCCCGAGGTGGTGGACCGGGTACTGCGGCATTTGGACGTGCGTAGTCTTCGGTGACCTTTATGGCAGTCGTGTGAACGTACGAGGCATGTGCGGCGTCCCTTTGTAGGGTCGGATCATGGCTCGCAACGTTGTCATCAGTGGTGGCGGTACAGGAATCGGGCTCGCGGCGGCGCAGCTCTTCGCGGCGGACGGGGATCAGGTGCTGCTGCTCGGGCGGCGCGCCGAGGTGCTGGAGCAGGCCGGTGTGCGCGGGGCCCTCACATATGCGGCGGATCTGAGCAAGCCGCGCGGCGTGCGGGGCGTGGAGCGGTTCGTGGCGTCGGAGTTCGGCACCGTGGACGTACTGATCCACAGCGCCGGAGGCGCCGGCTACCTGGAGCCCACGGTGGACAGCGACGAACCCCTCGATGTCGTCCTGCACAACTGGACCCTCAACTTCGGCCTCAACACCCTGACCGCGGCCCTGCTCACCGAGGCGCTGAAGGACCGGCTCGCCGACCCCGGCGGGCGGGTGCTGTTCCTCAGCTCCATCGCCGCGTTCCGGGGGTCCGGCAGCGGGGCGTACGCGGCGTCCAAGGCGGCGCTGCATCCGTACGCCCATGATCTGGCCCGGCAGTTGGGGCCGCGCGGGATCACCGTGAATGTGGTCGCGCCCGGCTATGTCGAGGACACCGACTTCTTCGGCGACACGATGGACCGGGAGCGGCACGAGCGGCTCGTCGCGGAGACCTCGACCGGGCGGGCCGCCACGCCGGGGGACGTCGCCGCGACCCTGCACTGGCTGGCGTCCCACGCCGCCGGGCACATCACCTCGCAGATCATCCAGGTCAACGGCGGGGCCGAGCGCGGCCACTGAACGGTCAGGGCCGGTCGGATGCGGGCAGAAACGGTCGGTGAGGCTCAGGGACGCTCCGGGCGCGCCGCCGGCTGGTGGTCGTGCTGGTGCGTGCGGCGGGCCGGGACGCGGCCGGGCACGGCACCGGGGACGGGGAAGCCGGGCGGCAGCGCCGCGTCCGTCGCGTTGACGCGTGGCAGCGCGTACGGGTGCTGTTCGGCCAGCCAGCCGATGAGCTGCTCGCGCACGGTGACCCGTACCGTCCACAGGTCGTCCGCGTCCTTCGCCGTGACCAGGGCCCGCACCTCCATCGTGCTCGGTGTCGAGTCCGTGACGACCAGGCCGTAGTCGCGGCCGTCCCACGCCGGGCACGCGCGCAGGATGTCGCGGAGCCGCTCGCGCATCTTCTCCATCGGTGCCGAGTGGTCGAGGTGGAGGAAGACGGTGCCGGTCATCTGGGCGCCGCCGCGTGACCAGTTCTCGAAGGCCTTCGAGGTGAAGTACGACACCGGCATCGTGATCCGGCGTTCGTCCCACGTGCGCACCGTCAGGAACGTCAGCGTGATCTCCTCGACCGTGCCCCACTCGCCGTCCACCACGACCGTGTCCCCGAGGCGCACCATGTCGCCGAAGGCGATCTGGAACCCGGCGAACATGTTGCTCAGCGTGGACTGGGCCGCGACACCGGCGACGATGCCGAGGATGCCGGCCGAGGCCAGCAGCGAGGCGCCGGCCGCGCGGAACGCCGGGAACGTCAGCAGCATCGCGGCGACGGCCACCACGCCGACGACCGCCGACACCACGCGCATGATCAGTGTCACCTGGGTGCGCACCCGTCGGACCCGGGCCGCGTCACGGTGGACGCGGGCATAGCGGCTGTACGAGGTCTCCACGATCGCCGCCGCGATCCGGATCGCCAGCCAGGCCGTCGCCCCGATCAGCACCAGGGTCAGCAACCGTCCGACGGCCTCCCGGTGCTCGGGGAGCAGGTCGGCCTCGTGGTACGACGCTCTGAGCAGGGCCGTGCACAGAACGAGCTGGTAGGGGACGCGGCTGCGGCGCAGCAGACCCCACAGCGGCGTCTCACTGTGCCGGTCGTCGGCCTTGCGCATCAGGCGGTCGGTGGCCCACCCGATGATCACGGTGAGCAGAACCGAGCCGCCGATCACGATCAGTGGTCGGAGTATGTTCTCCATCCCCCGAACGTAACCAGCCGAGGGGGGTCATGAACATGTGCGTCGGTGAGGCGGTGGTCACGGCGTTGTCGTACCCGGCTGGCACCATGGCCTCATGAACATCATGCTCTTTCACTCGACCTATGGCCTCAGGCCCGCGGTGCGCCAGGCCGCGGAACGGCTGCGCGCCGCCGGACACGAGGTGTGGACGCCGGACCTCTTCGAGGGGCGCACGTTCGAGACGGTCGAGGAAGGCATGGAGTACCACGACCGGATCGGCAAGGACGAGCTGCTGAAGCGGGCCGTGCTCGCCGCCGCGCCCTACTCGGAGCGAGGCCTCGTGTACGCCGGGTTCTCGCTCGGCGCCTCCATCGCGCAGACCCTCGCTCTCGGCGACGAGAAGGCGCGCGGGGTGCTGCTCCTGCACGGCACCTCGGACATCGCGGCGAACGCCTCGGTGGACGAGCTGCCGGTGCAGCTGCATGTCGCCGAGCCGGACCCGTTCGAGACGGACGACTGGCTGAGCGCCTGGTATCTGCAGATGGGCAGAGCGGGCGCCGACGTCGAGGTGTACAGATACGCCGGGGCGGGCCACCTGTTCACCGACCCCGACCTGCCGGACTACGACGAGGAGGCCGCCGAGGCCACCTGGCGGGTGGCGCTCGGCTTCCTCGAAACCCTCTAGCGGCCGTCAGCGGCTGTCAGCCGACCGAGGGGCAGGGGCTGTCAGACGGGGTCGTACGTCCGCTCGACCTTCTGCGTCCCGCTGCGCGTGCGGTACGAGCGCGCCCAGGAGGCGGTCGCGTCCTTCCTGGTCTTGTCGGACAGGACGTAGTAGTCCATCTGCGCCCGCTCGGCCGTGATGTCCAGGACGCCGTAGCCGTGGCGGTCGGTGTCGACCCAGTGGACGTGCCGGTTGGCGGCCTTGATGACCGGCGCGGCGATCGCGGAGACCGTGCCCTCGGGGACCTTGACGATGTCGTCGAGGTTGTCCGAGGTGACCGACGTGACGACGAACTCCGTGGCGGCGGAGGCGGACAGCGGGTAGGTACCGGCGTCCACCGGCACGTCGTTGGCCCACGCCATGTGGATGTCGCCGGTCAGGAACACGGTGTTGCGGATCGCGTTCGAGCGCAGGTGGGCGAGCAGCTCCCGGCGGTCGTCCGTGTAGCCGTCCCACTGGTCCGGGTTGAGGGCGAGGCCCTCCTGCGGCAGGCCCATCAGCTTGGCCAGCGGCTTGAGCAGGTCCGCGGTGAGGGAGCCGATCGCGAACGGCGAGATCATCACCGAGTTGCCGACCAGCCGCCAGGTGGTGTCGGAGGACTTCAGCCCCGCCTTCAGCCAGTCCAGTTGGGCCCGCCCGGTGAGCGTACGGTCCGGGTCGTCGACCTCACCGTTGCCGACCTTCACCTGCTGCGAGCGGAAGGAGCGCAGGTCGAGCAGGGAGAGGTCGGCGAGCTTGCCGAAGCGCAAGCGGCGGTAGGTGGTGCCGGCGATCGCCGGGCGCACCGGCATCCACTCGAAGTAGGCCTGCTTGGCGGCGGCCTGACGTGCGGCCCAGGTGCCCTCGGCGCCCTCGGTGTGGTTCTCGGCGCCGCCGGACCAGGCGTCGTTGGCGATCTCGTGGTCGTCCCAGATCGCGATGACCGGCGCCTTCGTGTGCAGGGCCTGCAGATCGGGGTCCGTCTTGTACTTGCCGTGCCGGACGCGGTAGTCGGCGAGCGTGAGGATCTCGTGGGTGGGCGCGGTCTGGCGTACGACGGTGCCGCGCGTGCCGTACTCGCCGGTGCCGTACTCGTAGATGTAGTCGCCGAGGTGGAGCCACGCGTCAAGGTCGCCGCGGGCGGCGAGATGGCGGTACGAGGCGAAGTAGCCGCCCTCCCAGTTGGCGCAGGAGACCACGCCGAAGCGGAGGTTGGACACGGACGCGCTCGCCGCCGGCGCGGTGCGGGTACGCGCCACCGGGGAGTCCGTGCCGCCCGCCGAGAAGCGGAACCAGTAGTCCGTGGCCGGCTCCAGGCCGCGTATGTCGGCCTTGACGGTGTGGTCGGAGGCGGCGGTCGCGGTGGTCGAGCCTTTGGCGACGATGTTCGTCAGCGCCTTGTCCCGGGCGACGATCCAGCTGACCTCGGTGTCCGGGCCGAGCCCGGAGCCGGGTACGGCCTCGGCGGTCGGAGTCACCCGGGTCCACAGCAGGACGCCGTCGGGCAGCGGGTCGCCGGAGGCGACGCCGTGCAGGAAGGCGGGGGTCTGTTCGGCGGCCCGGGCGGGCATAGCGGCGGCGAGCGGGCCGGCCAGGACAGCCGTCGCCGCCGCGGCCTTGACGACCGTACGGCGGCGAGGAGTAAGGGAGTTGAGCTGCTCGGATGATCTGTATCGACTGGTCACAGCCGATCAGGTTACTGATCGGTATGAACAGAGGCGGGCGAACCCGGGAAAGTTCGCCCGCCTTTCATACGAAGGTCGACTTCCCAGTCGACGTCAGCCCTTGAGGGCCGCGTCCACCGCCTTGGTGAACTCCTCCGCCGTCCACGGCTGGTTGGGGCCGGAGGTCTTCAGCTGCTTGCCGTCCATGACGAAGCTGGGGGTCCCCGTCACGCCGTCCTTGTTGGTGTCGAAGGCCTTCGACATGGCCAGCGCCCAGGCGTCGTACGTGCCGTTCTTCACGGCATTCTCGAACTTGGTGTTGTTCTTGAGAGCGGGGACGGAGTCCGCGATCTCGATGAGGTAGTCGTCGTCCTTGAACTTGTCGTCCGACTCCTCCGGGTGGTACTTCGCCGAGTAGAGCGCGGTCTTGTACTCGAGGAACGCATCCGTGCTCACGTTCAGCGCGGCGCCCAGGGCGCTCATCGCGTTCTTGGAGCCCTCGGCGTTGGCGCCGATCTTGCCGTCCTGCAGCTGGTCGCCGTCGAGGAACGTGCCACCGATGAACTGCATCTTGTACTTGCCGGCCGCGATGTCCTTGTCGACGACCGAACCGGCGGCCTGCTCGAACGAGGCGCAGACGGGACAGCGCGGGTCCTCGTAGATCTTGAGGGTCTTCTTGGCGCTGTCCTTGCCGATGACGACGGTCGTGCCGTTCGTACCCGTGGTGTGCGCCGGGGCGACGACCTTCTCGTCCTTCACCGCCTCCCAGTGGCTGGGCTTGCTGGCCTGGACGACGGCGTAGCCTATGCCGCCGGCCGCCGCCAGTACGCCGACGACCGAGCAGGCGACGATGATCTGCCGCCTGACCTTCGCCCGCTTGGCCTCGCGCTCGCGCTCGGCGCGCAGCCGCTCCCGGGCCGCCGTCTTCGCTGCCTGGCTGTTCCGCTTGCTCATGTTGGTGATCTCCAGAGGGACACGCACACGTGTGTGTGCGGGATACGTATGGGTGGGCTGTGCTGCTCAGATGCCGTTCACGCGCAGGTGAAGGCGGGCGAGCACGGCGGTCCACGCCGTCCCAGGGAGTGCACGAGGAGGAGGCTGCGGGCGGTGGCCGTACGGCCGGAGGGGCGCGGCAGGCGGCGGGCCGGTGTGATCCGGCGCACCGTCACCGCGGCGACCGCCAGCAGCAGCGGGCGGAACGTGGTCGCCGTCACCGCGCTCAGCAACTGGGCCAGGGCCCGCTCGCCGCGGCGCAGCCAGGCGGCGGCGAGGAGGCCGACCGAGACGTGCGCGCCGAGCAGCAGCCAGGCGGTGGCCGGGTCGGCGTGGGCGAGGAGACCGCCGAGCCGGTCGGGGTCGGTGCCGGTGACCTGGGCCAGGGGGGTGCCGACCTGGGTGCCGTCGCCGCACAGCACGTCCCAGCCGACCGAGGCCAGCGGGCCGGCGACCGGGCCGCCCGCCTTGCCGTAACAGACGTGCTGGCCGGTGGTGAGGATCGTGTCGGCGGCCAGCTCCAGCGGGATCAGCAGGGCGGCGATCCGCCCGAAGCTGCGCTCGCGGCCGGCCAGGGTGTACGCGAGGACGAACATGGCGGCCGCGAGCAGGGCCACCGTGTTCAGCGGCAACGGGGCCCGGGACAGCAGCACGTGCGACGCGGTGCTGAGCGTCACGACGAGTGACGTGAACAGCGCCGCGCGTACGGCTCGTAGCTGGGTCCCGGATATGTCCATAGCGGAGGAGAGTGTGTCACGTAGGCCTGTAAGAGACCCTTAAAGGGTGCCTGTGAGCGGCCGGTGCGCGCCGGTGTGCGGCCTTTCCGTCACAGACCCGGAATCCGGCCGTTGCGGAACAGGTCCACGAAGATCTGGTGGTCGGCACGCGCGCGTGCGCCGTAGTCGTGCGCGAAGTCGGCCAGGAGCTCCGCGAAGCCGTCCTCGTCGGCCGCGATCGCCGCGTCGATGGCCCGCTCGGTGGAGAACGGCACCAGGGACTCGCCGGAGGTGTCGTCTGCCGCCGCGTGCATCGTGGCCGTGGCCCGGCCGAGGTCGGCGACGACCGCCGCGATCTCCTCCGGGTCGTCGATGTCGCCCCAGTCCAGGTCCACGGCGTACGGCGAGACCTCGGCGACCAGCTGGCCCGCGCCGTCCAGCTCGGTCCAGCCCAGCCACGGGTCGGCGTGCGCCTGCAGGGCGCGCTGGGAGATCACCGTGCGGTGCCCCTCGTGCTGGAAGTACTGGCGGATCGCCGGGTCGGTGATGTGGCGGGAGACGGCCGGGGTCTGAGCCTGCTTGATGTAGATCACGACATCGTTCTCCAGGGCGTCGCTGTGGCCCTCCAGAAGGATGTTGTACGACGGCAGCCCGGCCGATCCGATGCCGATGCCGCGCCGGCCCACCACGTCCTTCACCCGGTACGAGTCCGGGCGGGCCAGCGAGGAGTCCGGCAGCGTCTCCAGGTAGCCGTCGAAGGCCGCGAGCACCTTGTAGCGCGTGGCCGCGTCCAGCTCGATGGAGCCGCCGCCCGAAGCGAAGCGGCGCTCGAAGTCCCGGATCTCGGTCATCGAGTCCAGCAGCCCGAAGCGGGTCAGGGCGCGGGCGTCGCGCAGCGCGTCCAGGAGCGGGCCCTGGGCGGTGTCCAGCGTGAACGGCGGGACCTCGTCGCTCTTGGCGCCGGTGGCCAGGGCGTGCACACGCTCGCGGTACGCGCCCGCGTAGATCTGCACCAGCTCGGTGATCTGCTCGTCGCTGAGCGCCTTGGCGTACCCGATGAGGGCGATCGAGGCGGCGAAGCGCTTGAGGTCCCAGGTGAAGGGGCCGACGTACGCCTCGTCGAAGTCGTTGACGTTGAAGATCAGCCGGCCGTTGGCGTCCATGTACGTGCCGAAGTTCTCGGCGTGCAGGTCGCCGTGGATCCACACGCGCGAGGTGCGCTCGTCGAGGTACGGTCCGCTGTATATCTTCCCGCCGCCCCGCCCGGCGTTCTCGGCGTCCAGGTCGTGGTAGAAGAGGCACGCCGTGCCGCGGTAGAACGCGAACGCCGAGGCCGCCATCTTCCGGAACTTCACGCGGAACGCGGCCGGGTCGGCGGCCAGGAGCTCGCCGAAGGCGGTGTCGAAGACGGCGAGGATCTCGTCGCCGCGCTGCTCGCCGTTGAGCTGGGGGACCGACATCGCTGGGTGCCTCCTGGTGCATGAACGTGTACGACAGCGTTTCTGTCGTCTCCAACGGGTGAGGGCACCCGGAAGTGCCCGCGACCCTCGCTGTGAAGGTACGCGGGGGAGCCCGCCCGGTGTCAGTCCCGAGGCATAGACTTCGACGCTGACCCCAGGACTGTCCGCCAGCCCGTTGCCGAGCGTTTCCTTTGGAGGCCGCACCGTGTCAAAGCCGCCGTTCACGCACCTGCACGTCCACACCCAGTACTCGCTGCTGGACGGTGCCGCGCGGCTGAAGGACATGTTCAACGCCTGCAACGAGATGGGCATGACGCACATCGCCATGTCCGACCACGGCAACCTTCACGGGGCGTACGACTTCTTCCACTCCGCGAAGAAGGCCGGAGTCACCCCGATCATCGGGATTGAGGCGTATGTCGCCCCCGAGTCCCGGCGCAACAAGCGCAAGATCCAGTGGGGCCAGCCGCACCAGAAGCGGGACGACGTCTCCGGTTCGGGTGGTTACACCCACAAGACGATGTGGGCCGTGAACAAGACGGGCCTGCACAACCTCTTCCGGCTGTCCTCGGACGCGTACGCCGAGGGCTGGCTGCAGAAGTGGCCCCGGATGGACAAGGAGACCATCTCGCAGTGGTCCGAGGGGATCGTCGCCTCCACCGGCTGCCCCTCCGGCGAGGTCCAGACCCGGCTGCGGCTGGGCCAGGAGGAGGAGGCCCTCAAGGCGGCCGCCGACTACCAGGACATCTTCGGCAAGGACAAGTACTTCCTGGAGCTGATGGACCACGGCATCGACATCGAGCACCGGGTCCGAGACGGCCTGCTGGAGATCGGCAGGAAGCTCGGCATCCCCCCGCTGGTCACCAACGACTCGCACTACACCTACGCCCATGAGGCGGGCGCGCACGACGCGCTGCTGTGCATCCAGACCGGCAAGAACCTCTCCGACCCGGACCGCTTCAAGTTCGACGGCACCGGCTACTACCTGAAGTCCACGGACGAGATGTACGCCATCGACTCCTCGGACGCCTGGCAGCAGGGCTGCGCCAACACCCTCCTCGTCGCCGAGATGGTCGACACCACCGGCATGTTCGAGGCCAAGAACCTCATGCCCAAGTTCGACATCCCCGAGGGCTACACCGAGGTCACCTGGTTCAAGGAGGAGGTCCGCCGCGGCATGGAGCGCCGCTTCCCCGGCGGCATCCCCGAGGACCGCCAGAAGCAGGCCGACTACGAGATGGACGTCATCATCTCGATGGGCTTCCCCGGCTACTTCCTCGTCGTCGCCGACTTCATCATGTGGGCCAAGAACAACGGCATCGCGGTCGGCCCCGGCCGAGGCTCCGCGGCCGGTTCGATCGTCGCGTACGCCATGGGCATCACCGACCTCGACCCGATCCCGCACGGCCTGATCTTCGAGCGGTTCCTCAACCCCGAGCGCATCTCGATGCCCGATGTCGACATCGACTTCGACGAGCGCCGGCGCGTCGAGGTGATCCGGTACGTGACCGAGAAGTACGGCGCCGACAAGGTCGCCATGATCGGCACCTACGGCAAGATCAAGGCGAAGAACGCGATCAAGGACTCCGCGCGCGTGCTGGGCTACCCGTACGCCATGGGTGACCGCCTGACCAAGGCCATGCCCGCCGACGTCCTCGGCAAGGGCATCGACCTGAACGGCATCACCGACCCCTCGCACCCCCGCTACAGCGAGGCGGGTGAGATCCGGGCGATGTACGAGAACGAGCCGGACGTGAAGAAGGTCATCGACACCGCGAAGGGCGTCGAGGGCCTGGTGCGGCAGATGGGTGTGCACGCGGCCGGCGTGATCATGTCCAGTGAGACCATCACCGAGCACGTGCCCGTCTGGGTCAGGCACACCGACGGCGTGACCATCACGCAGTGGGACTACCCGAGCTGCGAGTCGCTCGGCCTGCTGAAGATGGACTTCCTCGGTCTGCGCAACCTGACGATCATGGACGACGCCGTCAAGATGGTGAAGTCCAACAAGGGCATCGACCTGGAGCTGCTGAGCCTCCCGCTGGACGACCCTACGACCTTCGAACTGCTCCAGCGCGGCGAGACCCTCGGCGTCTTCCAGTTCGATGGCGGCCCCATGCGCTCGCTGCTGCGCCTGATGAAGCCCGACAACTTCGAAGACATCTCCGCCGTCTCCGCGCTCTACCGTCCCGGCCCGATGGGCATGGACTCGCACACCAACTACGCGCTGCGCAAGAACAAGCTCCAGGAGATCACCCCCATCCACAAGGAGCTCGAAGAGCCCCTCAGGGAGGTCCTGGACGTCACCTACGGCCTGATCGTCTACCAGGAGCAGGTGCAGAAGGCCGCCCAGATCATCGCCGGCTACTCGCTCGGCGAAGCCGACATCCTCCGCCGTGTGATGGGCAAGAAGAAGCCCGAGGAACTGGCGAAGAACTTCGTCCTCTTCCAGGACGGCGCCCGCAAGAAGGGCTACAGCGACGAGGCCATCCAGGCCCTGTGGGACGTGCTGGTCCCGTTCGCCGGCTACGCGTTCAACAAGGCGCACTCCGCCGCGTACGGACTGGTCTCGTACTGGACCGCCTACCTCAAGGCGAACCACCCCGCCGAGTACATGGCCGCGCTGCTGACCTCCGTCAAGGACGACAAGGACAAGTCGGCGGTCTACCTCAACGAGTGCCGCCGCATGGGCATCAAGGTGCTCCCGCCGAACGTCAACGAGTCGGTGCACAACTTCGCCGCCCAGGGCGACGACGTGATCCTCTTCGGCCTCGAAGCGGTGCGCAACGTCGGCACGAACGTGGTCGAGTCGATCATCAAGAGCCGCAAGGCCAAGGGCAAGTACGCCTCCTTCCCCGACTATCTCGACAAGGTCGAGGCGGTCGCCTGCAACAAGCGCACCACCGAGTCGCTGATCAAGGCGGGCGCGTTCGACACACTGGGGCACACCCGCAAGGGCCTCACCGCGCACTTCGAGCCGATGATCGACAACGTGGTCGCGGTCAAGCGCAAGGAGGCCGAGGGCCAGTTCGACCTCTTCGGCGGCATGGGCGAGGAGGAGAGCGACGAGCCCGGCTTCGGACTCGACGTGCAGTTCACGGACGAGGAGTGGGACAAGACCTATCTGCTCGCCCAGGAGCGGGAGATGCTCGGTCTGTACGTCTCCGACCACCCGCTCTTCGGCCTGGAGCACGTCCTGTCCGACAAGGCGGACGCCGGCATCGCCCAGCTGACGGGCGGCGAGCACGCCGACGGCGCGGTGGTGACCATCGGCGGCATCATCTCCGGCCTCCAGCGCAAGATGACCAAGCAGGGCAACGCCTGGGCGATCGCCACGGTCGAGGATCTCGCCGGTTCCATCGAGTGCATGTTCTTCCCGGCGACGTACCAGCTCGTCTCGACCCAACTCGTCGAGGACGCCGTCGTGTTCGTCAAGGGCCGCCTCGACAAGCGCGAGGACGTGCCCCGGCTGGTCGCGATGGAGCTCCAGGTCCCCGACCTGTCGAACGCGGGCACCAACGCGCCCGTGGTCCTCACCATCCCGGCCACCAGGGTCACCCCGCCGATGGTCAACCGCCTCGGCGAGATCCTCAGCCACCACAAGGGCGACAGCGAGGTGCGCATCAAGCTCCAGGGCCCGACCAAGACGACGGTGCTGCGGCTGGACCGGCACCGAGTGAAGCCCGACCCGGCGCTGTTCGGTGACCTGAAGGTGCTGCTCGGTCCGTCCTGCCTGGCGGGCTGAGCGGCCACCGGTCGACACGCGAGAGGGGCGCACCCCGCATGGGGTGCGCCCCTCTTCCTGTGCCTGGGTCTCAACAACCCGTTATGCAGATGTCAGTTGTGACCGAAGCGCTTCTGCCGACCCTTGCGGGCCATGTCGCCCGGTGTCGCCTGCGTGATGCGCTGCTCGGCCTGCGACTCCATCGAGGAGTGCTCGGCCTGCTGCTGACCACGCTCGGACTGCGGCTGCTTCCGGTCCTGCTTCTTGTTCTTGGCCATGGTGATGCCTCCTGTGGGGGATCTAGGGGCCAGGGCCGGGACCAGATTCACATAGGCTGACAAAGACTGCATTTCGGATAATTACCGTGTGTAACGGGGGTTGTCGGGGCGTGAGGCCTGGCGCGCCGCGATGGCGATGCCCCGAAACGCCACGCCGAAGATCGAGTTCGCCCCGTTAACCCCCGCGCGGTCGGGCAGACTCGAAGGAAGCCCCGAAGCAAACCTCCCAGGAAGAGGGTGAGTCGCGTGGACCGCTGCATCGTCCTGGTGGACGCCGGGTATCTGCTGGGGGCCGCCGCGAGCCTCCTCGCCGGGGAGCCCTCCCGGTCCCGGATCACCGTCGACCACACCGCCCTCATCCAGGGGCTGCGCGAACGCGCCGAGTCCGACACGCAGCAGCCCCTGCTGCGCATCTACTGGTTCGACGGCGCCCCCGACCGCGTCCCGCAGCCCGAGCACCGCAGGCTGCGTGTGATGCCCCGGGTCACCGTCCGCCTCGGCGCCCTGACCCGAAGCGACGGTCGCTGGGCCCAGAAGGGCGTGGACGCCGCGATGCACGCCGAGCTCACCGAGCTGGCCCGCAACCGCGCCTGCTCGGACGTGGTGCTGGTGACCGGCGACGGCGATCTGCTGCCGGGCATGATGGCCGCCAAGGAGCACGGCGTCGCCGTACACCTGTGGGCGGTGCAGGCCGCCGACGGGGACTACAACCAGTCCGAGGACCTGGTCGCCGAGGCCGACGAACGACGCGTGCTCGACCGTACGTGGATCACCAAGGCCGTACGCGCCAAGGAGCTCACCGGCGTCTGCGCGCCGCCGCCCGTGCCCCGGCCCGAGATCGCCGCGATCCTCTCCGCGCCGCTGCCCGACTCCGCGCTCGGCGCGAGGGGCGAGCGGCCCGCCGAGGAGGGCGAACACGCCCCGGCGGCCACCGCCTCGGAGAACGGCACGCAGGAGCGGGTGCCGGCGCCCAAGGGCGTGCCCACGCCGAAGGACCTCGCCGCCCTGCGCGCGCCCGGCGTCCAGCCGGCCCAGCCCCCCGCGAGCGCGACGCTGCGCTGGTCCTCCGACAAGGGGTGGGTCGACCGGCCCGGCGTCGCGGCCGAGCCGCCCGACGCCGCCTCCATGCCGACGCTCGCGCAGCTGACCACGGCGGAGCAGCGATGGGCCGACCGGGAGGAGGACATCACCACGGTCGGCGGTGATCCGTACGAGGTGGGGCAGGTCTTCGCCCGGCGGTGGATGGAGCGGCTGGGGGAGCAGAGCCATCTGCAGAAGCTCTCCGGGATGTATCCGCGGATCCCGCATCGGATCGACGGGGAGCTGCTGCGGTACGCCGCTCGGTTCGGGTTGCTCGCGCACAAGGACGACCAGATCGACGAGCATGATCGGTACGCGATCCGAGCCGGGTTCTGGCGGGAGATCGATGTGCGGACGGCCGCGGAGCACGCCCCTGTGGGCGAATGACGCGGGCCGAGGGGAGCCCGACGCCGCCCGGACGCGTCGTCGGGGTTGAGCGCCGTTGCGGCGGATTTGGGGTTACCGGCGGATTTCCTGCGGCGAGCTGCCGGTTTGTGCCGAGTGGCCGACCCGAGGGCGGATCGGGGTTCCGGACCCCGTAGTCTCGTCCCTTGTGAGTACGCGCGCGGGACAGGCACTTCGGCACAGTGGGGATGTCGTGTGTGCCGTGCGCGGGCTGACCAAGACCTATCCGGCGGTACGAGGGCGGCGCGGAGCGCCCGGAACACCCGAGGTGCGCGCCACCGACGACGTACGGCTGGACATCCGGCGCGGCGAGATCTTCGGGCTGCTCGGCCCGAACGGCGCCGGCAAGACCACCCTCGTACGGCAGCTCACCGGGCTGATGCGGCCCGACACCGGCAGTGTGGAGATCCTCGGGCACGACATCGTGCGGCACCCGGAGCGGGCCGCGCGCATTCTCGCCTACCTCGGGCAGGAGTCGACCGCCCTCGACGAGCTGACCGTGTCCCTCGCCGCCGAGACGACCGGGCGGCTGCGCGGTCTGGACGTGCGGCAGGCGCGGGCCGAGCGGGACGACGTACTCGACGAACTGGGCCTCGGGCCGCTCGCCGGACGGCCGATCAAGAAGCTGTCCGGTGGCCAGCGGCGGCTGGCCTGCTTCGCCGCCGCGCTGGTCGGGGAGCGGCCGCTGCTCGTGCTCGACGAGCCGACCACCGCGATGGACCCGGTGGCGCGGCGGGCCGTGTGGTCGGCTGTGGACCGGCGGCGGGCCGAGCGCGCGACGACCGTGCTGCTCGTCACCCACAACGTCATCGAGGCCGAGACCGTGCTCGACCGGGTCGCGGTGCTCGACCGGGGCCGTGTGATCGCCTGTGACACGCCGTCCGGGCTCAAGGAACGGGTCGCGGGCGAGGTGCGGGTCGAGCTGCTGTGGCGGGACCGGGCGCCCCTGGAGGTGCCCGAGGTCGCCGCGCTGCAGGACCGGGTCGTCGAGTCCGGGCGGCGCTGGACGCTGCGGCTCGCCCCCGAGGAGGCCCGCGCGGTCGTCGCCACCGTCACCGGCGGGGCCGCCTTCGCCGCGCTGGACGACTTCACGCTGGCCACGCCGAGCCTGGAGGACGTCTATCTGGAGCTGGGCGGGGCCGCGCAGCAGGGGCTGGTGAAGGCTTGAGCACGCAGACTGTCGCATCCGTATCCGTACGGAACAGGGCTTCGGTGCGGAACAGCGCCTCCGTACGGAACAGGGCCACCTCCCCAGTGATCCCCCGTGTGAAAGGGAGCAGCGCCACGTGAGTGTCGTACCCGCCGAGGTTCTGCCGGGCAGCGCCCTGGCCGTGGACGAGACGGCCCGTCCGGCCGCGGCCGAGCTCGGGCCGCGGGCGCGGCTGTGGCCGTCGCTGTGCGCCGTGTACCGGGCGCAGCTGTCCCGTGCCCGGGTCGCGCGCATTCCGCTGCTGTTCGTGGCGACCTTCCAGTCGATCGGGATCATGGTCCTGATGCGCGGGGTCGTGGACGGAGGTGCCGAGGCGCAGGCCGTGGTCGCCGGGTCGGCGGTGCTCGTCGTGGCCTTCGTCGCGCTGAACCTGCTCGCGCAGTACTTCGGGCAGCTGCGGGCCAGCGGCGGGCTCGACCACTACGCCACGCTGCCGGTGCCGCCGGCCGCGGTGGTGCTCGGGGCAGCGGGGGCGTACGCCTCCTTCACCGTGCCGGGGACCGTGGTGACGGCGCTCTTCGGGTGCGTGCTGTTCGGGTTGCCGATGGCGCACCTGTGGGTGCTCGTCGCGGTGATCCCGCTGGCCGGGGCCGCGCTCGCCGGGCTCGGCGCGGCGCTCGGACTGCTCGCGCCGCGGCCCGAACTGGCCACGCTGCTCGGGCAGTTGGGGATGTCCGCGGCGCTGCTGCTGGGGGTGCTGCCGGCCGACCGGATGCCGGAGGTGGTGCGGTTCGCGCGTGACCTGCTGCCGTCGACGTACGGCGTGGAGGCCTTCGCGCGGACCTTCGGGCCGCACCCCGACTGGGCCTTCGTGCTGGGTGACCTCGCCGTGTGCGGAGGGGTCGGCGTCGTCTCGCTGGCCGTCGCCACCTGGGCGTACCGCCGGGCTGCGGTCCGGTGACGCGTCGCACAGTTCCGCCTGGCACGATGGCAGGGTGACCGCTCCGCTGACTCCTCCGCCGCCGCCCCGTGACCAGTCCTCCCACCACGCGTGGCAGCAGCCCGCTGCCGGGCGCGCGGGTTCCGGGCCGTATGACGCCGTGTACGGCGCGCCTCCCGGGGCACAAGGTCCGCACGGCTCTCATGGCTCTCACGGCGCGTACGGCATATATGGCTCGTACGGACAGGACGGTCCTGGGATGAAGACCGAGGTGCGAGAGGCCGCCGTGGTCGCGGTCGTGGTGGCGCTCTTCGGAGCGCTGCTCGGGGTGCTGTGGTGGTGGTTGGCGCCGAGTGTGCCGCTGGTCGGGGATGTCGTCGACAAGAGCTGGGTCGTCTACTTCAAGGACACCGAGGGGGAGCAGGCGGTCGGGGTGGACGGAACGTTCACTCTGCTCGCGCTCGCGTTCGGGCTGGTGAGTGCGGTTGCCGTCTTTGTCTGGCGGCGGCGTGGGGGTGTGCCGCTGGTGGTGGGGCTGGCCCTCGGGGGGTTTCTCGGGGCGTTGCTGGCCTGGCGGGTCGGGGTGTGGCTGGGGCCTGCGGAGGATGTGATCGGCCACGCGAAGGAAGTGGGCAAGGGGGTTACGTTCTCGGCGCCGCTGAAGCTTGGCGCCAAGGGGGCGTGGCTGGCGTGGCCGCTGGCTGCGTTGGTGGTGCATCTGGGGTTGACGGCGTTGTTCGGGCCTCGGGATGCGGAGCCGTATCAGGTGGAGCCTTCGGGGGCTCAGCAGGGGCCGTACGGGGTGCCGCCGGCGTAGGTTTCTCGCCCCCGCCGCCCCTACCCGTCCCATCCACCAGGGGCGCTGCCCCTTCGACCCCGGCCCCTGGGGGCCTGCGGCCCCCAGACCCCCGCTTCGGCCCTGAACGGGCCTTGTCCTCAAACGCCGGACGGGCTGGGATGCGCGGGTCGGTGTCTGGGAGTGGCCGTCCGCGTCGTGAAGGGATGGTGAGGTCTCGTCCCCGAACGTCGGACGGGCTGGATGGCGCGTCGAGATCGGCGTCTTCGGGTTCTATGCCGGGCGCCGTCCATGGTTCGAGCGGCCCTTCTTGGTGCGCCACTTGCGTTTCCGCGTTTTCTTCGACATGTCCCTCGTACTTAACCGAGGGGGCGGGGTTCGTCGAGGGGTTACACGCGTCCGATGGGGGCGAGGGTCGCGTTCGTGAGCTTGGTCAGGGCTTCGGGGGAGAGTTCGACCTCCAGGCCGCGGCGGCCGGCCGAGACGCAGATCGTGGAGTGGGTGGCGGCCGAGGCGTCCACGACCGTGGGGAGCTTCTTGCGCTGGCCCAGGGGAGAGATGCCGCCCCGGACGTAGCCCGTGGTGCGTTCCGCCAGGGCCGGGTCGGCCATCGCGGCGCGCTTGCCGTGGACCGCCGATGCCAGGGCCTTGAGGTCCAGCTGGCCGGCGACCGGGACCACCGCCACGGTGAGGGTGCCGTCCACCTCGGCCACGAGGGTCTTGAAGACCCGGTCGGGGGAGACGCCCATCGCTTCCGCGGCCTCCTCGCCGTAGGACGGGTGGGAGGGGTCGTGATCGTAGGCGTGGAGCGTGTACTCGACGCCCGCTGCCGAGAGGGCGACCGTCGCGGGCGTGCCGCCGGCCGGTTGCTGGGTCTTCTTCGACTTCTTCGCCATGTCGTTCCGCTCGGTTCCGCTCAGTTCAGACTCGTCGGGCCGCGCGTCAGATCCGACGCCGGCAGCGACGGCAGAGTACGGATGATCGAGGTCTCGGCGCGCAGGAGTTTCAGCTCGTCGCGCAGGCGGGACGCGATGTCCGGAGCCTGGAGCAGGCGCTGCTTCGTCGGGGTGTCCAGCATCATCGCGGCCGCCACCAGGTAGGAGACGACCGAGGGCTGGTCCGGGAGGTCGGCCGTGGTGGACAGACTGCGTTCGCGGGCGCCTGCCAGGCGCTTCTGGTACTGGCGGAACGCGCGCAGCACCCCTTCCGCCAGCGCCCCCGCCTCGTCACCCTGCTCATCCGGCAGCTCCTCCAGCTCCGCCGTCAGGAACGGGCCCGAGGCGTCGACCGACAGCAGCCGGACCCGCGTCGTTCCCGTCGCCAGCACCTCGAACGTGCCGTCGGCCCGCTCCCGGATCGTCGCCGCGTCGGCCACACAGCCCACCCCGTGGAACGCCTTGACCGGGTCCGGGCCGAAGCCCGCCGCGGGGCCGCGCTCGGGGATGGACGTGGGGTCCGGCATGCCGGGCGCGCTCTGGGCCACCTCGTGGCCGTCGCGGATCGCCACGACGGCGAAACGGCGCGGTTCCTCCTCGGGGGTCTTCAGCAGATCGCGCATCATGGCGCGATAGCGCTCCTCGAAGACGTTCAGAGGAAGGACGAGGCCCGGGAACAGCACCGAGTTCAGGGGGAAGAGCGGAAGGCGGACGGTCACGGCGTCAAAGCCTAGTGGTCGCCGGAGTGAACGCGTCCGGCGTGCCCACTCCGTGGATGACCGGCACGCGCCCCCCGGGCAGGAGCGGAGGCCGTCCGGTGCCGGACCTCGTCGCGCACCTCCAGGAACCGGCCGAGCGGATCGTCCGAGTACCGGCTCCAGGGGAAGGAGGTGGCGTACGGGCCGATCAGGCGCAGTTGCTCCAGGGCGTCCTCCCAGCGGCCCAGCCGGACCAGGACGTACGCCAGCTTATTGCGGATCGCGGCCGGCCAGAGGTCGGCGGCCGGGAAGCGGGCGGAGAGCGCGATCGCCCGGTCGGCCGCCGCGTCCAGCCGCTCGGGCGGCACGCCCGGACCGCAGCCGTCGTTCAGGTAGCTGAGGACGGCCCGGGTCGGCAGCGCCTGTACGAGGGAGTCGGCCGGGGCGTCCTGCGCGGCCCGGTCGGCGAAGTCGAGGCATTCCCGGTGGGAGCCGTGCCAGGACGAGGCGAGGTAGCGCAGGGCGGCGACATGGCAGCCGTAGTGGAGCGGGGCGCGGCACAGGGCCGCCGCCCACAGTTCCCCGAAGTAGGTGTGCCCGGCGCGTGCGCCGCGCGCGTGGTCCAGTGCGATCCGCCACGGCACCGGGTCGCGGTCGTCGGCGCGCGCGGCGGCGGTGATCAGCGGGCTCACCTCGCGCAGCAGTTCGGCCCGGGCAGGGGACTGCCAGGCGCGGTCCACCGCCAGCTGGGCCCGGACCAGCAGCGCGTCCGGATCGTTCGGGGCGGCCGCGCACCAGGCCTCCAGCCACTCCGGCCGCGAGCGCGCGAAGGCGGCCAGGCGCAGCGTGTACCCGTCGCGGTACTCCCACTGCGCCTTCAGCCGGGTGGCGGCGAGCACCTCGGCGGCGGTCTCGTACATGCCCCGCCCGGCCGCGACCAGCGCGGGTCCGAGGCGGTCGTCGGGCGTGTCGAGGAGCACCTCGGCGTCGGCGGGGAGCCCGACGGCGGGGTGTTCTACGGTCCTTGCCGGCCGGGACGCGCGGCCGAACGGGAGCAGCAGAGCCATGGTGTCGACCATTGAAAGACCGCTGGTCGTGCCCGCGCCAGAGGGAAAGGGCAACCCGCGGAAAGTTGTACACGGATCGGTCAAGAACCGGTAAAGGTCGACTGTTCAACAACAGTCCGACATCCACCTCGGTCGGGTCAGCTCCGCCGCAGCGTGCGTGTCGCCCCCGCCGCCACCGTCGTCGCCAGGATCCAGCCCAGCAGGATCATCGCCGCGGCCAGCCACTGCCAGGCGCCGCTCAGGTGCCAGAACCCGACCTGGCCCAGGTCGATGACCGGCAGCAGCAGGTCCAGGGCGAACAGGGCCGGACTCCAGGTCGGATGCTCGCCGCCCTTCAGTGGGGGAGGGTCGGCATGTGCGAAGGCCACCGAACTCGCCGCCCACAGCACCGCCATCCACACGGCGGCGCGGCCCGGCCGATAGCCGTAGGCGACCATCCAGTCCTGCGCGTACCCCCACAGCTTGGCCGCGGGCGGCAGCGTCTCGCGGCGCCGGCGCTGCTTGGCGAGCAGCACCTCGCGCGCGTCCTCGTCCTCACCGCCGTTGCGGAGTACGGAGGCCAGCAGTTCGTACGGCTCCGGGTTGTACTCGGCGGTCGCGGCGGCCACCCACTCCAGCCGCCGCTCCAGCGGGAACGGGCCGCGCGGCACGAGGTTCTCGTAGCTGAAGCCGCCCATGTGCAGCAGACCCGGGCCCGGCCAGGCGTCCGCCCGGTCCATCAGGTTGACGACCCGTGCCCCGGACAGCACCACCCGGCCGCGCTCC
This sequence comes from Streptomyces sp. SD31, assembly GCF_052068475.1. Taxonomy (NCBI): domain Bacteria; kingdom Bacillati; phylum Actinomycetota; class Actinomycetes; order Kitasatosporales; family Streptomycetaceae; genus Streptomyces; species Streptomyces sp. SD31. The sequence continues at coordinate 187,742 of NZ_JBQHCX010000012.1, read as the reverse complement.
GGCCGCTCCCCGAGGAAGCGCAGCTCGGGCGTCTGGATGCGACGCAGGGACAGTTCCTGCTCGTCCGAGAAGGTGAACCGGGCCCGCTCCAGGTCGACCGCGTCCCCGAACCGCCCGTCGTCCAGCCGCACCCCGCCCTGGCACGCGAAGCGCTGGATGCGCGTCCCGCGCGCGGGTGTACGGCCGCTCAGCAGCGGACTGCCGACGCCCGCCGGAGTCAGGTACAGGGTGCGCCCGACGGTCAGCTGGGGGGCGTTCAGCGCGAGCCGTGTGTACGGGTTGACCAGCCGCGCGCCCCGCAGGCTCAGCGACACGCCGATGTTCGCGCCGCGCAGGCTCAGCTCGCCGTGCGACTCCAGCATCTCGGCCTGGAGGTCCTGGCCGACGCTGATGCCGTCCGCGGCGATCGAGCGGCCGCTGCGGTCGCGGTAGACGATCGCCTGGTTGAGCAGCAGATCCGTGCCGATCTGCGCGTCGGTGAGCCGTATACCGCCCTGGAAGCGGCAGCGCGGCAGATGCAGATCGCCCTCGGTGTGCACCCGGGCCGCCTCCAGGCGCGGTACCGCGCAGTCCACCAGCCGCACGGTCGTGAAACGGGCCTCCGGCAGCCGGATCTCCTGGTCGAAGCGGCAGCCGCGCATCTCCACGTAAGGCACCACCGTGCCGCCCGCGAGGTCCATCGCGTCGCTGATCCGCACGCCGACCAGCTTCAGCGACGACACCCGGCCCGCGAGGGCGGGCGGCCCGTCCAGCAGCAGCCAGCAGATGATCCGCGCGCGTACGGTCCGCTCCTCGCCCCACGGGTGCCCGCCGTGCGGATCGTCGACGACCGTGTCGCCGCTGCTCAGGTCGTAGACACTGCCGTTGCGGAAGGCCTGCCACATGCCGAGTTCGGCGGCGGTCAGGTCGTTCGGCAGGTCGTCCGGCAGGTCTCCGTCGCGGAGGCCGGCACCTTCGGTCACGTTTCGCCCATCCCCCTCATCTACTCATGGGTTCGTACAACTGTTCATGCCCGCTGAGTGACGCCCCGAACGCTAGACGTGAAGGTGATCTTCCGGGTTCCCGGGGCGTTCTGTATCAGCCATTGATACGCGCGGACGGTGCCGGACCCGGGTCTGAGAGAATTGAGCCCGTGATCTCCCGAATCGATCTGCGCGGCGACGCCCTTCCCGAGGGCCCCGCCCTGCGCGACCTGCTGCCCCGAGCCGAGTTCGACGTTCAGGCCGCCCTGGAGAAGGTGCGTCCGATCTGCGAGGCCGTGCATCATCGGGGCGACGCGGCGCTGATCGACTTCGCCGAGAAGTTCGACGGGGTCAAGCTGGACCAGGTGCGGGTGGCGCCCGCCGCGCTCACGCGCGCGCTGGAGGAACTCGACCCCGCCGTGCGCGCGGCTCTGGAGGAGTCCATCCGCCGCGCCCGGCTCGTCCACCGCGAGCAGCGCCGTACGACGCACACCACCCAGGTCGTGCCCGGCGGCTCGGTGACCGAGAAGTGGGTGCCGGTCGAGCGGGTCGGGCTGTACGCGCCCGGCGGGCGGGCCGTCTACCCGTCCTCCGTGATCATGAACGTCGTCCCGGCCCAGGAGGCCGGCGTCGAGTCCCTCGCCCTCGCCTCCCCGCCGCAGGCCGACTTCGGCGGCCTGCCGCACCCGACGATCCTCGCCGCCTGCGCGCTGCTCGGCGTCGACGAGGTGTACGCCGCCGGCGGTGCGACCGCCGTCGCGATGTTCGCGTACGGCACCGAGTCCTGCCCGCCCGCCCCCATGGTCACCGGCCCCGGCAACATCTGGGTCGCCGCCGCCAAGCGCTACTTCACCGGCAAGATCGGCATCGACGCCGAGGCGGGCCCGACCGAGATCGCGATCCTGGCCGATGCCACCGCCGACCCGGTCCACGTCGCCTCCGACCTGATCAGCCAGGCCGAGCACGACCCGCTCGCCGCCGCAGTCCTCGTCACCGACTCCGTGGAGCTCGTGGACGCGGTGGAGAAGGAGCTGGAGCCGCAGGTCGCGGCCAGCAAGCACATCGACGACCGGATCGTCCCGGCCCTCAAGGGCAGGCAGTCCGCGATCGTCCTGGTCGACGGGGTCGACGAGGGACTCCGGGTGGTCGACGCGTACGGCGCCGAGCACCTGGAGATCCAGACGGCCGACGCGGCCGCCGTGGCCGACCGGGTACGCAACGCCGGAGCGATCTTCATCGGCCCCTGGGCGCCGGTCTCGCTCGGCGACTACGCCGCCGGCTCCAACCACGTGCTGCCGACCGGCGGCTGCGCCTGCCACTCCTCCGGCCTGTCCGTGCAGTCCTTCCTCCGGGGCATCCACATCGTCGACTACACGAAGGACGCGCTGGCCGACGTCGCGCATCACGTGGTCACGCTGGCGGAGGCGGAGGATCTGCCGGCGCACGGCGCGGCGATCAAGGCGAGGTTCGGCTGGAAGGTACCGAAGAGCAAGTGAGCGACGTACGTATCGACGATCTCCCCGTGCGGGACGAGCTGCGCGGCAAGTCCCCTTACGGCGCGCCCCAGTTGGACGTCTCCGTACGGCTGAACACCAACGAGAACCCCTATCCGCTGCCCGAGCCGCTGGTCGAACGGATCGCCGAGCGTGTCCGTGAGGCGGCCCGCCACCTCAACCGCTACCCGGACCGGGACGCGGTCGAGCTGCGCACGCAGCTCGCCAAGTACCTGACGGACACGTCCGGTCACGAGGTGGGTCTCGCGAACGTCTGGGCGGCCAACGGCTCCAACGAGGTCATCCAGCAGCTGCTGCAGACCTTCGGCGGGCCCGGCCGTACGGCCATCGGCTTCGAGCCGTCGTACTCGATGCACGGTCTCATCTCGCGCGGCACCGGCACGGGCTGGATCTCCGGCCCGCGGAACGAGGACTTCACGGTCGACCTCGCGGCCGCCGAGAAGGCGATCGCCGAGCACCGGCCCGACGTCGTCTTCATCACCACCCCCAACAACCCCACGGGCACCGCGGTCCCGCCCGAGACCGTCCTCGCGCTGTACGAGGCCGCGCAGGCGGCGAAGCCGTCCATGGTCGTGGTCGACGAGGCGTACATCGAGTTCAGCCACGGCGACTCGCTGCTGCCGCTGCTCGAAGGCCGGCCGAATCTCGTGGTCTCCCGGACGATGTCCAAGGCCTTCGGCGCCGCCGGCCTGCGCCTCGGCTATCTCGCCGCGCACCCGGCCGTGGTGGACGCCGTCCAGCTCGTACGGCTGCCCTACCACCTGTCGGCCGTCACTCAGGCGACCGCCCTGGCCGCCCTCGAACACACCGACACCCTGCTGAAGTACGTCGAGCAGCTGAAGTCGGAGCGGGACCGGCTGGTGAGCGAGCTGCTTGCCATCGGCTACGACGTCACGCCGTCGGACGCCAACTTCGTGCAGTTCGGGCGGTTCGACGACGCCCACGCCGCCTGGCGGAAGATCCTCGACCGGGGCGTCCTGGTCAGGGACAACGGCGTGCCGGGGTGGCTGCGGGTCACCGCCGGAACCCCCGAAGAGAACGACGCGTTCCTCGACGCGGTACGTGAAATGAAGAAGGAGCAGAGCGCATGAACCGCGTAGGACGCATAGAGCGGGTGACGAAGGAGACCTCGGTCCTCGTCGAGATCGACCTCGACGGGTCCGGGAAGGTCGATGTGTCGACCGGCGTCGGCTTCTACGACCACATGCTCGACCAGCTCGGCCGCCACGGCCTCTTCGACCTCACGGTCAAGACCGAGGGCGACCTGCACATCGACTCGCACCACACCATCGAGGACACCGCCCTCGCGCTGGGCGCCGCCTTCAAGCAGGCGCTGGGCGACAAGGTGGGGATTTATCGATTCGGCAACTGCACGGTCCCGCTGGACGAGTCCCTCGCCCAGGTCACCGTCGACCTGTCCGGCCGCCCGTACCTCGTGCACACCGAGCCCGAGAACATGGCGCCGATGATCGGCGAGTACGACACCACGATGACCCGGCACATCCTGGAGTCCTTCGTCGCCCAGGCGCAGATCGCGCTGCACGTGCACGTGCCGTACGGGCGCAACGCCCACCACATCGTGGAGTGCCAGTTCAAGGCGCTGGCCCGGGCCCTGCGGTACGCGTCCGAGCGGGACCCGCGCGCGGCGGGCATCCTTCCCTCCACGAAGGGTGCCCTGTAACCCCATGAACGGGTTGTCCACCGTCCTGATCGTCGTCGGCCTCTTCCTCGTCGGCGGGATCATCTCGTTCGCCAAGCAGCAGATGCCGAAGAGCCTCATCGTGCTGCTCTCGATCGGCGCCGCGATGTGTCTCGTCGCGGGCATCCTGAGGCTGGAGGTGTGGAACTGATGAGCACCGTCGCGAAGAAGGTCGTCGTCTTCGACTACGGCTTCGGCAACGTCCGCTCCGCCGAACGCGCCCTCGCGCGCGCGGGAGCGGACGTCGAGATCACGCGTGACTTCGACAAGGCCATGAACGCCGACGGCCTGCTGGTGCCCGGCGTCGGCGCCTTCGCGGCCTGCATGCAGGGCCTCAAGGAGGCGCGCGGCGACTGGATCGTCGAGCGTCGGCTGGCCGGCGGGCGCCCGGTGATGGGCATCTGCGTCGGCATGCAGATCCTGTTCGCGCGGGGCATCGAGCACGGCGTCGAGACCGAAGGCCTCGGCGAGTGGCCCGGCTCGGTCGAGCCGCTCCAGGCCGACATCGTGCCCCACATGGGCTGGAACACCGTGGACGTGCCGGCCGGCACCGAGCTGTTCGCCGGCCTGGACGCGGACGCGCGCTTCTATTTCGTGCACTCCTACGCGGTCCACGACTGGGCCCTGGAGGTGCACAACCCGCTGATGCAGGCACCCAAGGTCACCTGGTCGACGCACGGCAAGCCCTTCGTGGCCGCCGTGGAGAACGGCGCCCTGTGGGCCACGCAGTTCCACCCCGAGAAGTCCGGCGACGCCGGAGCGCAGCTGCTCACCAACTGGATCGGAACCCTGTAGAGACATGGCCAAGCTCGAACTCCTCCCCGCCGTCGACGTCCGCGACGGCCAGGCCGTCCGCCTCGTGCACGGCGAGTCCGGCACCGAGACCTCCTACGGCTCCCCGCTGGAGGCCGCCCTCGCCTGGCAGCGGTCGGGCGCCGAGTGGCTGCACCTGGTCGACCTGGACGCCGCCTTCGGCACCGGCGACAACCGTGAGCTGATCGCCGAGGTCGCGGGCGCGATGGACATCAAGGTCGAGCTGTCCGGCGGCATCCGCGACGACGCCTCCCTGGCCGCCGCGCTCGCCACCGGCTGCACGCGCGTGAACCTCGGTACGGCCGCCCTGGAGACGCCCGAGTGGGTCGCCAAGGTCATCGCCGAGCACGGCGACAAGATCGCGGTCGGCCTGGACGTACGGGGCACCACGCTCCGCGGCCGCGGCTGGACCCGCGACGGCGGCGACCTCTACGAGACGCTGGAGCGCCTCAACAGCGAGGGCTGCGCGCGGTACGTCGTCACCGACATCGCCAAGGACGGCACGCTCCAGGGACCGAACCTGGAGCTGCTGAAGAACGTCTGCGCGGCGACGGACCGCCCGGTGGTCGCCTCCGGCGGCGTCTCGTCCCTGGACGACCTGCGGGCCATCGCCGAGCTGGTCCCGCTCGGTGTCGAGGGCTCCATCGTCGGGAAGGCCCTGTACGCGAAGGCGTTCACCCTGGAAGAGGCCCTGGAGGTTGTCTCGTCATGACGTCCGATGCCGTACGGCGTGTGCAGAGCGGAAGTCCCTGGGAAGAGTCCTTCGGTTTCGCACGCGCCGTCGCGGCGGGTGACCGCGTCCTGGTGGGAGGCACGACCTCCTTCAAGGGCGATGTGCTGTACGGCGAGGGCGACCCGTACGAGCAGGCCACGGTGGCCTTCACCAGCGCGGTCGAGGCGCTCGGCGAGTTCGGACTGGGCGTCGAGTCCGTCATCCGGACCCGGATGTACCTGACCCACGCACGGGACGTGGACGCCGTGGGCCGCGCCCACAAGGAGTTCTTCGACACGGTGCGCCCGGTCTCGACGTTGCTCGTCGTGGAGGGTTTCGTGGACTCACGCATCCTGGTCGAAGTGGAAATAGAAGCATTCAGAAGGACGTTGGAGGAGCCGGTTTCATGACCCTGGCGGTCCGAGTCATCCCCTGCCTGGACGTGGACAACGGCCGGGTCGTCAAGGGCGTCAACTTCCAGAACCTGCGCGACGCGGGCGACCCCGTCGAGATGGCCAAGGTGTACGACGCCGAGGGCGCCGACGAGCTGACGTTCCTGGACATCACCGCCTCGTCGGGCAACCGCGAGACCACGTACGACGTGGTGCGCCGTACGGCCGAGCAGGTGTTCATCCCGCTCACCGTCGGCGGCGGCGTCCGCACGGCCGAGGACGTGGACAAGCTGCTGCGCGCGGGCGCCGACAAGGTGGGCGTCAACACCGCCGCCATCGCCCGGCCCGACCTGATCCGTGAGATCGCCGAGCGGTTCGGGCGACAGGTGCTGGTGCTGTCGGTGGACGCGCGCCGCACTCCCGAAGGCACCTTCGAGGTCACCACCCACGGCGGCCGCAAGGGCACCGGCATCGACGCCGTCGAGTGGGCGCACCGCGCCGCCGAGCTGGGGGCGGGCGAGATCCTGCTCAACTCGATGGACGCGGACGGCACGAAGGACGGCTACGACATCGAGATGATCGAGGCCGTGCGCAAGCATGTAACGGTCCCGGTCATCGCCTCCGGCGGCGCCGGCAAGCTCGCCGACTTCCCGCCGGCCATCGAGGCGGGGGCGGACGCGGTGCTCGCGGCGTCGGTGTTCCACTTCGGGGATCTGCGGATCGGCGAGGTGAAGAACGCGTTGCGGGAGGCCGGGCACCCCGTCCGCTGAGGCGGAGCCCGAGCTGAGCCCCGGTCGAGCAGGCCGGGGCTTTCTCATGAGCAGATACGAAAGGAAAGTTGCGCAAAATATATTGCGCAACTTTCCTTTCGTATCTACGGTTTGGGCATGGCAAGCAAGGACATCCGCCTCATCACCGACCTGGGCACGCTCAAGGCCCTCGCGCACCCCCTGCGCATGAAGCTCTACCGGCTGCTGTTCGTCGCCGAGGCGGCGACCGCCTCGCAGCTCGCCGAGCAGGTCGACGAGGCTGTCTCCCTGGTCAGTTACCACCTGCGCAAGCTGGCCGAGCACGGGCTCGTCGAGGAGGCCGAACCGCGCAGCGCCGACGCCCGGGAGCGCTGGTGGCAGCCGGCCTCGCAGGGCGTCACTGTCCGCGACACGGACTTCCAGGACGCTCCCGAGAAGGTGGCCGCCCACGTCGCGGCGTCGCGGCTCTTCCAGGAACAGCGCTCCGAGATGTACCGCACCTACCTCGACGAGCGCGCCCACTGGGGCCCGGAGTGGAGCGAGGCCGCGCACGACTCCGAGTCGCTGCTGCGACTCACGGCCGGCGAACTGGCCGAGCTGAAGAAGGACCTGCACGACGTGCTCAAGAGGTACGACGAACAGGGGCGCGCCCGCGAGGCCGCCGGCGAGACCGAGGGGCGCGAGAACGTCGCCCTGCACCTGTACGGCTTCCCGTTCCGCGTCTGAGAGAGGACACCCCTCCCGTGACCGCCACGCTCACAGCCGCCACCGACGTCGTCGCCAGACCCGCCCACCGCGACCCCAACGTCCTGCGCTGGCTCGCCGCCTACACCTCCTCGATGATGGGCGACAGCGTCTACTACATCGCCCTCTCCTGGGCGGCCGTACAGGCCGGCTCGCCGTCCCAGGCCGGAGTGGTCATGGCGGTGAGCGCCCTGCCGCGGGCCCTGCTGATGCTGGGCGGGGGAGTGATCGCCGACCGGCTCGGGCCGCGCAGGGTCGTCATCGGCAGCGATGTGGTGCGGTGCGCGGCCGTCCTCGCGGTGGCGGGGTTGGTGTTCCTCACCACCCCGGGCCTGTGGCCGTTGGCCGCGCTCGCCCTGGTCTTCGGCACCGTCGACGCCGTGTTCATGCCGGCCGTGGGCGCGCTCCCCGCGCGCGTGACGACCCGCGACCAGCTCGCGCGCGTGCAGGGCATGCGGGGCCTCGGGATCCGGTTCGCGAGCGTCGTCGGCGGTCCGCTCGGCGGTCTCGGGGTCGCGGTCGGGGGCGCGGCGGCCGCGTTCGGCCTCGCCGGGCTGCTCATCGCGGTGTCGGTGCCGCTGCTGATCTCCGTGCGGGTGCGGGAGCTTCCCGCCGACGACGTGTCGACCGCGCAGGGCGGCACCGCCTGGCGCGATCTGGTGGCCGGCCTCGGCTACATCCGCCGCCACCGGGTGCTCGCTCCGCTGATGCTGGCCATCGCCCTCGGCGACCTGGGCTTCGTCGGCCCGCTCAACGTCGGTCTGACGCTGCTCGCCGACGAGCGGGGCTGGGGCGCCTCCGGAATGGGCTGGGTGCTCGCCGGTTTCGGCGTCGGCGCGGGTGCCGCGTCCCTGCTGCTGACCGTGCGCGGACGCCTGCCGCACGCCGGGCAGGTGGCGGGGTGGGCGATCCTCGCGGGGTCGGTCGCGATCGGCGCTCTGGCCTTCGTGCCCGGCGTGATCGCGGCCGTCGGGGTCGCCCTGCTCATCGGACTGCTCGCCGGGCTCAGCGGCGCCATGTGCGGCGCCCTGCTGCAGACCCAGGCCGACGCCGCCTACCTGGGCCGTGTCACCGCCGTCTCCGGGCTGGTCAGCCTCGGTTTCGCGCCGCTCAGCATGCCGCTGTCCGCCGCCGCCATCGGCGCCTGGGGCACCGGACCGGTCTTCGTGGTCAGCGCGGCGGTGTGCGGGCTGGGCGGAGTGATCGCCCTGGGCGTGCCCGCCCTGCGCCGCGCCGAACTCCCGAAGTGACCTCTCAGATCCCCAGCTGCTTTCCCTCGTGCAGCTTCGTGATCGCGTCCTTGTCGCCGTCCAGTTCGACGTTGGCGGCATCCTGGCGGCCGTAGGTGAAGAGCAGCAGCTCCGACGGCTCGCCCGTCACCGTGACCACCGGCGTGCCCCGGTGGGCGACCGCCGTCTGGCCGTTCGGGCGGCGCAGCACCAGTCCCGTGGGCGCGCCGCGGCCCATCAGACGGGCGGAACGCTCCAGCCGGGACCAGAGTGCGTCCTGGAAGACCGGGTCGAGTTCGCGGGGCGTCCAGTCCGGCTGGGCGCGGCGGACGTCCTCCGTGTGGACGTAGAACTCGATGGTGTTCGACAACTCGTCGATCTGCTTGAGCTGGAACGGCGAGAAGCGCGGCGGGCCGGTACGGATGAGCTGGATCAGCTCCTCGTACGGCTTCGCCGCGAACTCCTCCATCGCCTTGTCCAGGCGCGGCGCGAGCTGCTTGAGCAGCAGGCCGGCGGCAGCGTCGGGGCGGCGCTCGCGCACCACCACGTGCGCGGCGAGATCGCGGGTCGTCCACCCCTCGCAGAGGGTGGAGGCGTCCGGGCCCTCGGCCTCCAAGAGGTCGGCCAGGAGAAGTCGTTCACGCTTGGCGAAGGTCGACATGCAGTCAGCCTACGACTGCTTATGAGGTCCGCCCAGTGGACACCTCACGGTCACTGTCAGTGGCGCGCGGCACAATGGCATCCATGACCATCAGCACGCCCCGTCAGCCCAGCCGGCTGGACCCCGAGATCGCCGCGCGCCTCAAGCGCAGCGCGGACGGACTCCTGCCCGCCATCGCCCAGCAGTACGACACCGGAGAGGTGCTGATGCTCGGCTGGATGGACGACGAGGCGCTGCATCGCACGCTCACCACCGGCCGCTGCACCTACTGGTCGCGCAGCCGCCGGGAGTACTGGGTCAAGGGCGACACCTCCGGCCACTTCCAGTGGGTCAAGTCCGTGGCCCTCGACTGCGACGCCGACACCGTGCTCGTCAAGGTCGACCAGGTCGGCGCCGCCTGCCACACGGGCGCGCGCACCTGCTTCGACGTGGATGTGCTGCTCAAGGAGACCGAGGGCGCCGATTCCGGCGTACCGGTCTCGGATCAGTAAGGTCAGCCGCCATGGACCTCGAGACGTTCCGCAAACTGGCCAGCGACCGCCGTGTCATCCCGGTCACCCGCAAGCTCCTCGCCGACGGCGACACCCCGGTCGCGCTCTACCGCAAGCTCGCCGCCGAGCGCCCCGGCACGTTCCTGCTGGAGTCCGCGGAGAACGGCCGTTCGTGGTCCCGCTACTCATTCGTGGGCGTACGTTCGTCGGCGACCCTCACCGAGCGCGACGGGCAGGCCCACTGGCTCGGCACCCCGCCCGTCGGCGTCCCCGTCGAGGGCGACCCTCTCGTCGCCCTGCGCGCCACCATCGAGGCCCTGCACACCCCCCGTGACCTCGCCCACGACCTGGGCCTGCCGCCCTTCACCGGCGGCATGGTCGGCTACCTCGGCTACGACATCGTGCGCCGCCTGGAGAGGATCGGCCCCGGCGAGCGGGACGACCTCAAGCTGCCCGAGCTGACCATGCTGCTCACCAGTGACCTCGCCGTCATGGACCACTGGGAGGGCTCCGTCCTGCTGATCGCCAACGCGATCAACCACAACGACCTCGACACGGGCGTCGACGAGGCCTACGCCGACGCGGTCGCCCGCCTCGACGCCATGCAGGCCGACCTGTCGCGCCCGGTCGCCCAGCCGCCCGCCGTCCTCCCGCCCTCCGAGCTCCCCGACTACACGGCCCTGTGGGGCGGCGAGGACTTCCAGGCGGCCGTCGAGGACATCAAGGAACGCATCCGGGCCGGCGACGCCTTCCAGGTGGTCCCCTCCCAGCGCTTCGAAACGCCGTGCACGGCAAGCGCGTTGGACGTCTACCGGGTCCTCAGGGCGACCAATCCCTCCCCGTACATGTACCTGTTCCGCTTCGACGGCTTCGACGTCGTCGGCTCCTCACCGGAAGCCCTGGTGAAGGTCGAGGACGGGCAGGCCATGGTCCACCCCATCGCCGGGACGCGCTGGCGCGGGGCCACCCCGCAGGAGGACCAGGCCCTCGCCGACGAACTGCTCGCCGACCCCAAGGAGCGCGCCGAGCACCTCATGCTGGTCGACCTCGGCCGCAACGACCTCGGGCGGGTCTGCGAGCCGGGCTCGGTCGAGGTCGTGGACTTCATGTCCATCGAGCGGTACTCCCATGTGATGCACATCGTCTCGACGGTGACGGGACGCGTGGCCTCCGGCCGCACGGCCTTCGACGTCCTGACGGCCTGCTTCCCGGCGGGCACGCTCTCCGGCGCGCCCAAGCCCCGCGCGATGCAGATCATCGACGAACTCGAGCCGTCCAGGCGGGGGTTGTACGGCGGCTGCGTCGGCTACCTCGACTTCGCGGGCGACTCCGACACGGCCATCGCGATCCGTACGGCCCTGCTGCGCGACGGCACGGCGTACGTCCAGGCGGGCGCGGGCATCGTCGCCGACTCGGACCCGGTCGCCGAGGACACCGAGTGCCGGAACAAGGCGGCGGCGGTACTGCGGGCGGTACACACGGCGAACCGACTCACGTGAGCGGGGGTGGCGCCGTACATGATCCACGCTGGCGGTCGGGTGGGAGCCGCCGGTGGCGGCCGGGTGGGAACCCAGGTGGCTCTCTTGGCTCTCTCACATGAACCCCGGGTGACTGATCGTTCCGGGTTCGGGTGATAGTGGAGTACGTGACTGCTGTTCCGCACCCCCGTTCCGAAGCCCCCGGTTCCGCCCGGGCCGGCCGTCTGAGTCTTGCCGTTGCCCTGCTTTGCGGCGCGCTCGGCGCGGCCGTGGCGCTGCTCGCCACCCGGCAGCGCTGGTCGGAGGGCACCGTGACGGTGGCCGGCGGCCCGTTCCCGCTGATCGCCAAGGGCAGCGACGTCACGGGCGTCCCCGCGGCCCTGGCCATAGTGGGGCTCGCCGCGCTCGTCGCCGTCTTCGCCGTCCGCCGGGCCGGCCGCTTCATGGTCGCCGCCCTGCTCGCGCTCTCCGGCGCCGGCACCGTCGCCGCGGCCCTGCTCGGCGCCTCCGACAGCTCCGCGCTGGACGAGAAGGCCGCCCAGGCCTCCGGCGACACCTCGGCCACCGTCCAGGCCCTCACCCACACCGCATGGCCGTACGTCGCGGCCGTCGGCGGCGCCCTGATCCTGCTCGCCGGACTGCTGGCCCTGCGCTACGGCAGGCTGTGGCCCGGCATGTCCGGCCGCTACGAGCGCGGCGGTACCCCCCGGCCGCGCCGCAAGGCCCCGGCCGCCGACCCCGACCGGCCCGAGGAGCTCTGGAAGGCCCTCGACCGGGGCGAGGACCCGACCGGCGCGTAGCGCTCCGCTCGGGAGGGCGGTTTTGAAGCTGTGGGTTTTGAAGCTGTGGGTCGGGGGGCTGGTCGCGCCGTTCCTCGCGCCCCTTGAGGGCGCTGCAGCCCCCCGGCGTCGCCCCGTGAGGGCTACCCCCGATCACCTCGTGCTCACGCGTGCGCGACAATGGCAGCGAGCGTCCGGCTCGGACATGTACTTCAGCAACGAGGAGCAAGCAATGGCGGGCAGCAGCCACGGTCACACCCCGGCCGCCTGGACCGGTGTCACGATCGCCTTCATCGGTTTCTGCGTCTCGGGCGCCTTCATGGTGATGGCCCAGCCCGCGGGATTCTGGGCCGGCCTGGGCGTCGTGGTCCTCGGTGGCGTCGTCGGCTGGATCATGAGCGCGATGGGCATGGGCCAGCCGAAGGACGCTCACAAGGCGCTGCTCACGACGCAGGAGCGCGAGACGGCGGCCGTCGAGAGCTGAGAGCCGTACGGCTTCGCCGAGGGGCGACCCGGCACCGAGGGGTGCCAGGGGGCGCCCCTCCCGCGTTCGGAGGGGACAATGCAGGACGTGAACGCCGACAACCGGAGGTCGTCGACCCGGTCCGGCGCCGTGCTGGGGCGACTGGCCGGCCCGGCGGGAGTACTCGCGGCCGTCGTCGGCGCCTTCGCGTACGTCGGCACCGTCGACCCGAACGAGCCCGGCCACTACCCCGCCTGTCCGCTCCTGCAGTACACCGGCATCTACTGCCCCGGCTGCGGCGGACTGCGCAGTGCGCACGCCGTCGTCCACGGGGACTTCGCGGCGGCACTCCAGGACAACGCGCTCGCTGTCGTCGGCTATGCGCTCTTCGCCGTGGTGTGGACCGTCTGGGTGGTCCGGGCGGTACGAGGGCGGCCGATCAGCCTCGTTCTCTCGCCGGTGCAGCTGCGGGCCGTAGGGGCATTGCTGCTGGTCTTCACGGTTGTCCGGAACCTGCCGTTCGGTGGCTGGCTACACCCTTGATCAACTGGAGAACGTCCAGGTAGTGGGACCGGCGTCAACCGGATGCGAGGCCTACGCCCTCCTCCGGATACCATCGCAGTGACCATAGTTTTCGCACCGCTTTCACAACCGACCGTCTGGAAGGGGGCCGCTCGCGTGAGTGTGCTCGACGAGATCATCGACGGAGTCCGTGCCGACCTCGCGGAGCGGCAGGCGCGCGTCAGCCTCGACGAGCTCAAGGAGCGCGCGGCGAAGGCCCCCGCGGCCAAGGACGGGGTCGCCGCGCTGAAGGGCGACGGCGTCAAGGTCATCTGCGAGGTCAAGCGCTCCAGCCCCTCCAAGGGCGCGCTGGCCGCGATCGCCGACCCGGCCGGACTCGCCGCGGACTACGAGGCGGGCGGCGCGGCCGTCATCTCCGTCCTGACGGAGCAGCGGCGCTTCGGCGGCTCGCTGGCCGACCTGGAGGCGGTCCGCGCGCGCGTGGACATCCCGGTCCTGCGCAAGGACTTCATCGTCACGTCGTACCAGCTGTGGGAGGCCCGGGCGTACGGCGCCGACCTCGCCCTGCTGATCGTCGCGGCCCTCGACCAGTCGGCGCTGGAGTCGCTGATCGAGCGGGCCGTGTCCATCGGCCTGACCCCGCTGGTCGAGGTGCACGACGAGGACGAGGTCGAGCGTGCCGTGGACGCGGGCGCGAAGATCATCGGTGTCAACGCGCGGAACCTGAAGACCCTGGAGGTCGACCGAGGGACCTTCGAGCGCGTCGCGCCCGAGATCCCCGCGGGCCTCGTCAAGGTGGCCGAGTCCGGCGTCCGGGGCCCGCACGACCTCATCGCGTACGCCAACGCCGGCGCCGACGCGGTCCTGGTCGGCGAGTCCCTGGTCACGGGCAAGGACCCGAAGACGGCGGTCGCCGACCTGGTGGCGGCGGGCGAACATCCCGCATTGCGGCACGGCCGCGGCTGATCACCCGATAGAGTTGCCCCGATGACGCTCACGACGACGACCACGGACAGGTACGCCCGCCTCGCGCGCGGCTGCCGCCCCCGTGGTTGCCGCGCGCCCGCACGCAGGGTGCATGGCCGTCGGGTGCGATACGTCATCGGTGACGAGCCTGGGCAGGTCAACGGCCGTCGATGGCAGCGCCCCTTCAGGGGCGCGGGGCTCTGTTTGATTTGCGGCTACCGCCGCGCGGGCGCGACCGGCTACAACGGGCCCGCAGTCAACTGACCATCCCTGCCCCCACGGCGATTAGTGTCTTTCCACAATCTCACCGTGAGGTTTCCGCATGCCCAGCGACTTCTTCATCCCCGACCCGGAGGGTCAAATCCCCAGCGCCGAAGGTTACTTCGGCGCGTTCGGCGGCAAGTTCATCCCGGAGGCCCTCGTCGCCGCCGTGGACGAGGTGGCCGTCGAGTACGACAAGGCCAAGCACGACCCCGAGTTCGCCCGAGAACTCGACGACCTGCTGGTCAACTACACCGGCCGCCCGTCGGCGCTCACCGAGGTCCCCCGTTTCGCCGCGGAAGCGGGTGGCTGCCGCGTCTTCCTCAAGCGCGAGGACCTCAACCACACCGGCTCCCACAAGATCAACAATGTGCTCGGCCAGGCCCTGCTCACCAAGCGCATGGGCAAGACCCGCGTCATCGCCGAGACCGGCGCCGGCCAGCACGGCGTCGCGACGGCGACCGCCTGCGCGCTGTTCGGCCTCGAGTGCACGATCTACATGGGCGAGATCGACACCCAGCGCCAGGCCCTCAACGTGGCCCGGATGCGCATGCTCGGCGCCGAGGTCATCGCCGTGAAGTCCGGCAGCCGGACGCTCAAGGACGCCATCAACGAGGCGTTCCGCGACTGGGTGGCGAACGTCGACCACACGCACTACCTCTTCGGCACGGTCGCCGGCCCGCACCCCTTCCCCGCCATGGTCCGCGACTTCCACCGCGTGATCGGAGTCGAGGCGCGCCGTCAGCTCCTGGAGCGCGCCGGCCGCCTCCCCGACGCCGCAGTCGCCTGCGTCGGCGGCGGCTCCAACGCCATCGGTCTCTTCCACGCCTTCATCCCGGACACGGACGTACGCCTCATCGGCTGCGAGCCCGCCGGGCACGGCGTCGAGACCGGTGAGCACGCGGCGACGCTGACCGCCGGCGAGCCCGGCATCCTGCACGGCTCCCGCTCCTACGTCCTGCAGGACGAGGAGGGCCAGATCACCGAGCCCTACTCGATCTCGGCCGGACTGGACTACCCCGGCATCGGCCCCGAGCACTCCTACCTCAAGGACAGCGGACGCGGCGAGTACCGCGCGATCACCGACGACGCGGCCATGCAGGCCCTGCGCCTGCTGTCGCGCACCGAGGGCATCATCCCGGCCATCGAGAGCGCTCACGCCCTCGCGGGCGCCCTCGAGGTCGGCAAGGAACTGGGCAAGGACGGGCTGATCGTGGTCAACCTGTCCGGGCGCGGCGACAAGGACATGGACACCGCCGCGCGCTACTTCGGCCTGTACGACACCGATGCCGAAGTCGCCGCCAACGCAGCCGATGTCGCGGAGATCGAGGGGGACGCCAAGTGAGCGGCAACATCCAGCTGTTGACGGACACCCTCGCCGGTGCCAAGGCCGAGGGCCGCTCCGCCCTCATCGCCTACCTCCCGGCCGGGTTCCCGACCGTGGACGGCGGCATCGAGGCGATCAAGGCCGTACTCGACGGGGGCGCGGATGTCGTGGAGGTGGGTCTGCCGCACAGCGACCCCGTCCTCGACGGCCCCGTCATCCAGACCGCCGACGACATCGCCCTGCGCGGCGGGGTCAAGATCGCGGACGTCATGCGCACGGTCAAGGAGGCCTACGAGGCCACCGGGAAGCCGATCCTCGTCATGACGTACTGGAACC
Source organism: Streptomyces sp. SD31 (assembly GCF_052068475.1). Classification (NCBI taxonomy): domain Bacteria; kingdom Bacillati; phylum Actinomycetota; class Actinomycetes; order Kitasatosporales; family Streptomycetaceae; genus Streptomyces; species Streptomyces sp. SD31. The sequence continues at coordinate 171,644 of NZ_JBQHCX010000012.1, read as the reverse complement.
CCATCGACCGCTACGGCGTCGAGCGCTTCACCGCCGAGCTCGCCGAGGCGGGCGGTGCCGGGTGCATCCTGCCCGACCTGCCCGTGCAGGAGTCGGCCCTGTGGAGGGAGCACGCCGAGAAGCACGGGCTCGCGACGGTCTTCGTCGTGGCGCCCAGCAGCAAGGACGAGCGGCTCGGGCAGATCACCGCGGCGGGCAGCGGCTTCGTCTACGCCGCCTCGCTGATGGGCGTCACCGGCACCCGTGAGTCCGTGGGCGCCCAGGCGCAGGACCTGGTCGAGCGCACCCGGGCCACCGGCACCGACCTGCCCGTCTGCGTCGGGCTCGGCGTCTCCAACGCCGAGCAGGCCGCCGAGGTCGCCGGCTTCGCCGACGGCGTGATCGTCGGCTCGGCCTTCGTCAAGCGGATGCTGGACGCGCCGGACGACGCGGCCGGCGTCGAGGCCGTGCGCACGCTCGCCGGTGACCTGGCGAAGGGCGTGCGCGGGCAGGCGTAGGAAGCGTCCCGCGGCCGTAGGAGACATCTTCAGAAGAAGGTCATTCCGTACGAGTCGCTCGAACGGGTGGACCTGAGGCCGGGGAGGCGCGCTGCGCCTCCCCGGTTCGTTCTGCGGGTGTGAGCGAACAGAATCGTGAGGGAAAGCGGACCGCCCGCGAGCGGCTGGCGGTCGAGCGTGAGAAGCAGAAGGCCGCCGACAGGCGGCGCCGTACGCTGATCGTCGGCGCGAGCGTCGTCTGCGTCCTGGGACTCGCGGCGGTGGTCGGAGTCGTCGCGGCGAACGCGGGCAAGGACGACGGCAGTGACTCGGCGGGGCCGGTGGTCGGGCCCTCGGGGGCGCAGGGCAAGGACGGGCTCGCGATCCCGGTGGGCGAGGAGAGCGCCAAGTCGACGCTCACCGTCTGGGAGGACTTCCGCTGCCCGGCCTGCAAGTCCTTCGAGGACGCGTACAGATCGACGATCCACGAGCTGACGGAGTCCGGAAAGCTCAAGGTCGACTACCACCTGGCGACGATCATCGACGGCAACATGGGCGGCACCGGCTCCCGCGCCGCGGCCAATGCCGCGGCCTGCGCCCAGGACGTCGGGAAGTTCACGCCATACCACGACGTGCTGTACCAGAACCAGCCCCCCGAGGTCGACGACGCCTTCGCCAAGAACAGCAAGCTCCTGGAGCTCGCGGCCAAGGTCAAGGGCCTGGACACGCCCGCCTTCCGCAAGTGCGTCGAGGACGGTACGCACAACAGCTGGGTCAACAAGTCCAACGAGGCGTTCCAGAAGGGCGGCTTCAGCGGCACGCCGACGGTGCTGCTGAACGGCAAGAACATCTACCAGGACCAGACGATGACGCCGGCGAAGCTGAAGCAGATGGTGGAGGAGGCCGCCAAGGGGTGAAGCTCCCGCAGGGCAGGGCCTGATCGAGGCGCTGCCCGTTATGGACCCGTAGCCGGGCTGCCTGCCATCGCTGCCGCCCGGCAGGGTAGCGTCGACCTTGCCATGGAACTTGCCTACATTCCCAGCCCGTCGCGCGGGGTGCTGTACCTCGGCCCCATCCCGCTGCGCGGCTACGCGTTCTGCATCATCATCGGTGTCTTCGTAGCCGTCTGGCTCGGCAACAAACGCTGGATCGCCCGGGGCGGGCGGGCCGGCACGGTGGCCGACATCGCGGTCTGGGCCGTGCCCTTCGGCCTCATCGGCGGACGTCTCTACCACGTGATCACGGACTACGAGCTGTACTTCAGCGAGGGCCGCGACTGGGTGGACGCCTTCAAGATCTGGGAGGGCGGCCTCGGCATCTGGGGCGCGATCGCGCTCGGCGCGCTGGGCGCGTGGATCGGCTGCCGCCGCCGGGGCATCCCGCTGCCCGCGTACGCCGACGCCGTCGCCCCCGGGATCGCCTTCGCCCAGGCGCTCGGGCGCTGGGGCAACTGGTTCAACCAGGAGCTGTACGGCCACGAGACCGACCTCCCGTGGGCCCTGAAGATCACGTCCTCGACGGACGGGCGGGTGCCGGGCCTCTACCACCCGACGTTCCTGTACGAATCCCTGTGGTGCATCGGCGTCGCGCTGCTGGTCATCTGGGCCGACCGCCGCTTCAAGCTGGGGCACGGGCGGGCGTTCGCACTGTACGTCGCCGCGTACTGTTCGGGCCGCGCGTGGATCGAGTACATGCGGGTCGACGACGCCCACCACATCCTGGGCGTACGGCTGAACGTCTGGACCGCGCTGATCGTGTTCCTGCTCGCGGTGACGTACCTCGTGGTGTCGGCGAACAAGCGGCCGGGCAGGGAGGCCGTGGTCGAGCCGGGCGCCGCTGCCTCCGACGGCGAGGCCGACGGTGAGGTCGGGGGCGGTACCGAGGCCGACGCCGGGAAGGCCGAGAACGAGAAGGCCGAGGGCGAGAAGGCCGAGGCGGACGCGGAGGACGAGAAGGAACCCAGCGACAAGGCCGAGTCGGCGACGAAGAAGACGTGACGCTCGGTTCTACGTGATGAGGGCGCTCGGGACTGTCCGGGCGCCCTCATTTGTGTGTCGGCGTGGTCAGCGCCTGCGGGCGAGGGACAGGGTGCGCTGGGCCGCTGCCACCACCGCCGCGTCGATGAAGGTTCCGTCCCGCAGGGCCTGGGCGCCGTGTTCTGTCGCCGCTGCCTTGACGATCGTCTCCGCCTGTTCCAGTTCCGCCTCCGTGGGGAGGTAGGCCCGTTCGATCACCGGGAGCTGGCGGGGGTGGATGGCCGCCCGGCCCAGGAAGCCCAGGGCGCGGCCGTGGGCGCAGGACGCCGCCAGGCCCTCCAGGTCGCGGATGTCCGGGTGGACGGACTGGGGTGGAGGGGGCAGTTTGGCTGCTCTGGCTGCCACGACGACGCGCGATCGGGCCCAGTCGAGGCCCGCGTCCTCCCGTACGCCCAGGTCGGCCCGTAGATCCGCCTCGCCCAGGGAGATACCGCGCAGGGAGGGATGGGCGGAGGCGATCGCGTAGGCGTGTTCGATGCCGACGGCTGTTTCGAGGAGGGCGTACAGCGGGGGTGTTCTGCCGAAGGTCTCCACGAGGCAGGTGACCTGCTCGGCCGATGTCACCTTCGGGAGGCGGAGGCCGGAGACGCCCGGCAGGTGTGCCACCGCCCACAGGTCCGCCGGTGCCAGCGGACCGTCCAGGGCGTTCACCCGGACGTGGACGGGTACCGGTTGCGGCTGGGAGAGAAGCTCGGCGGTGGCCTCACGGGCGTACTCCTTGCGGTCGGGGGCGACCGCGTCCTCCAGGTCGATCACGACGACGTCCGCTCCGGAGACGAGCGCCTTGGCCACCACCGTGGGCCGGTCGCCCGGCGCGTACAGCCAGGTGAGGGGGCAGGCCGTCACAGGGTGCCCTCCTCGCGCAGGGCCGCCAGTTCGGTGGGGGTCAGGCCCAAGTCGGTGAGGATCTCGTCCGTGTCCGCGCCATGTGGGCGGCCCGGCCAGCGGATCGTGCCGGGGGTGGCGGAGAGACGGAAGAGGACGTTCTGCATGCGGAGGGGACCGAGTTCGGGGTCGTCGACGGTGGTGATCGTGCCGAGGGCCGCGTACTGGGGGTCGGTCATCACCTCGCGTACGTCCTGGATCGGGGCCACCGCCGCCTCCGCCTTCTCGAAGGCCGCGAGGACGTCGGCGCGGGTGTGGCGGGCGATCCAGTCGCCGACCGCCTTGTCGAGGACGTCGGCGTGGCGGGCCCGGTCGGCGCCCGTCGCGAACCACGGTTCGTCGATCAGATCGGCGCGCCCCACCAGATGCATCACCCGCTCGGCGATCGACTGAGCGGAAGTGGAGACGGCGACCCAGGTGCCGTCCGCGGTGCGGTAGGTGTTGCGCGGGGCGTTGTTGGCGGAGCGGTTTCCGGTGCGTTCCTGGACGTAGCCCAGCTGGTCGTACCAGGTCGGCTGGGGGCCGAGAGCCAGCAGCATCGGCTCGATGAGCGCCATGTCGACGACCTGGCCCTCGCCGGTGCGCTCGCGCGCGGCCAGCGCCGTCAGCACCGCGTACGCGGTCGCGAGGCCGGCGATCGAGTCGGCCAGGCCGAAGGGCGGGAGGGTCGGGGGCGCGTCAGGTTCGCCGGTGAGCGCGGCGAAGCCGCTCATCGCCTCGGCGAGGGTGCCGAAGCCGGGGCGGTGGGCGTAGGGGCCGAACTGGCCGAAGCCGGTGACGCGGGTGAGGACCAGGCGGGGGTTGGCGGCGGAGAGTTCGGGCCAGCCGAGGTCCCATTTCTCCAGGGTGCCCGGGCGGAAGTTCTCGATGACGACGTCCGCGGTCGCGGCCAGACGCAGGAGGGTGGCGCGGCCGCCGGGCTTGGAGAGGTTCAGGGTGATCGTGCGCTTGTTGCGGCCCAGGACCTTCCACCACAGGCCGACGCCGTCCTTCGACGGGCCGTGTCCGCGGGAGGGGTCCGGCTTCGTGGGGTGCTCGACCTTGATGACCTCCGCGCCGAAGTCGCCGAGCATCGTGGCGGCGAGGGGGCCGGCGAAGAGGGTGGCGAGGTCGAGGACGCGCAGACCGGTCAGGGGAGGGGCAGGGACTGAGGCGCTACGGGGCTGGGTGCCGGGCGCGGTCATGAGGCGTACCGCTCGTCGATCTCGGGGCGGTACGGCATCGACACCGAGGCGCCCTCCCGCTGCACCGACAGTGCCGCGGCCTCTGCCGCCCACGCCAGCGCCTCCCGCATCGGCCGTCCCTCGCCGAGTGCCACCGCGAGGGCACCGACGAAGGTGTCGCCGGCGCCGGTGGAGTCGACGGCGGTGACCTTGGGCGCCGGGACGGTCACCGGGTCGGCGCCGCGGGTGGCGTACAGGCTTCCGGCCGCACCCAGCGTGACGACCACCTCGGGCACCAGGTCGAGCAGCCCGATGGCCGCCTCGCGCGGGTCGGTGCGGCCGGTGAGGGTGGTGGCCTCGTGCTCGTTGGGGACCAACAGGTCGACGGCGGTGAGGAGTTCGTCCGGGAGCGGCTTTGCGGGGGATGGGGTGAGGAACGTACGGACGCCGTGGCGGCGGGCCGCCTGGGCGCCGGCGATGACCGCGGGCAGCGGGATCTCCAACTGGAGCAGCAGGATGTCGGCGGAGGCGATGACGCCCTCGTCGCCGGGGCTCAGATGGTCCAGTGTGCCGTTCGCGCCGGGGATCACGACGATCGCGTTGCCGCCCTCGTCGTCCACGACGATGTGCGCGGTGCCGGACGGGCCCTCGGCCGTGCGGAGGTCGTCGGTGTCGACGCCGGAGTGTTCGAGATTGGAGCGCAGGTGGGTGCCGAAGGCGTCGTTGCCGACGGCGCCGATCATCGTGACGGTGCCGCCCGCGCGGGCCGCCGCGATCGCCTGGTTGGCGCCCTTGCCGCCGGGGATCGTACGGAACTCCCGGCCCGTCACGGTCTCCCCGCGTTGCGGGGCCTTCTCGACGTAGGTGACGAGGTCCATGTTCGTGCTGCCGAGCACGACGATGTCGGTCATGGGCGAGTGGCCTCCAAGGGGGTGAGTTCGCGGGGGAGGTCGTGGGTGAGTTCGCAGGTGAGCTGGGCCAGGGTGTCGAAGCCGGTGCCGTTGAAGTCGGCGACGGAGGTGGCGAGGCGGTTCTTGAGGGGGGCCGTCCAGCGGTCGGGGAGGGCGGTGGGGGTGCCGGCGAGGAGGGCGGCGATGCTGCCGGCCGTCGCGCCGTTGGAGTCCGTGTCCCAACCTCCTGATACGGCACGGCAGATCGAGCCGGTGAAGTCACCGTCGGCGTGGGTCAGGGCGGCGGTGATCAGGGCGGTGTTGGGGATGGCGTGGACCCAGTGGTGGGTGGGGGAGTAGGTGGCGTGCAGTGCGTCGACGACCGTGTCGAAGTCGTCGTGGGTGTGCGCCAGCTGGATGGAGTGGCGGATGGCATGGGACAGGCGGGAGTGCGGGGGAATCACCGTGAGGCCGGTGCTCAGGCAGTCGTGGATGGCGTGGGGGCCGGTCGCTGTCGCTGCCTGTGCGATGGCGGCCGCCGTGAACATCGCCGCGTAGACGCCGTTCGCGGTGTGGGTGAGGGTGGCGTCCCGGTGCGCCTGTTCGGCTGCGGCGGCGGGGTCGCCGGGGTTGGTCCAGCCGTGGACGTCGGCGCGGATGAGGGCGCCGATCCATTCGCGGAAGGGGTTACGGTGGCGGGCCGTGTGCGGGGGTTCGATGCCGAGGAGGAGGTTGCGGTGGGCGATGCGTTCGGCTGTGAAGGTGCGGCCGGGTGGGAGTTCGTCGAGCCAGAGGCGGGCTACGTCGGTGGTGGTGAAGGCTTTGCCGTGGCGCTGGATGAGGAGGAGGTTGAGGAGCGGGTAGTTGAGGTCGTCGTCCTCGGGCATGCCGTCGATGTTTTCGGCGAGGGAGGTTTTCGCTGAGCGGCGGTTCCAGGGGTATTCCGCGGCCAGTTCCTCGGGGACTCCTTTGGCGGTGAAGTACGTGGTCAGGGGCCAGTTGCCGGTTGCCGCGGCTAGTTGGCGGATGGCTTCGAGGGGGAGTTTTTCGACGGGTTTGCCCAGGAGGCAGCCGACTGCTCGGCCCAGCCAGGCGGCTTCCAGGCGGGCCTGGGTGGGGGCTGCTGTGGGGGTGGGGACGCTCGCCGGCGCCGGCGGGGTGCCGCCTCTCTTTGGGCCGGGAGCCGCCCCAGCGGCACGACTGCCCGCAGCCAGAGCCGGCCAGGCTGAGCAGCTGGCCCTGATCCGGGCCAGGTCGGTGGGTTCCTTGTCCTCCAACTTGCTTGGCAGATCGGCCAGTTCATCCAACAAGTCCTCTGCCAGTTGGCGCAGATAGCGCGACGCCGGTTCCGGTGACACCCCGGCCCGCAGAGGGGCCTCTCTGCCGCCCGCCGTCCTCCACCTCTCCGCGATCCTCGACGGCTCCCGGCCGTCCAGGGTCGCCTGTCGGAGTTCGTGGCCCAGCAGGTCCTCCGGCTGGACCCAGGTCAGTCGGAGCATCCTCGGCCCTCCAGTGCGGTGAAGGCCGCCTCGTGCGCGCGGCGGCGGTGTACGTCCCGTTCGTGGATCTCCCTCGTCACCTCGGTCAGCGCGCGCGGCGGTTCCCAGAGGTCCAGGCGGCTGGCTTCCGCGACCGTCTTCGACCAGTCCTGCGGGGGCGGTGAGCCCAGGGCGCCGGACAGGGCGCCGGCCATCGTCGCGATCGAGTCGCAGTCCCGGCCGTAGTTCACCGCGCCCAGGACCGATGCGCGGTAGTCGCCGTTCGCCACGACCAGCATCCCCAGCGCGACGGGGAGTTCCTCGATCGCGTGCAGGCGGGAGGGGCGGCGGGCGCCGAGGGAAGGCTGCCGGTAGTCGGGGCCCACCGTGTCGTACGGGGTCACCGCCTCCCGGAGCGGGGTCAGGGCCGACTCGAAGTCCGTGTAGTGGCTTGCCACTTCGCAGACCTGCTCGATCGCCGCCCTCGTCCCGTCCTTCGCCAGGGACAGGCAGGCCGTGACGACCGAGTCCGGCGTCGCCCCGGGGGTGCACGCCGCCGCCACCGCCGCCGCGAAGACGCCCGCCGCCTCGCGGCCGTACGACGACTGGTGGGCGCCCGCGATGTCCAGCGCCTCGGCGTACGCGGCCCTCGGGTCGGCCGCGTTGACCAGGCCGACCGGGGCCATGTACATCGCCGCACCGCAGTTGACGATGTTGCCGACGCCGGCCTCGCGGGGGTCCACGTGGCCGTAGTGGAGGCGGGTCACCAGCCATTTCTCGGCAAGGAAGAGGCGCTGGAGGGGGAGGGCCTCCGTCTCCAGTTCCGGGATCCAGCGCGGGGTCGTCATCAGGTCGGGGACCAGGTGGTCGGCGACGGCGTAGGCGTCGAGGTGGTCGCGGACCGTGGCGTAGACGCGGACCAGTGCGTGGGTCATCAAGGTGTCGTCGGTGACGTGGCCGTCGCCCTTGTGGTACGGCGCGATGGGGCGGGCCGTGCGCCAGGCGTCGCCGTTCCAGGGGCCGACGATGCCGTGGACGCGGCCGCCGTGGCGCTGAAGGATCTGGTCGGGGGAGTAGCCCTCCACCGGGCCGCCGAGGGCGTCGCCGACCGCCGCGCCGACCAGGGCGCCGGTGATCCGCTCGTCGAGACGCGGGCCACTGCTTTCTTCTGCTTTGGGCGTCATGCCCCGAATCATCCTCCTGGTCGGGCCGGTTGCGTGGCTTCCAGGAGTTCGGCGAGTTCCACCAGGTCGGTGCCGGTGAGCCGGGGGAGTACGCAGCCGGAGAGGGTGCGGCAGGTGTCGCGCCAGGACGCCGGGATCGCCGTACCGCCGCCGAGTGCGCCGGTCAGCGCGCCCGCCAGAGCCGGTGCCGAGTCCGCGACCCGGGAGAGGCACGCGGCGGCGGGCACCGCTTCGGCGATACGGCCTTCTGCGGCGACGGCGAGGGCCAGGGCGACCGGGACCGTTTCCGCTGCCGCGATGCCGTAGCTGTAGACGTGGTCGACGATTTGGTGCTCGAGGAGGGGGATCAGGGCGAAGGCGCTGTCGGCGTCCTGGGCGAGCTTCAGCGCGTGGCGGGCGTTGCGCCCGATCTCCGTTTCCTCGGGGAGTTCGGTGAGTGCCGCTGCCACGCAGGCCGCGGTGTCCGCGCCGGTCAGGGCGAGGGCGAGGGCCGCCGCCATCGCCCTCGCGCCGTGTACGCCGTCGCCGTCCTGGGTGTAGCGGGCGTCGAACTCGGCGAGGTCGGCGGCGGCGCGGGGGTCGCCGGGGTGGGCTACGGCGAGGACGCAGGCCCTTACGCAGGCCGCGTCGTCGAAGTAGTGCGGGTTGTCGTGGCCGGTGGCGGGTGGGCGCAGGCCCGTCGCGAGGTTGCCGAGGCCGGCGCGGACGGAGATGCGGGCGCGCAGGGGGAGGATGGCCGACTCGACCTCGGGGGCGCGGTCCGCCGCGGCGGCGACTTCGTCGGCCAAGGCGGTCCAGGTCAGGTCGATCGCGGTTCGGGTGCGGCGTTCTCGGCTCAGGTCGCCCAGGGCGGTGTCGTCGCCGGCTCGCAGGACTGCCTCGGCTGCGAAGGCCGCCCATTCGGCGTCGTCGGAGGGGCCCAGGCGGAGGGGTTCGGGATGCTGGTTGAGGGCGATGGGGACGGGGAGGGTGGTGGTCGCGTTCTGCTCGGCGAAGGTGTCGAGTTCGCGGGTGAGGCGGCGGGTCCAGTCGGGCATACGGGCGGCTCTGTGGCGGGCGGCGGGCCAGCCTGCGGCGTCGCCTGCGGCCAGGCCGAGCAGGAGGCCGAGGATGCGGTTGCCCTCCGGGGGGTGCGCCGTGCCGGCCTCGGCTTCGCCTTCGGCCGGTCGTTTCGCACCCGCACCGCCCGTGCGGCTCTCGTCTTCGTCTGCGGGTGCGGGTGGCCCCAGTGGAGCGTGCTCGCCGTCGGCGGCCGCGGGCTCGTGCGGCTGTGTGAGAGTCGTCCCCTCGGCGGCCGTAGGTTCGTTCGGCTCCGTGAGCGTCGTGCCGTCCGCGGCCGTGGGTTCGGGTGGCTGTGTCAGCAGCGTGGGCTCGGCTTCGGGGGCGGTTGTCGTCGGGGTGCCCTCGTCCCATGGGGTGGGCGGGGTCATCGTCGGGCTCCGGCGTGTGGTGTCGGCGCCTCAGCCGTTGTGAGTCCCCCCGTCACCCATTTCCTGTCCTCCCCCGGCACCAGCAACTCCGCCACGTCCAGCACGTGATGCCCGGCCATCGACGGCAGGCAGCTTCCCCGCGCCGGCCCGATCGCCGCCGCCCACTCCGTCGGGATCGCCGACGCCCCTTGCGTCGCACCTGCCAGCGCACCCGCCACCGCGGCCGTCGTGTCCGCGTCCCGGCCCATGTTCACGGCCGTGAGGACCGCCTGGACGAAGTCGCCGTCCGCCGCCGCGTACGCCCCGAAGGCCAGCGCGACCGCCTCGGGGGCCAGGTCGGTCCAGGGGTAGCCGCCGATCACGACCGCGGAGCGGACCGCGCGTTCGCCGCGGTGGGCCACCGCCACGGCGCGGCGCAGGGAACGGGCCGTCCAGGAGTCGTCCGGGACCACCGCCAGGGCTGACGCGACCACCGCGATCGTCGGTGCCCCCGCCATCGCCGCCGCCACGCCCGCCGCCACCGCCTGGCCGCCGTAGATGCCCTCGCCGTCGTGGCTCACCGAGCCGTCGATGGCCACCAGGCGGGCCGCCTCGGCCGGGCGGCCCGCCGCGAAGACGCCGAAGGGGGCCGCCCGCATGGCGAGGCCGTCGCTCCAGGCGTGACGGTGCTGGGCCGAGATGGGGGCCGCGAGGCCGCGGCGGAGGTTCTCCAGCGTGCCGCGTTCGCTGAAACCGGCGCCCCGGAAGGGGCCTTCCGAACGGTCCGCGATCCACTCGTGCCAGGCCGTCTCCACATGGGCGGCAGTGAGAGCCGAGCCGTGGCGGGCGAGGAGGAGACCCGAGAAGATCGCGTACTCGGTGTCGTCCGTGCCGGCCGGGTTGTCGGTGACGAATCCCGTGATGCGGCCCCACCGGGCGCGGATCTCGGAGGGCTTCATGTTCTCCGCCGGGGCGCCCAGCGCGTCGCCGACCGCCAGGCCCAGCATCGCGCCGCGTGCCCGGTCGCGGAGTTCGGCGGCGTCCCCGGGCGCCGGGACCGAGGGAATGCAGGCGATGGATGGCATGCGCGGCCTCTCCTCCGGGGGCTCCGCCCAGGGCGCGGAGCCCTTTGCGGATGTGTCCCACCGTCGGCGGTTGACCAGAGCCTCGAAGGCCTCAGTGTCACCCGGTCGACATCTGTGCAGGGCCGGGCACGAATGAGCGTTCTAGGGAAAACCGCAGGTTAGCCCAGCCTTTCCTTGCTGGCGGGGCGGAATTTCCAGGCGTAGATTGAGTGCTGTCCAAGAGTAGAACATGTCTAAAGACAGCCTTACCTGAGCTTCCTGGGGGACCCTCATGGCCATCATCGAGACCGAAGCGCCGCTGCACGAGGCGCACCGTGACAACCACACGCACCGGGATGTGAACGGCGGCTGGCTGCGCCCCGCCGTCTTCGGCGCGATGGACGGTCTGGTCTCCAACCTCGCCCTGATGACCGGTGTCGCGGGTGGGGCCGTGGGTCACCAGACCATTGTGCTGAGCGGGCTCGCCGGGCTCGCGGCCGGCGCCTTCTCCATGGCCGCCGGCGAGTACACCTCCGTCGCCTCGCAGCGTGAGCTCGTCGAGGCCGAGCTGGATGTCGAGCGGCGGGAGCTGAGAAAGCACCCGAAGGACGAGGAGGCCGAGCTCGCGGCGCTCTACGAGGCGCGGGGGGTCGAGCCGAAGCTCGCGCAGGCCGTCGCCGAGCAGCTCTCCCGTGATCCCGAGGTGGCCCTGGAGATACATGCCCGCGAGGAGCTCGGCATCGACCCCGGCGATCTGCCCTCACCGCTGGTCGCGGCCGTGTCGTCGTTCGGGTCGTTCGCGCTGGGCGCCCTGCTGCCCGTACTGCCGTATCTGCTCGGCGCGACCGCGCTGTGGCCGGCCGTGCTGCTCGCGCTCGTCGGGCTGTTCCTGTGCGGTGCGGTCGTGGCCAAGGTGACCGCGCGGACCTGGTGGTTCAGCGGGCTGCGACAGCTCGCTCTCGGTGGTGCCGCGGCCGGTGTGACGTACGCCCTGGGCAGCTTGTTCGGAACGGCCGTAGGATAGTTCGGCTGGAACTTATGCGTTGGGCCGCATAAGTAGCCGTTACTCGCTGGTTTCGAATGCTTAACCACTGGGCATGAGCCGTAAGCGCTGTGGGCAATGACGCCTGCGGCGCACTCGCGGGGTGGGCGACGCCGCCTCCTCCGCCCCTCGGATCGACGGACATAGACCTGTCACGATCGGTCCTCACATACTTCAAGCCATGTGCGCGGAACCCCGACGCAAGCGCATGGCGTCCGCATGTTGGAACGGATTATCCCGGTTCCCGAGAACCGTTCCATCATGTAACCTGCACGAAATTTTGCGATCACGCAGAGGGCCAACGTCGTCCCTCGGCACCTTGCATATGCCACATGACGACGACGGGAGAGCCGATGCGTACGCCGCGCCAGCCGTCCCAGCACTCCGCGAATGGCCAGAACTGGTCGTTCATGGATGCTCGCCCTGCTGCGCAGGGTATGTACGACCCCCGCAACGAGCACGACGCCTGTGGTGTCGGCTTCGTGGCCACCCTCACCGGCGAGGCGAGCCATGCGCTGGTCGAGCAGGCGCTGACCGTTCTGCGCAATCTCGAACACCGCGGTGCCACCGGCTCCGAGCCCGACTCGGGTGACGGCGCGGGCATCCTCTCTCAGGTGCCGGACGCCTTCTTCCGGGAGGTGGCCGGGTTCGAACTGCCCGAGGCCGGTGCGTATGCCGTCGGTATCGCCTTCCTGCCGGAGAACGGAACCCAGGACGCCGTCTCGCAGATCGAGACGATCGCGTCCGAGGAGGGGCTGACCGTCCTCGGCTGGCGCGAGGTGCCCGTCGCCCCCGAACTGCTCGGCGCCACCGCCCGGTCGACGATGCCCGTCTTCCGCCAGGTCTTCGTGGCGGACGGTTCCACGGTGCCGGCTACGGATATCGCCCTCGACCGCAAGGCCTTCGTGCTGCGCAAGCGCGCCGAGCGCGAGGCCGGTGTCTACTTCCCGTCGCTGTCGGCCCGCACGATCGTGTACAAGGGCATGCTGACCACGGGTCAGCTGGAGCCCTTCTTCCCGGACCTGTCCGACCGCCGCTTCGGCTCGGCGATCGCCCTCGTCCACTCGCGCTTCTCGACGAACACCTTCCCGTCGTGGCCGCTCGCGCACCCCTACCGCTTCGTCGCGCACAACGGTGAGATCAACACCGTCAAGGGCAACCGCAACTGGATGGTCGCCCGCGAGTCGCAGCTCCTCTCGGACCTGTTCGGTTCCGACGGCAAGGCCCTCGAGCGGATCTTCCCGGTGTGCACGCCGGACGCCTCCGACTCCGCGTCCTTCGACGAGGTGCTGGAGCTGCTGCACCTCGGTGGCCGTTCGCTGCCGCACTCCGTGCTGATGATGATCCCGGAGGCGTGGGAGAACCACGACTCCATGGACCCGGCCCGGCGCGCCTTCTACCAGTACCACTCCACGATGATGGAGCCCTGGGACGGCCCGGCCTGTGTCACCTTCACCGACGGCACCCAGGTCGGCGCCGTGCTCGACCGCAACGGCCTGCGTCCCGGCCGCTACTGGGTCACCGACGACGGCCTCGTCGTCCTCGGCTCCGAGGTCGGCGTCCTCGACATCGACCCCGCCAAGGTCGTCCGCAAGGGCCGCCTCCAGCCCGGCCGCATGTTCCTCGTCGACACCGCCGAGCACCGCATCATCGAGGACGACGAGATCAAGGCGCAGCTCGCCGCCGAGGCCCCCTACGCGGAGTGGCTGGAAGCCGGCGAGATCGAGCTGTCCGACCTGCCCGAGCGTGAGCACATCGTGCACACCCACGCCTCGGTCACCCGCCGCCAGCAGACCTTCGGTTACACCGAGGAGGAGCTGCGCGTCATCCTCGCGCCGATGGCCAAGGCCGGTGCCGAGCCGATCGGTTCGATGGGCACCGACTCGCCGATCGCCGCGCTGAGCGACCGCCCGCGTCTGCTCTTCGACTACTTCACCCAGCTGTTCGCGCAGGTCACCAACCCGCCGCTGGACGCCATCCGCGAGGAGCTCGTCACCTCGCTCAGGAGCTCCCTCGGCCCGCAGGGCAACCTGCTGGAGCCGACGGCCGCGTCCTGCCGTAGCGTCACGCTGCCGTTCCCGGTGATCGACAACGACGAGCTGGCCAAGCTCATCCACATCAACGCCGACGGTGACATGCCGGGCTTCAAGGCCGCGACCCTCTCCGGTCTGTACCGGGTGCACGGCGGCGGTGACGCCCTCGCCGCGCGCATCGAGGAGATCTGCGCCGAGGCCGACGCCGCCATCGAAAACGGCGCCCGTCTGATCGTCCTGTCGGACCGTCACTCGGACGCCGAGCACGGGCCGATCCCGTCGCTGCTGCTCACCGCGGCCGTCCACCACCACCTCATCCGCACCAAGCAGCGCACCCAGGTGGGCCTGCTGGTCGAGGCCGGTGACGTCCGCGAGGTCCACCACGTCGCCCTGCTCATCGGCTACGGCGCCGCCGCCGTCAACCCGTACCTGGCGATGGAGTCCGTCGAGGACCTGGTCCGCGCGGGCACCTTCCTCTCGGACATCGAGGCCGAGCAGGCCATCCGCAACCTGATCTACGCCCTCGGCAAGGGCGTCCTGAAGGTCATGTCCAAGATGGGCATCTCGACGGTCGCCTCCTACCGCGGCGCCCAGGTCTTCGAGGCCGTCGGTCTCGAAGACGCCTTCGTCGAGAAGTACTTCAACGGCACCGCCACCAAGATCGGCGGCGTCGGCATCGACGTCATCGCCAAGGAGGTCGCCGCCCGCCACGCGAAGGCGTACCCGGCCTCCGGCATCGCGCCCGCGCACCGCGCCCTCGACATAGGCGGCGAGTACCAGTGGCGCCGCGAGGGCGAGCCGCACCTGTTCGACCCGGAGACGGTCTTCCGCCTCCAGCACTCCACGCGCACCGGCCGCTACGACATCTTCAAGAAGTACACGGACCGCGTGAACGAGCAGTCCGAGCGGCTGATGACGCTCCGCGGGCTCTTCGGCTTCAAGTCCGACCGGCAGCCGATCTCCATCGACGAGGTCGAGCCGGCCAGCGAGATCGTCAAGCGCTTCTCCACCGGCGCCATGTCGTACGGCTCCATCTCCAAGGAGGCGCACGAGACCCTCGCCATCGCCATGAACCAGCTGGGCGGCAAGTCCAACACCGGTGAGGGCGGCGAGGACCCGGAGCGTCTGTACGACCCGGCGCGCCGGTCGAGCATCAAGCAGGTCGCGTCCGGCCGCTTCGGTGTCACGTCCGAGTACCTGGTCAACGCCGACGACATCCAGATCAAGATGGCCCAGGGCGCCAAGCCCGGTGAGGGCGGTCAGCTGCCCGGCCACAAGGTCTACCCGTGGGTCGCCAAGACGCGTCACTCGACGCCGGGCGTGGGCCTGATCTCCCCGCCGCCGCACCACGACATCTACTCCATCGAGGACCTGGCCCAGCTGATCCACGACCTCAAGAACGCGAACCCGCAGGCGCGGATTCACGTCAAGCTGGTCTCCGAGGTCGGTGTCGGCACGGTCGCCGCGGGTGTCTCCAAGGCGCACGCGGACGTCGTCCTGATCTCCGGCCACGACGGTGGTACGGGTGCCTCCCCGCTCACCTCGCTGAAGCACGCCGGTGGTCCCTGGGAGCTCGGCCTCGCCGAGACCCAGCAGACCCTGCTGCTCAACGGCCTGCGCGACCGCATCGTCGTGCAGACCGACGGCCAGCTGAAGACCGGCCGTGACGTCGTCATCGCCGCGCTGCTCGGCGCCGAGGAGTTCGGTTTCGCGACCGCGCCGCTCGTCGTCTCCGGCTGCGTCATGATGCGCGTCTGCCACCTGGACACCTGCCCGGTCGGCATCGCCACCCAGAACCCGACGCTCCGCGACCGGTTCTCCGGCAAGGCCGAGTACGTCGTGAACTTCTTCCAGTTCATCGCCGAAGAGGTCCGCGAGATCCTCGCCGAGCTGGGCTTTCGCACCATCGAGGAGGCCGTCGGTCACGCCGAGGCGCTCGACGTGACCCGCGCGGTCGACCACTGGAAGGCGCAGGGCCTGGACCTGGCCCCGCTGTTCCACGTGCCGGCGCTGCCCGAGGGCGCGGTGCGCCACCAGCTGATCGAGCAGGACCACGGCCTGGAGAAGGCGCTCGACAACGAGCTCATCAAGCTCGCCGCCGACGCCCTGGCCGCGGACTCCGCGACCGACGCCCAGCCGGTGCGCGCCCAGGTCGCCATCCGCAACATCAACCGCACGGTCGGCACCATGCTCGGCCACGAGGTGACCAAGAAGTTCGGCGGGGCGGGCCTGCCCGACGACACGATCGACATCACCTTCACCGGCTCCGCGGGCCAGTCCTTCGGCGCCTTCCTCCCGCGCGGTGTCACGCTGCGCCTGGAGGGCGACGCCAACGACTACGTCGGCAAGGGCCTCTCCGGCGGCCGTGTCATCGTCCGTCCGGACCGGGGCGCGGACCACCTCGCCGAGTACTCGACGATCGCGGGCAACACGATCGCGTACGGCGCGACCGGCGGTGAGCTGTTCCTGCGCGGTCGTACGGGCGAGCGGTTCTGCGTCCGCAACTCCGGTGCGCTGGTGGTCTCCGAGGGCGTGGGCGACCACGGCTGCGAGTACATGACCGGTGGTCACGCGGTGGTCCTCGGCGAGACGGGCCGTAACTTCGCGGCCGGTATGTCCGGCGGTATCGCCTACGTCATCGACCTCGACCGCGACAACGTCAACGTCGGCAACGTCGGTGCCGTGGAGGCCCTGGACGAGGCCGACAAGCAGTGGCTGCACGACGTGGTGCGCTGCCACCAGGAGGAGACCGGCTCGACGGTGGCCGAGAAGCTGCTGGCCGAGTGGGACACCGCGGTGGACCGCTTCAGCAAGATCATCCCCAGCACGTACAAGGCAGTGCTCGCCGCCAAGGACGCCGCCGAGCGAGCCGGTCTCTCCGAGACCGAGATCACCGAGAAGATGATGGAGGCGGCGACCAATGGCTGATCCCAAGGGCTTTCTCAACCACGGCCGCGAGGTCGCCAAGTCCCGTCCCGTCGACGTGCGTCTGAAGGACTGGAACGAGGTCTACGTCCCCGGCTCCCTGCTGCCGATCATCAGTAAGCAGGCCAGCCGCTGCATGGACTGCGGTATCCCCTTCTGCCACAACGGCTGTCCGCTGGGGAACCTGATCCCCGAGTGGAACGACTACGCCTACCGCGAGGACTGGGCGGCCGCGAGCGAGCGTCTGCACGCGACCAACAACTTCCCCGAGTTCACGGGACGGCTGTGCCCGGCTCCCTGTGAGTCGGCGTGCGTGCTCGGCATCAACCAGCCGGCCGTCACCATCAAGAACGTCGAGGTCTCGATCATCGACAAGGCGTGGGACGAGGGCACCGTCGCCCCGCAGATCCCCGAGCGCCTGTCCGGCAAGACCGTCGCCGTCATCGGCTCGGGCCCGGCGGGCCTGGCCGCCGCCCAGCAGCTGACCCGGGCCGGCCACACGGTCGCCGTCTACGAGCGCGCGGACCGCATCGGAGGCCTTCTCCGTTACGGCATCCCCGAGTTCAAGATGGAGAAGCGGCACATCAACCGCCGTATCGAGCAGATGCGCGCGGAGGGCACCCGCTTCCGTACCGGCATCGAGATCGGCCGCGACCTCAAGGCGACCGACCTGAAGAAGCGGTACGACGCGATCGTCATCGCCGCCGGTGCGACGACCGCCCGCGACCTCCCGGTCCCCGGCCGCGAGCTCAAGGGCATCTACCAGGCCATGGAGTACCTGCCGCTGGCCAACAAGGTCCAGGAGGGCGACTTCGTGACGCCCCCGATCTCGGCCGAGGGCAAGCACGTCGTGGTCATCGGCGGTGGCGACACCGGCGCCGACTGCGTGGGCACCGCCCACCGCCAGGGCGCGGCCTCCGTCACGCAGCTGGAGATCATGCCCCGCCCGAACGACGAGCGGAACCCGGTCGCCCAGCCGTGGCCGACCTTCCCGATGCTGTACAAGGTCACGTCCGCGCACGAGGAGGGCGGCGAGCGGGTCTACTCCGTCTCGACGACCCACTTCGAGGGCGACGAGGACGGCAACGTCCAGTGGCTGCACCTCACCGAGGTCGAGTTCATCGACGGCAAGCTGACCCCGAAGCCGGGCACGGAGCGCAAGATCCCCGCCCAGCTGGTCACCCTCGCCATGGGCTTCACGGGCACCGACCGCGAGAACGGCCTGGTCGAGCAGTTCGGCCTGGAGCTCGACGAGCGCGGCAACATCGCCCGCGACGCCGACTTCCAGACCAACGTGCCGGGCGTCTTCGTCGCCGGTGACGCGGGCCGGGGTCAGTCCCTGATCGTGTGGGCGATCGCGGAGGGCCGCTCGGCCGCCCGCGGCACCGACCGCTTCCTGACCGGAACCAGCGAACTGCCGGCCCCGATCCGGCCCACGGACCGCGCGCTGATGGTGTGACGGTTCGACAAGTGACCTGACGGTCACTCAAAAAACGTCCCGTACAACGGCGTACGGAACACAGACGGCGCCTGCCCACAGTCCCCGACCGGACGACTGGGCGGGCGCCGCCGCTTGTGCTCAGAGGTGTGGCGCCGGCCCTCAGCCCGTCAGCTCCGAGACCTTCGCGACCGCGACCACCGCCAGCAGCACCAGTACGCCCACGCAGGCGGCCGCCTGGATCAGGGCCTGGCGCGGCCCGCGTGGGGCGTAGGCGTAGGCGAGGGTGACCGCGGCCCCCGTCAGCAGCCCGCCGAGATGGCCCTGCCAGGAGGTGAGGCCCGCGGAGAGCAGCAGCCACAGCAGCAGGAACGTCATGAAGCGATTGATGCTGCGCATGTCAGCGCCGATCCGGCGGGCGAGGACGTAGTACGCGGCGCCGAGGCCGAAGATCGCGCCCGACGCACCGACCGACTCCACGTGCGCGTCGGTGAGCAGCAGCTCGAACACCGAACCACCCAGCGTCGCCAGCAGGTAGAGCGCGACGTACCGGACGCGGCCCAGCATGGGTTCCACGACCCGGCCGAGCTGCCACAGCGAGAGCATGTTCATCACGATGTGCAGCAGCCCGAAGGTGCCCTCCGTCGGCGGTGTGTGGAGGAACCCACTGGTCAGCAGCCGGTCCCACTGCCCGGCGACCACTCCCTCGGCGTGGAAGCTCGACGGGTGGCCGGCCTCGTAGAGGTAGTAGCCGCCGTCCGGCCCGACCAGCCGGGCGGTGAGCATCGCGAACCGGTCCAGGAGCTCCGGGCGCACCACCTCGGCCAGATAGGCGAGGACGTTGAGCCCGATGAGCACGGAGGTCACGAGGGGCGTCGCGGCGATCCGTCCGCCCACGAGCGTGCGGGCCTGGCGCACCGACCGCGCGCCCTCCCGCACGCACTCCACGCACTGGTGTCCGACGGCCGCCTCCCGCATGCAGTCCGGGCAGATGTACCGGTCGCAGCGGGTGCAGCGGACGTGGGACTCCACCTTGGGGTGGCGATAGCAGGTCGTGACGGTGGGCTCGGCGGACTCGGGCGGGGTGGACTGGGACGGGGTGGACTGGGACGGGGTGGACTCGGGCTCCACAGCCGGCTCCTCGATGGGGACGGGACGAAGGGTGAGCCGGTGGGGACGGCGGCGAACAAAATAGCGAACACCTGTGGACGGAGGGAGAGGCGGGGCCAATGTGCCGTAACCTCGGCAGCCGCACGATGCACGAGGGGGAGAGCACATGGCCGCGATCAGTCTCAGCAAGGTCGAGGAGACCGCACCCGCGCTGGTCAGCCTGTACAAGAGCGCCGGGGTGTCGCTGCACAAGCACCGGCTGGACGGGGTGCGGGCCGCGGTCTATCTGGTCGTCGACTACTCCGGGTCGATGAAGCCGTACTACAAGGACGGCAGCGTGCAGGCGCTCGCCGACCGGGTGCTCGGGCTGTCGGCGCACTTCGACGACGACGGCACCGTGCCGGTGGTGTTCTTCTCCACCGACGTCGATGCCGAGACCGAGATCGCCCTGGCCGACCATCAGGGGCGGATCGAGCGGATCGTGGCCGGCCTCGGGCACATGGGCAAGACCAGCTATCACCTCGCCATGGACGCCGTCATCGACCACTACCTGGACAGCGGGTCGAAGGACCCCGCCCTGGTCGTCTTCCAGACCGACGGCGGGCCCATCAACAAGCTCGCCGCGGAACGGTACCTGTGCAAGGCGGCCCCGCTCCCGCTGTTCTGGCAGTTCATCGGCTTCGGGGACCCGACCAGCCGGCAGTTCGACTTCCTGCGCAAGCTCGACGAGCTGGCGGTGCCGGACAAGCGGGTGGTCGACAACGCCGGCTTCTTCCACGCCGGCTCGGATCCGCGGACCGTCGCCGACGCCGAGTTGTACGACCGCCTGGTCGGGGAGTTCCCGAAGTGGCTGGCGGCGGCGCGGGCGCGGGGGATCGTACGTCGTCCCTGACTCACGCGTGCCTGACTCACGCGGCCCTGCGGTTCACCCGGCGATGCGCTTGAACTGATCGGCGGTCAGGGCGAGTTCGAGGGCGCCGGTGTTCTCCGCCAGATGGATGGGGGAGGAGGTGCCCGGGATGGGGAGCACGTTCGGGGCGCGGTGCAGCAGCCAGGCCAGAGCGGTCTGGGACGGGGTGGCGCCCAGCTCCTCGGCGACCTGTGCGAGCGGGCTGCCGTCGGCCGAGTGCTCGCCGCGGGCGATCGGGAAGTACGGCAGGAAGGCGATGCCGCGCTCGGCGGTGTGGTCGATCACCGGGTCGTGGCCGCGTTCGGCCAGGTTGTAGAGGTTCTGCACGCTCACGATCGGCGCGATCCGCTCGGCGGCCGTCAGCTCCGCCACCGTCACCTCGGACAGCCCGATGTGCCGGACCTTGCCCTCTTCCTGGAGCTGCTTGAGCGCGCCGATCTGGTCGGCGAGAGGGTACTCGGGGTCGACGCGGTGCAGTTGGAGGAGGTCGATGCGGTCGGTGCGGAGCCGACGCAGGCTGAGCTCGGCCTGCTGGCGCAGATAGGCCGGATGGCCGTGCGTGATCCACTCGGTCGGGCTCGGCCGCACGACGCCTGCCTTGGTCGCAATCAGGATGCCGTCGCGGTACGGGTGAAGGGCCTCGGCCAGCAACTCCTCGTTGGACCCGAGCGCGTACGCGTCGGCGGTGTCGAAGAGGTTCACGCCCAGGTCGACCGCCTTGCACAGCAGGGCGATCGCCTCGGGGCGGTCGGTGGGTGCGGTCCAGATCGGGGCGGTCATGCCGGAGCGCTCGTGCGGGGCGTTCGCCAGCCGCATGGCGCCGTAGCCGATCCGCCGTACCGTGAGGTCGCCGCCGAGCTGGAATATCGTCGCGTTCGTCATGGCTGCGACGGTAGGAGCTCACATGGATGAGAGCTTCAAGCCGATGTGAGGGGGGTCACTTGAAGATCGGGCAGCTCTCCCGGGAGACGGGCGTCAGCGTCCGGTTGCTCCGCTACTACGAGGAGCAGGGGCTGCTCGCCGCCGAGCGCACCCCGGGCGGTCAGCGGGTGTACGACGCCGACGCGCCCGCGACCGTACGCCGCATCCGCACTCTCCTCGACGCCGGCCTGCCCACGAGGGTGATCCGCGAGGTGCTCGCCTGTGTCTGCGGCAGCGAGGCCGAGGTGGAGCCGTGTCTGACACCGCTGCTGGTGGAGCAGTTGCAGGGGATCGAGGAACGGATCGCCGATCTGGAGGGCTCGCGGCAGTCGCTCACCCGCCTGCTCGCCCCGTTGGCCTAGCCGGTGGGCCCATGCCACCCTGAGGTGATCCGACGGGGAGGCGACCACGTATGGACGGCGCACGATCGGGGAACGAAGACACGGCGGCGAGGCGGCCCGCCCCGCCCGGCAAGGGCGAGAAGATCGCCGACTGGGCCGACGGGCGTCTCGGGCTGTACGCGCTGGCCAAGGCCAACATGCGCAAGGTCTTTCCCGACCACTGGTCCTTCATGCTGGGCGAGGTCAGCCTCTACAGCTTCCTCGTCCTGATCCTCACCGGCGTCTATCTCACCCTGTTCTTCGATCCGAGCACCCACGAGGTCGTCTACAACGGCTCCTACGAGCCCCTCAACGGCGTCCTGATGACCAGGGCGTACGAGTCCACGCTCGACATCAGCTTCGATGTGCGCGGCGGGCTGCTCATGCGGCAGATCCACCACTGGGCGGCGCTGGTCTTCATCACCGGCATGATGGTGCACATGATGCGGGTGTTCTTCACCGGCGCCTTCCGCAAGCCGCGCGAGCTCAACTGGGTGTTCGGCTGGACCCTGCTGATGCTCGGCATCATCACCGGCCTGACCGGCTACTCCCTCCCCGACGACCTGCTGTCCGGCACCGGCCTGCGCTTCGCCCACGGCGCGATCCTGTCCATCCCGATCGTGGGGACGTACGTGGCGTTCTTCCTCTTCGGCGGGGAGTTCCCCGGGGAGGACTTCATCGCGCGGCTGTACCCGATCCACATCCTGCTGCTGCCCGGGATCATGCTCGGCCTGGTGGCCGCCCATCTGATCCTGGTCTTCTACCACAAGCACACGCAGTTCCCGGGCCCCGGCCGCGACGAGAAGTCGGTCGTCGGCATGCCCTTCCTGCCGGTGTACATGGCCAAGGCGGGCGGCTTCTTCTTCCTCGTCTTCGGCG
This sequence comes from Streptomyces sp. SD31, assembly GCF_052068475.1. NCBI lineage: Bacteria > Bacillati > Actinomycetota > Actinomycetes > Kitasatosporales > Streptomycetaceae > Streptomyces > Streptomyces sp. SD31. The sequence continues at coordinate 149,421 of NZ_JBQHCX010000012.1, read as the reverse complement.
TGCTGGCGATCATGGGTGGCATCGCCAGCATCAACCCGGTGTGGGCGTTCGGTCCCTACCGCCCGGACCTGGTGACCACGGGCGCCCAGCCCGACTGGTATCTGGGCTTCTCCGAGGGCCTGATCCGGGTGATGCCGGGATGGGAGATCAACTTCTGGGGCCACACCCTGGAACTGGGCGTCTTCATCCCCTTCTCGCTCTTCCCGCTGATCCTGCTCGCGCTCGGCCTGTATCCCTTCCTGGAGGCGTGGATCACCGGCGACAAACGCGAGCACCACATCCTCGACCGGCCGCGCAACATGCCCGTGCGCACCGGCCTCGGCGCGGCCTGGCTGAGCCTGTACGCGGTGCTGCTGATCGGCGGCGGCAACGACATCGTGGCCACGCATCTGCATCTGTCCATCAACGCGATCACCTGGTTCGTGCGGATCTCGGTCTTCGTCGTGCCGGTCGTCACCTTCTTCCTGACCAAACGCATCTGTCTCGGGCTGCAGCGCCGGGACCGGGACAAGGTGCTGCACGGCAGGGAGACGGGCACCATCAAACGGCTCCCGAACGGCGAGTACATCGAGGTCCACGAACCGCTCTCGCAGGCGCAGCTGTTCGCCCTCACCCAGCACGAGGAGCACCAGCCGTACGACATCGGCCCGCTCGTCGACGCCAACGGCGTCCGGCGCCGGGTCAGCCCGACGCAGCGCGTGCGGGCCAGGCTGGCGCGGGCGATGTTCGGGCCGCAGACGCGGATCGCCAAGCCGACGGTGGAGGAGTACCGCGAGATCACCAGCGGCGATCACCACTGAGGGCGCGGGCACCGAGCACATCGGCTCTGCACAGGTCCGGGTCGCCCCAGGCGGTGCGCAGGGCGCGGGCCTTGGTCAGCCACAGCGACAGGTCGTACTCCGCCGTGTAGCCGATCGCGCCGTGCAACTGCAGCGCGGTACGGGCGGTGGCGTACGCCGCCTCGCAGGCGGTGACCTTGGCGGCGGCGACGTCGGCGGGCGCCATGGTGAGCGCGGCGCCGAACAGGAGGGGGCGGGCGAACTCCAGGGCGATCTTCGCGTCGGCGAGGCGATGCTTGACCGCCTGGAACGAACCTATGGGAGCGCCGAACTGGGTGCGCTGCTTGACGTGGGCGATCGTCTTGTCCAGGAGCGCGAGGCCGACGCCGAGGGCCTGGGCGGCGGTCGTGAGGCGGGCGCAGGTGAGGGCGTGGGCGGTGGCCGGGGCGGGACTGAGGAGTTCGCCGCCGGGTTCGAGGGGGGTGAGGCGGCGGGCCGGGTCCAGGGAGGGGCGTACCGGGCCGTGACCGGGGGAGATGCGCAGGCCTTGGGGGGTGAGGGCCAGGTGGGTGGTGGCCACGTCGCCGTCCAGGGCGTACGGCGCCCTCCACGCCAGCGTCGCCACCGCCTCGCCCGTCGCCAGCGCCGGCAGGAGCCGCTTGGCCGGGCCGGGGTCCGGCAGGTCGGCGAGCAGGATCGCTGCCGTGACCGTCTCCACCAGCGGTCCCGGAACCGCGTGACGCCCCAACTCCAGGAAGGCGACGGCAAGTTCGACGGGCCGTGGGCCCATCCCCTCGTACGCCTCCGGAACCGCCAGTGCGAACACCCCCGTCTCGGCGATACGGGACCACAACGCACGGCCCCGCGCATGCTCGCCGCGGCTCCAGTCCCGTACGGCCGAGGGCGTGTCCGCGGCAGCCAGCATGGCGTTCAGCGAGTCGGCGAAGGCACGCTGCTCGGTGTCGAGGAGGAAGCGCATCAGCGAGGTCCCTTCGGCAGAGGTCCCTTCAGCGGCCGCGGTGTCCCCGCCGGCGTCCCCGCCGACGTCCCGGTTGGCGTCGACGTCGGCCCAAGCCGGCCGCGGCCGGCCCGCGCCTCGGCGCCCGTGGTGTTCCCCTTGGCATCGGCGGAGCCCTGTCGCATCAGCGTCGCCCCTTCGGCAGGCCCAGCAACCGCTCGGCGATGATGTCGCGCTGGATCTCGTTCGTCCCGGCGTAGATGGGGCCGGCGAGGGAGAAGACGTACCGCTCGGACCAGTCGGTGTCGGCCAACTCGCCCTCGGCGCCCAGCAGATCGAGCGCAGTCTCGTGCAGCGCGATGTCGTACTCCGACCAGAAGACCTTGTTCAGGCTGGACTCCGGGCCGATCGACTCGCCGTCGAGGAAGCGGGAGGCGGCGGCGAAGGTGAAGAGCTGGTAGGCGCGGGCGCCGATCAGGGCGTCGGCCACGCGGTTCTCGCTGCTCTCCGGGCTGCCCTGGGCCTGCCAGAGCCGGTGCAGCCGGTCGGCGCTCGCGAGGAAACGGCCGGGGGAGCGGAGCATCAGGCCGCGCTCGTTGCCCGCCGTCGACATGGCGATGCGCCAGCCCTGGCCCGGCTCGCCGATCACGTCCTCGTCCGGTACGAACACCTCGTCCAGGAACAGCTCGGCGAAGGCGGGCTTGCCGTCCAGGCGGGCGATGGGGCGGACCGTGACACCGGGGGCGCGCAGGTCGAACATCAGGTAGGTCAGGCCCTGGTGGGGCTTCGGCGCGTCCGGGTCGGTGCGGAACAGGCCGAACGCGCGGTCGGCGAAGGCGGCGCGCGACGACCAGGTCTTCTGGCCGGACAGCAGCCAGCCGCCCTCCGTGCGGGTGGCCCCGGACCTCAGGGACGCCAGGTCGGAACCCGCCTCCGGCTCCGACCACGCCTGCGCCCAGATCACCTCGCCGGTGGCCATGGGAGGGAGCACACGGGCGCGTTGCTCCTCGGTGCCGTGATCGATGAGGGTCGGGGCGAGGAGACTGATGCCGTTCTGATTGACGCGGCCGGGGGCGCCCGCCGCGTAGTACTCCTCCTCGAACAGCAGCCACTGCACGAGTGTGGCGTCCCGGCCGCCGTACGCCGTCGGCCAGTTCACCACCGACCAGCGGTCCGCCGCCAGTTCGGCCTCCCACGCCCGGTGCGCCGCGAAGCCCTCCCCGGTCTCCAGGGAGGGGAGCGGATCGGGCGGCACATGCGCGTGGAGCCAGGCGCGGGCCTCGGCGCGGAACGCCTCGTCGGCGGCGGAGTGGGTGAGGTCCACGGTCGCCCTCCCTCCTCACGAGTTCTTCCCTAACAAGTGTTTGGTAGGTTAGCGTGCTGCTATGACAAACGTCGAGGCGCCGGCGTACGTTCCCGGGCACGGACTGCTCCGCGGGCGCACCGCCGTCATCACCGCGGCGGCGGGCGCGGGCATCGGCGGGGCGACCGCGCGCCGCTTCCTCGAAGAGGGCGCGCGCGTGCTGATCAGCGACGCGCACGCGCGGCGACTGAAGGAGTGCGAGGCGGAGCTGGCCCGGGAGTTCGAGGGCGCGGTGGCGTCCGCGGTGTGCGATGTCACCGACGAGACGCAGGTGCAGGCGCTGTTCGACACCGCCGTACAGGAGCACGGCCGGCTCGACGTGGTCGTCAACAACGCGGGCCTCGGCGGGACTTCACCCCTCGTCGACATGACCGACGAGCAGTGGGCGAGGGTGCTGGACGTGACGTTGAACGGCACATTCCGGTGCGTGCGGGCGGCGCTACGGCTGTTTCGCGCGGACGGGCGTGGCGGCGTGATCGTCAACAACGCCTCCGTCGTCGGCTGGCGCGCCCAGGCCGGGCAGGCGCACTACGCGGCCTCGAAGGCGGGCGTGATGGCGCTGACCAGGTGCGCCGCCGTCGAGGCGGCCGAGTACGGGGTGCGGGTCAACGCGGTGTCGCCGAGCCTCGCCATGCATCCGCACCTGGCGAAGGTGACGACCCCCGAGCTGCTGGAGGAACTGACCGCGCGCGAGGCCTTCGGGCGGTACGCCGAGCCCTGGGAGGTGGCCAACGTCATCGTCTTCCTGGCGTCCGGCTACTCCTCGTACATGACGGGAGAGATCGTCTCCGTCAGCAGCCAGCACGCCTAGGACGACAATGGACCCGTGCCGACCAAGAAGAAGCCCCAGGTGACCGCCGCAGCCGCCAGGCGCCGCGAACTCCTCGACACCGCCGCCGAGGTCTTCGCCGAGCAGGGCTACAACGCCACCACCGTACGCAAGATCGCCGACCACGCGGGCATGCTCGCGGGCAGCCTCTACTACCACTTCGACTCCAAGGAGTCGATGCTGGAGGAGATCCTGCGGTCCTTCCTCGACGAGCTGTGGAGCGGCTACGACGCCGTCCTGGCGGCCGAGCTGGACCCGCGCGAGACGCTTCAGGCGCTGGTCACCGAGTCGTTCCGGGAGATCGACCGGCACCGTGCCGCCGTCGCGATCTACCAGAAGGAGAACAGACAGCTGGTGGCGCAGGAGCGGTTCGCGTTCCTCGCCGAGTCGCAGCGCAAGTTCGAGAAGGCGTGGCTGTCCACGCTGGAGCGCGGGGTCGCGGCCGAGGTGTTCCGGTCCGACCTCGATGTCCGGCTCACCTACCGGTTCGTGCGGGACACGGTGTGGGTCGCCGCGTCCTGGTACCGGCCCGGTGGACAGCACAGCCCGGAGGAGATCGCCCGGCAGTACCTGTCGATGGTGCTGGACGGGATCGCCGTACGTAAGTAACTCACCGAGGAGTCTGGGGAGTCGCCATGGCCGAGGCATACATCGTCGAAGCGGTCCGTACGCCCGTCGGGCGGCGCGCAGGAGGGCTCAGCGGGGTCCATCCGGCCGACCTGGGCGCGCATGTCCTCAGGGAACTCGTCTCGCGCGCGGGCATGGATCCGGCCGCCGTCGAGGACGTCGTCTTCGGCTGCCTGGACGCCGTGGGGCCGCAGGCCGGCGACATCGCGCGGACCTGCTGGCTGGCGGCCGGGCTGCCGGAGGAGGTGCCGGGGGTGACCGTGGACCGGCAGTGCGGGTCCTCGCAGCAGGCCGTGCACTTCGCGGCGCAGGGTGTGCTGTCCGGCACCCAGGATCTGGTGGTCGCGGGCGGCGTGCAGAACATGTCGATGATCCCCATCGCCTTCGCCACCCGGCAGGCCGCGGAGCCGCTGGGGCTGACGGCGGGGCCCTTCGCGGGCAGTGAGGGCTGGCGGGCGCGGTACGGGGAGAAGCCCGTCAACCAGTTCGTGGGCGCCGAGATGATCGCCGCGAAGTGGGGGATCAGCCGGCAGGACCAGGAGGAGTTCGCGCTGCGCTCGCACCGGCGGGCGCTGCGGGCGATCGACGAGGGCCGCTTCGAGCGCGAGCTCGTGCCCTACGGTCGGGTCGCCGTCGACGAGGGGCCGCGCCGGGACACCTCCCTGGAGAAGATGGCCGGGCTCAAGCCCGTCATCGACGGTGGCACGATCACGGCCGCCTGTTCCTCGCAGGTCTCCGACGGCGCGGCGGCGATGTTGCTGGCCTCGGAGCGGGCGGTGCGCGAGCATGGGCTCACGCCCCGGGCCCGGGTGCACCACCTCTCGGTGCGCGGTGAGGATCCCATCCGCATGCTCACCGCCCCCATCCCCGCCACCGCCCACGCCCTGAAGAAGACCGGCCTGACCATCGACGACATCGACCTCGTGGAGATCAACGAGGCCTTCGCGCCGGTCGTCCTGGCGTGGCTGAAGGAGACCGGTGCGGACCCGGAGAAGGTCAATGTCAATGGCGGTGCGATTGCTCTGGGGCATCCGCTGGGGGCGACGGGTGTGAAGCTGATGACCACCCTGCTGCACGAACTGGAGCGTACGGGGGGCCGGTTCGGACTGCAGACGATGTGCGAGGGCGGGGGACAGGCCAATGTGACGATCATCGAGCGGCTCTGAGACGAGGGGTGCACGGGCGGGCGCTCACTCCGGCGGACGGAGTCCGGCGCAGGCTCCCGAAGCCTGGGAGGCCCTCCGGGGCCGAGCAGTGCGAGGAGGCCGTGGGGGTGGTGTCGATGTGTGAGGGCGGAGGGCGGAGGGCGGAAGGCGGAGGGCAGGCCAATGTGACGATCATCGAGAGGTGGTAGCCCTCACTGCGTGAGGCGGTCCCGCGCCTCCTCGGCCTCCTTCATGATCCGTTCCACCAGCTCCGCGCACGACGGCAGGTCGTCGATCACCCCGGTGACCTGTCCGCAGGCCATGACTCCGAGATCCGTACGGCCGTCGACCATCGCCGATCTGAGCAGCATCGGGGTGTTGGCGGCGAGCAGGACCTGGCTCCAGGTGAGGTCCTTGCCGTGCCGCATCGCCAGGCCGTCGTGGATCAGTTGCCGCCAGGTCAGCCCCGACAGTTTCCGGAAGCCGGCCGCGCGACGGACCGCGTGCACCAGGGCTTTCGTGCGGCCGGAGTTCTCCAGCGCGGCCACCAGGTCCGTACGCAGCATGCGGTGCGGCAGGCCGTCGACCGCTCGGGTCACCGTCACGTCCCTGACCGTCGCCGCCAGATACCGCGCCTTCACCGCATCCGGCACCGTCGAGTCCGACGTCAGCAGGAACCGCGTGCCCATCGCGACGCCCGCCGCCCCGTAGGCCAGCGCCGCGACCAGTCCCCGTCCGTCGAAGAAGCCGCCCGCCGCCACGACCGGTATGTCCACGGCGTCGACCACCTGGGGCAGCAGCACCGTCGTCGCGACCTCGCCGGTGTGTCCGCCGCCCTCCCCGCCCTGCACGATCACCGCGTCCGCGCCCCAGGCCGCGACCTTCTCGGCATGCCGCCGGGCGCCGATCGAGGGGATGACGATCACGCCCGCGTCCTTGAGCTCGGCGATCAGCGCGGGGGACGGCGCGAGAGCGAAGGAGGCGACGCGCACACCCTCGTCGATCACGATGCGGACCCGGTCACCGGCGTCCGAGGCGTCCGCGCGCAGATTCACCCCGAACGGCGCGCCCGTACGGGACTTGACCTCGCGTATCGCCGCACGCAGCCGGTCGACGGTCATCGTCGCGGAGGCCAGGATGCCCAGCGCACCCGCGTTCGCCGTCGCCGAGACCAGCCGCGGGCCCGCCACCCAGCCCATCCCCGTCTGCACGATCGGGTGGCGGACCCCGACCAGCCGGGTCAGCGGCGTCTCCATCGCCGGATTCATCACGCACCGACCTCCCTGGTGCGGGTGTTCGCGGGGTCGATGACCTCGCGGATGAGGCGCAGTTCATCGGCGGTGGGTTCGCGGGTCGGCGGCACATCGTCCGGGACGACCAGGTCGAACGCGGTCGCCTCCCTGACCTGCTCCAGGGTGACTCCCGGATGGAGCGAGGCCAGACGCATCGTGTGGTCGGGCGTGGCGAAGTCGAAGACGCCGAGGTCGGAGACGACACGAGGGATGCGGTGATACGGGGCGCCGCCCGCGTGGTCGTAGCCGACCCCGCACACCATGTCGACCTTCTCGACGAAGACCCGCCGGGAATGCCTCGGGATCCAGTAACTGGTCGGATTGTTGAGCGTGTTGACCGGCGCCCCGCGCACCCCGAGCAGCTGCCGCTTCGGCCGCTCCCAGTTGCCGATGCACGAGATGTTCTGGTTGCCGAAGCGGTCGATCTGGCTCGCGCCCATCATCACGTGCCGTCGGCCCCCGGTGACCAGGGCCAGGTGCTGTCGGTACGGCAGCCAGCCCTCGGTGGTCCCGTCCGGGCGGACGAGCATCGCCTCGCCGTCGGTCAGCAGCAGGTCCGGCGAGAACGTGAGCCGTGCCAGCCGGGCCCCCACCGACGGGATCAGGCCCATCGGGCTCGCCAGGATCTCACCCGCGTCGCGCCAGGCCTCGGCGCAGGCGATCACGCAGTACTCGGCACGGGTGGGCGGGAGAAGAGGTGTGCGGGTGGCCTCCGTCGCCGTCATGAGCCCTCCCCGACCGCCGACTGGTACGCCTGCTCGTCCCCGTCGAGGAACCGCGCCGCGAACCGCGGCCAGGGCGTGGTCGCGTACGTCTTCTGGAAGGCCTCGTCCCGGCCGTAATCGGGCGCACAGGACGTGAAGTGCGCCCCGTTCGGGGCCTCGACGACACCGGTCACCGTGTGCCGCTTGATCAGCAGCGACTGCGGGGCCGCGTCTTTCGTCAACTCGGCCGTGTCGACGATGCGTTCGCACGAGACGTACGCCGCGTCGGCCGCCTCGCAGAACAGGTCGTCGAAGTACGGATCGGGTCCCAGACACTGCCCATTGCCCAGCCGGTCGGCGCGGTTGACGTGGACCAGGGCCGCGTCGAGTCGCAGCGCGGGCATGGCGACGAACGTCTCGGCGTCGTCGTACGGCGACGTCACCGTCCGCAGGCCCGGGTTGACCCGCATCACATCCGAACCGATCCCGGCCCGCACCGGCAGGAAGGGCAGCCGGTTCGCGGCCGCGTGCAGCCCCCACATGAACATCGCCTCGTCGACCTCCATCATGTCGAAGGCGCCGCGCTCCCGGGCCGCGCGGAAGTGCGGTTCGAGGGGGATGGAGTCGAGGGTGGCGAAGGGGGCGACCAGCCTGCGGATCCGCCCGGCGGCGGCGAGCATGCCGACATCCGGGCCGCCGTACGAGACGACGGTGAGGTCGGTGACCTCGGACCTGAGCACTGCCCTGACCAGGGCCATCGGCTTGCGGCGTGAGCCCCAGCCGCCGATGCCGAGGGTCATGCCGCTGTGCAGCCGGGAGACGGCCTGCTCGGCGCTCATTGTCTTGTCGCTCATCTACGCCCCCTCCTGCGCCTTGCCGAAGGTGTCACGGACCCGGTCGGCCACCCCGCTGAGGCCGGCCTCGAAGGTGAAGCCCTGCTCGAAGCGGTAGCCGCGGCGCACGTCGACCGGATCGATGCCGTTGATGGCGGCCTTGGCCAGGCGCAGCAGCTGCCCGTCCTTGGCGGCGATCTCGCCGGCCAACTCCAGGGCCGCGGCGCGCAGTTCCGCGCGCGGCACGACCCGCCACACCGAGCCGTGCGCGTGCAGCTCGGCCGCGGTCGCCGTGCGCGAGGTGTAGTACAGCGCGCGCATCAGATGCTGGGGGACCAGCCGGGCCAGATGGGTGGCCGCGCCCAGCGCTCCCCGGTCCAGCTCGGGCAGCCCGAAGGTGGCGTCCTCGCTCGCCACGATCGCGTCCGCGTTGCCCACCAGGCCGATACCGCCGCCCAGACAGAAGCCGTGCACGGCCGCGACGACGGGCACCTCGCAGTCGTACACCGCGCCGAAGGCCTCCGCGCAGGCATGGTTGACGCCGATCAGCGCGCTGTGCCCGTCCCTCTGCAACTCCTTGATGTCCACGCCCGCGTTGAACCCGCGCCCCTCGGCCGTGATGACGACACACCGGACCCCCGGGTCGCGTCCCGCCGCCCGCACGGCGTCGGCCAGGGCGAACCAGCCTTTCACCGGCAGGGCGTTCACCGGCGGGAAGTCGACCGTGACGACGGCGATTCCATTTTTTCCGGGCCCCTTTTCCGGGGGCGAGGTGGAGACACCCATGGCCGCATCAGCTACCTTTCCACCAAACGTTTGTTAGGTGAAGGGTAGCCGGGGATGGGGCTGGACGGGAAGGTCGTGGTCGTCACGGGCGGTACCCGGGGCGTCGGTGCGGGGGTGGCGAGGGCTTTTGCCGAGGTCGGCGCGGATGTCGTGGTCTGTGCACGCAGACCGCCCGAAGTCCCGCTGGCCGGAGCCGAGTTCAGGCCGCTCGACCTCCGCGACCCGGCAGCCGTACGGGCCTTCTTCGCGGCCTTGCCCCGCCTCGACGTCCTCGTCAACAACGCGGGTGGCACACCGTACCGACGGTTGACGGACGCGGATGCCGAGCGGCACGCGCGCGTGGTGGAGCTGAACCTTCTCGCCCCGCTGACGGCGTCGTTGGCCGCCTACGAGCACCTGAGGCGTGTGCGGGGCTCGGTGGTGATGATCGGCAGCGTCAGCGGTGGCCGTCCGTCGCCCGGGTCGGCGGCGTACGGGGCGGCCAAGGCCGGGCTGGAGAGCCTGGCCCGTTCGATGGCGGTGGAGTGGGCGCCGGAGGTCCGGGTGAACACGCTGGTCGTCGGCATGGTCCGCACGGAGCAGTCGTATCTCCACTACGGGGGCGAGGAGGGCATCGCGGGTGTCTCCCGCACCGTCCCGCTCGGTCGCCTCGCCGAACCGTCCGACGTGGGCGCGGCCGCCGTCTTCCTCGCCTCCGACGCCGCCGCCTACATCAGCGGGGCGAGCCTTCTCGTGCACGGCGGGGGCGAGCGACCCGCGTTCCTGGACGCCGCAACGGTCAACAAGGAGGCATGACATGAGCCGGATGTGTGAGGGGCGGGTCGTGATCGTCACCGGCGGGGGTCGGGGGCTCGGGCGCGCGCATGCGCTCGCGTTCGCGGCGGCGGGAGCGAGGGTCGTCGTCAACGATCTCGGGGTGGACCTCGACGGCACGCCGGCCGCCGGCGGTCCTGCGGGGGAGGTGGCGGCCGACGGCTCTGCGCGGGAGGTGGCCGCCGTCGACAGTCCCGGGCCAGGGGTGGCCGCCGAGGGCTCTGCGCGGCAGGTGGTGGTCGAGGGTCCGGCGCGGCAGGTGACCGTTGAGGGCCCCGCACGGCAGGTGGCCGTCGGCAACCCGGCCCGGCAGGTGGTCGACGAGATCCGCGCGGCGGGCGGCGAGGCGATCGCGCACGGCGGCGACATCGCGACGAGCACCGGGGCGGCGTCCCTGGTGGCGACCGCGCTGGAGACGTACGGCCGTCTCGACACCCTCGTCAACAACGCCGGCTTCCTGCGCGACCGGATGCTCGTCAACCTCGACGAGGACGACTGGGACGCCGTCGTACGGGTCCACCTCAAGGGTCACTTCCTTCCCCTGAAGCACGCGGCCGCGCACTGGCGGGCGGAGGCGAAGGCGGGTCGCACGCCGGTCGCCCGGGTCGTCAACACGAGCAGTGGGGCGGGGTTGCTGGGCTCGCTCGGCCAGGCCAACTACAGCGCCGCGAAGGCCGGCATCGTCGCCCTGACCCTGGTCGCGGCGGCCGAGCTGGGCCGCTACGGCGTTCAGGTCAACGCGATCGCCCCGGCGGCCCGTACCCGCATGACGGAACGTACCTTCGCTGCGTCGATGGCGGCCCCTGACGCCGGCTTCGACGCCATGGCCCCGGCGAACGTCTCCCCGTTGGCCGTGTGGCTGGGCTCGGCGGGGAGCGAGGGTGTGACGGGGCGGGTCTTCGAGGCGGAGGGTGGCCGGATCACGGTCATGGAGGGGTGGCGGGCGGGGCCGAGTGCGGACAAGGGGGCGCGGTGGACGCCGGAGGGGGCGGGGGAGACGGTGCTGAAGCTGTTGGGGGAGGCGGAGGTGCCGGGGCCCGTGTACGGCGCGTGAGGGGTTCTCCGCCCCCGCCGCCCCCAGACCCCCGCTTCGGCCCGGGCAGGCTGAAATTCAGCCCCTCCGGCGTTTGAGGAGCGGGGGTCCAGGGGGCAGAGCCCCCTGGCCGGGGTCGAAGGGGCGGAGCCCCTTGAGGATGGGACGGGTAGGGGCGGCGGGGGCGAAAAACCCCTACGTGTCGCACTCCAGTACCGTCCGGCACAACCCACACCGCGCCCGAACCCGCCCCCGCACCGGCACCCGAATCCGCTGCTGACACGTCGGACACGGAAACGACACCCGCAACGGCCCCCGCCCATCGGGCGTGAACGCATACGGCACCCCCGCCTGCGCCCCCACCCCATCCCGCTCCTGGGCATGCCGCCGATCCCGCGCGTACCGCCGCCGCCCCGCCCACCCCGCCGCCGTCAGCGGCGGCTGCTGCTCGTCGCGCCGGGCCTCGGCAAGGCCCTTCCCATACGCCGTGTACGCCTGCGGACTGGTGAACCACACCGACGGATCCTCGGCGAAGACCAGCGCCCGCTTGGCGAGGACGTACCCGAACTCCTCCGGCGTCAGATACCCCAGCTTCTGCGACGACGCCGCGTCCTCCCGGTACGCGTCGAGGAGCAGCCAGCCCGCGCCGAGATACGTCGTCGCCGTGTCGGTGAGGATCTCGTTGTCCCGGGTGCCGGGGAAGGACAGGCCCAGGCGGTGCAGGTACACATGCATCACCTCGTGGGCGAGGGCCGCTCCGATGTCCCGGCGATGGGTGCGGAAACGGTCGTTCAGCTCGACGAAGTACTCGGGCCCGGCCGCGAGTTCGACGTTCGCGGCGTGCGACATCTCCCGGAAGCTGACGATCAGGCGGGCGTCCGGCAGGTGGTAGTGCCGCACCAGCTCACGCGCCACCCGCTGCGCACCCAGATACAGATCGTCCGTGTCGCAGAACGCCACATCGGCCGGCAGCACGCTGGTCGCGAACGTCTGGACGGTGTCGTACGACAGCCGCCTGTAGAGCGCGGTGATCGAGGCCCGCACCGTCTGAAGGTGTGGGAAGCCGTGCTGGACCGGTCCGCCGTTCGCCACGCCCGTACCCCCAAGACGCCTTGAACCCGATTCCACTCTACGGGGATGTGAGGGGTTTTTCCCCGGCGAGGTTCCATGCCCGGGGCGTGAGATCCGTCCTTGTCAAGCATGCCACCTGATCTTCATACTGCGGGCCGCTCAACACGCCATGAAAGGACGTACGTTGACCCTCAGCTCGCCGAAGAGAAGCGGCATAACCCTGGCCAAAAGAGCCGCGGCGGTCGGTGCCGTGGCCCTCGCGGTCGCCTCCCTTCAGCCCCTCAGCGCGCAGGCCGCGTCCACCCGCGTCGTCGGTGGAACGCCCGCCGCGCAGAACGAGTTCCCGTTCATGGTCCATCTCTCGATGGGCTGCGGAGGGGCGCTCTACAAGAAGGACGTCGTGCTGACCGCCGCCCACTGCATGAGCGGCTCCGGAAACGACACCAGCATCACCGTCACCGCTGGTGTCAACGATCTCGACTCCTCCGCCGCGATCAAGGTCAAGTCGAAGAAGGTCAAGGTGGCCCCGGGCTACGACGGCAGCGGCAAGGACTGGGCGCTGATCAAGCTCGCCCGGCCCATCGACAAGCCGACGCTGAAGATCGCCACCACGGACCGCTACAACCGCGGCATGTTCACGATCGCCGGGTGGGGCGACACCCAGGAGGGAGCCGGCACGGGCACGACCAAGCTCCGCAAGGCCACCGTTCCCTTCGTCGCCGACCGCGTCTGCAAGCGCCACTACGGGAACCGGCTGGTGTCGAAGGAGGAACTGTGCGCCGGCTGGCAGAGCGGCGGCATCGACACCTGCCAGGGCGACTCCGGCGGCCCCATGTTCCGTAAGGACGACGCGGGCAAGTGGATCCAGGTCGGCATCGTCAGCTGGGGCGACGGCTGCGCCCGCACAGGTGTGCCCGGCGTCTACACCGAGGTCAGCACCTTCGCTAAGGACATCGCCCGCGCGGCGAACGCCCTGTAGGCAGCCTCCGTACCAGGGGCACGTCAGCAGGGTTGCGTCAGACGGCCCGGAGCACCGGGGCACCCGCCTCGCCGGACCCCGACCGGGCCGTCTCCGCCAACTCCAGCACCCACACCTCGTTGGCTCCCTCCCGCAGCACGGGCCCCGGGACGTACAGCGAGCGCTGCGGGCCCGTGGACCAGTAACGGCCGAGACCGAAGCCGTTGATCCACACGAACCCACGGGTGAAGCCCGGCAGCTCCAGGCGGGCGTCACCGGCGCCCCGCACCGTGACGGTGCCCCGGTACAGACCCGGGGCCCCGCCCTCGGGCAGTTCCCGCGACGGCACCGCCCGGACCCGCTCGACGTCGTCCAGCGCCTCCAGCCGCAGCCCACGCGCGCGTACGTCGTGCAGATACTGCCGCTCGTGCAGCACGCCCCCGGTGATCCCCTTGGGCTCGCCCAGCCGCGGCCCGTAGTTGACCCTCCCCAGGGACTCCACCCACAGCTCCACGCGCGCGTACCCGGCGACGGGCTCCTTCAGACACGCGTCCTCCTCGGTGAGCACCCCGGCCGGCTCCCCGTCGACGTACGCCACGGCCAGGTCCCGCAGCCCGCGCACCATCAGCGGATACGGCTGCCGCGGCCCCGGCACCGTCACCTCGTACCGCACCAGGCCCCGCTCGACGCCCAGTTCCTCGAAGGTGGGCGGGACGGGACCGGACGTCTCCGGGCCGCCCAGCGTCTGAAGTACGTCGCTCAGGGGCGCCCAGCCGGTCAGGACCGCCTCGGTCGATATGCCCAACGAGGCGGGTGCGGGCGGGACTTCGGGGAGAGGGCCCTCGGCGTACTCGGCGAGGACCTCGCGGAAGGCCCAGAACTTCGCCGTGGGCCGGCCGTACTCGTCGATCGGGGCGTCGTAGTCGTAGGACGTCACGTCGGGCTCCAGCGGGCCGTCGTGCAGCGCGCCGCCGCCCCGGTTGGCGCCCGCCCAGCCGGCGAGACTGGTGCCGCCGTGCGCCATGTACAGGTTGACCGACGCCCCGCACTCCAGGATCTCCCGCAGGGCCGCCGCCGCGTCCCCGGGATCCCGTACGACGTGCTCGCCGCCCCAGTGGTCGAACCAGCCGCACCAGAACTCCATGCACATCAGCGGACCGTCGGGGCGGTGCCGGCGCAGTGTCTCGAAGGCCACGCGTGCGTGGGAGCCGAAGTTCACCGTCGCCAGGACTCCGGGGATCGAGCCGCCGGAGAGCATGTGGTCCTCGGGGCCGTCCGAGGTGAACATCGGGACCGTGACGCCGTACTCTCGCAGCAGGTCGGCCAGGCGGCGCAGATACTCGGCGTCCGAGCCGTAGCTGCCGTACTCGTTCTCGACCTGCACCATGATCACCGGTCCGCCGCGGTCGATCTGCCGGGGCACGATCTCGTGCCGCAGCCGCCGGAACCAGCTCGCCACATACGCCATATAGCGCTCGTCACGCGTACGCGCGCGTGCGCCCACCTCGGCCGTCAGCCAGTACGGCAGCCCGCCGTTCTCCCACTCGGCGCAGATGTACGGCCCCGGCCGCACGATCGCCCACAGCCCCGCCTCCCGCGCCGCGTCCAGGAAACGACCCAGCGCCTGCACGTCCCGGCCGTGCCCGGGACTCGGCTCGTGCAGGTTCCACGGCACATACGTCTCCACGCAGTTGAGGCCCATCGCCCGCAGCATCGCCAGCCGGTGCCCCCACTGCGCCTCGTGCACCCGGAAGTAGTGCAGCGCGCCGGACAGCAGCCGCACCGGCCTGCCGTCCAGCAGGAAGTCCTCGTCCCCCACCCTGAACTCGCTCATGCGCCCACCCTCACCTCTGGCGGTGATCAGGTCCATGGACAAAGATCGGCGCTGCTTGGACCGAAACGACGCAGCCGCCCGGAGAGGACCGCGGATGTACCACACCTGGATGCGGTTCTTCACGCCCGGCCCCGCCCACCACCGGCTCGGCCTCGTCTGCCTCGGCGTCGGCCTGCAGTACGGCGCCCTGCCCACCGTCGGCCCCCGCACCCTCGACCACCACGTCGCCGTCGTCATCAACGCGGGCGGCGGCTGGTACGAGGGCCCCGACAGCCGCCGTACGACCGTCACCGCACCCGCGCTGCTGTGGCTCACCCCCGGTGTGCCGCACCACTACGCGCCCGACCCCGGCACCGGCTGGGACGAGGGCTTCGTCGACTTCGCCGGGCCCGCCACCACGACGTACACCGAACTCGGCTACATCGAACCGGACCGCCCCGTCGTGCCCCTCTCCGACGCCTCCGGCCCGCGTGCCGTCATCGGACGCATGGTGCGCGCCGCCCGCCGCGACAACCCCCTCCTGGAGGTCGAGACCGGCGCCGCCGTCCACGAGCTCCTCGTCGCCCTGCGCCGCGCCCGCGCCGACCTCGCCCCCGACGGGGAGGCGGTCCTCAAGGCGCTGGCACGCGACGCGTGCCTGCCGCTCACGGTCGCCGAGCACGCCGCCCGGCACGGCATGACCCTCGCCGAACTGCGCACCGCCGTGCGGCGCGGCGCCGGCTGCAGCCCCAAGGACTATCTGCTCGGCATCCGCCTGGGCCGCGCCAAGGAACTCCTCGCCGCCACCGAGCTGCCCGTCGCGGCCGTCGCCCGCCGCGTCGGCTACGACGACCCCGCCTACTTCTCCCGCCTGTTCACCCGCCGCGTCGGCGTGGCCCCCGTCCGCTTCCGCGCCCAGCAGGGCCGCACCGTCCCCGGCGGCTGGAGCAACCAGGTCCCCGACCCCGACGATCCACCCGTGATCGAACGAACGCCCCTGTGAGGAGCCCCGTAGGCTGGGCCCTCATGACCACCAGCAACATGTCCCCCGGCGATGTCGACCCCCGCGTCCGCGAGGAGCTCGCCCGGCTGCGCGACAGCATCGACAACATCGACGCGGCCGTCGTCCACATGCTCGCCGAACGCTTCAAGTGCACCCAGCAGGTCGGCCACCTCAAAGCCAAGCACCAGCTGCCGCCCGCCGACCCCGCCCGTGAGGGCCGCCAGATCGCCCGCCTGCGCACGCTCGCCGAAAACGCCAAGCTCGACCCGGCCTTCGCCGAGAAGTTCCTCAACTTCATCATCGCCGAAGTGATCAGGCACCACGAGAGCATCGCCGAGGACACGATCAACGGCGCCGCGCCCACGGCGAACCGGCCGTAGGCGCGCAGGCTCTCTCGCCGCATTCCCGCCCGCCCTCCCGGCGGACGACGCGAATATGCCGACAGGACCTGGACGGACCCTCCCGAGGGAGTGACACGGCGGCCGATGCCGGGCATGCTGCGCTGTGCACTCCATGCCAGCTGACACGTACTCCCCGTCAGCGCCCCGGACATACCCTGGATGTCCACGCGGGAGGGACGTCGGGCCATGCCGTCGGATGCCAAGATCCTCATCGTCGACGACCACGAGGACACGCTGTACGCGCTCGAGAGCGCCCTGGCGCCGCTGGGCTATCGGCTCGCCCGTGCCACCAGCGGTGACGAGGCGCTCAAGCAGGTGCTCCGCGGGCAGGTCGGCCTGCTGCTCCTGGACGTCCGGATGCCCGGCGTCAGCGGTCTGGAGGTGGTGCGCTACATGCGGCGCCTGGAACAGACCCGGCACATACCGGTCATCCTGCTCACCGGTTTCGGCGCGGACCACGAACTGACCGCGACCGCCTTCGGACTCGGCGTCGCCGACCTGGTCATGAAACCCATCGAACCCTGGGCACTGCGCACCAAGGTCCGCTACCTGTACGACTCCCACCAGCGCCGGCGCACCCTGGAGCGGGAGGTCCACGAGTTACGCGCCCGCATCAAGGACGACCCAGGCGGCCGGGAACCCGGCCCACGCCCCGCCCTGCCCCACCCCGACGCCCGCGTCCCGCCCCAGCGGGACAGCCCGGCGGCGACATCGGCCAAGGGCCGGACATAACGCACTTATTGATCAGCCCCTGTGTCTTGTCAGCGGCATCAGGCAGCATGTCCTGCATGTCCGTACTGACGCGCGACGAAGCGCAGACCCGTGCCCTGCTCCTCGACGTCCACCGCTACACCATCGAACTCGATCTGACCACCGGGGACGAGACCTTCGACTCCCGCACCGTCATCCGGTTCACCACGCGCGCGGACCAGGCGGACACGGACACCTTCGTCGAGATCAAGCCGGCCGAACTGCGCTCCGTCACGCTGGACGGACAACCCCTCGACCCGCAGACCCTGGACGGGAACAGGCTGCCCCTGAAGAACCTCACCGCCGGCGAGCACGAACTGCGCGTCGACGCGGCCATGCGCTACTCCCGCACCGGCGAGGGCATGCACCGCTTCACCGACCCCACCGACGGCGAGACCTACGTCTACACCCAGCTGTTCATGGAGGACGTCCAGCGCGTCTTCGCCGCCTTCGACCAGCCGGACCTCAAGGCCGTCTTCGACCTGACCGTCACGGCCCCCCAGGGCTGGACCGTCCTCGCCAACGGCATCACCGAACACCTCGGCGACGGACGCTGGCAGGCCGCGTCCACCCCGCTGATCTCCACCTACCTCGTCGCCGTCGCCGCCGGCCCCTGGCACTCCGTGCGCACCGAACACCGAGGCCTGCCCTTCGGCCTGCACTGCCGCCGCTCGCTCGCCCCCTACCTCGACACGGACGCCGACGAACTCCTCGACGTCACGCGCGCGTGCTTCGACCGCTACCACGAGAAGTTCGACGAGCCCTACCCCTTCGACTCCTACGACCAGGCGTTCGTCCCCGAGTTCAACGCCGGTGCCATGGAGAACCCCGGACTGGTCACCTTCCGCGACGAGTTCGTCTACCGCTCCGCCGTCACCGACACCGAGCGCCAGACCCGCGCCATGGTCATCGCCCATGAGATGGCCCACATGTGGTTCGGCGACCTCGTCACCCTGCGCTGGTGGGACGACATCTGGCTGAACGAGTCCTTCGCCGAGTACATGGGCTACCAGACCTGCGCCGAGGCCACCCGCTTCACCGACACCTGGACCGACTTCGGCGTCGCCCGCAAGGCCTGGGGCTACGACGCCGACCAGCGCCCCTCCACCCACCCCGTCGCCCCCGAAGCCGTCCACGACACCGCCACGGCCATGCTCAACTTCGACGGCATCTCCTACGCCAAGGGCGCCTCCGCACTGCGCCAACTGGTGGCCTGGCTCGGCGAGAAGGACTTCCTCGCCGGCATCAACACCCACTTCGCCCGCCACAAATTCGCCAACGCCACCCTCGCCGACTTCATCGACTCCCTCGCCGCCGCCACCGAACGCGACGTCCACGCCTGGGCCGACAGCTGGCTGCGCACCACCGGCGTCGACACCCTCACCCCCACCGTCACCCCCGGCGAGAACGGCACGTACAGCCTCACCGTCGACCACGCCGGCAGCCGCCCCCACCGCATCGCCGTCGGCCTGTACGACCTGGACCTCGGCGACAACGACGGCCACCTCGTCCTGCGCGAACGCCTCGACCTCGACGTCCCGCACACCGCCCCGCAGCCCATCGGCAAGCGCCCCGCACTGCTCCTCCTCAACGACGGCGACCTCACCTACGCCAAGATCCGCTTCGAACCCGAATCCTTCGAAACCATCCGCACGAGCCTCGCCGGGCTGCCCGAACCGCTCACCCGCGCGCTCGTCTGGAACGCCCTGCGCGACGCCGTCCGCGACGGCGAACTGACAGCCGGTGCCTACCTGGAGGCCGCCCGCACCCACCTGCCGCACGAGACCGACCTCGCCATCGTCCAGGGTGTCCTCGCCTTCGCCACCACCCAGGTCGCCGACCGCTACCTCACCCCCGAGCAGCGCCCCGCCGCCCTGGCCACCCTCTCCTCCCTGTGCCGCGACCTCATCCGCCGCACCGAGGACGGCGACCACCCCGGACTGCGCCTGATCGCCGTACGCCACTTCATCGACGTCGCCGCCCACCCCGACACCATCGCCGCCTGGCTCGCCGACGGCACCGTGCCCGGCGGCCCCGAACTCGACCCCGAGCTGCGCTGGCGCGTCCTCGGCCGCCTCGCCGTCCTCGGCGCCGTCGACGAGGCCGCCATCGCCGACGAACTGTCACGCGACCCGAGCGCCACCGGCCAGGAGGGCGCCGCCCGCTGCCGGGCCGCCCTGCCCGACGCCGAAGCCAAGGCAAAGGCCTGGGACGCCATGTTCGCCACCGACGACGGCACCGACCTGTCCAACTACCTCTTCATCGCCACAGCCCAGGGCTTCTGGCAGCCCGAACAGGCCGACCTCGTGCGGCAGTACGTGCCGCGCTACTACGAGGACGCGGTCGCCGTCGCCGCCCGCCGCGGCCCCGCCATCGCCGACGCCGCCGGCCGCTGCGCCTTCCCCGCGTACGCCGTCGACGCCGACAACCTGCGACTGGGCGAGGAATGCCTGCGCGACGGCGAGCCGATCCCGGCGCTGCGACGCAGGCTCGCCGACCAACTCGACGACCTGGCACGGGCGCTGCGCGTGCGGGAGGGTGAGTGACGCTGGTGCCGGTGGCGTAGACGCCACCGGCACCCGGGGGAGCGATGCTGCGGGCTGATCTTCCTGCACGCCCAGGAGGATCAGCCCTCGACAGAAGAGGACCGCCGCCGCCCCTCGCCGCCCCTTACTCCGCCACCTTCGGCAAACCACCCCCGACACGCTTTCCCCGCGCGCAACTACCCCTTTCGGGTTCCTGTCGTTGGGCTTTTCGGGCGCGATCACGCATCCGGGTACAAGCTGGAAGTCCCTCTTGCCCTGCGCCCGGGAGGACACCATGAGCGCGTCACCGTCGCTCGCTTCAGGCCCTGAAGGTCCCCACGCCCTGCGGCCGTTGCTCGACACCGTGCTCGAAGCACTGAGCGAGGGCGCCCGAACACGCGGGGGACCACTGCCCGCCGGCGGCCCGGACGCGGTCGCCGCGCGCATGCGGGACGCGGTCGGGGACGTACTCCCGCACCAGGGCGACCCGGACGCCCTCCACAACCTGGTGCGGGCCCTCGCAGCGGGCGCCACCGACCCCTCGGACCCCCTCTGCGCCGCCCACCTGCACTGCCCACCCCTCGCCCTCGCCACCGCCGCCGACCTCGCCGCCTCAGCCCTCAACCCCTCGCTGGACTCCTGGGACCAGGCGCCCGGGGCGTCGGAGCTGGAGACGTTGGTGACGGGGGCGCTCGCGGCGGAGGTGTTCGGCGGCGTGGGAGAGGAGAGGGGCAGCGCCACGCTCCTCACCACCGGCGGCACCGAATCCAACCAACTGGCCCTCCTCCTCGCCCGAGAGGCCCAAGGCGCCGGCGTTCGCCTGATCCACGGGGCCAACGCCCACCACTCGCTGCCCCGCGCCGCCTGGCTGCTCGGCCTGCCCGAACCCGTCGCCGTACCCGCCCCGGCCGGCACGCTCGACCCCGCCGCCCTCGACGAGGCCCTCACCCAGCTCCCCGGCCCCCACCTGGTGGCAGCCACCGCGGGCACCACCGACGCCGGACTCATCGACCCACTCCCCGAGATCACCGCCCTGTGCGCCGCCCACCGCGCCCGGCTCCACATCGACGCCGCCTACGGCGCAGGCCTCCTCTTCAGCGACCGGTACCGCGACCGGCTCACCGGCCTCGACGCCGCCGACACCGTCACCCTCGACCTGCACAAGCTCGGCTGGCAACCGGTCGCCGCCGGCCTCCTCGCCGTCAGCGACCCGCACGACCTCACCGCGCTCCACCACCACGCCGACTACCTCAACGCCCACGACGACACCGAAGCGGGCCTGCCCGACCTCCTCGGCCGCTCCCTGCGCACCAGCCGCCGACCGGACGTCCTCAAGATCGCCGTCACCCTCAAGACCCTCGGCCGCAGCGGCCTCGGCCGCCTCGTCGAGCAAGTCTGCGACCACGCCCGCGAGTTCGCCGCCCTCGTCCACGACCACCCCGGATTCGAGCTCTACGACCCGCCCACCATCAGCACGGTCCTGTTCCGGCCCGCACACGCCACCGACGCCGCCGTCGCAGCCGTACGCCGAAGGCTCCTCACCGACGGCCGCGCCGTTCTCGGACGGGCCCGGATAGACGGGCGCCTGTGGCTCAAAGCCACGCTCCTCAACCCCCACACACGCCCGGACGACCTGGCCGCTCTCCTGAAACTGGTGGAAGGAAACACCCCCGGATGATCCCCCAGCCGAACCCCCACACCGGCACCCAGCCGAACCCCCACACCGGCACCCACACGCGCCCCCAGACAAGCGCCTTCACCCGCCCTCAGACAAGCCCCGGCACCGGCCCCCACGCCGTCCCCGACACCGGCCCGCAGCCCACCCTCAGGACAACCCCACGCCACGACCCCGACACCCCCGACGACCCCGACACCCCACGCGACCTCGTCGGCATCGGTATCGGCCCCTTCAACCTCTCCCTCGCCGCCCTCGCCCACCCCCTCACCGGCCTCGACGCCGTCTTCTACGAACAGCGCCCCACCTTCGCCTGGCACCCCGGCCTCCTCATCGAAGGCGCCCGCATCCAAGTCCCCTTCCTCGCCGACCTGGTGACCCTCGCCGACCCCGCCAGCCCCTGGTCCTTCCTCAACTACCTCAAAACCCGCGACCGGCTCTTCCCCTTCTACTTCGCCGAGCGCTTCCACATCCAGCGCGCCGAATACGACGCCTACTGCCGCTGGGTCAGCGAGAACCTCCCGGCACTGAGCTTCGGCCACCAGGTCGACGCCGTCCGCTACAACCCCGAACGCGACGTCTTCGAAGTCGACTTCACCAAGCTCGGCCCCGACGGAGAGGCCGAAGCCCTCGGCCGCACCTACGCCAAGAACATCGTCCTGGGCATCGGCACCGAGCCCGACGTGCCCGACCCACTCAAGCCCCTCGTCGAGGCACCCGGCGTCCCCGTCATCCACGCCGCCGACTACCTCGACCACCGCGAGACACTCCTCGCCGCCGACCACATCACCGTCATCGGGTCAGGACAGTCCGGCGCCGAAGTCTTCCTCGACCTGCTCCGACACCGCCCCCTCGGACGCGAGGGACTGCACTGGCTCGGCCGCACCGACGCCTTCGCCCCCATGGAGTACTCCAAGCTCGGCCTGGAACACTTCACCCCCGACTACACCCGCTACTTCCACGCCCTCACCGAACCCGTCCGCGACCAGCTCCTCACCTCCCAGTGGCAGCTCCACAAGGGCATCGACGCCGGCACCCTCTCCGCCATCCACGACGAGCTCTACCGCCGTACCCTGCACGGCGGCTGGCCCGACACCGTCCTCACCCCCGGCGTCCGCGTCCGCACCGCCGGCCGTGTCGCCACCACCAAGGTGGAACTCCACCTCGAGCACATCCACCAGAACACCCGCTCACGCCTCACCACCGACGCCGTCGTCCTGGCCACCGGCTACCGCGAACGCCCCCTCAGCCGCATCCTCGCCGGCCTCGACCCCTACATGCGCCTCGACAGCAAAGAACGCCCCCGCATCGACGACCAGTACCGCCTCGCCATGGACCCCTCCATCACCGGCTCCGGCTGCAACATCTACGTCCAGAACGCCGAACGCCACACCCACGGCATCGGCACCCCCGACCTCGGCCTCGCCGCCTGGCGCAGCGCCGCCATCCTCAACTCCATCACCGGCAAAGAGGCTTACCCCCTGCCCACCCGGACCGCCTTCACCACCTTCGGTCTCGACCCGGCCCTACCGCGCCACGTCCGCTCCCGCCAGATCGGCGCCCAACGCGGAACGGTCGTCCCACTCAAGGGCTGACGGGACGCCAGGACATACGCAAAGGCGCCTGACCACCCCCCAAAGAGGGGCGCTCAGGCGCCTCACGCATCACCGCTCAGAACACCGGCGTACCGTTCCGCGTCAACTTCCAGCCCACCGACGCGAAGTCCTTCGGATCCAGCACACCCTTCGCGGTCACCCACTCCGCGATCCGCGTGCGGATCTCCGTCGACTCCGACCACAACTCCTGAGCCGACGCCACATGCGGGAACGCACCGCCGCCATTGGCCCGGTAGTTGTTCACCGCGAACACGAACCGCTGGGCGTCGTCCAGCGCGGCACCGTTGTACGACAGGTTCTTGATCCGCGAACCGGCCGCCTGAGCGATGTCGATCTCGTAGGACAGCCCCGACACATAGTCGTAGTTGTAGTCCGGGCGGCCACCCGCGTTCGTCAGCTTCTCCACATCGACCGTCGCGTCCGGCGCCGTCTGCACGAAGTACTCCGCCGAATACTCCAGATACGCCTTGATCTGCGCACCCGTCATCAGCTTCGCGACCAGCGTGTTGTCGTACACATACAGACTCGACAGATCCCGGATCGTCACCTCACCGGCCGGAATCTCCGAAGTACGGGAGAACGGCGACCCCTGAGAGATGACCGGCAGCGAGGCATACTCCGTGCCCGCCAGCGCCGCCTTCGCCACATCCTCCTGCACCTTCGTGATCAGGTCGATGATCGGGGCGTCCTTGTAACGGGCATCGACCGTCGTCAGCTTCTCGGTCGCCGTGCCCACGACCTGGTTGACGTACTCCACCACGATGTCGTGGTCGTCCTTCAACAGCTTGGTGATCTTCGGGTCGTCGGCGACCGTCTTCGAGTCACGCACCGTCGCCTTCACCGACTCGACCGTCCAGCGGCCCTTGGCGAAGACCAGCTCGAAGTCGAACAGGGTCAGCCGCTGCGCGTAACACAGCGGCTCCGACAGCACGACCGTCTTGCCCGTCTTCTCGTTCGTGACCAGCAGCTCCGCGATCTCCGTGTGCGCGTGCCCGACCAGAATCGCGTCGATACCCGGCACCTGCTGCGCCACCAGCGCCGACGAGTTCTCGATGTACGGCAACTGGTCACCGTACGACGACGTCCCCGACGAACCGGAGTGCGCCGACACGACGACGATGTCCGCGCCCATCGACCGCAGCTTCGGCACCCACTTCGCGGCCTGCTCCTCAAGGCCCGGGAACACCATCTTGCCCTCGACGTACGCCTTGTCCCAGATCGCGATGCCCGGGTTGGTCAGACCGAGGACCGCGACCTTGACCGGCGGCAGGCCCGGCGGGCAGAACTTCTTGATGAAGTAGGGCGGGAAGGCCGGCTTGAGGGTCTTGGCGTCCAGCGCGTTCGCACCCAGCAGCGGAAAGTCGCACTGCTCCTCGAACTTGCGCAACGTCTCGATGCCGTAGTTGAACTCGTGGTTGCCCAGCGCCACCGCGTCATACCCGATCGCGTTCATCGCCGCCGCCATCGGATGGACCGGACCACCCTTCGCGGTGATCGGATCCACCTTCGCGTAGTAGTACGTCAGCGGCGTGCCCTGAATCGTGTCGCCCGCGTCTATGAGCAGCGTGTTGCGCCGACCCTTCTCCTCACGCACCTGGCTCACCAACGTCGAGACACGCGCCAGACCCTTCGCGTTGCCCTTGGCGTCCGCATACTCAGCGTCCTTGAAGTAATCCCAGTTGAAGATGTTGCCGTGCAGATCGGTCGTGCCCATCACCGTCAGCGAATACCGCTTCACCGGCCGAGAGCCCTTCGCCGGCCCCGACCCCGTCACCGTCTCCGCGGCCTGCGCCGCCGGGGCAGCCACCGCACCCGCCACCGCCACCCCCGCTCCGGTCACGGCAGACTTCTTCAGGAACTTCCGACGGTTCAACGGCATGACTGCTTCTCCCAGGCGAACGGTCAACAACGCGCGTAGATTCTGACCTGGCCATGGCAGGCAGCAACAGCCCCCGCAGGTTTCGATCTGATGACCAGCAGCACCCGTAACCCAGCAAACGATGACAGAGTGGGACGTATGACCGCCCCATCAGAGGAACTTCAGCCCGCCGTCCCCTACGGCACCCCCGACGCCCCCCGCATCGCCGTCCGCGGAGAAGCCCGCCTCGAAGTCGACCCCGAAATCGCCCGCATCGGCATCACCGTCGCCTCCCGCGGCAAAGACCGCCGCGCCGCCCTGGACGACCTCACCCGCCGCAACACCACCGTCCTCGACCTCGTCAAAACCTACGGCGACGCAGTCGAACGACTGGAAACCGGCGCCTTCTCCATCAGCCCCGAACTCAAGGACAAAGGCCGCGGCGAACGCGTCCACGCCTACCACGGCCGCGTCCACATCACCGCCGTACTCACCGACTTCACCGCCCTCGGCGAACTCACCACACGCCTGGCCGACCTGGACCTCACCCGCGTCGACGGCCCCTACTGGGCCCTGCGCCCCGACTCCCCGGCCCACCGGCAGGCACGGCAACAGGCAGTACGGGAGGCGGTGCAGCGCGCGCGGGAGTACGCGGAAGCGCTCGGCACCTCCCTGGCCGCACTGGTCGAACTCGCCGACATCGGCGCGGAGAACGCCCCGCCGCCCTACCCACAGGCCCCCGGCAGCCGCATGCGCTCCCTGGCCTACGGCGCCGCGGAAGACACCGCCGCCGCCCCCCTCGATCTCGAACCCCAGCGCCAGCACGTCTACGCCCAGGTCAACGCCCGCTTTACGATGACGCCGCCGCGGCTGTGAATGCACGGAAAGCTGTGAATGCACGGCAATTCGAATTCACTTGCGGTCACGGATGAACGGCCATCACGTTCACCGGGGGTGCTTCGAACGCTCATCGGAGCACCCCGCCGCACAATTCAACACTTGTCAATAGCCCTTCACGCAAAGGTTGTTGAGTAGTCATACGCGGCCAATTCACTACCCGCCGGTAAGTCATAGAGTCGAAACATGCGCCGAGCGAAAATCGTCTGCACCCTGGGCCCCGCCACCGACTCCTACGACCAGATAAAGGCACTGGTCGACGCCGGAATGGACGTCGCCCGATTCAACCTCAGCCACGGCAGCTACGCCGACCACGAAGAGCGCTACCAGCACGTACGAAAGGCCTCCGACGAGACCGGCCGCAGCGTCGGCATCCTCGCCGACCTTCAAGGCCCGAAGATCCGCCTCGGCCGCTTCACCGAAGGACCCGTACTCCTTGAACGCGGGGACACCTTCACCATCACCGTGGAGGAGGGCGCAGAGGGCGACCGCCAGCAATGCGGCACCACCTACTCCGGCCTCGCCGCCGACGTCACCCCGGGGGAGCGCATCCTCGTCGACGACGGCAAAGTCTGCCTGGAAGTCACGTCCGTCGACGGACCACGCGTCCACACGACAGTCGTCGAAGGCGGCATGGTCTCCGACAACAAGGGCCTGAACCTGCCGGGCGTCGCGGTCTCGGTACCCGCGTTGTCGGAGAAGGACGAGGCCGACCTCCGCTGGGCGCTGCGCACCGGCTTCGACGTGATTGCCCTGTCGTTCGTGCGAAGCGGCCGCGACATCGAGGACGTCCACCGCATCATGGACGAGGAAGGCCGCCGCCTCCCCGTCATCGCCAAGGTGGAGAAGCCCCAGGCCGTCGACGCGATCGACGACATCGTCGCCGCCTTCGACGGCATCATGGTCGCCCGCGGTGACCTGGGCGTCGAGATGCCCCTGGAACAGGTCCCCATCGTCCAGAAGCGCGCCATCAAGCTGGCCAAGCGCAACGCCAAGCCGGTGATCGTGGCCACGCAGATGCTCGACTCGATGATCGACAACTCCCGCCCGACGCGCGCGGAAGCGTCGGATGTGGCCAACGCGGTCATCGACGGCACGGACGCGGTGATGCTGTCCGGCGAGACGAGCGTCGGCAAGTACCCCATCGAAACGGTCCGCACGATGGCGAAGATCGTCGAGGCGGCCGAGGAGGACATCCTCGCCAAGGGCCTCCCGCCCCTGACCGAACGCAACAAGCCCCGCACCCAGGCCGGCGCGGTGGCCCGCGCGGCAGCCGAGATCGGCGACTTCCTCGGCGCCCGGTTCCTGGTCGCCTTCACCCAGTCCGGCGACACCGTCCGCCGCCTGTCCCGCTACCGCTCGCCGATCCCACTGCTGGCGTTCACGCCGGAGCCGGCGACGCGGTCGCAGTTGAATCTGACGTGGGGTGTGGAGACGTTCCTTGGGCCGCATGTGGAGTCGACGGACGCGATGGTCGACCAGGTGGATGAGCTGCTGCTGAAGTACGGCCGCTGCAAGAAGGGCGACACGGTCGTCATCACGGCGGGGTCGCCTCCGGGGGTGTCGGGCTCGACGAACATGGTGCGGGTGCATCACATCGGGGAGGACGACAGTCCGAAGTAGCGGGTGGAGGGCCCCTCTTCAGTTCTTGAGGAGGGGCCCTTTGTTGTGCGGGGTCAGTGCTTGGGGCCTACGTGGATGTCCATGAGGGCTACGGAGGCTTTGCGGGCGATGGAGATGTTGAACGGGTCGCTACCGCGCGGGAGGGTGGTCCACTCGACGCCGACCTTGTCGAGGGCGTCGGTGAAGAGCTTCCGGATGTCGTCCGACTTGTTGGCAAAGAAGTATCGCGGGTATTCGTAGCGCTTGGGCTCACCGCCGACGAGGCGAGTCGTCCAGTTGGTAATGCGGCAGCCGTCGAGTGGATGAGGCCGCGGATGAACTGCCACGGGTGCGTGTCGACGATGGCCTGCTGCCAGGATTCAAGGACGATCTTGCGGTGGTGCTTCATACCGGGGCCGTGCTGCGGAAAGAGGCAGGGCCAGTGCTTGCTGGAGCCCGTGACCGCGACGCAGCCTTGCTTCTTGACGCGGCACACGCTGTTGTCCGGGCGCACGGAGCGCATTGCGGCCTCGCAAGCGTCGATGATGCCTGGCCAGGCGTTGTCCAACACGATTCGCATGAAGTAGACGCCCCGGCGATGAGCGTTGATGCAGCCGTCACCGAGATAGAGGCCTAGTAGGTAGGCGTATGCCACAGGGTCCCCGGGCGGGCTGGGAACGTCTTGGCATCTGGGGGCAGGGACGACCTGCACGCTGGCGAGGCTCGATGCACGTCCGCCAGGAGCGGATCGCTGCTCGGGATATGCCCGTCTGCTTGCTGACGGAGTTGAGGCTGTGCCCCTGGCCCACCAGGGCCAATGCTCGCTTGCGCGTGCTGAGGTCGTACATGTGCACACTCTGCGAGAGCGATCGCGACGGCGCGCAGCAAAAAGCGGATGTTCACGAGAACGTGGACATCCGCTTATGTGTGGTGACCTTGGAATCGAAGGAAAAGTGCCCCGGGTCGGACTCGAACCGACACTGTATGGGTTTTGAATCCATTGCCTGCTGCCAATTGGGCTACCGGGGCCCAGTGAATCGAAGGTTTACCTCGACCCGCTGCCTGTCCACCATACCGTAGCTAGGTAGGCTCTTGGGAGCAGCACCCCTGCCCCTGAACGAGGAGCCCCCGTGACCGCCCCCGAGTCGCCCCAGCCCGTAGACGCGCCCGACGACGACAAGTCGCACGTGCCTCCGCTGACGACCCGTGTCGTCATCGCCGAGGACGAGGCGCTGATCCGGCTCGATCTCAAAGAGATGCTCGAAGAAGAGGGGTACACCGTCGTCGGCGAGGCCGGTGACGGTGAGCAGGCCGTCGAGCTGGCCCGCGAGCACCGGCCCGACCTCGTCATCCTCGATGTGAAGATGCCGAAGCTGGACGGCATTTCGGCGGCCGAGAAGATCGCCGAGGAGAGCATCGCGCCGGTTCTGATGCTGACGGCGTTCTCGCAGCGGGATCTGGTCGAGCGGGCTCGTGACGCCGGTGCGATGGCCTACCTCGTCAAGCCGTTCAGCAAGAGCGACGTCGTGCCGGCGATCGAGATGGCCGTGTCGCGGTTCACCGAGCTGAAGGAGCTGGAGAAGGAGGTCGCCGACCTCACTCTGCGCCTGGAGACGCGAAAGCTGGTGGATCGGGCGAAGTCGATCCTGCAGACGGAGTACGGGCTGACGGAGCCGGCCGCGTTCCGGTGGATTCAGAAGACGTCCATGGATCGGCGGATGTCGATGCAGCAGGTCGCCGAGGCCGTTATCCAGGACGCCGAGGAGAAGAAGGCCGCCAAGGGCTGACGCCCCACCGTACGAGAGAGGCCCGCGTCCCCAGCAGGGGGCGCGGGCCTCGTCGTATGGGCGATCACCGTACGGCGATCAGTCCTCGCCCAGGTACGCCTTGCGCACCGACTCGTCGACCAGGAGGTCCTGCCCGGTGCCGGAGAGGACGATCTTGCCGACCTCCATGACGTGGCCGTGGTCGGCCAGGGAGAGGGCGGCCTGGGCGTTCTGCTCGATGAGCAGGATGGTGGTGCCCTGGGACTTGAGTTCCTGGATGGTTGCCATGATCTTCTGCATCATGATCGGGGAGAGGCCCATGGAGGGCTCGTCGAGCATGAGCAGTTTGGGGCGGGACATCAGTGCCCGTCCCATGGCGAGCATCTGCTGTTCGCCGCCGGAGAGGGTGCCCGCGGCCTGCTTCCTGCGCTCCCCGAGGATGGGGAAGAGGTCGTAGGCGCGCTGGATGTCCTTTTCGATGCCTTCCTTGTCGTTGCGGAGGAAGGCGCCGAGGCGGAGGTTGTCCTCGATCGTCATGCGGGGGAAGATGTGGCGCCCCTCGGGGGAGTGGGCGAGTCCCAGCGAGACGACCTTGTGGGCGGGGATCTTCTTCAGCGATTTGCCGTCGAATTTGATGTCGCCGGAGAGCGGCGTGAGCAGCCCGGAGAGGGTGCGCAGGGTGGTGGTCTTGCCGGCGCCATTGGTGCCGATGAGGGTGACGACCTCGCCCGCGTTCACCTTGAACGAGATGCCTTTGACGGCCTCGATCTTGCCGTAAGCGACCCTGAGGTCTTCGACCTCGAGCAGTGCGGTCACTTGTCGTCCCCTTCCGTGCTGCTCTGCGCCTCGGCCTCCGCGGCCTCGACTTCGGCGACCTCCGCTTTGCCCGGCTCGCCCTCGAAGGGTGTGCCGAGGTAGGCGGCGATGACGCGTTCGTCGGCCTGGACGACTTCGGCGGGGCCTTCGACGATCTTCTCGCCTTGGACGAGCACGGCGACCCGGTCGCAGAGGTTCATGATGAACCGGATGTCGTGTTCGATGACGAGGACGGCGATGCCCTGGTCCCGGATGGCGAAGATGAGTTCTTCGGCGGCCCGGGTTTCCTGCGGGTTCATGCCGGCGGTGGGCTCGTCGAGGAGGAGCAGGCCGGGCTCGCTCGCGAGCGCGCGGGCGATTTCCAGCTTGCGCTGTTCGCCGTAGGGCAGGTTGCGGGCGAGGTGGTCGGCCTTGGCGGCGAGGCCGGTGAACTCCAGGAGTTCCATGGCCCGGGCCCGGGACTCCTCCTCGGCCTTCTTGAAGCCGGGCAGGCGCAGGAGGGCCGACCAGAGGCCTTCCTTGGTGCGGGTGTGCCGTCCGACGAGCACGTTTTCCAGGACGGTCATGTTGGCGAAGAGCCGGATGTTCTGGAAGGTGCGGGCGATGCCGGCCTGGGTGACCAGGTGGGGCTTGGGCGGCAGGACGGTGCCTTTGTAGGCGACCTTGCCTTCGGTCGGCACGTAGAGGCCGGTGAGGCAGTTGAAGAAGGTCGTCTTGCCGGCGCCGTTGGGGCCGATGAGGCCGACGATCTCGCCGGTGTTCACGGTGAGGTTCACGTCGCGTACGGCGGTGAGGCCGCCGAAGCGCATGGTGACACCGCTGGCGTCGAGCACCGTCGTGGCGGTGGGTGCGGTCGTGGTGGTGGTCATGGCGGTCACGCCCCTGCCTTGGCGACGCCGGTCGCGCCTTCGGGCAATGGCTTGTCCTCCGGTACGTCGAGCTGTCCGGTCTCGTGGAATTCGAGCTGCTTCCTGCGGTCGGCGACCAGGCCCTCGGGGCGGAAGCGCATCAGCAGCATCAGCGCGACGCCGAAGAGGAGCAGCTGGTACTCCGCCATGAACTGGAGCTTGGCGGGGATCAGGTAGAGCAGTGCGGCGCCGATGAGCGGGCCGCTGATGGTGCCCATGCCGCCGAGGATGACGGCGGCGAGCAGGAAGGCCGAGTTCGGGGGTACGGAGCCGGCGAACTGGTACTGCTCGGGGGTGACGCTGTAGGACACGTGTGCCTGGACGGTGCCGGCGAGGCCGGCGAGGGCGGCGCCGAGTGCGAAGGCGAGGAGCTTGAGGCGGAAGCCGTTGATGCCCATCGCGGTGGCGGCGGTTTCGTCCTCGCGGATGGCGACCCAGGCGCGGCCGATGCGGGATTCCGCGGAGCGGCGGAAGACCAGGACGACGATGGCCGTGCACAGCAGCATCAGCAGGTAGTAGTTGCCGGAGCGGGTGAGTTCGGTGCCCAGGACGTTGTGCGGCAGTCCGAGGTTGAACCCGAAGATCTCCAGGTCCGGGATGTTGGGGATGCCGTTGGAGCCGTTGGTGACGTCCGGTCCGCTGTTGCCGTTCAGGTTGTTCATGGTGATGCGGAAGATCTCACCGAAGCCGAGCGTCACGATGGCGAGGTAGTCGCCGCGCAGTCGCAGGGTGGGAGCGCCGATCACCACGCCGAAGATCAGCGAGGCGGCGGCGCCGGTGAGGACGGCCGCCCAGAACGGGAATTCGACGCCGATGCTCGACTGCGGGGAGCCGGAGACCAGGGCGGCGGCGTAGGCGCCGACGCCGAGGAAGGCGACGTATCCGAGGTCGAGGAGGCCGGCGAGGCCGACGACGACGTTGAGGCCCAGGGCGACCGTGGCGAAGATGAGGATGTTCGCGCCGATGAGGGCGAACTGGTCGTTGGTCTGGGTGAACGGGAAGCAGATCGCCGCGACGAAGGCTGCTGCCATGGCGACGTTGCGGTGTTTGGCGGTGAGTGCCGAGAGCCGCTTGAGGAGGCCTGCGCGGGTGACGGCGGTGAAGCCGAAGGCCGTGATGATCAGGAAGCCGATGAACAGCTCGGAGTACTCGGTGCCGATGCCGTACGCGAAGACGTACAGGCCGACGCCGAAGCCCGCGGCGATGATGAGGATCTCCGCCCAGGAGGGCAGGTCCTTGGCGCGGCTGGGCTCGGGTGCGGTGAGCGAGTGGCGTATCCGGCCCCAGAGGTTGGGGGTGGGGTCCGCCGCGTCGTAGGGCTGGTCGACCGGGAGGCCGAGGGCGCCGATGACGGCGACGAGTGCGCCGATGCCGGAGACCCAGGCGCCGGGCTCCAGGTTGACGAGGCCGCCGAGTTCCTGGCTGATGGCGCCCATGGCGTAGCCCGTGGTGCCGAACACGCCGAGGGCGGCGAGCAGGACGGGGCTGTTCTTGCCGCCGGGGGTGAGCCAGCCGAGGCCGCGGATGCCGTAGCCGGAGAGGGCGAACAGCAGGGTGAGTACGGAGCCGACGAGGGTGAGGACCTGGAGGCCGCCGGGGTAGCCGTTGATGGTGAGCTTGCCCGGGAATTCGTCGGTCCAGGTCCAGGCGAGGAAGGTGCCTGCGAAGGCGAGGGCGGAGCCGGCGACGGTCAGCGCGCGTGCCGCGGTGTGCGGCAGCGGGATGATGGGGGTGGCCGGTGCGGTGGACACCTTGGTGGTGTCGGTGGTCTTGTCCATGGGGGTCTCGGTGGTCATGGGTATCACGCCCGATCCGCGACGCGTTCGCCGAGCAGGCCTTGTGGCCTGAACAGCAGGACGAGGATGAGGAGGGCGAACGCCCATACGTCCTTCCAGGCGCCGCCGCCGAAGAGGTCCATGCCGGGGATGTCGCCGATGTAGCCGGTGGCGAGGGACTCGGCGACGCCGAGGACCACACCGCCGAGCATGGCGCCGTAGATGTTGCCGATGCCGCCGAGGACGGCGGCGGTGAAGGCCTTGAGGCCCATCAGGAAGCCCATGCGGAAGCCGACCTGGCCGTTCTTCAGGCCGTAGGCGACGGCGGCGATGGCGGCGAACGCGGCACCGATGGCGAAGGCCATGACGATGATGCGGTCGGTGTTGATGCCCATCAGTTTGGCCGTGTCGGGGTCCTGGGCGGTGGCCTGCATGCCGCGGCCGGAGCGCGTCTTGGTGACGAAGAGGCCGAGGGCGAACATGCACAGCGGGGCGGCTATGAGCACGAAGAGGTCGCCGCGCTGGATGTTGGCGCCGAGGATGTCGATGGGGCCGCCTTCGAACTGCGGGAAGGGCTGGTCCTTCTTCGCGTCCGGGTACCACATCCACACGGCCTGCTGGAGGACGATGGACAGGCCGATGGCGGTGATGAGGGGTGCCAGGCGTGGCGCGGTGCGCAGTGGTCGGTAGGCGAAGCGTTCCGCCGCGGTGGCGACGGCGACGGAGACGATGACGCCGGCGACGATCATGAGGGGGATCGCTGCGCCGAGGGCGAAGCCTTCGGGGAGTACCAACCAGACGGTGAGGGCCCCGAAGCCCCCGACCATGAATATCTCGCCGTGGGCGAAGTTGATGAGCTGGACGATGCCGTAGACCATCGTGTAGCCGATCGCGATGAGTCCGTACATCGCGCCGAGGATGAGTCCATTGGCCAGCTGTTGCGGCAGTTCGTTCACCGCAGGGCCTCCGTGGAGTGGTTCGGATATGGCGCCGCGCGGGAGCGCTGATGGGTGCTCCCGCGCGGCCTGGATCAATGTGTGATGGGGGAGTGTTCTCTACTCGTCCTCTGCTAGCCCAGCTTGGGCTCGCCGCTGAACTCCGGCACCCATGCGTTCTTCTCGACCTTGTACGCGGTCATCGTGTGGTTCGTGGTGTCACCGAACTCGTCGAAGGAGATGGCGCCGGTGACGCCGTCGAACTTGACCTTCGCCATGGCGTCCAGGACCGCCTTGCGGCCGTCGGACGGGACCTCGCCGTCGTTGCCCTCGACCGCCAGCTTGACGGCCTCGATGATGGCCCAGGTGGCGTCGTAGGTGAGGCCGCCGTAGGCCTCGTAGTCGTCCTCGTAGCCCGCGGCCTCGTAGTTCTTGATGAACGTCTTGGCGGATTCGAGCTTCTCGACGGGCTCGCCCACGGAGGTGGCGAGGTCGCCCTCGGCCTTCTTGTTCAGCTTCGGGAACTCACCGGAGTAGATGCCGTCGCCGCCCATGAGCGGGATGTTCTGGCCGCTGTCCTTGAGCTGCTGGCTCAGCGGAGCCGCGGCCGGGTACTCGCCGCCGTAGTAGAGGGCCTCGGCGCCGGTCTTCTTGATCTTGGCGACCACGGCGTTGAAGTCACGGTCGTCGGGGTTGATGTGGTCGCTGCCGACGATCTTGCCGCCGAACTTGGTGAAGTTCGTCTTGAAGGAGGCGGCGAGGCCGGCACCGTAGGTCTTCTGGTCGTCGATCAGGTAGACCTTCTTGATCTTCGCCTGGTTGTACAGGTAGTCGGCGGCGAAGGCACCCTGGATCTCGTCCGTGGTGGCGGTGCGGAAGAACGTCTTGAACTGGCGGACCGAGTCGCCGGTCTTCCAGCCGTCGCCCTGGGTGAGCTCGGTACCGGTGTTGGCCGGGGAGATCTGGGTGAGGCCGGCGTCGTTGAACGGCTTCTGCATCTGCTGCGAGACGCTGGAGTTCAGCGGGCCGACGACGCCGAGGACGTCCTTGTTGCTGATGAACTTCTGGGCGTTCTGCTGGCCGACGGAGGGCTGCGCCTGGTCGTCGAGCGGCTCGATCTTGAACTCGACGCCCTTGACGAACTCCTGCTTGTTGGCCGTCTTGGCGGCGAGGTCGGCGGAGTTCTTCATGCCGAGGCCGAGTGCGGACAGGTCGCCGGTCAGCGGGGCGTCGAGGCCGATCACCACGGTGGTCTTGTCGCCGTTGCTGCTGTTGCCGCCCTCGTCACGCGACCCACAAGCCGTGAGTGTCAGCGATCCCGCCGCGAGTGCGGCGGTTATAGCGATGATCGAACGTTGACGCACGAATCAGGTCCTTTCCCTGGCACGGCGGTTCCCCATGGAGCGCGCCGAGTCGAGCGCTGGGCCGAAGTGGCTTCGAATCCGGTGGCTCGGTGACTGGCGGTGACTCTAAGCGCGTGGAGGGAACATGGAGGAGCCTCTGACCAAGGCTGTGACGCTCTTGTTATGACACGGGGTAATGCAGAGCGGTACTCAGTGGGGGGAAGAGTGGATTTCCGGCCGATTCGCCCTGTCCACATAGTGAGAACTTGCAGCGTCCGCGCGTAGCTTCTTCACTAGTGTTCACACGTTTTGGTGATGACCGAAGTCGTAGCTGGAGGCTACCAGGGGGCTTCTGTCGTCTTGTGTGAGGGATGCTCGCCGTGGGGGAACTGTTGGCTTGTATTGCGGCTGTATTACGTAGAGTTACGGCCGGGAAATAGGGTTCGGCGGTCCTCGTTATTTCGTGTATGGGGCACGAAAAAGGAAAAGGCGACTGACTCGGCCTCATGGACCTCCGGTCGGTTCGCCCTTGCGGGATCTGCGGAGCGCCTCGTACTGGCCGTCGGGCAGGGGCATCGGCCGGTGGGTGCCGTAGCTGTCGCCGGTCGGTGCCGGGCGCGACCAGTGGACGATGATCTGCGCGCACAGTTGCCCGGGTGAAGTCGCCGACGGTGAGGGCGAGTTGGCGCTCGGCCGGGTCTCGGGCGCGTCGCCCTGGGCCTCCGGCTGCCCGCCGCGTCCGGCCGCAAGGCCGGCGGTGGGCAGCGCCAGTGCGAGCGCTGCCCCGTGCCGGCGGGATCCTCCCGTCGTCATGCCTCGACGTTATGCCGCCCGGCGTCAGGGTTCAACGGCAGGGAAAACCAAGGGTGTTGGCCGTAACGGCGCCGTCGTCGGGGCGATGGCGTCAGTTCGCCGCCCGGATGTGCTCCCCGTCGCCCGGGTTCACGTCCCGCAGCATGCAGGTCAGCCGCGCGCTGCACACCCGCCGGCCCGCCTCGTCGCTGATCACGATCTCGTACGTCGCCGTCGAGCGGCCCCGGTGCAGGGGCGTGGCCACGCCGGTGACGAGGCCGGAGCGGACGCCGCGGTGGTGGGTGCAGTTGAGGTCGACACCGACCGCGATCTTGGAGCTGCCGGCATGCAGCATCGACCCCACCGACCCGAGCGTCTCGGCGAGCACCGCGGAGGCGCCGCCGTGCAGCAGTCCGTACGGCTGGGTGTTCCCCTCCACCGGCATGGTGCCGACGACCCGCTCGGCGGACGCCTCCACGATCTCGACGCCCATGCGCGACCCGAGGTGCCCGGCGGAGAACAGGGCCGGCAGGTCGACGCCGAGCGCGGCGTACTCGTCGATGACCTCCTGTGGGAACGTCACGTGCTGCTGCTCGCCCATGGGTCCGGCTCCGTTCGTCGTGCTCAGGCGCGTTTCAGGTCGACTGAGCAAACGCTCAGTCGGTCGCCGATTGTTCCAGACGTACGACCACGGACTTGCTGGCCGGGGTATTGCTGGTGTCCGCGGTGGCGTCCAGCGGCACGAGGACATTGGTCTCCGGGTAGTAGGCGGCCGCGCAGCCCCGGGCCGTCGGATACAGCACCACCCGGAAGCCGGGCGCCCGCCGCTCGACGCCGTCCTTCCACTCGCCGACCAGGTCGACGTACGTCCCGTCGGCGATGTTCAGCCGCTGCGCGTCCTCAGGGTTGATCATGACGACCCGGCGGCCGTTCTTGATCCCCCGGTAGCGGTCGTCGAGGCCGTAGATCGTGGTGTTGTACTGGTCGTGGGAGCGCAGGGTCTGCAGCAGCAGCCGCCCCTCGGGAACCTTCGGATACTCGACCGGAGCCGCCGTGAAGTTGGCCTTGCCGGTCGCCGTCGGGAAGCGGCGCTCGTCGCGCGGGGCGTGGGGGAGCGTGAAGCCGCCGGGGCGGGCCACGCGCGCGTTGAAGTCCTCGAAGCCGGGGATCACGCGCGCGATACGGTCCCGGATCGTCGCGTAGTCCTTCTCGAACTCCTCCCACGGGACCCTGCTGTCCTCGCCCAGGACCCGGCGGGCTAGCCGGCACACGATCGCCGGCTCGGACAGCAGATGCGCGCTCGCGGGCTCCAGCCGGCCACGGGAGGCGTGCACCATGCCCATGGAGTCCTCGACCGTCACGAACTGCTCGCCGCTGCCCTGCAGGTCGCGCTCGGTGCGGCCCAGCGTCGGCAGGATCAGCGCACGCGCGCCCGTGACGGCGTGGCTGCGGTTGAGCTTCGTCGACACGTGCACGGTCAGCCGGGCACGCCGCATCGCCGCCTCGGTGACGTCCGTGTCCGGCGTGGCCGCCACGAAGTTGCCGCCCATCGCGAAGAAGACCTTCGCCTCACCGTCGCGCAGCGCCCGGATGGCCCGTACGACGTCGTAGCCGTGCTCACGCGGCGGCGCGAAGCCGAACTCCTTCTCCAGGGCGTCCAGGAAGGCCGGGGCGGGCCGCTCGAAGATGCCCATCGTGCGGTCGCCCTGCACGTTCGAGTGACCGCGCACCGGGCACACGCCCGCGCCCGGGCGGCCGATGTTGCCGCGCAGCAGAAGGAAGTTGACGACCTCGCGGATGGTCGGCACGGAGTGCTTGTGCTGGGTGAGGCCCATGGCCCAGCACACGATGGTGCGCTGCGAGGCGAGGACCATGCCCATGACCTGGTCGATGTCCGCGCGGGTGAGGCCGGTCGCCGTCAGCGTCTCGTCCCAGTCGGCCGCGCGGGCCGCCGCGGCGAACTCCTCGTAGCCGTGAGTGTGTTCGCGGACGAACTCCTCGTCGACGGCGCCCGAGCCCGCGCCGGAGGCGCTATCGGATTCAGCCAGGATCAGCTTGTTGAGGAGGCGGAAGAGGGCCTGGTCGCCGCCGATGCGGATCTGCAGGAACAGGTCGGTGAGGGCGGCGCCCCTGAGCATGCCCTGGGGGGTCTGCGGGTTCTTGAACCGCTCCAGACCGGCCTCGGGCAGCGGGTTGACGCTGACGATCTTCGCGCCGTTCTCCTTGGCCTTCTCCAGGGCGGAGAGCATGCGCGGGTGGTTCGTACCCGGGTTCTGCCCGGCGACGATGATCAGGTCGGCCTTGTAGAGGTCCTCGAGCAGGACGCTGCCCTTGCCGATGCCGATGGTCTCGGAGAGCGCCGATCCGGACGACTCGTGGCACATGTTGGAGCAGTCCGGCAGGTTGTTCGTGCCGAGCTCGCGCGCGAAGAGCTGGTAGAGGAACGCGGCCTCGTTGCTGGTGCGCCCCGAGGTGTAGAAGACGGCCTCGTCGGGGGAGCCGAGGGCGGTGATCTCCTCGCCGATGATGTCGAAGGCGCGCTCCCACGTCACCGGCTCGTAGTGGGTGCCCCCTTCGGGGAGGAACATGGGGTGGGTGAGCCGCCCCTGCTGTCCCAGCCAGTAACCACTCCTGGTCGCGAGATCGGCGACGGAGTGCGCGGCGAAGAACTCCGGGGTGACCCGGCGCAGGGTCGCCTCCTCGGCCACCGCCTTCGCGCCGTTCTCACAGAACTCCGCCTTGTGCCGGTGCTCCGGCTCCGGCCATGCGCACCCCGGGCAGTCGAAGCCGTCCTTCTGGTTGACCCGCAGCAACGTCAGCGCGGTGCGCTTCACGCCCATCTGCTGCTGCGCGATGCGCAAGGTGTGCCCGATGGCCGGCAGCCCCGCCGCCGCGTGCTTCGGCTCCGCGACCTGGGGCGCGTCCTGAACCGGATCACCCTTGGGCGGCTTGGTGGCCATCGCGCACTCTCCCTGTCTTCTCGTTCACCACGGGAACGCCTCGCCGACGCCCGCGCTCCTGCGGGTCACCGGCTGTGTACACGTGTGAGGTACGTCTCCGATCCTCGCACGGGGGACTGACAATGCGGGGGGTGGGCCTGGGGAGGGGGAACCGGCGGTCGTGATGCGGGCGAGCGCTGCGTGACGGGCGTTCTGCGGGCGCTGGAGCCGACAGAGGGGGCCGGGGGCACGCACTGGACCTTCCGCTGGGCGGGCCGCACCGCATTGTGCTCGGCTCGGCCCATGCCGACCTGCGCTGCTCTGCTTCCTCCGGTTCCACGCCCTGATCGCCCGGACGCGTTGCGTGGCACCGCCGGGTCGGTCACCTCTGCCGCCTCCGCAGGGCTCGCGCGGTTTGCGGGGCTCCCCATGGACGTCCCGGCGGCGGACTGACGGGCTGCCCAGCTCCGCCGGGGCTGGCCGTCTCCGCCGCTCGCAGACGGCTGTGCGGCTGCCTGCTGCCTTCCGTGGGCGGTCCGCCCGCACCGTCTGCTCGGGTCCGGTCGCCTCCCACGCCGGCACCACTGCTCCTGAGCCGCTCTCGTGCTGTTCCTCCTGAGCCGCTCTCGGGCGTGTGCGCTCCGGACGCGTCATCCCGCCCGGCCGTCCGACTCCTCGTCTACGCCGCTGCTCCTGTCCGCGCCGCCCCTCTTCGTCCCACGGTCTGCTTCCCTGCTCCCCGTGGTCCGCCCCTCTTCCCCCCGGCCGTTCCCCTTTTCTCCCCGCGACTCGCTCACCTCCGCCCAGCAGCCGCCTCCCGGCCCTCCCCTGCCCCGCTCCCGCCGCGTTGCCGTGGCCCTCGGCGCTGGCGTGGCCGTGGCTCCGGCACTGCTGCTCCACCCCACCGCACTCTCCCCCCGGCGCATCCTCGCCCTCGCGACGGAGATCGACACAACATCGGAGCCCGGCTCTGCCGGACCGGCCGGGACCCCCGGTGGGGACCGACTGTCAGTGGGGCGTGGCAGGATCGGGGGCGTGGCAGAGACAGCATCGAAGCAGACCGAAAACGACCCCAGGGGCAGCCGGCCCCGCCTGATGCTCATGGATGGGCACTCGCTGGCCTACCGCGCGTTCTTCGCGCTGCCCGCGGAGAACTTCACGACCGCGACGGGCCAGCCGACGAACGCGATCTACGGCTTCGCGTCGATGCTGGCCAACACGCTGCGCGACGAGGCGCCCACCCACTTCGCCGTGGCCTTCGACGTGTCCCGCAAGACCTGGCGCTCCGCGGAGTTCACGGAGTACAAGGCGAACCGCTCCAAGACCCCGGACGAGTTCAAGGGCCAGGTCGAGCTGATCGGCGAGCTGCTCGACGCGATGCACGTCTCCCGGTTCGCGATCGACGGCTTCGAGGCCGACGACGTGATCGCCACCCTCGCCACCCAGGCCGAGGCCGACGGCTTCGAGGTGCTGATCGTCACCGGCGACCGTGACTCCTTCCAGCTGGTCAGCGAGCACACCACGGTGCTGTATCCGACGAAGGGCGTCTCCGAGCTGACCCGCTTCACCCCGGAGAAGGTCTTCGAGAAGTACGGATTGACGCCCGCCCAGTACCCCGACTTCGCAGCCCTGCGCGGCGACCCGTCCGACAACCTGCCGGGCATCCCTGGCGTCGGCGAGAAGACCGCTGCGAAGTGGATCAACCAGTTCGGCTCGTTCGCCGAGCTGGTCGAGCGGGTCGAGGAGGTCAAGGGCAAGGCCGGCCAGAACCTCCGCGACCACCTGGAGGCCGTCAAGCTCAACCGTCGGCTGACCGAGCTGGAGCGGGGCGTCGAGCTGCCCAAGACCGTCGCCGACGTCGCGCGCGTGCCGTACGACCGCAAGGCCGTCGCGATGATCCTGGACACCCTGGAGATCCGTAACCCCTCCCTGCGCGAGCGGCTCTTCGGTGTCGACCCCGGAGCCGAGGAGGCCGAGACCACGCCGATCTCCACCGATGGCGTGGAGCTGGACGGCTCGGTGCTCGGCACCAGCGAGCTGGCCCCCTGGCTGGCGGAGCACGGCGGCGAGCTGCTCGGTGTGGCCACCGTCGACACCTGGGCGCTGGGCACCGGCTCGGTCGCCGAGGTCGCGCTCGCGGCCGGCGACGGCGCGGCCGGCTGGTTCGACCCGGCGGAGCTGGACGAGTCCGACGAGAAGGCGTTCGCGGCCTGGCTGGCCGACGCCGACAAGCCGAAGGTCTTCCACAACGCCAAGGGCGCGATGCGGGTCTTCGCCGAGCACGGCTGGAGCATCGCCGGCGTGCGCATGGACACCGCGCTCGCCGCCTACCTGGTCAAGCCGGGCCGCCGCTCCTTCGACCTGGACGCGCTGTCCCTGGAGTACCTCCACCGCGAGCTGGCCCCCGCCGCCGCGGCCGACGGCCAGCTGGCCTTCGGTGCGGACGACGGCGCCGAGGCCGAGGCGCTGATGATCCAGGCCCGTGCCGTCCTCGACCTGGGCGAAGCCTTCGAGGGCAAGCTCCAGGAGGTCGGCGCGGCGGACCTCCTGCGTGACATGGAGCTGCCGACCTCCATCCTGCTGGCCCGCATGGAGCGACACGGCATCGCGGCCGACCGGGCCCACCTGGAGGCCATGGAGCAGATGTTCGCCGGGGCCGTGCAGCAGGCCGTGAAGGAGGCGCACGCAGCGGCCGGGCACGAGTTCAACCTGGGCTCGCCCAAGCAGCTCCAGGAGGTCCTCTTCGGCGAGCTCGCCCTGCCCAGGACGAAGAAGACGAAGACGGGCTACACCACGGACGCCGACGCCCTGGCCTGGCTCGCCACCCAGACCGACAACGAACTGCCGGTCATCATGCTCCGCCACCGCGAGCAGGCGAAGCTCCGCGTCACCGTCGAGGGCCTGATCAAGACCATCGCGACGGACGGCCGTATCCACACGACGTTCAACCAGACGGTCGCGGCGACCGGCCGCCTCTCCTCCACGGACCCGAACCTGCAGAACATCCCGGTCCGCACGGACGAGGGCCGGGCGATCCGCCGGGGCTTCGTGGTCGGCGAGGGCTTCGAGTCCCTGATGACCGCGGACTACAGCCAGATCGAACTGCGCGTGATGGCCCACCTGTCCGAGGACGAGGGCC
Organism: Streptomyces sp. SD31; assembly: GCF_052068475.1. Classification (NCBI taxonomy): domain Bacteria; kingdom Bacillati; phylum Actinomycetota; class Actinomycetes; order Kitasatosporales; family Streptomycetaceae; genus Streptomyces; species Streptomyces sp. SD31. The sequence goes on along the minus strand of NZ_JBQHCX010000012.1, from coordinate 107,677 downwards.
TGATCGAGGCGTTCACCTCGGGCGAGGACCTGCACACCACGGCCGCCTCGCAGGTGTTCGCGGTGGAACCGGCCGCGGTGGACGCGGAGATGCGCCGCAAGATCAAGGCGATGTCGTACGGCCTCGCCTACGGCCTGTCGGCCTTCGGCCTCTCCCAGCAGCTGAACATCGACGCGGGTGAGGCCCGCGCGCTGATGGACGCCTACTTCGAGCGCTTCGGCGGTGTACGGGACTATCTGCGCCGCGCGGTCGACGAGGCCCGGGCGACGGGGTACACGGCGACGCTCTTCGGCCGCCGCCGCTACCTCCCCGACCTCAACAGCGACAACCGCCAGCGCCGCGAGGCGGCCGAGCGCATGGCCCTCAACGCCCCCATCCAGGGCACGGCGGCGGACATCGTCAAGATCGCCATGCTCAACGTGGACCGGGCCCTGCGCGAGGCGAACCTCACCTCCCGCATGCTCCTCCAGGTCCACGACGAAATCGTCCTGGAAATCGCCCCCGGCGAACGCGAGGCCGCGGAAGAACTGGTCCGCCGCGAAATGTCCAACGCCGTCCACCTCAACGTCCCCCTGGGCGTCTCGGTAGGCGTGGGCCCCGACTGGGAGTCAGCAGCCCACTAGCTCCGACGGCAGAGCCACGTCTCGATGCCGGGCCAGTCCTCGGACCGGCCCGGCCCGGTGGCAGCTCCGCCGTTCCGTCGGTTCAGCCCATAGCCGGCGGTACTGCCGCGTCCCGTCAAGGGCGCGGGGAACTGCGCGACCAGCCACAACGAACCCGCACCTCCAAAACCACCGCAACCAGGCAGACGCTCAGGCACTCACCCCGACCCGCAGCCCCGAAATCCACCGCAATCCGGCACCCGCAGCGGCCCCGGCCCCGCCCCACCCCCGGAGGGACCCGTCACTCGCGTGGCCCCCGCAAAAGCGCCCCCCACACCCGCCGCCCGTAAGGATGCGGACATGGGTATACGCACGCTCCACCGCCGGCCATCCCCGGCACCGGCGCAAGCGAACGCCGAGAAGGCCCCGTCCGAAGCGCACCCGTCGCTCCCACCCTTCGCCCCCGGCGCAAGCACCGCCCGCATCCCCGCCGACCTGATGGGCACCCTGCGGAACACGGCGACGATCGCCCGCCGCAGCCTGGCCCACCGGGCACAAGGATGGGCCGAGCTCACCCGCAGCTACCTGGCCCTCGCCGTCACGCTGCTCCCACGGTCCCGCCCCGCAGGAACCGTCACCGTGTTCGTCGCCCCCGTCGGCTCCCTCACCGAGCCACCGGACGGCTCGGCTCCTTACCGGCCTCACCCGCACCCGCGCTGCCAGGGCCAGGGCCCGGGACCGGACGCCACACCCTGACGCCCGCGGCGTACAGCAGCAGCCCCAGGGCGAGCCCGGCGCCCGCGCCGAAGCACACCGTCGGAATCAGCTCCCAGTACTTCGCGGTCGAGCCCCAATAGGCCCACCAGCGCGACGCCCGCTGCAAAGCGGCCACCGCGGCGATCCCGCCGATCACCGCGCCGGCCAGCCACCGGTCCCGTACCGAAAGCACCGGCACCCCGACCGGCGCGGCCGCGGGCGTCCGCCGTAGCGCCACGAACACGAACGCGGCGATGACGACCGCGGCGAGAGCCGAACCGCCGTACTGCAGATACCAGTACAGCGGCGAGCCCGCGATCTCCTCACCCAGGACGGGAAACAGCCGCATCCCCCAGCGGTCGAGATGCGTGAACGCATCCCACACGACATGCGTCAGCGCACCGAGCGCGGCCGAGACATACCAGCGCAGCGCCAGCGACGGCCCTACCCGCGCGCGTGGCGCCCCGCAGCGCAACAGCGTGGCCACCCGCGCCTGTCGCCGCATCGGCAGCAACGCCACCAGCGGCTCGCGCAGCAGCAGCCACAGGCCCACCAGCGCCCAGGCGATCACCACGTCGATGGTGAACACGCCTGCGAACGAGTGCGTGACATCGCCGAACTCCATCGCCCCGGACAGGACACTCGCCGCGTAATAGGTCATGTCGGGCGAGAAGGAGCCCGCCACCAACATGGCCGGTACGAGCGCGGCGCGGCCGGTTCCGTCGGTGCGTACGGCGGGCAGTACGGCCGCCGCATGGCTCAGCGTGAACGGCAACGGGGCTCCTTGCATGGGAGGTTGACGGGGCAGGTCCGCCCCGGTCGTCGGCGAAGCCGGTGTCGGGGACGTACGACGGCCAGTATGCGGGACGTCCGCCAGACGGACCGCAGGCGCCCAACTGGTAAAAATCGGGCGCCAACGGGTCCCCGTGCAAAGGAAGTTGTCGTAGGGTCGCCTGGGTCACCGTGCCGGGGCGTGCGGTCGAACGCGCGAACGGCGCATGAAATCGCGCCGCGGGGGCAACTGTCGCGGCGAGTCGATCGTCACAACAGGGGCGGGCCCGGCATGGCGGGCCCGGCAGACAGAGACGGGCGCTCGGGCGTCCACGGGAGGGGTTCGCTCTATGGCGGCGGAATTCGGCAGGCTGCGCAAGGGGGCGGTGAACACCACGGTGGCCGCGGTCGTGGTCGCGGCACTGGCCGCGTCCCAGGCTCCCGGAGTGACGACCGACGACGCCGGCAGAAGGGTCACCACCGGAACCCAGCCCTCGGCGGACACGCCCGCCGAGGACAGCGCGACCGGCAACTCGCCGTACTACACGGACCTGCCGCCGCTCAACAGCCCCAATCCCTCGCCCTCGCCCAGCACCCCCGTCACCCCGGGCGCCTCCGAGGCGGGCATCCCCGCGACCGTCCTCGACGCCTACAAGAAGGCCGCGACCGCGCTCCAGGACGCCAAGCCCGGCTGCAACCTGGAATGGCAACTGCTGGCCGCCATCGGCAAGGTCGAGTCGGGCCAGGCCCGCGGCGGCCGCGTCACCGCGGACGGCACCACGATCACCCCGATCCTCGGCCCGCAGCTCAACGGCAACGGCTTCGCGAACATCAGCGACACCGACAACGGCGCCTACGACGGGGACGCCTCGTACGACCGTGCCGTCGGCCCCATGCAGTTCATCCCCTCCACCTGGGAGTGGGCCGGCCGCGACGGCAACGGCGACGGCAAGAAGGACCCCAACAACGTCTACGACGCCGCGCTGGCCGCCGGCCACTACCTGTGCCGCTTCGGCTGGGACCTGTCCACCCAGAGCGACCTCAGCAGCGCGATCCTCAGCTACAACAACTCGCAGGACTATCTGAACCTGGTCCTGAAGTGGCTGGAGTACTACCGCAAGGGCACGCACGAGATCCCGGACGGCACCGGCGCCCTCCCGGCCGACCGCAGCGACGACAACGCCGGAGCCGGCCCCTCGCCGTCGCCCACACCGCCCAGGACGCCGACGACGCCCAGCCCTCCCGTCAAGCCCGGCGGCAACGGCGGCTCCACGAGCCCGAAGCCGACCCCGCCGCCGAGCACCACCCCGCCGAGCACGACGCCTCCCACCCCCACCGACACGGTGGACCACCTTCAGGACGCGGGCACCGCGAAGCTCACCGCGATGGCGGGCGACACCTTCACCGAGAAGATCAGTGCCCGCGCCGAGACCGAGGCCGGCAAGGGCGTCGCCAAGGTCCGGATCCGTTTCACGATCGTCGGCCGGACCGACGCCACCTTCACCGGCGGCGAGAAGTACGCGGCCGTCGTGACCAACAGCGCCGGTGAAGCGGTCGCGCCGGCACTCAAGGCGGGCGAGGACACGGGCGAGTTCGTCGTCCGCGCCACCGTCGTCGGCCGTTCGATCCCCGGCCTGGACTACACGGCCACCGTCACCGAGCGCGCCGCCGACACCCTGACCCGCACCAGCGACACCGCGCTGACCTGCACCCCTGGCGGCGAGTTCGCCGACCAGGTCGAGGTGAAGGCGACCTACAAGGGTGCCGTGGCGGACAAGGTCGCGGCCACCGCCACGCTCATCAAGTCGGCCGACGACCCGACCGAGAACGACAAGGGCCCTTACTTCAAGGACGCCGACGGCAAGACCGTACGCACCCTGACCGGCCTGACGACGGACGCGAACGGCCTGCTCAAGCTGCCGAAGCTGTACGCCGACGACACCACCGGCACGTTCCTGCTCCGCATCAACACCGCGGGCGGCGCGACCCTGACCGTCGAGCTGAAGGTGGCGGCGGCCGAGACATCGCCCTCCCCGACCCCCTCGGAGTCGACGTCCGGCTCCCCGTCGGCGTCGGCGAGCCCGACCGCGTAAACACCGCACGACCCGACGAAGGGCGCTCTTCCGCTACGGCGGACAGGGCGCCCTTCGTCCGTCCACGGCCGTCCACGGCCGCCCGCGGCCGTCCGCACAACTCGTTCGCTGTGCAACGTGTTCTCATCTCGCCCGCCCGTTGCTACGGTGCCGAACCTGACGATGTATCAGATACATCCCGCACCGGGGTTCCGGGAGGCCCGTATGCGCGCCCTGATCGCCGCCGCGACCGGTCTCACCGTCGCGCTCGCCCTGGTCCTCGCGATCACGGCCATGGGCGCACCGACCGGCGAGACGTCGCCGAAGCCGCTGCTGACGACGGTCCCCGCACACCCGTAACCGCCCGTCCGTGTAACGCCCGTCCGGGAGGGAGGCCGAGATGCGCCGCAAGGCCGGCCTGATCCTGCTCGCCCTCGCCGTGTTCTTCGCGGCGCTGTCCCCGCTGGTGCGCTGGTACGCCTTCCCCCGCCTGGCCAAGATCCCGGCGAACCAGTACCAGGACATGGTCCTGGAGGCGAAGGACGCGACCCTCCTCGACTACGGCACGATGAAGGCCCGCAAGGTCTCCAAGGTGACCATCGTGCAGACGCTCAAGGGCAACGTCGAAGCCTCGGAGAAGATCGAGGCAACGGCCGGGAAGGACGTCGTCGTCTGGGACGGCCTGTCCTATGTCGTCGGCCCCGACGGCAAGATGGTCTCCAAGATCCCCGAGCGCTACATCTTCGACGCCCACACCCAGGAACCCGTCCACGCCACCGGAGAGATGGTCGACGGTGACCCGGTGAAACGGCAGGGCATCGAGTTCAAGTGGCCCTTCCTGACGGAGAAGCGGGACTACGAGTACTTCGACGCACAGGCGCGGGTGACGGCCCCCATCCACTACAAGGGGACGCAGAACTTCCGTGGCGTCGAGGTCTACTACTTCGAGCAGACCATCCCGTGGACCAAGGTGAAGTTCCCCAGGACCATGCCGGTCAAGGGCATCACCCCGGAGTCGGTGGCCAGGACCGGCACGACCCGCTGGTACACCACGGTCCGCAAGTTCTGGGTCGAACCCCTCACCGGCGCCCCCGTCTACGGCGAGGAGATCCACAAGGAGGAACTGCGCGGCGGCACCCTGCTCGGCGGCCGCGAGAAGGTGACGGCGTTCGCGGGTCACGTGAAGATGCGCGAGGACTACATCGACTCCACGGTGGACCTGGTCAAGTCCAACCGCACGCTGGTCCTGCTGATGACGTCGTATCTCCCCTGGGGCTTCCTGATCCTGGGACTGCTGCTCCTGTCGCTCTCCCTCTACCTGGAGGCGCGCGGCCGCCGCCCCGGCGACCCGGAGCCGACGAGGAACGCCGACCCGGAACCGGTCAGCGCCTGAGCCGGGCGTTGGTGTGCCGGGTCGGCTCGGCGCCGGCGGGGTCCTCGGGCCACGGATGCTTCGGATAGCGGCCGCGCAGCTCCGCCCGTACGCCCTTGTAGCCGTCCTTCCAGAAGGAGGCGAGGTCGGCGGTGACGGCCGCGGGACGCCCGGCGGGGGAGAGCAGATGGACCAGCAGCGGCACCCCGGCCACGGAGGGCGACTCGTGCAGCCCGAACATCTCCTGCAACTTCACGGCCAGGACCGGCTGTTCGGGATTGCCGTAGTCGATCCGGATCCTGGACCCACTGGGTACGGCGATCCGCTCCGGCGCCAGCTCGTCGAGCCGCCCGGCCTCCCCGGAGGCCCACGGCAGCAGCCGCGCCAGCGCCGCCCCCGCGTCGATCCGCGCCAGGTCGGCCCGCCGCCGGGCCCGGCTCAGCTCGGGCTCCAACCACTCGTCCACGCGCGCGTGCAGCGCGTCGTCGCAGACGTCGGGCCAGGGCGCACCGAGATGCCGATACAGAAAGGCGAGCCGCTGCCGCAGCACGTCGGCGTCGGGGGACCAGCGCAACAGGCCGAGCCCTTCCTGCCGTAGACCTTCGAGCAGCGCCTCGCGTACGAGTACGGGATCGGCGTCCGCCAAGGGCCGCTGCGCGAGCTCGATCGCCCCGAGCCGCTCGACCCGCCGGGCGACGACGTCCCCGTCGGCCCAGTGGACCTCCTGGCTCGCGGAGTACAGCGTGGCCGCCGCCGACCGGGCCAAGTCCTCGTCCACCGCGGCGGCGAGCTGCACGCGTGCGTGCCCCTTGCCGACGGGCCGGTCCGCGACGGCCACGGCGATCCACGGGGCACCGCGCAGGGGGCTGCCGTCAGCGAGTTCGGCGCGCGTGCCGGAGACCATGAGGTAGGAACCGCCCTCGGCTCTTGCGACGCGCTCGGGGAAGGCGAGGGCGGCGACGAGGCCCGCGGTGCGGTCGTCCGCGCGGTGCGCCGACGCGCTGCCGCTGCCCGCCTGCAACCGCCGCACCTCCGTACGCCACCGCCCCGCATAGGCGTCACCGCCTCGCCGAGCCGCGCGCAGAGCGGCAGCCAGATCGTCCCCGTACTCCCTCGGGGCCTCCTCGCTCAGCAGGGCGACCACCTCGGCACCGGCACCGGGTGTGTCCAGCAGTGCCCTCCCCAAGCGGGGATGCAGCCCCAGCCGGGCCAGCTCAGTGCCCCGAGCCGTGGCGCGCCCGTCGCGGTCCACCGCCCCGATGGCCGTCAGTACGCTTCTCGCCGCCGCCATCGCCCCACCCGGCGGCGGATCCAGCAACGCCAGCCCCGCGGCCTCCGGATCACCCCAGCACGCCGCCTGCAACGCGAACGCCGTCAGGTCGGCCACCTTGATCTCCGGCGACGGGAACCGCGGCAGCCGCGCGTCCTCGGCCTCCGCCCAGCAGCGGTACACCGCTCCCGGCGCCTCACGCCCGGCCCGCCCCGCCCGCTGCCGCCCGGCCGCCTGCGAGGCCCGTACCGTCGTCAGGGCGCTCAGCCCGCGCGCGTGGTCCACACGCGGCTCCCGCGCCAGCCCCGAGTCCACGACGACCCGCACACCAGGAACCGTCAGCGACGACTCCGCAACGGACGTCGCCAGCACCACCCGGCGCCGCTCCCCGCCCGCCAGCACGGCGTCCTGCACGGCCGCCGGAGCCCGCCCGTGCACCTGGAGCACCTCGATGTCCCCGAGCGCTCCCAGCTGCCCAGCCACCCGCGCGATCTCGCCCACACCCGGCAGGAAACACAGCACATCCCCGGCCCGCTCGGCGAGCGCCCGCCGCACCAGCGACGCCACGTGCGTCAGCAGCGCCGGGTCGACCCGCATGCCGTGCGGCGGCCGTACGGGACTCGTCGGCGGCGCCCAGACCACCTCCACCGGATGCGACGCCCCCTCGGCCTCGACCACGGGCGCGTCACCCAGCAGCCGCGCCCATCCCTGCGCGTCCGTCGTCGCCGACGCGGCCAGCAGCCGCAGCTCCGGCCGCAGGGTCTGCCGTACGTCCCACAGGAACGCCGCCACCGTGTCCGCGTCCAGATGCCGCTCGTGGCACTCGTCGAGCACCACCACGTCCACGCCCGCCAGCTCCTGGTCGCGCTGCAACCGCTGGAGCAGCACACCGGTCGTGACGACCTCCACGCGCGCGTGCCGCCCGACGACCCGCTCCCCGCGCACGGTGTACCCGACGCTCTCGCCGACCTTCTCGCCCAGCAGCCACGCCATCCGCCGCGCGGCGGCCCGGGCCGCGATCCGCCGCGGCTCGGCGACGACGACCCGCCGCGCCGGTCCCTCGCCGAGGAGCCCCGCCAGGGCCAGCGGCACCAGAGTCGTCTTGCCGGTGCCGGGCGGCGCGACGAGCACCGCGGTGCCGTGCGCGTCCAGCGCGTCGGTCAGGCCGGGCAGGGCACCGCGTACGGGCAGCGCGTCCAGGGCGTCGTAACGGATCACGCTCTCAGTCTCGTACGCACACGAAGATCGCCGTCCCCGGGATCAGGTTCCCGCGCAGCGGCGACCAGCCGCCCCACTCCGAGGAGTTCCAGGCCGGCCACTCCGGCTCCACCAGGTCCACCAGCCGGAAGTCCGCCGCCACGACGTCCCGCACCCGGTCGCCGACCGTGCGGTGATGCTCGACGTACACCGCTCGGCCCTCGTCGTCCTGCTCCACGTACGGCGTGCGGTCGAAGTAGGACGCGGCGACGGACAGGCCCTCGGGACCCGGCTCGTCGGGGAAGGCCCAGCGGATGGGGTGGGTGACGGAGAAGACGAAGCGTCCGCCCGGCCGCAGTACCCGCCGCACCTCCCGCAGCACGAGCACCGGGTCGGCGACGAAGGGCAGCGCCCCGTACGCCGAGCAGGCCAGGTCGAAGGAGCCGTCGGCGAAGGGAAGGGCGCCCGCGTCGGCGCAGACCAGGGGGAACGCGCCGCCGATGCGCAGGGCGTGCTGCAACTGGCGGTGGGAGAGGTCCAGGGCGACCGGGCGGGCCCCCTGGGCGGCCAGCCAGCGCGAGCACTGGGCCGCTCCGGCGCCGATCTCCAGGACGTCCTTGCCCTTGAGGTCCTCCGGCGGGCCGAGCAGCTCGGCCTCCACCTCGTCCAGGCCCTCGGGGCCCCACACGAAGCGGTCGTCGCCGAGGAACGTGCCGTGCTCGATCTGGTACTCGTCGGCGTTGCGGTCCCACCAGCCCCGGTTGGCGCGGGAGCTCTCCGCGACACCGGCGTCGCGCCGGGTGGCCTCCGGTTCGACGGAGGCGTCGGACGCGATCTCGGGCGATACGGGCTCTTGGATGATCGGCTCCCTCGTCGTACTCTTCCGTCACCTGAATGGCGCGGCCCCTCCCGGTGGTGTCACACAAGAGGCCTCCCAAGGCCTGCGTGGCCTCAAGGGACAGGTTTTGTGCCGGGTATGCGGCGATCCGCCCCGGGTGTGCGGCTTCGCGCATTGACCCTGCCCGGCTGCCCCCGTATGCTACAAGTTGCGCTGCGGGCCTGCGCACCTCAGACGTAGCAGGCTGCGCTCGCATCTGTTGTATGTCCCCTCGGTTGTCGAGGCGCATCACCAGCGTTGGTGAGGCGCTTCCTTGGCTGTCCGGCTTCTTCAGAGCGATACGGGCTCCCGGCGTAGCAGTACCTACGACTTCAATGTCCGTACCGGAGCCCTTTCCCACATGACGAGCAGCACCGAGACCACCGCCACCACCCCGCAGGTAGCGGTCAACGACATCGGTAACGAGGAAGCCTTCCTCGCCGCGATCGACGAGACGATCAAGTACTTCAACGACGGCGACATCGTCGACGGCGTCATCGTGAAGGTCGACCGGGACGAGGTCCTGCTCGACATCGGTTACAAGACCGAAGGCGTTATCCCGAGCCGTGAGCTCTCGATCAAGCACGACGTCGACCCCAACGAGGTCGTCGCCGTCGGTGACGAGATCGAAGCCCTTGTTCTCCAGAAGGAGGACAAGGAAGGCCGCCTGATCCTCTCGAAGAAGCGCGCCCAGTACGAGCGTGCCTGGGGCACCATCGAGAAGATCAAGGAAGAGGACGGGATCGTCACCGGTACCGTCATCGAGGTCGTCAAGGGTGGTCTCATCCTCGACATCGGCCTCCGTGGCTTCCTCCCGGCCTCCCTGGTCGAGATGCGCCGCGTTCGCGACCTCCAGCCCTACGTGGGCAAGGAGCTCGAGGCGAAGATCATCGAGCTGGACAAGAACCGCAACAACGTGGTCCTGTCCCGCCGTGCCTGGCTGGAGCAGACCCAGTCCGAGGTCCGCCAGACGTTCCTCACCACCCTCCAGAAGGGTCAGGTCCGTTCCGGCGTCGTCTCCTCGATCGTCAACTTCGGTGCCTTCGTGGACCTGGGTGGCGTCGACGGTCTGGTCCACGTCTCCGAGCTGTCCTGGAAGCACATCGACCACCCGTCCGAGGTTGTCGAGGTCGGCCAGGAAGTCACCGTCGAGGTTCTCGACGTCGACATGGACCGCGAGCGTGTCTCCCTGTCGCTGAAGGCGACCCAGGAAGACCCGTGGCAGCAGTTCGCCCGCACCCACCAGATCGGCCAGGTCGTGCCCGGCAAGGTCACGAAGCTGGTTCCGTTCGGTGCGTTCGTCCGCGTGGACGAGGGCATCGAGGGTCTGGTCCACATCTCCGAGCTGGCCGAGCGCCACGTGGAGATCCCGGAGCAGGTTGTCCAGGTCAACGACGAGATCTTCGTCAAGGTCATCGACATCGACCTCGAGCGTCGTCGCATCAGCCTCTCGCTGAAGCAGGCCAACGAGTCCTTCGGTGCCGACCCGGCCTCGGTCGAGTTCGACCCGACCCTGTACGGCATGGCCGCGTCGTACGACGACCAGGGCAACTACATCTACCCCGAGGGCTTCGACCCCGAGACCAACGACTGGCTCGAGGGCTACGAGAAGCAGCGCGAGGAGTGGGAGCGCCAGTACGCCGAGGCGCAGACCCGCTTCGAGCAGCACCAGCAGCAGGTCATCAAGTCCCGCGAGGCCGACGCCGCTGCTGCGGCCGAGGGCGGCGACGCTGCGGGTGCGGCTCCGGCTGCGGGCGGTGGCGGTTCGTACTCCTCCGAGGGCCCGGACAACTCCGGCGCGCTGGCCTCGGACGAGGCGCTGGCCGCTCTGCGCGAGAAGCTGGCCGGAGGTCAGAGCTGAGCTGACGCTCACTGAGCACTAGCTCTTGACTGAGGGGCCGTACCTTTCGAGGTGCGGCCCCTCAGGCGTTCGCGGTCGTCTTTTGGCCGCGGGTCGGGTGGGGGCTTGTCGCGCCCACGCGGCGGAGCCGCATATTGATACAGCCCCGCGCCCCTTAGGGGGCGTTGTCCGCGCCATGCTCAAGATCATGGGTCCCTCCTCCGGGAATGCCCACGCCCGTAAGGGCGTTGTGACGTACGGACACAAGGAGGAGCGGTCACAGTGCTTGATCCGCAGGGTTTGTACGCATGGGAGCCGAAGGGCCTGGCTGTCGTCGACATGGCGCTCGCCCAGGACTCGGCCGGCCTTGTCATGCTCTACCACTTCGACGGATACATCGACGCGGGTGAGACCGGCGACCAGATCGTCGACGGGCTCCTGGACTCGCTGCCCCACCAACTCGTCGCCCGGTTCGACCACGACCGGCTGGTGGACTACCGCGCCCGCCGCCCGCTGCTGACGTTCAAGCGCGACCGCTGGGCCGCGTACGAAGTGCCCGCCATCGAGGTGCGGCTCGTCCAGGACGCCACCGGGGCGCCCTTCCTGCTGCTGTCCGGGCCCGAGCCGGACGTGGAGTGGGAGCGCTTCGCCGCGGCCGTCCAGCAGATCGTGGAGCGGCTCGGGGTGCGCCTGTCGGTGAACTTCCACGGCATCCCCATGGGCGTCCCGCACACGCGCCCGGTCGGCGTCACCCCGCACGGCAACCGCACCGACCTCGTCCCGGGCCACCGCAGCCCCTTCGACGAGGCGCAGGTGCCCGGCAGTGCCGAGGCCTTGATCGAGTACCGGCTCATGGAGGCCGGGCACGAGGTGCTCGGCGTCGCCGCGCACGTCCCGCACTACATCGCCCGTTCCGCCTACCCGGACGCGGCCCTGACCGTGCTGGAGGCCGTCACGGCCGCGACCGGTCTGGTTCTGCCGGGCATCGCGCACACTCTGCGCACGGAGGCCCACCGCACGCAGAACGAGATCGACCGCCAGATCCGCGAGGGCGACGAGGAGCTCACCAACCTCGTCGAGGGCCTGGAGCACCAGTACGACGCGATCGCCGGCGCCGAGACCCGCGGCAACATGCTCGCCGAGCCGGTGGACATCCCGTCGGCCGACGAGATCGGACGGGAGTTCGAGCGGTTCCTGGCGGAGCGGGAGGGCGAGAACTGATCGACCGGCCTGCACCTTCCGCACCGTTCCCCAAGCGGAGCGTTTAGGCTTCCGGTCATGCTGAAGGTGGGCCTGACCGGGGGTATCGGAGCCGGTAAGAGCGAGGTGTCGCGGCTGCTCGTCGAGTGCGGGGCCGTGCTGATCGACGCGGACCGTATCGCGCGCGAGGTGGTCGCGCCCGGTACGCCCGGGCTTGCCGCCGTCGTGGAGGCGTTCGGCGAGGAGGTGCTCACCGAGGACGGCAGCCTGGACCGGCCCAAGCTGGGCTCGATCGTCTTCGCCGACCCCGAGCGGCTCGCCGTACTGAACTCGATCGTGCACCCCCTCGTCGGCGCCCGCTCCCGCGAACTCGAAGAGGCCGCCGCCGAGGACGCCGTCGTCGTCCATGACGTCCCGCTCCTCACGGAGAACGGTCTGGCGCCGCTGTACGACGTCGTGGTCGTCGTCGACGCCGGTCCCGAGACGCAGCTCGACAGGCTCGTCCGGCTGCGCGGCATGACCGAGGAGGACGCACGCGCGCGTATGGCCGCGCAGGCGACGCGGGAGAAGCGCCGGGAGATCGCGGACATCGTCATCGACAACGACGTACCGCTGGAGGAGCTTCAGCGGCGTGTGAAGGACGTATGGGACGAGCTGGTGCGCCGGGCCCACGGGGCACAGGGGAGCCGGTAGCCCCGGTCCCCGCAGGAATAGGGGCACGTCGTTCGCGCGTTGAAGTCCTCCAGCGAGGGAAGGACTTTGCCGTGCCCGAGACCAGCGGTTCGACCGGACGTACTCCGGAGACGCATGTCATCGACTTCCGTGCCGCCGAGCAACTGCTCGCCGCGCGGGACCCGCGGGGTGCGGTGAAGCTGCTCGACGGGGTCATCGCCATGCACCCGGAGAACACCGCGGCCCGGCTGCTGCGCGCGCGTGCCTTCTTCGCCGCCGCGCAACTGCGGCCCGCGGAGCTGGAGTTCACCATCGTCCTGGAGCGCGAGCCGGACAACGCGTTCGCGCACTTCGCGCTCGCCCGGACATATGAGCGCCAGGGGCGGCCCGACCAGGCCAAGCGTCACTTCCGGCTCGCGGCCGCGCTCGATCCGAACCCCGATTACCTCAAGGCGGCACGGTTCGAGGCGTGAGCGGCGACCGGGGGTGGCGGGTCGGCCGGCGCGCCTAGGGGTGGCGGTTCTCCGGCGGGGGCGGCCGGTAGGGGCGGTTCTCGGGCGGGCGGTACGGCGGAATGTCGCGGCCCGGCTGGTAGTGCGGGCCCTGGCGGATGTGCCTGAGGATCATGGCCATGTCGATCGTGATCACCAGCCACAGCACCCCGCAGGCCGCCGCCCAGCCGGGACGGCCGGCGAGCGCGAACGCGGCGGTGCCGAAGACCGCCCAGACCAGGCCCCACACGCACAGCCAGAAGCGGGCCCGCAGTGCACTGCGCGCTGTCGTGGGCTCACTGCCCGTACGCATCCGGCTCACCACTCCTCCTTGAAACGTACTCCTCGTACGCCTCGTACTCCTCGCAGGGGGCCTTGTGCTGCCGGACACCGATGAACTGGCCGAAGCGCTGCTCGATCTCGGCGTACCCCACGAGGACATCAACGACCTCGTACGAATGGGCCGGCGGGTCACGGACGACCCCGAGCTGCGGCAGGTTCTGGAGCGGTCCGTCGGCGAGCTCGTCCAGGGGATGGGGGAGGTCGGCCGACCGGTCGACCTGCCCGACCTCGACTGGGCCTCGGGCGCCCTGCAGCGCTGCTTCCCCGTGTACGTCTTCCTCGCCGCGCTGCCGTACACGCGCGCGTACCACCGCGAGCGCGGCATCCCGGCCGACGTCTCCCGGCGCACCCTCGTCGACCTCGGGCGGAACATGGCCGCGCACCGCAGGCGGCACGGCCGGACGGGCGTGCAGGCTCCCCGGTGGCTCACCCACCACTTCCGCGGCGAGCTGTACCAGCTGGGGCGGTTGCAGTTCGAGCGGGCGCGGCTCGGGCAGCGGACGGGGACGCGGCTCGCGGCGGCCGGGCTCGACGTGGGTCCGGACTCGCTCTGCCTCAACCTGCACATCCCCGACTTCTGCGGGCCGCTGTCCCCGGCCGCCGTGGACCGGTCCCTGGCCCTGGCCCGGGAGTTCTTCGCCCGCCACTTTCCCGAGGAGCGGTACCGGACGGTGACCTGCCACTCCTGGCTGCTGGACACGCAGCTCAGGAAATACCTTCCCGGGGACTCCAACATCGTCCGTTTCCAGGAGCGTTTCGGCGTCGCCCGCGAGGACATGGAGCCGGCCGACGCCGAGCCGGTCCGATTCGTCTTCGGAGACCCGGAGTTGCCCGCGGAGAGCCTGCCGCGCCGCACGGCCGTGGAGCGGGCCGTCGGGGACCATCTGCGGGCGGGCGGTCACTGGTACATCGGGCACGGGTGGCTGCCGCTCGGCGGGGATGGATGAATTCCGTTCGTACGGCGATGAGTTCCGCGGTGAGCCCCGGTCTACCTCTGTGACAGCACAACCGGCCGCTTCACACGGGAGCCCCCCCCATGTCCGAGACCACTGCCTCCGTCATCGCCGAGTCCACGACCGCACGCGGCCGCCGGGCCCGTATCGCCCTGCGCGGCCTGCAGGTGCTGCTCGCGCTCTTCATGGGCATCGCGAGTGCCGTGCCCAAGCTGATCGCGCACTCCTCCGCGGCAGACATGTTCGACGAACTCGGCTGGGGCAGCGCGGGAATGTACACCATCGGTGTCCTCGAACTCGCCGGAGCCGTCGCGCTGTTGATCCCGGTGCTCCAGTCGGTGGCCGCCATGGCGTTCATCGCACTGATGGTGGGCGCGTTCGTCGTCCAGATCGCCGCCTTCGACGCGCAGTACGCCGCGACACCGCTCATCCTGATCGTGCCGTTCGCCCTGATCGCGTGGGCGCGGCGCGACTCCAACGCGGAGCTGCTGCTGCTGCGACGACGGGCGTGACGTGTGCGTGAGGCATGCGAGGCCAATGCGGCGGTGGCGTCCGGCGTGGGCCTTCCAGGCCTTACCGGACGCCACTGCCGTACGGTCTACGCCACTGCCGTACGGTCTACCGGCCGTCCGGACGCTTCGGTCCGCCCATGAGCCCGCGCAGCCGTTCCAGCTCGCGCCGGTCCCGCTTGGTCGGCCGGCCCGTGCCGCGGTCGCGGATGCCGGCCGGGGCGACGGCCTCGCGCGGCGGGGGAGGGGGCGAGTTGTCGACGTAGCACTGGACCGCCACCGGTGCGCCGACCCGCTTGCGGATGAGCCGCTTGACGATGACGATCCGCTCCCGGTTCTCCTGACGCAGGCGCACCTCGTCGCCGACGCGCAGCGAGTGGGCGGGTTTCACGTTCTGGCCGTTCACGCGCACGTGCCCGCCCTTGCAGGCGGCGGCGCCCAGGGAGCGGGTCTTGACCAGGCGTACGGCCCAGATCCAGCTGTCGATCCGCACGGGCTCGCCGCCGGCCGGGCCGGCGGCCTCGGCTGCGGCCACGGCTGCGGCGATCTTCGCATCGACGGCCGGCTCGGCGTTCGTCGCATCCGGCGGGCCGTCGGCCGTGCGGCCGCTGATCTCCTCGTCGTCCTCGGAAGCCATGCCTCGACCTTAGTCCCCGTACGGGGCCGGGACGGCTTTACGGTGGAGCTGTGGATGCCCTCGCTGATCTGGACCGGCGGATCGCGGGCTGCCGGGCCTGCCCGCGGCTGGTCGACTGGCGGGAGGAGGTGGCCCGCACCAAGCGCGCCGCCTTCGCCGACCAGACGTACTGGGGCCGCCCGGTGCCCGGCTTCGGGCCGCCGGACGCCCGGCTGCTGATCGTCGGGCTCGCCCCGGCGGCGCACGGCGGCAACCGCACCGGCCGGATGTTCACCGGGGATCGCTCAGGGGACGTGCTGTACCAGGCGCTGTACGACGTCGGCCTCGCCTCGCAGCCCACGTCGGTCGCCGTCAACGACGGCCTGGAGCTGTACGGCGTACGCGTCACGGCCCCCGTGCACTGCGCCCCGCCCGCGAACAAGCCCACCCCGGGGGAGCGGGAGACCTGCCGGGCCTGGCTCGTGCAGGAGCTGAGGCTGCTGCGGCCGACCGTGCGGGCGGTCGTCGTACTCGGCGCCTTCGGCTGGCAGGCCACGCTGCCCGTGCTGGCGGAGGCGGGTTGGAACGTGCCCCGGCCGCGCCCCGCCTTCACACATGGGGCGCGGGTCGCGCTCGACGGGGTGGGCGGCCTCGACGGCCTCGAACTCTTCGGGTGCTTCCACGTCAGCCAGCGCAACACCTTCACCGGCAGGCTGACACCGGCGATGCTGCGGGAGGTGCTGCGTACAGCGGCGGAGGCGGCGGGGCTGCCAGGGACGCCGTAGGCGCGGGGTGCGCCAGGGCCTGTCCGGCCGGTCCTAGGGCAGGTCCTCGGCCGCCTTCTCGCCGAACAGTTGCCGTACCGTCGAGCGGTAGTTGGTCTGTACGTGGGTGAGCGCGTGCGCGCGGGCGCGGTTCGGGTCTCCGGAGGCGATCGCCTCGTACAACTCCCGGTGCTCCACCAGGAGTTGGGGCCACTCCTCGTTCCGTCGGGTCATCCAGCGCAGGCGGCCCGCGACCGGCTCCAGGGCCTCGATGAGCAGTTTGTTGTCCGCCATGGCCACGATGCGGTCGTGCAGCCGGCTGTTGACGTCCGTGATGGTCTCCGCGTCGCCCGCCTCGGTCGCGGTGGCCGCCTGGTCGAGGAGCCGCTCGACCTCGGCGAGGTCCTCCGGTGTCGCACGGGACGCGGCCAGTCCCGCCGCGTACACCTCCAAGGCCTCACGCAGTTCGAAGAGTTCCTTGACGTCGGCCGGGGTCAGCCGGCGTACGACCGTGCGGCGCGCCGACTCGAAGTGGACGAAGCCCTCGGCGACCAGGGCCCGGATCGCCTCGCGGACCGGCACGCGCGAGACCCCGAGGCGCTCGGCCAGCTCCCGCTCGACGAGCCGGTCGCCGGGCCGGAGGCGACCCACGATGATGTCCTGCCGCAGGGTCGCCAGGACGCGTTCCCGTACCGCGCCGAGGGGTTCGATCTTCGTCGGGGAGCTCATGGGGCCATTTTGGCCGACTCAGGGTGTGTTTTACGGAGCGTTAACAAGAGCGACATCGGTCGGAACTGTTGACGGGAGGACTATGTCCGCAGTTTGGTATACCAAACACCCCCCCGCGAGCAGTCCCTTACGAGCAGTCCCCTCCATAAGCAGTCCTCCGTCCCCCGGCTCCTGGAGGCCCCGTGTCCCTCGCCGACCGCACCGAAGTCACCGGCACACCAGCGTTCGTCCCCGATCCCAGGCTCACCAACGAAGACCTCGCGCCCGCCGGCAAGCGCAACTGGAAGGTCTTCGACCTCTTCGCGCTGTGGATGTCCGATGTCCACAACCTCGGCAACTACACGTTCGCGGCCGGTCTGCTGGTCCTCGGCATGAACGTGTGGCAGGTCTTCACCTCCCTGCTCGTCGGCTTCGTGCTCATCTACGTCGGCATGAACTGGATGGGGAAGATCGGCCAGCGCCACGGCGTCCCGTTCCCCGTGGTCAGCCGCATCAGCTTCGGCGTCTGGGGTGCCAACATCCCGGCGCTGATCAGGGCCGTGATCGCCATCATGTGGTACGGCATCCAGACCTATCTCGCGTCCGTCGCCGTGAACGTGATGCTGCTGGCGGCCTGGCCCGGCCTGGAGTCCTGGACGCACAGCTCCTTCCTGGGCCTGCACGCGCTCGGCTGGGTCTCCTTCCTCTCCCTCTGGCTCATCCAGGCGTTGATCATCAGCCAGGGCATGGAGTCGGTGCGGAAGTTCCAGGACTTCTGCGGTCCGGCGATCTGGGTGGTGATGATCGCGCTGGCGGTCTGGATCTTCGCCAAGGCGGGCTGGACGATCTCGCTCACGAGCACCCCGCACCCGGTCTCCGTCGGTGAGCAGTGGCGGCAGTGGTTCGGCGCGATCGGCCTGATCCTCGCCACGTACGGCACGCTGATGCTGAACTTCTGCGACTTCTCGCGCTTCTCGCCCGACTACAAGACCGTCAAGCGCGGCAACTTCTGGGGTCTGCCCATCAACTCGACGGCGTTCGTGGTCGTTTCGGTGATCGTCACGGCCGGTTCGCTGGAGGTGTTCGGCGAGGCCATCACGGATCCGGCGGAGCTCGTGGCCAAGGTCGGCAACACCTGGATCCTGGTCCTGGCCGCCCTGACGTTCGCCATCGCCACCATGGGCGTCAATATCGTCGCCAACTTCGTCTCACCGGCGTACGACCTGGCCAACGTCTGGCCGCAGAAGATCACCTTCAAGGTCGGCGGCATGATCAGCACCGTGGCGGCGCTCGTGGTGACCCCCTGGAACCTCTTCTCGAACCCGACGGTCGTGAACTACTTCCTGGGCGGCCTGGGCGCCTTCCTGGGCCCGCTGTTCGGCGTGATCATGGTCGACTACTACCTGGTCAAGCGCGGCCGCGTGGACGTGGACGAGCTGTTCTCCGCCGAGCCGGGCTCGCGCTACTACTACCGCAAGGGCGTCAACCCCAAGGCGCTGTGGGCGTTCCTGCCGGCGGCCGGTGTCGCGGCGGTGCTGGCGCTGGTGAAGACGTTCAGCGATGTGGCGCCGTACTCGTGGTTCATCGGGACGGCGATGGCGGCAGGGCTGTACCTGGTGCTGTGCCGCGATGAGCGCGCCGAGTCCGCCGGCGGGACCGACGCCGCCGAGTCCAGGACGCAGGAGGTCTGACGGACGTGCGGATCGTCGTCACCAACTGCAACACCACGCAGGAGATGACCGAGGAGATCGTACGAGGTGCCCGGGCCGCGGCAGGCCCGGGCACCACCGTGCTCGGGCTGACCCCCGCCTGGGGGCCCGAGTCCGCGGAGGGCTGGCTCGACAGCTACCTCTCGGCGGCGGCGGTCATGGACGCGCTGCGGACGTACGAGGGTCCCGCGTACGACGCGGTCGTCATGGCCGGCTTCGGGGAGCACGGGCGAGAAGGCGTCCGGGAACTGGTGGACGTACCGGTCGTCGACATCACGGAGGCGGCCGCGCATCTGGCCTGTCTGCTCGGGCGGCGGTACGGCGTGGTGACCACGCTGGAGCGGTCGTGCGGGCAGATCGAGGACAGCCTCGAGACCGCCGGGGTGGGCCGCAACTGCGTCGCCGTGATCGGCACCGGGCTCGGGGTGCTGGAGCTGGAGGACGGCGAGCGCACGGAGTCCGCCTTTCTGGCAGCCGCCGAACGCGCGCGGGACGCGGGTGCCGAGGTCCTGGTGCTGGGATGCGCCGGGATGACCGGGTTGCAGCGGACCGTGGGGGAGAAGCTGGGGGTTCCGGTGGTCGACGGGGTGGGAGCGGCCGTCAAACTCGCCGAGTCGCTGGTCGCGTTGGGGCTGACGACGAGCCGGGCCGGGAGCTATGCGAAGCCGTTGCCGAAGCGGCGGGCGTGGGGGCGGACGCAGCAGTGATCCGCCGTTACGCCTGCGTCTGCCGCCCGCCGGGATGCCAGACGTACCGCACGTCCGGCTCCTGCTCCTCGTTCCCGCTGCCGTCCGTGTACTCGACCGCGACGAAGCCGTGCCGCTCGTAGAACCGGTGGGCGGGCCAGTTGACCTGGAAGGTCCACAGGGTCAGTCCGTGCGGTCTGCGTTGTTTGGCGAGGTCCACGAAGCGGTCGCCGATGCCACAGCCGCGCCAGTCGGGGTCGAGATAGAGCTGGGAGAGGTGGTCGCCGTCGAGCACCATGAGACCGACGACGCGGTCGGCGGCCTCGGCCACCCAGGTCTCCCGGAGCAGGACCACGACCTCCCGGAAGTACGTCCGCACGTCGTCGTCCGAGCGGGGCCGGACGACGGTCGGCAGGGCGGCGGCGAACGACCGCAGCCAGACGTCGGCGGCGGCACCGGCGTCGGTCGCGGTGGCGCGGCGGAGGGCGACACGGCTCATGACTGTGTCCCCTCCGGTGACTGTGTCCCCTCCGGAACGACGGCCGTGGCCGTGATCTCCACCAACTGCCCCGTGTATCCGAGACAGGCGACCCCCAGCAGCGTCGACGAGTGAGGACCGGCGCTCAGTCCCGACGCCTCCACGACCTCCCAGACGGCCGACAGCACAGCCGTCTCACTGCTCACCACATACACATCGCTCGACAGCACATGCCCCAAGTCACTGCCGACCGCGCGCAGTTGCTCCTCCAGATTGGCGATCACCTGCTCGGCCTGTCGTACGGGGTCTCCTTCGCCGACGAGCTTCCCGTCGGCGTCGAGAGGCACGGAACCGGCGAGGAAGGCGAGCTTCGTGCCGGCCTCGACGACGGAGGCGTGGGAGTAGGTGGGGGGTGGGAAGAGGGTGGGGGCGGTGATGCGACGGATCATGGGAGCTCCTGGGTCTGCCTGAGAGTTCTTGAGCTGTACGGCGGACAACTCGCCGATCATCCGAGCCCTGGCCCACGCCCGCATCCGAATTTCCTGCCGTCCTGCCTTCCTGGGCGCCGGTACTGCTCGGTCTCCCGCAGCCGCAACCGCCCGCCGTCGTGCCCGGCGACGAGAAGCGGCTCCCCGTCGGCGCCGGCCACCAGGTCCAGTGCTTGTCCAGGCGGAACCCGTGCAGCCCTTCGGCACGGCAGGCGTCGTACACCATGTCCAGTGCGGCGGAGGCGACTCCTTGCCGACGGGCGACGGGATGGTGGGGGCGACTGCGATGGTCCCCACGGGCCCGCTCCCGCTACGGCTTCCCGGGGAGCGAATCCAATAGCGCCTGCGAAAGCCGCCGTCGCGTCGGCACTCCCGCCCGTCCGAGCCCAGTCGGACCCGCCACCGCTTCTCGCTCGACACGGTGAGCGAATCCGGTCGACGCACTCACCGAGGGCGCCCTCGGTGCGGGCCGCGAGGCGTTCGTGTGCCCGGGCGACTTGATCATCGACCGCGTGTCGACTCGCCGTCTCGGGAGCCCCACCGCGGGATGTCATCCCGGCGACGGACCACACTTCCGTTCACGCAACTGGCGTTCGCACTCCTGTGCAAGGTCCGGGTACGCCTTGGAGATGGTCGCGTAGATCCGACGCCGCAGCAGTTCCTCGGCGGCCGCGCGTCCGGTGCGTCCGTACAGCTCGTCGAGGATCTCGTCGTAGCGAGCCAGCCGGTGGCGCAGGTAGTCGACCTTCCAGCGGTCGAGCGCGCAGGGCTCGGCACCGTCGACCGTGGTGGGAGTCGCCACATGCCTCCAGCGCCACAACGCCCGCTCCTCGTCCAGCCGATTGCGGTGCTCGACCGCCAGCGCCGCCAGCCTGTCCGGAGCGAGCCGAGGCACGTCGATGGGCTCCGCGGCAATCCGCGCCAGCACCTCCCGCCGCCTGCCCAGCGCGGCAGCCCGTGCCGCAGCGGATCGGCGCGCGGCGACCGCGGAAGCGGCCCGGAACTCCTCGCTCCGCTCGGCGGCTTCCACGCGCTCGATGCTGTAGAGGCGGGTCTGTGGGGCGGCCCGGAAGTGCGGGTTGGCGCGCAGCAGGTCGGGTTCGCCGAGCAGTTGACGCACCATGCCGGGGGTCCATCCACGAGCTCGTAGGCCGGCGGCGGAGAGGTGGGTGCGGGGCGGCTGCGGCTGCTCCTGGCTTTGGTTCTGGCTTCGGTTCTGGCTCTGGCTTTGGTTCTGGCTCTCTGGGATCTTCTCGTGCGTCGTCATCAATGCTTCCCCCGTCGTCATTACGCTGAGTGACGACTCCATTGATAACGCGCACCACTGACAATCACCGGCGAAGGCGCCCGACCGCCACGGCGCGGCGTGGCTCACGCAACCCGTGCAACCCGTACGAACCGTCGGCTCGATTCAGTCCCTCCGGCCGTCAGGATCCCTCTGACCTGCGGGGGGGGGTACCCCAATCCGCCCCCGCCTCGGGAGAGCGCGGCGACCGCGGAGCCCGTGGCGCCGGAAGGTCGATCAGGTCGCTGACGTTCGCCACCTCCTGCAAGGTGCGCGCCAGCGACACCAGCGTCTCCCGTACGGCGGCGATCTCGCGGCGCAGGGTCTCGGCGTGCTCCCATTCGCGTTCGTAGACCACGGGATCGCGCCCCGCCGGCCGCTGGGACTCGTACGCGGTCAGGCGGGGATGCCACTGGGCGAGGAGCGGACGCAGCACGCGGTTGAGGACGGTGACGGCGAGGACGCCGAAGCTGACGTGGCCCGGGGCGAGGGGCGGGGCGACGTCGGGGCCGTAGCGGCGGAGGATCTCGCGGGTGGTGTTGAAGAAGGTGTAGAGGGAGGAGAGCGCCTCGCGCAGGAAGCCCTCCTCGGGGTCGAGCTCCTCGACCGACACGCGCGTGACCAGTTCCAGGTACAGCTCCCAGGCCGCGCTGCGCTCCGCGTCGGCCGGCTCCCACATGCCGGATATCTCGCCGACGAACGGAATCGTCAGCTTGGCCGTGATCTGCGACGGACCGCTCGCTCGACGTCGCCTGTGCTGCCTGTGTCCCATGATCGCCCTCCCCGGTACCCACAGTAGGGTAAGTCGCCGTGTGGGACGTCTTCCTCAGCTACAGCCGCGGTGACGTGGAGCGGGTCCGTCCGCTCGCGCGGGCGCTGCGCGACGGCGGGCTCGAGGTGTTCACGGACGAGACCGGCGTCGAGTCCTTCGCCGGCATCAGTGCCACCATCCGGCGCGAACTGGGCCGTTCCAAGGCGCTGCTGGCCTTCTACTCCACCGGCTACCCGGAGCGCGAGGCCTGCCAGTGGGAGCTGACCACCGCCTATCTGGCGGGACTTTGGGAGGGCGATCCGCGGCGCCGGGTCATGGTGGTCAACCCGGAGCGGACGGCGCATCACATCCAGCCCGTGGAACTGCGTGACGCCAGACACGCCGCGCCCGACGACCTCCCCGCCCTCGTGGCCGACGTACGCGCGCACGTGACCCGCCTCGACGGCCCGATGACGATCGCGGAACCCGGCGTACGGCACTGGCTGCTGGGCACCCCTCGGCCACGCCCCGACTTCCTGGGCCGCCTCTCGGAGCTCTGGCAGGTGCACTCCGCCCTGCACGCCCACACGGCACCCCTCGTCACCGGCCGCGCCGCCGCACACGCCGTGCAGATCCGCGGCATGGCGGGCATCGGCAAGACCCTGCTGGCCCAGGAGTACGCCCTGCGCTTCGAGGCGGCCTACCCCGGCGGCGTGTGCTGGGTGGACGGGGAGGCGTACGAGGATTCCGTGCGCGCCCTCGGCGACGCAGGCGCAGGTGTCGGCGGGACGGGTGTCGGCGGGACAGGTATCGCCGGGCCAGGTGGCCTCTTCGCCTACTTCGACGCCATCGGCGAACCGTTCCTGTGGATCGTCGACGCCGCCCCCGCCGACCGGCTCCCCGTCCGCGCCATCGCGGCGATGGCGGCACCCCACCCCCTCGGCCACACCCTGTTCACCCTGCGCAGCCGCGCCTACGACACCCTCGGCACCCCGGTCGACCTGGGACCGCTCGACGCTCCCCACGCGCGCGTGCTGGCCGGCGGTGACGAGGCACTCGCCGACGCGGTCGACGGCCATCCGCTCGCGCTGGGCCTGCTGGGCCGTGCCGTCCGCGCCGGCCACCACCCGGCCGCGCTGTACGACCGGTTGCACGCCCGGGGCCGGTCCCTCCTCGACGCCCTCGCCGACGAGGACGTCACGGGCGCCGTCGTACGCGACGTGGACACGACGGACGCCGCCGACGTCCTGCGCTGCGCCGCCGCCCTCCACCCGCTGCCCCTCACCACCGACGACGCGGCACACGTCCTCGCCGCCGCCGACGGCGTCCCCCGGATCGTCGCCCGCCGCCGCGCGGCCAACGGCGTCCGCGAGCTGCGCGCCCGCAGCCTGCTGACCCCCGCGGCCGACGAACGCTGGTCCCTGCACCCCGTGACCCAGCACGCCTGGCACCACCACGACCCGGCCCCCGCCCGCACGGAGGCCCTCCGCCACGCCGCCCTGCGCGCCCTGTACGGCCGCCGCGACCCCCGTGACCCGGTTACGCTGGCCTTCCCCGGTACCCGGAGGGAGGCACCCATGGCAGCGCCCAGCGAGTCGGAACGGATGGCCGCCTACGACATCCAGGTCGAGCTGGTCACCCGGATCGGGGTGCAGGAGCTGGCACCGGGGACGGGGAGCCTGCGGGAGGCGCTCACCTCCCTGAAGTCGCTGATCGACTTCACGCGCGCGACGCTGCACACGTACAGCGTGAGCCTGGAGCGCGGCTCGGAAACCGGTGCGCCGACGGTCCAGAGCCTCGCGTACGCCCTGATCAACGAGACGATTCGCCCCTTCACCAGCACCTGGCACCCACGCCTCGCCGCCTACGAGGCCCGCTGCCCGACGGGCACGGCCCCGCTCGATCACGAGGCGGCGTGGCCGCAGGCGGAGGCGATGCGGGCCGAACTGGCCGCCCTGCGGGAGCCGTTGGTGCGGATCGCGGAGGGGCTGGGCGGCATCTCCGGGGCGGACTTCGGGGTGGCGGCCACGGGGTGAGGCCGCCGGGCGTGATGGCGTGAGGCGTGGTGGCAGGGCGCAATTGCCTGGAGACGCGGTGGCAGGCCTACGTACGCTGCGCGTATGCCCTCCCTCCCTGGCCCCGCATCCCTCCCCGACCCTGCCTCCGACGCCGCCTTCCTCGACGCCACCGCCGACCGCCTCGCCGCCCTCCCCGCCGTCCGGGCCGTCGCCCTCGGCGGCTCGCGGGCCCAGGGCACCCACACGCCCGACAGCGACTGGGACCTGGCGATCTACTACCGGGGCGCCTTCGATCCCGCGGACCTGCGCGCGGTCGGCTGGGAGGGCGAGGTCTCCGAGGTCGGCGGCTGGGGCGGTGGTGTCTTCAACGGGGGTGCGTGGCTGACGATCGCCGGGCGGCGCGTCGACGTCCATTACCGCGATCTCGACGTCGTGGAGCGGGAGTTGGCGGAGGCGGAGGAGGGACGGTTCCGGGTGGAGCCGTTGCTGTTCCATCTCGCGGGGATTCCCAGCTACTTGGTCGTCGCGGAGCTGGCGATCAACCAGGTGCTGCGGGGTGCGCTGCCGCGCCCGGCCGGCTATCCGCAGAAGCTGCGTCGCACGGCGAGCGAGCGTTGGTACGACACCGCCCGGGCCACCCTCGGGTACGCGCAGGCCAACCATGCCCCGGCGGGCCGCCTCACCGAGGTCGCGGGGGCGATCGCCACGGCTGCCGTGCAGATGGGGCATGCGGTGCTGGCGGGGAGGGGGGAGTGGGTGACGAATGAGAAGCGGTTGCTGGAGCGGGCGGGGCTGCGGGGCGTTGACGGCGTCATCGCGTCGGTGGGTGCGCGTCCTGACCAGTTGGGCGGAGCCGTCGCGGAAGCGGAGGCGCTGTTCGAGCGGGCCATGGGCTGAGGGCACCGCGTACGCTTCCCGCGTCCTCGGCTTCGCCGTCCCGGACTGACACCCCGCCCTTCTCCACGCGGGCTCCCACAGTTGCGTTCATAAAGAACGTGGCGTTTCCACGTATCGTCACATCCCCGAAACACCCGCGTCCCATCGCCTCCAAGAACCCGCCCTACCGTGGACACCACAGCCCCAAGCCCGGCCACCGTCGCCCGAAGGCTCACCCCCGCCCTCGACGAGACGACAGGAGCCACGTGTCCCGCCCCGCACGCCCCGCAGTCCCGGCCCTCACCCTGCCGCCCTGGCTCGCCCACACCCTGCGCACCCAGCGCGGACCCGTTCCCTGGAGTGCGGTCACGCGAGGGGCGTTGGCCGCCGGCCCCCTGCTGCTCGCCGCGGTCCTCGCCGACCGCGTCTCCCTCGGCGTCGTAGCCGCGATCGCGGCCATGCTCGCCGGCATCAACGACCGCCCCGGCAGTCGCCGCGCCTCCGTCAAGCGCCTCGGGGTGCCCGCGCTGGCAGGGGCGGCCGGGCTGTTCGTCGGGACGTACGCCGGGGACCATGTCGGAGCCGTCCCGCTCACCCTCCTCCTCACCGGCCTCGGGCTCTTCGCCGGCGGCATCAGCGCGGTCGGGCCCGTCGCCTCCGGCGCCGGCACGCAATTGCTCGTCGCCTCCGCCATCGGGGCCGGGATGCCGTTGCCGGAGGCCGGGTGGCAGCGGGCGCTCGCCTATCTCGCCGGTGCCGTATGGCTGCTCGCGTTGCGGCTGGTGCTGCCCACGCCCGGTTCCCTCGCCGGCGACTTCCGGTTCGACGGGGAGCGGGACGCCGTCGCCGCCGTGTACGACGCCGTCGGTGGACTCCTCGACGCCGCGGGCACCGAGCAGGCCACCGCCCGGCGCGTGGCGCTCACCGCCGCCCTCGATCACGCGCAGGACGCCCTCGCGGGGCCCCGGCTGCGGCGGTACGCCTCCTCGTCCACCGAGCGGCGGTTGCACGCGCAGTACGCGGCGGCCCTTCCCCTCGCCGAGGCCGCCACCGCGCTCGCCTGGGCCGGGGAACCCGTGCCCGCCCGGGCCTCCGAAGGCCCCCGACGCCTCGCCGCCGCCGTACGCGGCAACACGCACACCGGCCCCCTGCCCGCTCCCTCCCGGTCCGCGCCCGCGCTGCGCGCCCTCGACGACGCCCTGCTGCACGCCGCCGAGGCCTTCGACCGGGGCAAGGGCAACCGCGACCTGCACACCCGGCGTCGTACGCCCAAGGACCTGGTCCGTGCCGTGTTCGGGGCCGGCGGGCGGGAGTACGGACTGCGCGTCGCCCTCTGCTTCGGGGCCAGCGCCGCCATCGCCCAGGCCCTGCACCACGCCCAGTGGTACGGGCAGCACGAGCACTGGTACTGGCTCCCGGCCACCGCCGTCTTCCTCGTCAAGCCCGATCTCGGGCCGCTCGCGTCCCGGGTGCTGTGCCGGGCCGCCGGCACGGTGCTGGGTGCCCTCCTCTTCGCCGGGTTCGCGGCCGTGCTGCCCCGGCCGGAAGGGCTCATCGCGCTCGTGGCTCTCAGTGGCGCCCTCATTCCCGTGGCCACTCGGCACTTCGCCGCCCAGACCGCCGTCGTGACCGTCCTCGTCCTCGCCCTGGTGATGGTGGGCGGCGAGCCGCAGGCCTCCGCGAGCCGGATCGGGGAGACTCTGCTGGCCTGTGCGATCGTCCTCGTCGTGGGGCATCTGCCGATGCCGGGGCAGCGGGGTGGGGGAGTACGGGCACGGCTCACCGCGGCCAACCGGGCCGCGCATGCCTACCTCACGCATGTGTTGCGGGAGTCCGACGCCCAGGCACTGCGCGACTCCGACGCCCGTACCCCGCTCCCGTCCGACGGCCGTGAACCCGCCCGTTCCGGCGACCGTGCCCTGCGCTGGACGCTTCGCCGCGAGGCCTACCGCACGCTCGCCGAGGCCCGCACCGCCATCGCGCTCGCCGCCGCGGAACTCCCCGCCCTCGCCCGGCACACTGAGGGCGCGGACGACGTCGTCGCCACCCTCGAACAGCTCGTGGACACGACCACCGCGTGCGCCGTGCACCTCGACGACTCGGGCCGGCTCACGTCCTGGCACACCGCCCACCTCGCCGAGTTGCTCGATGAGCTCGCGCGGGAGCGCGACCGGGTCGGCCTACGCGGCCCCGAGGCCCCCGACGTGCCGCTCGCCGGCTGACGTCGGCGCGGTGGCCCGCACGCGGACCGGGTTGCTCCCCGATGCGCGGTTCACCTCACGTGCCCCCGCGACCGCGTCGTACGTTGGCGTGATGACGCCTTCTCCCGCAGAAGCTCCCGCCGACCTCATCATCACCGGATGCACCGTCCTCGTGCACGACGACCAAGAGCGGATCGGGTTCGAGGAGAATGCCGCGATCGTCGTACGGGGCGGGGTCGTCGAGGCCGTCACGACTGCCGACGCCGTGCGCGACCGACCCGCCGTCGAGCGCTTGGACGCGCCCGGTCAAGTCGCCCTCCCCGGCCTCGTCAACTGCCACACCCACGCCCCGATGGTCGCCCTGCGCGGAGTCGCCGAGGACCTGCCCACCGAGGAGTGGTTCAACGACGTCGTCTGGCCCGTCGAGTCCAACCTCACCGAGAGGGACGTGGAGTTGGGGGCGCGGCTCGCCTGCGCCGAGATGATCCGGGGCGGCGTCACCTGCTTCGCCGACCACTACTTCGCGATGGACGTCGTGGCCGGAGTCGTCGCCGAGTGCGGGATGCGGGCCCACCTCGGCGAGGCCTTCTTCTCCTCCCAGGGGCCTCAAGGGCGGGAGAAATCGGCGGAGTTCGCGCTACGGCAGCGCGGCGGCGCCGACGGCCGTATCACCACCGCCCTCGCCCCGCACGCCCCCTACACCGTCGACGACGCCGACCTGGCCGCCACCGCCGAACTCGCCCGCGACCACGGCCTCCCCGTCCACCTCCACGCCTCCGAGAACCGGGACCAGGCCGAGACCAGCCTCGCCCGCCATGGCGTCACCCCCATCGAGGTCCTGAAGCGCACCGGAATCCTCGACGTCGACGTCCTCATCGCCCACGGCACCGGCATCCTCGACCGCGACCTGCCGGTCCTGCGCGACGCCCGCGGGCGTACGGCCGTCGCCAGCGCCCCTCGCGGCTACCTGAAGTTCGCCTGGCCCACCACCACACCCGTACGCGCCCTGCACGACATCGGCATCCCCGTCGGCCTCGCCACCGACGGCGCCGCCTCCAACAACTCCCTCGACGTATGGGAGTCGATGGCCCTCACCGCCCTCATCCAGAAGTCGGCCACCGGCGATCCACGCTGGCTGACGTCCCGTCAGGCGCTGCACCACGCCACCCTGCAGAGCGCCCGCGCCGTCGGACTCGGTGACGTGGTCGGCAGCATCGCACCCGGCCGGCGCGCCGACATCATCCTGGTCGACCTCACCGGCCCGCACACCCAGCCCGTCCACGACCTCGCCGCCACCCTGGTGCACAGCGCCCGCTCCTCCGACGTCCGCACGACCATCGTCGACGGACGGTTTCTGATGCGGGACCGTGAACTGCTCACCCTCGATGTGCCCGCCGTCGTAAGGGAGTTGGGGGAGCGCATGCCCGCACTTCTCGACCGGAGCCATGGCGAGCGGATCCAGGATTACAACACCTGAAAACCGGCCTCACAGAAGCGTTTTGGCGCCAACTGCCGGTAGTTGATCGGCCTCCCAGGGTGGTTTCACGCTACACATGAAAGCCGGAAACGTACCACCGTAGCCATCGTGTTGGTGTTCGGCATCCTGGTCGCTCCGACCGCCTTCGGACAGGGAGTCCTGGACGTGGTCGGCCGGCTCGCCCAAGGCGTGACGCAGTCGGGCAGCCCCTGATCTCCCCGGCGCGGCCTCGCAAACGAGGACCTCCGGCGTCGCTCCCCGCGCGCGTGGCCCGCTCGCGCCACCGGTGGCGTACTCCGAAGAGATCTCCTGAAATCCCCCGGTTCCCGCGATGAGTTCGGCCCCTCGTCCCGGTCACCACTCAGAACGGACCGTTGCACAGGAGGGGTGCCCCATGTCGCTTCCGGAGATCGTCTCGCGCGAGCAGTGGCGCGCGGCACGCGAGGAACTGCTGGTCAAGGAGAAGGCCGCCACGCGCGCGCGTGACGCGCTCAACGCCGAGCGGCGCAGGCTGCCCATGGTCGAGGTCGAGGAGGAGTACGTCTTCGAGGGCGGCGACGGCAAGGCCACCCTGCTCGACCTGTTCGAGGGGCGGCAGCAACTCGTCGTCTACCACTTCATGTTCGCCCCCGAATGGGACGCCGGCTGCCGCAGCTGCTCTGGGTTCCTCGACCAGATCGGGCATCTGGCGCACCTCAAGGCGCGTGGGACGACCCTTGTCGCCGTCTCCAGGGCGCCGTACACGAAGATCCTGCCGTTCAAGGCGCGCATGGGCTGGACGGTGCCCTGGTACTCGTCGTACGGCAGCGACTTCAACCACGACTTCGAGGTGACCCTGGAGCACGAGGGCGAGCTGGTGGAACGGCCCGGTGTCAGCTGCTTCCTGCGGGACCGGGACAGCGTCTTCCACACCTACTCGACGTATGAGCGCGGCCTCGACGGGCTGGGCTCGACCACCGGCTTCCTGGACCTCACCGCACTGGGCCGGCAGGAGGAGTGGGAGGAGCCCAAGGGGCGCGCGTCGGCTCTTGGGGCGCCTGCGGGTAGTGAGCGCGTCCGTTATCACGATGAGTACGACGAGTGACACGGGGCGTAGTGGTGGATCATCGAGAGTGAGCGGGCGCTCACGCATCGCGGTGAACGAGTGTCAACTACGTCTCAGTCCCGTCACTGGGCGAGGCGTTTCACCTCCGGCAGGCGTTAACTCCTACAAGTACGACGCTTTCTGGAGGTGCAGGATGGTGAACGGGCGAACAGTGCTCGAACGCTTTCCCGCGGGCGGGCCGCGAGGGTCGTGGCCGGCGGAGGAGTTCGCACACGCGCGGCGCATGGAGGGTCTGGACGCCGAGGTCGTCATGGACCTCGCGACGGACGCGTTCCTGGTGATCGTCCGCGGTGACCTCGCGGCTGACGCCGCCGCGTGACATGAGGGCGGGGGCGGGCCGGCACGCTCCCCGTCGGGTCCTCGTGCTGATCAGCCGGCCTTCGGGGCGGGCACCCGGGTCGTGAACTGCTCCGCTTGGAGCGAGTACAGCTCGGCGTAGACACCGCCGGTGGCCAGCAGTTCGTCGGGCGTGCCGGACTCCACGAGCCGCCCCTGGTCGAGGACATGCACCAGATCGGCGTGGCGTACGGATGCCAGCCGGTGGGTGATGAGGACGACCGTCTGCCCGGCGGAGGCCAGCGCGCGGATCTTCTCGAAGACCTCCAGCTCGGCCCGTGCGTCCAGGGCCGCGGTCGGCTCGTCCACGATCAGGATGTGGCCGCGCCGGTAGGCGGCCCGCGCGATCCCCAGCCGCTGCCACTGGCCGCCGGACAGCTCGTGCCCGCCGCTGAAGTGCCGGGCCAGCAGGGTGTCCAGGCCGCGCGGCAGATCGGCCACCACGTCCTCGGCGCCGGCTTCGGCGAGCGAGGCGGCCAGACGTTCCTCGGTGAGGGGCGCGGAGGAGCGGCCCACGGCCACATTGACCCGCGCGGTGAACGGCCAGCGCTTGAAGTCCTGGGCCACCATCGCGATGCGCTCGGCGAGTTGGTGCCGGTCGGCGGTGGCCGCGTCGACGCCGTCCCAGAGGATGCGGCCCCGGTCCGGGGTGTAGAGACCCGCCAGCAGCTTCACCAGAGTGGTCTTCCCGGAGCCGTTCTCGCCGACCAGGGCGACGATCCGGCCGAGGGGGAGGGTGAGCGTGACGTCGTCGAGGGCGGGGCGCGCGGATTCGCCGGGGTAGGAGAAGCTGACGTTCTCGAAGCGGACCTCCTGTGGGTCCTCGGGCAGGGCGGCCCCACCGACCGGAATCGCCCGTTCGGCCGCCTCGACGTACAGCCGCTGAAGGTCGCCCACGAAGAGGGCCTCCTCGTGGAGGGCGTTGACCTCCAGGACGAGGGTGTCGAGGCTCGAAGAGCCGGTGCGGATCGCGATGACGGCCGTACCCGCCACGGAGAGCGCCATCGCGCCGGCGAGCAGCAGTCCGCCCAGCGTGGCGTACGTCGCGACGGTCGCGAGCCCCGTCCACGCCGCCGCGATGAGCCCCGTACGCGCCGCCAGCCGGGCCAGCCGCGCCTGCTCCGCCTCCGCCGTCTCCGACATCGCCCGGTAGTGGCGCAGCAGGAAGGGCCCCACACCATGAACACGGATCTCGGGCGCGGCAGCGGGCTCGGTGAGCAGCCCGCTGATCAGATGGCCGGCCCGGGAGTGCTGCACCCAGGTGTGGAAGGACTCGTAACGGCGCCGCGCGTTGGTCAGGGCGCTCCACGCGCTGGGCAGCGTCATGGTGGCGAGGAGGGGGAGCAGGGCGGGGTGCAGCACGGTGAGCACGCCGGCCGCGGCGATCAGCGAGATGCCCGCGTTCACGACCCGTGTGCTGTACGAGATCATGCGGCGGGCGGAGGCGGCGCCGTACTGCGCGGTGTCCAGGAGCTTGTGGAAGGCGTGGTCCTCGATCGCGGCCAGCTCCACGGCCGCCGCCCGCTCCAGATACAGCTCGGTCGCCACCCGCTCGACCTTGGGCTCGAGCCGCCCGGTGGCGTACGTCGAAGCGGCCCGCAGCAACGTGGAGACCACCATCACGACGGCCATGGCGACGAGCGCGGGAACGGCACCCCGTAACCGCTCCTCCAGCGCCCCGCCCCCGATCAGCCGCCCCAGCACACTGTTCACGGCAAGCAGCCCGACCGCCTGAGCCAGCCCCCGCACCACCTCGGCCACCAGCACGGTCCGCGCGGCCCGCCGATCGGCCTGCCAGGCGAGCCGGAAACTCGACGCCAACAGCGACGGCAGCCGCGTCACCATGGCCCGGAAGCTCAGCTCCAGAAAGGCGTCCCGATGCTGATTCCACCCCATGTCGTACCGCAGAGGCCCCCCGAAGAGCAGCCGCTCCGACTCGGACACCTCAGCTGCACCAGCACCGCGCTTCTTCCCCACCCCAGCCCCTCCCCCGACCGCCCTCTGACGGAGGGCCACTATGGCGGGGCGGGCGGGCTGGGGGGGAGAGCGCGAGTGGGGGATGAGGGGTACGCGCGGGCGTACGCCCTTTCAGCCCGTCTGAGGTGCCCCCTTGGGGGAGTTTGAGGACGAGGCCCATTCAGGGCCGAAGCGGGGGTCTAGGGGCGGCAGCCCTCAGCGGGTCGCAGGGGCGGAGCCCCTTCAGGATGGGACGGGTAGGGGCGGCGGGGCGAGAGAAAACCGCCCCACCGGCGGAGCCTCACGCGCTGATGTGCCGAGACCACGCAGGCGTCGTCCCTGTCACCCGGCACAACACCAAATACAACGGAATCGGCGGCGTATAAGGAACCGTCCCGTCCGGCCGATGAATCAGCCGAGGCGTATCCGGCACCACCGCCCCCGTCGTGTACCGCACCACCGCCGGCCACTCCAGCGCATAGTCGGAGTCGGCCGGCACGATCCACCACCAGTGCGTCTCGTCGGCGTACACGCACCCCACACGAGGCAGCCGAGCCAGGACCAGAGGCCCGAAGCGGGCGGGCACCGCCACCGCGTCGCAGCCCAGGGGTGCCGTCATCCCGTCGGGAACGAGCAGCCGCCGAGGAGCCGCAGCGGAACGCAGGCCGCGGCGGAGCCGAACCAGCGAGTCCAGGCTCAGCACCTGACCGCCGCCGGACGCGCCGCTCACAGCCATGCGGGCCCCGGTCCCCCGCCGTGCCGCGCCTGCGCCTCGTCCTCGTCGCCCGAACCCCCGGACGGACCCGGCTTGGGCCGGGACCCCCACCCGAGGTCGTTGTACGGCCCGGGGTCCACGGGGAAGGCGTCCCGGAACCCGGCCGCGCGCGGCAGATCCGCCCAGACGACGAGCCCGGACTCCTGCTCCCGGGTCCCCCACGCGTGGCAGAGGGCGTCGATGAGAAGCAGTCCTCTCCCGTGCTCCTCCTCGGGCCGCGCGGCCAACGGATGCGGCTCACCCGGCGCACACCCTTCGTCGCGCACGGCTATGCGCACCAGCTCGGCACCGTCGCGCAGCTCACAGACGATGTGCTCGCTCGCGGTGTGCACGATCGCGTTGGTGACCAGCTCGGACACGACCAGAGCCGCCGTGTCGCAGGTGTCCTCGCACACCGCCCAGCCGTTCAGCCGAGCCCGGGTCAGGCGTCTGGCCTGCGCGGGAGAACCCGGATGCGCGGCCAGTTCGAAGCGGAACCGGCGCTGGGCAGCGGCGCCCCGCTGGGGGCCGACTCCCGTGGCGGCGCCGAAGCCGTGGGGGGCAGCGGCGTCTGTTCCTAAGGGTGGGGACGGAATCACGCTTGCCACTATCGCCCCGCCGTGAACACTTGGCAAGTGTCACTCTGGAAATTGCAGAGTGCTGTGTGACGCGGTGGAAGGCCGTGGCACACTGCTCGCAACAGCATGTCGAGCGGCGCCAGTTGGGATCGCCGAGGATCCGCCGGTTCTCACCGGCGATCTTCGAATAGGTCTTCGAATGGCGCCGTCGGCCTGTCGGGATTCATGTCGGGACTCAGCCGGCCTGTCGGGACTCATTCGTGGAGGTGGAGCGTGAGCGAGCCGCGGTCCGCGCCGACGGTCGGTCAGGTCGTCCTCGGCCGACGCCTGCTGGACCTGCGCGAACGCGCCGGGCTCAAGCGTGAGGAGGCCGCCCGCATCCTCCGCGTCGCCCCCGCCACGGTCCGCCGTATGGAGATGGCCGAGGTCGCGCTCAAGATCCCGTACCTCCAACTGCTCCTGAAGGCCTACGGCATCTCCGACGAAGAGGCCGACGGCTTTGTGCAACTGGCCGAGGAGGCCAACAAACCCGGCTGGTGGCAGCGGTTCCACGACATCCTGCCGGGCTGGTTCTCGATGTACGTCAGCCTGGAGGGCGCGGCGAGCCTCATCCGGTCGTACGAACCCCACTTCGTGCCCGGCCTGTTGCAGACCGAGGACTACGCGCGTGCGGTGCTGAGGTCGGGGGCCATCGGCCGGACCAGCCCCGATGACATCGAGCGCCATGTCGCCTTGCGCATGCAACGCCAGCAACTGCTCACCCGTGAGGACGCGCCCCGGCTGTGGGTCGTGATGGACGAAACCGTGCTGCGCCGCCGGGTCGGTGGCCCGGAGGTGATGCGTGCCCAGGTCGACCGGCTGCTCGAGGCCACGAAGCTGCCCCACGTGACGCTGCAGGTGGCCCCGTTCGCGAACGGGCCGCACCCCGGCACGTACGGGCCCTTCGTGCTGTTCCGATTTGCCATGTCAGAACTGCCGGACATGGTCTACAGCGAGTACCTGACCGGCGCCGTCTACCTCGACGCGCGCACCGAGGTGGCGACCCATCTCGAGGTCATGGACCGCATGGCGGCGCAGGCCGCTACGGCACATCGCACGAAGGGGATCCTCCGGGATCTCCGCAAGGAGCTGTGAATGGATCGCATCAAGCCGCGCATACACGTCTACAACGGCATGCCCGCGCGGGACTTGGGCACCGAGGGCTGGCACAAGCCGTGGAGCGGCGGCAACGGCGGCAACTGCCTGGAGGCGATGAAGCTCGCCGACGGTCGGATCGCCGTCCGTCAGTCGACCGACCCGGACGGGCCGGCGCTGATCTACACCACGGACGAGATGACGGCGTTCATCGAGGGGGCGAAGGCGGGGGAGGCGGACTTCCTCCTCTCGTGAGCTCCTTGCACTCCTTGCACTCCTTGCACTCCTTGAGGCACTTGAGTCACTGAGTCACTTGCCCGTCTCTCGTACAACTTCCTTTACTGGGTGCCCAGTTGATAATTCATTGCGTCCTACGGAGCGCCTCATGATCGAGATCGACACCAGCAAGCCGCATCCCGCGCGGATGTACGACTGGTATCTCGGCGGCAAGGACAACTACCCCGTCGACGAGGCCATGGGGAAGCAGATGCTCGCCCTCGACCCGCGCGTCCCGGTGATGGCGCGGGTCAACCGCGCCTTCATGCACCGGGCCACACGCTGGCTCGCCGAGCACGGCGTACGTCAGTTCCTGGACGTCGGCACCGGTATCCCCACCGAGCCGAACCTCCATCAGGTCGCCCAGAGGGTCGTCCCCGACGCGCGCGTCGTCTACTGCGACAACGACCCCATCGTGCTGGCCCACGCGGCGGCCCTGCTGCGCGGCACGGACGAAGGCGCGACCGAGTACCTGCAGGCCGATGTGCGCAGCCCCGAGGCGATCGTCGAGGGGGCGAAGAAGGTCCTGGACTTCAGCCGCCCGGTGGCCCTTTCCCTCATCGCGCTGCTGCACTTCGTCTCCGACGAGGACGGCGCGCACGAGCTGGTGTCCCGGCTGCTGGCCGAACTCCCTTCCGGCAGCTACCTGGTGGTGACGCACGCGACCGCCGACTTCACTCCGGAGGAGTCGAAAGCGGCGACCGAGAAGCTCAAGGCGGCCGGCGTCACCCTGGCCCTGCGCTCCCGTGAGGAGTTCGCCCGCTTCTTCGCCGGCCTCGAACTCGTAGAGCCCGGCGTCGAGGTGCCGCACCACTGGCACCCCGAACTGGGTGAGCCCGTACCCGGACAGGATGACGGGGTCATCCCCGGGTACGGGGCGGTGGGGCGCAAGCCGTAGTTCCCCCCACGGGCAAGCCGTAGTTCCCCCCCACGGGCAAGCTGCAGGTCGCCCTACGGGCGAGCCGTAGTTCTCCTTGCAGGTACGACGCTCTCCTTACAGGTACGACATCATGCGCCGCGGAGCGTCCACCAGGCGGCTGAGGACCACCACCGGCAGCGGGGGCTGCTCCACCTTGGCCGGGCTGAGGTTCAGCCCGTAGTAGATCTGCTCGATCGAGGGCGGGCCGACCGCGAGGTTGCGCCGGACAGCCTGCGACGGCGACTCCTCACCGGTCTTCACGAGGTACGCCGCGACCATCGCGCCCGTACGGCCGACACCCGCGCCGCAGTGGACGAACACCGGGCCGGACGCCGACGAGACGACGTCGAGGAAGCGCTGCACCTGCTGGGGCGACGGCGTCTGCCCGTCACGGATCGGCATGCGCACGGCCTTCAGCCCGGCCTCACGCGGTTCGGCCAGCTCAGCCGCGCTCAGGTCCTCGGCGCGCAGGTCGACGACGGTGGTGATGCCCATGCTCGCCAGCGCCCGGTAACCGGCCGGGGAGGGGGCGGAGCCGCGCCACAGCCGGCCGTCGGTGTCCACCGGCTGGAAGTGGTTCACGCCCTGCACGGACCGCGTACCGGTAGGCGCCGGAGTCTCCTCGCGGGCCAGGAACGACAGGCCCAGGATGCTGCCGGCGCCGGCGGCCCACAGGGCGATGTAACCGATGACGAGGCCGAGGAGGATCCGCAGCGCGCGCCGGGACAGCGGGCGCTTGCGCAGAGCGGGGGAGGGCAGGGTTGCGGTAAGGACAGCCATGGACGACCCGGAGGGCTAGGGGACGAGGGTCCTTGGAATCGTAACCTGCGGTATGTGATCAACTGTGCGATACGTCCGTTTTGTGCGATTAGTCTCAGTTGTCATGTTCGTGCGGGCGGGCACGTTCAGCCCTCGTCCGCCTCCGCGTCGCCGACGCCGACCACCGTGAGATGCGCGCGGTCCAGGGTCGCGTCCTCCAGGCAGCCGCGCAGCCGCATGAGGTCGTGGTCGGTGAGCGCGGGCCGTATGACCCCGGCGAACGTGCCGTCCCCCAGGTCACCCAGCGTGGCGTGGAGCAGCGGTGCGGCCGTGGAGTGCCGACAGCTCTCCCAGATCTGCTGTGCTGCCAGCGCCCTCCCGTCGGGCGACATGTCCACGCCCCGCAACTCGATCTGGACGACCACGGAGGTCGCCTCGTTCTCGTTGGCCTCCTCCTTCCGGGTCTGGGTGAGGTCGGCGAGCCCCACGACCAGGGCGGCGAGCAGGGCGGCGCAGACGAGGGCGACGGTGGCGAGACGGGCGGTACGGCCCCGGGAGGGTCCGCCGCCCAGCGGTGGCAGGTCCTCCAGGTCGTCGGAGGCCGCCGGGTCGGGTGCGGCGAGCACGGCCAGCCGCCCGGCCAGGCGCCGCTCGGCGGGCTTCGCCGTGGCCGACGCGACCCGCTGCACCACCCAGGCGAGCCCGGACAGCAGGACACCGGCGACCATGAGGACCGGCACAAAGACGTACGTCCGCTCCGCGGGGTCCTCCAGCCACCGGAACCGCGTCTCCTCGTGCGCCGCGGCCGGCTCGCGCAGCCGCGTCAGTATGTCCTCCTGGCGGGCGTCCAGCTCCCGCTGCCGCCGGTCGGTGTCGCGCAGCCGCTCCTCGATCCGGTTCAGCCGCCCCAGTGTCACCAGGCCGAGCAGCAACACCTCGACGACCAGCAGCAGGACGCCGCAGATCATCGCCCGCTGCCACTGCCAGCGGTACAGGTAGACGACGAGGTAGGTGCCCGCGCCGGCGGCGACCAGCGCTCCGAAGACGTACGCGATCTTCCTCATGACGCGTCCCCCAGTCGTACGTCACCTGCCGTGCCGTCGACGGTCAGCCGGGAGCCGGGCGGGAACCGGCGTACGGCGTCGGTGGCGCCGACGACCGCGGGGAGTCCGAACTCCCTTGCCAGGACTGCCAGGTGGGACAACGCGCTGCCGGTCTGGGCGACCAGGCCGGTGAGGCCTGGCAGCAGCGGGGCGAGCGCGGGGTCCAGGGTGCGCACGACCAGCACGGCGTCCCTCGGCCGGGGACCCGTCCCGTCCCACACGGTGCCGACGACGCGCCCCGCGGACACGCCCCGTACGCCGTCGCCCCGGCTGCCTCCCCGCTCGGCGACGACGACCTGACCGTCCGCGAGCCGGAAGGCATCCGGCAACGGCGGCGAGTCGGCCTGCGGCACGCGCGCGTGGAGATCGCCGGGCAGGGCTCCGCCGTCCAGTACGGCGGCCAGCTCCGCCCACCGCAACAGCCCGACACGCTCCAGGCCGATCCCCAGCCGGCGAGCCACCTCGCGCACGAGCCGCACCTGCAGTTCCTGCACCCAGCGGATGCGGAGGCGGAGGGCTTCGCGGGGTGGGAGGGGGGTGAGGGAGTGGTGGGGGGGCGTGGCGTCTGCGGGCGTAGGGGACGGAAAGGCCTCCGCGTGCGAGGTGGCCCGTGTGATGCCGGTGTGTGGGGTGGCGTAGATGGCGAAGGCCGCGCTCGTGGAAGGCGGGCGCGGAGCGGGCGGGCGGCTGCCGTTCGGGGTGGGTGCGGCGTGGGTGGTCCGCACCCGTGTGGCGGCGTCCGGCGCCGGTTCCTGGGCGATCACTGTCGCCCACGTTCGGTGCGTATCCGTGGCCTGCGGAGCGGCCTGGCCGGAGTCGTTCGTCGGCGGTGACGGCGTCGCCGTGGCGCCCGGCAGTTGCCGCCGTCCGCGCAGGTTCGGGGCGGTGAGGGCCAGGATCACCGGGTTCGTGGCGATCACCTGGTCGTCCGGGATGCCCAGGGCGCGGGCCTCGGCCAGGACGGCCAGGGCCGTGCCGGCCGCCGTGCGGCTCTTGGGCGGTTCGTCGAGGAGGGCTCCCGCGAGGGCCTCCTGGGCGTGCAGGGAGACCAGGACCCGGCGGGCCCAGCGGAGCTCCGCGGCCAGGGCCGACCCGGAGAGCCGCGTGGGCGACGGGATCCCGGCGAGGTGGCGGTCGACGTCCGCGGCGAGGTCGGTGGCAAGGCCGGGCAGGGCGGACGCGAGGCGACCCACTCGCCAGGCCGCGGTGAGCCGGCGCGCTCCGGGTGCCGGGTTGAGCAGCGCGAGCCACCGGTGCCGGGGTGGCACGGCGCCGAGGAGCCGCAGATCGCCGGCGGCGCGACCGGCGACCGTCGTGACCACGGGCACCGAGTTCAGCAGCCGACGCGGCGCGGTGCCCCCGATGTCGAGCGCGGCGGCGAGCCCACGGGCCATCGGCGCCACCCACAGGTCCTCCTCCAGCGGCGTCAGCTGCTCCGGCAGCGTCTCCGCCACCGGGCCGGGCCCGAGCAGTCGCGCACCGCGCGCCGGTCGCGCCGTCATCGCGGTGATCGGCCGACTCTGGAACAGCCACAGCCGCCCGTCCGCGTCGAACCCGAACTCGACGTCCTGCGGTCCGCCGAAGACCCGACGGACCTGCCGCGCCAGCCGCGCCAGCCGGAACAGCTCGACGCGCGTGAGCAATGAGCCGGAGGGCTCCGTCGGGACCTCCGAAGACTCCGTCCGCAGGAGCCGTCCGTGCCCGCTCAGCCAGTAGTCGGTGCCCGCCCGCGCCCCGCTGACCAGGCTGTCCGGTCCGCCGCGCACCGCGCTGACCAGCAGTCTGTCGGCCCGCCCCGCGACCGGGTCGGCACCGAACATCACCCCGCCGACCCGAGCCGTGAGCATGGGCTGCACCAGCACCGCCATCGGTGCCGTGGAGCCGTCGGACCGGTGCGCCGAGTCGAGCACGGTCTGTACGGCCGTACGAAAGTCCCGCCAGCCGCGTACGTCGAGCACCGAG
Organism: Streptomyces sp. SD31; assembly: GCF_052068475.1. Classification (NCBI taxonomy): domain Bacteria; kingdom Bacillati; phylum Actinomycetota; class Actinomycetes; order Kitasatosporales; family Streptomycetaceae; genus Streptomyces; species Streptomyces sp. SD31. The sequence goes on along the minus strand of NZ_JBQHCX010000012.1, from coordinate 67,814 downwards.
GTGAACTGGCCCGCCAGGGACGACTCCTCGGTGTCCTCCTGGGGCGAGGAGGACCGGACGACGAGCGGGCGGGCGCCGCCGTCGGAGAGGGCGTCCCAGGCGCGCCGCAGGGCGACCGTGTCGCGCACTGCCTGGTGCGGTATCACGAAACCGGGAAGCACGGGCAGTCCGGCGCGGGCCGCGCGGGCGAGGTTCGCGGCCTTGGATCCCATCAGCCGGGGGAGCGCGGTGCCGGTGCCGGGCAGGTCCAGCGGGACGACGGCTGGGCCGTACGTCTCGATCTTGGCCGGCGTGACGTCGCCCCGCAGTTCATCCCCGTCGCGCGCGCCTTCTCCGTGACGTTCATCGAGCGTCGTCATCGAACACCCTCCAGGACCGACCGCCAACAGGGGGGACGCGCTGGGATGGCCCTGCGCCTGACGACGGAACGAAGGATGGGGGCGAGCTGCTGCCGTCCCGGGCCGGGTACGACGTCAGCACACCTCCTGCTCCGATGATCCCACTCCTGTTCGGATCCATGTAGCCCGGAAGTCACCTTTCGGACACATGCGAGAACAAATCCGAATGCGACGGTATGCCGGGAATGCGTGATTTATCCACCCTTAGCGGCCCTTACCGGGCGGCAGCGCCCCGCACAGCGCCTCCAGCGCCGCCCCGTACGCGTGCTCCGAGGGCGTCGCGTATCCGACGACGATGCCGTCGCGGACCGGCATGGCCGTCTCCACGGCGTCCGGGTGCCGGAACTCGGCGAGGCCGTCCAGGGCGATGCCCTGCCAGGTGGCGGCCTTGACCGTGGAGCGTTCGGTGCCGGGCGGCAGCCGCAGCACTGCGTGCAGTCCGGCGGCGACACCGGTGACCTCGATGTGCGGCGCGTGCGTTGCGAGCGCCGTGACGAGGCGGTCGCGGCGGCTCCGGTACCGCTGCCGCATCCGCCGTACATGACGGTCGTACGCCCCGGAGACGATGAAGTCGGCGAGGCTCAGCTGATCGAGGACGCTCGCCCACGCCTCCCGCTCGCCCTTGGCCACGAGTACGTCGTCGACGTACCGCTCCGGCAGCACCATCCACCCGAGCCGCACCGCCGGCGACAGGCTCTTGCTGACCGAGCCGATGAAGATCACTCGCTCGGGATCGAGCCCCTGGACGGCGCCGACGGGTTTACGGTCGTAGCGGAACTCCCCGTCGTAGTCGTCCTCCAGGATCACGCCCCCACGCGCGCGTGCCCAGTCGATCACGGCGGCACGCCGCTCGGGGTGCAGCGGGCCGCCGGTCGGGAACTGGTGCGCGGGCGTGAGCAGTACGGCCCGTTCGCGTCCCAGCCGGTCGACGCGTGCGCCGTCCTCGTCGAGGGGGAGCGGTACGGTCCGTACGCCCGCGGCGGCGAGGAGTTCGCGGTGGAAGCCCAGCCCGTACGCCTCCACGGCCAGCGGGCCGCGCAGCACGCCGCCGCCTGCGCCGCCGCCTGCGCCTGGGCCTCCGTCCTGGCCGAACAGCAGCCGCAGGGCGTGCGCGAAGCCGGAGCAGATCACGATCCGGCCCGGCTCCGTACGCACGCCACGCGCGCGTGCCAAGTACTCGGTGAGCGCCTCCCGCAGTTCCACGCGTCCGGCGGGATCGCCGGGCCCGAAGACCTCGTTCGGTGCCTGCTGGAGGGCCCGCCGATAGGAGACCAGCCAGGCCGCACGTGGGAACGCCGACGCGTCCGGGGTGCCCTGCCGCAGGTCGTGCCGAGGCCCACGCGCGCGTGGAGGCGCCTTACGGGGCACTCGCTCGCCGCGTCGCAGGGGCTCGGCGCGCTCGGCCACCCTCGTCCCGGACCCCTGGCGGGCGGTGAGCCAGCCCTCGGCCACCAGCTCCGCGTACGCGTCGGCCACGGTGTTTCGGGCGATGCCCAAGTCGGCGGCGAGCGAACGGTACGGCGGCAGTCGGGTACCGGGCGCGAGCCGCCCCTCGCGTACCGCCTCACGCAGCGCACGGGTCAACGCGGCCCGCCGCCCGCCCGGCGCGGGGGATCCGGATGCCTCGGGCGACTCGGACAGGTCCAAATGCAGGTCGGCACCGATCCGCTCCGCGAAATTGACCCACGATTCTGCCATGGAAATGCACCCTACCGCCGGTCTTTTCGGCCCGTAGGTTGATCCACATGACGACGAACACGATCGACACCAAGCTCGCCGAGTCCATCAACGAGGCCGAGGCCGCCCGCACCCGCCTCGACTTCGCGAAGTCCGCCCCGAAGGTCTTCCGCGCCATCGTCGGCTTCGACGCGGCCGCCCGCGAGGGCCTGGACCCGGCACTCGTCGAACTGATCCAGATCCGCGCCTCGCACCTCAATCACTGCGCCTACTGCCTCCACATGCACACGGCCGACGCCCGCAAGGCCGGCGAGAGCGAGGACCGGCTGCACATGGTCGCCGTCTGGCGCGAGGCCCGCCACTTCTTCACCGAGAAGGAACAGGCCGCCCTGGCCCTGACGGAAGCGGTGACCCTGGTGGCCGACGGTGGGGTCCCCGACGACGTCTACGCCCAGGCCGCGGCCCACTTCGACGAGGCGGAACTGGCACAGGTACTGGCCCTGATCCTCACGATCAACACGTGGAACAGGGTGGCGCTGGCGACGGCAAAGGTGGCGGGGACGGACGAGCGGCGTCAGATACGCCGGTGAGCCGTTTCTCGCGCCCGCGAGCACTGCCCGTCAGACGGACATGGGGCGGTCGTACGGCGAGATCGGCGCCGGCAGCCGCGAACTCCCCGTCAGATAACGGTCCACGGCCGCCGCCACCGCCCGCCCCTCCGCGATCGCCCACACGATGAGCGACTGCCCCCGGGCGGCATCCCCCGCGGCGAACACGCCGGGGACGTTCGTGGCGAACCCGGCATCCCGGGTGATCGTGCCGCGAGGCTCCAGCTCCAGCCCCAACTGGTCGATCAGCCCGTCTCCCCGGTCGGGCCCGGAGAAGCCGAGGGCGAGCAGGACGAGGTCGGCGGGCAGCGTCCGCTCGGTGCCCGCCAGCGGGCTGCGCCGCGCGTCCACCTCGGTCAGGTGCAGCGACCGTACCTGTCCGTCGGCGTCACCCGTGAAGCGGAGCGTGGACGCCGCGAACAGTCGCGCGTCCGCGTCCGCCGCGGGTGCCGTCCGCAGATCGCGCGCCTCCTCGTGCGCGGCCGACAGACGGTAGATCTTCGGGTACGTCGGCCAGGGCTCGGCGTCCTCGTCCCGCTCGGCACCCGGCTGGGCGTAGATGTCGAGCTGGGTCACGGAGGCGGCGCCCTCCCGAACGGCGGTGCCGAGACAGTCGGCCCCCGTGTCCCCGCCGCCGACGATGACGACATGCTTTCCGGCGGCGGACATGGGGGAGGTCTCCAGATCGCCCTCGCACACCCGGTTGGCCAGCGGCAGATACTCCATCGCCTGATGGATGCCGCTCAACTCCCGCCCGGGTAGGGGAAGTTCACGCCAGGCCGTGGCCCCCGTGGCGATCACCACGGCGTCGTAGCGCGACCGCAGCTCGGCGGCCCCGATGTCCCGCCCGACCACCGTCGACGTACGGAACTTGGTCCCCTCGGCCCGCATCTGCTCGATCCGGCGCTCCAGATGGTGCTTCTCCATCTTGAACTCGGGGATGCCGTACCGCATCAGCCCGCCGATCCGGTCGTCCTTCTCGTACACGGCGACCGTGTGCCCCGCCCGGGTCAGTTGCTGCGCCGCGGCGAGCCCGGTGGGCCCCGACCCGATCACCGCGACCGTACGCCCGGACAGCCGGTCCGGCGGGCTCGGCGGCGCGAACCCCTCTTCCCAGGCGCGGTCGGCGATCGCGCACTCGACGTTCTTGATCGTGACGGCCGGCTGGTTGATCGCCAGCACGCACCCCGCCTCGCACGGCGCCGGACACAACCGCCCCGTGAACTCGGGGAAGTTGTTCGTCGCGTGCAGCCGGTCGGCGGCCGCCCGCCAGTCCTCCCGTGACACCAGGTCGTTCCACTCGGGGATCAGATTGCCGAGCGGGCAGGCGTCGTGGCAGAAGGGTATGCCGCAGTCCATGCAGCGGTCGGCCTGCTTGCTGATGATGGGCAGCAGCGCCCCGGGGACGTACACCTCGTCCCAGTCCTTGACCCGCTCCTCGACGGGCCGGCGCGGCCACTCCTGGCGGGGGGTGGTCATGAAACCCTTGGGATCGGCCATGGCCGTCTTCCTTGCGTGCGCGTGCGCGTGTGACGTGTTGGAGCCGTGCGTCATCGGGCGGCACTCTTCCGGCCACGATACGTCCCACGGGCCGCGGGCGCAGAGTGGCGGGACAGCGCTTTCTCCCCGGTGACGCGGGGCGGGTCAGCTGAGGGCCAGCACGTAGGACACCGTCGCGGCGGCCGAGGCGACCGCGCGGACGTGGTTCCACACCGTCCACTCGCGCACGTACGTCGGCCAGTAGGCGGCCGCCTCCGGAGTACCCGCGTCGAGCTTGAGCAGCGCCTCGTTGCGCGGCACGTTCGCCACCATGGTCACCCCGAACGAGCCGAACAGATACAGCGCACTGCCCAGCAGCAACTCCACCGTCGCCTCGTCCGGCCAGAGCACGAACGTCACCACGGCGATCACCGCGCACAGCACCGTCGACCCTATGAACACCAGCATGAACGCCGGCAACAACGCCGCCACATTGATCGCCTTCATCGCGGCCACGCCCTGCGCGGGCGGCAGCGCGGCGAGCCCACGCATCACGAAGGTCGAGAAGGCACAGAAGACCCCGGCCACGAGACCGGTGCCGACCACACCGACCACGATCAGTACGAAGTACGGTCCATCAATCATGTAAACGTCAACTCCCGCATCCCGCCGGGATCCTGCCCGGCTCCCTACAGCACCACCAGTGAAACCTTGTACTAGATCCGTGACCATGGCCGAGCGTTGCGCGCACGTACGCGAGCGGCCGGCCGGGCGGCGGAGGACCGGCGCCGCCGCGAACGGTGGGCCTTGATACGGCAGGCATCGTGCAGGGGCCGATTCGCTTTCCGGCGGGTCGCTTCCCGTGGTTCGCCTTCCGGCGGGTCGCTTCCCCGTGGTTCGCCTTCCGGCGGTTCGCTTTTCGGCGGTCGCTGTCCGCGGTTCGCTTTCCGCGGTTCACGTCCCCGGCGGTTCGCTTTTCGACGGCGGTCGCTGCCCGCGGTCCGCTTTCCGCAGTTCACGTGCCCGGCGGTTCGCGTCCCGGCCCCGCGCGGCCAGCGGCATCGGCTCGGCTGTTCCTGCCTACGTCGGTCGCCGGTGATCGATCCGCCCGGCGCCCAACGGCGACCGTGCTGCCCAGCGGTGCCGAACGACCGCACCTGACACGGCCTTCCTCCGGCTCCCCCTCTCTGGAGGACTCTCAGCCGACCCCCGACACCTCCGCCCGCCACGCCCGCAACGTCGACTCCACCGCCGCCGCGATCCGGCGCCGAGCCTCGTGTCGAGGCACCCCGCTCATCAGCAGCTGGTCGTACGGCGTATCCATATGCCGTACGGACGCCACGACCGCCGACGTCACCGCCGCCTCGGACAACGCCCGCCCCGCCGCACTCCGCCCCACCCGTCCGCTGCCCCGCACCGACGCATGCGCGGCGATGTCCCGCGCCCGGCCCGCCGGGCACCCCGGGAATAGCCGCCGTATCTCCCCCGCGAACGCCTCCGTGAACAGCACGTCCTCCCGCGCCCGCCGCCGGGCGTCCCGCACCCGACGCCGCCGCCGGGCCTCCGCGTCCGCCAGGCACCGCTCCTCGGCGCGGGCGAGCCCCGCCTCCTCGACGAGGACGCCCTGCCGCTCATAACGGCCCCTGCGTCGATTGAACCGTACGACCACCGCCGACAGCGCGCTCTCCTCCCGGGACCGACGCGTCAACGCCGTGTCGCCGCGCGGCAGAAACACCAGATGTCCGAGGTCGGCACAGTCGAGACACCGCGGCGCACCCTCCTCCGGCACGAGCATCTGCAACGGTCCCGCATGACACTCCGCACAGTGCCGCCGTTTGAGGGGCTGGATCACGAGAAGGCCGGTTCGGGGCGGGGGAGTTGCGAGCGGTGCCATACGGGGTTCATTCCCCTCCGGGCAGGCCTGGGGAACTCCCTGACCTGGGTCAAGAAGCCGTCTGATCAGGCCGGGCAGACGGCCCGACCGGGTCTGGAACGCGACCGAGCGTGTCTGGAGAACGGCGTGGTCGGGTCCGGGACGGTCTGATCGGGTTCGGGGGCGATCGGTTCGGGCCAGGAGGCGGTCTGCTCGGATTCGGGGATGGTCTGGGCGAGGGGGAGGGGGAGGAGGGGCAGGACGAGGGCGAGGTCGAGGGCCTGGACGAGGGTGATGGTGAGGGCAGGGGTGAGGGTGAGCGGGGGCAAGGGTGGGAGCGACGGCGGTGATGGGGCCGCGGAGGGCGCCGCACCCAGACCGCGTCCTGCCGCATCATGGGCCGTGTGCGACTCGAAGCGATCACCTGGGAACGGCTCGGCGACCTGCTGGCGGAGCGGCTGTTCGACCTGAAGCCGGCCGATGGCAGCCCTTGGCCGCGCATCGCCTTCGACGGTGCTCCGGCAGCCCGTCCGGGAGACCTCGCCGAGCGCGTCGGTGAGGCGCTGCGCATACGCGGCCGCCCCTCGCTCACCGTCGGCACGGAGGGCTTCCTGCGCCCCGCCTCGATCCGCCTGGAGTACGGCCACCGGGACGTGGACGCCTATTACGACGGCTGGTTCGACACCGGTGCCCTGTGGCGGGAGGTCTTCGGCCCTCTCGAACCCGGCGGCGACGGTCGCGTCCTGCCCGACCTGTGGGACCCGGTCACCGACCGAGCCACCCGTAGTTCCTACGTCCAACTCCCGCCCGGCGGCTTGCTGTTGCTGCACGGCCCCCTCCTGCTGCGTCACTGGTTCCCCTTCGACCTGACCGTCCATGTCCTCCTCTCGCCCGGTGCCCTGCGCCGCCGAACCCCCGAGGCCGAGCACTGGACCCTCCCCGCCTTCGAGCGCTACGACCACGAGACCGACCCTGCCGGTATGGCGGACGTCCTGGTGCGTGCCGACGATCCGCGGCACCCGGCGTGGAGTGGCTGAGCGGTAGGACGGCTGGGTGGCTGGGCGGTTGGGTGGCTGGGCGGTGAGTGGCTGAGTCTTTGAGTAGCTGAGCCCGAGTCGGCAAAACCACTTCTATATGCACGTGCATTTAATTACTCTGTCACCCATGACGACCTCCCCGGCTGATCCGATCTCCTTCGACGACTCCGTCCGCTCCCTCCTCGACGGCAGGAACTTCGCCAGCGTGGCCACCCTCGGCCCCGACGGCGCCCCGCAGAACTCGGTGGTCTGGATCAAACGCGAGGGCGACACCGTGCTCTTCTCCTCCGTCGACGCCCGCCAGAAGGTGCGCAACCTCCGCCGCGACCCCCGCATCAGCGTCTCGGTCTACGACCTCGCCAACCCCTACACCTCCGTCGAGATCCGCGGCACCGCCGAGATACTCCCGGACGACGCCAAGCGGCTCCCCTTCGAGCTCTCGCACAAGTACCTGGGCATCGATCCGCCCGCCGAGAAGGACGACGAAACCCGGGTGATCATCCGCGTCGTCCCGCGGAAGATCGTGGGCTTCTCGGCCTGATCGCCGCCCGCTGCCGGGGGCCGTCACCGCTCGGTTCCAGGTGCGGGTGTCGGGTGGCACGGCAAGAATGAAGGGCGCCGGGACTAGCGGTGCGTCCTGCGCCGCGCCGGCCGTCCGGCATCGGGAGGTATTCCATGACCACTGCCGGAGACATCATGCACCGTGGCGCCCAGTGGATCCCGGCCCACGAGACCCTGGACCGCGCCGCCCAGCTCATGCGCGAGCTGGGCGTCGGAGCCCTGCCCATCAGCGACCAAAACGAGCGGCTCTGCGGCATCCTCACCGACCGCGACATCGTCATCGGCTGCGTGGCCGTGGGGCGCGACCCGAGCAAGGTCACCGCCGGCGAGATGGCCCACGGCACCCCGCGCTGGATCGATGCCAACGCCGACATCAGCGAGGTGCTCCGGGAGATGAAGGAGCACCAGATCCGCCGGCTCCCGGTCATCGAGAACAAGCGCCTGGTCGGCATGATCAGCGAGGCCGATCTGGCCCGGAACCTGCCGGAGGACGAGGTCGCCCACTGGGCCGAGAGCGTCTACGCCAGGACCACGGCGCCGACGACGCACTGACCCGGCGAACGTTCCCTCACCTGATGTGCCGTCCCCGTCCGGCCGACCGTGCCCGACGGGGACGCACCGCAGTCGGCCGGAGGCCGGCCGAGGGGAACGTCAGAGCCATCCGTTGCGTCGGAAGCCGCGGTACAGCGTCACACACGCCACGGATATCACGCCTATGACCAGCGGATAGCCGTACGTCCAGCGCAGCTCCGGCATGTAGTCGAAGTTCATCCCGTACAGCCCGCACACCATCGTCGGTACGGCGACGATCGCGGCATAGGCCGTGATCTTCCGCATGTCCTCGTTCTGCGCGACCGTGACCTGTGCCAGGTGCGCCTGCAGGATCGAGTTCAGCAGTTCGTCGAAGGCGGCTATGTGCTCCTTGGCCCGCAGCAGATGGTCGGAGACGTCGCGGAAGTAGGCCTGTATCTCCGGATCGACCACCCGGATGGGCCGCGTGGCCAGTTCCTCGAGCGGGCGGCTCAGCGGAACCACGGCTCGCTTCAGCTCGAGGAGTTCCCGCTTGAGCTGGTAGATCCGGCCCGGGTCGGCCCGCGCGCCGTTCTCCGCGAATACATCCGTCTCGACCTGGTCGATGTCCTCCTGCATCGAGTCGGTGACGCTCAGATAGTCGTCGACCACATGGTCCGCGATCGCGTGCAGCACCGCGGCGGGACCTTTGGCGAGCTGCTCGGGGCTCGACTCCAGCTCCTCGCGCAACGGGCCCAGCGAGCCGTGCCGCCCGTGCCGCACCGTGATCACGAAGTCCCGGCCGACGAACACCATGATCTCGCCGGTGTTCACGACCTCGCTCGTCGCCGTGAGTTCCTCGTGCTCGACGTAGCAGACCGTCTTGAACACCGCGAACAGTGTCTCGTCGTAGCGCTCCAGCTTCGGCCGCTGATGCGCCTCGACCGCGTCCTCGACGGCGAGTGGATGCAGGGAGAACAGCTCGGCGATGCCCGCGAACTCCTGGTCCGTAGGCTCATGGAGGCCGAGCCAGACGAATCCGGCGCCGCGTTTGCGTACCTTTTGCACGACGTCGACCAGATCGCCGCTCTCCGGGACCCGTACGCCGTCCCGGTACGTCACGCAGTTCACCACCGAGGAGCCCAGCGGGGACCTGGCGGGATGGCTGAGGTCGACGCGAGGGCGCCGTCGAGTCAGCCGTGCCACCTTGCGGAGGCCGCCGACTTTGCTGAGGCCCGTGACCTTCCGCAGATTCCCTGCCATGGACATCTGGATCTCCTTGCGTGGATCTCCCCGTTGAAGTGCGACTCGCCTCCGGGGCGCTCCAGCCCCTTCGGTTCGTTCGCGGTGCGCCGCATCTGTGCGCCCTGGCCCGCCAGTTTGCCAGGTGGGTGTGAGACGTGGGTAAGCCTGTGGGAGCAGGTGGTTCCGCTTTGTTCCCGGCTGTGGATGAAGGTTCCGTCCCGGCGTCGCCACTCGAAAGCGGCGGCCCTACGGGATTCAGGGCCGTCCTGCCGAATTCGGCACCGCCCTGCCGAGCGTCGCCCTCTCCGGACAAGCCGGGCAACTGGGATGATCGCATCATGACGCGAACCCACGGGTATCTCCTCGGTAATCAGCAGGACGAGGCGGGCGAGCGCTTCGACGCCTTCGCCACTCTCTTCGACCCCACGACGTTCCGACACCTCGAACGGCTCGGCGTCGGGCCCGGCTGGCTCTGCTGGGAGGTGGGCGCCGGTGGCACCTCCGTGGTGGCCTGGCTGGCCAAGAAGGTCGGCCCGACCGGACGTGTCGTCGCCACCGACATCGACACCACACAGCTCACCCCGGCCGGCCGTCCGCCGGTCGAGGTCCGCGTCCACGACGTGGGTGTGGACGAGCCGCCGGGGGACGGGTTCGACCTGGTGCACGCCCGGCTCGTGCTCGTGCATGTGCCCGACCGTGAACGGGCGTTGCGCTCGATGATCAGTGCCCTGCGCCCCGGCGGCCGGCTCCTGATCGAGGACGCCGACCCCGCTCTGCAGCCCCTGCTCTGCCCCGACGAGTACGGCCCCGAACAGCAACTGGCGAACCGACTCCGCAAGGGCTTCCGCAAACTGCTCGCCGACCGCGGCGCCGACCTCTCCTACGGCCGCCGACTCCCGCGCCTGCTCCGTGAGGCAGGTCTGCGCCAGGTGGAGGCCGACGCGTACTTCCCGGTCGCCTCGCCCGCCTGCGCTGCCCTGGAGTCGGCCACCATCCGCCAGGTCCGCGACCGGCTCGTCACCGAGGGCCTCGCCACCGACAAGGACATCGACCGCCACCTCGCCAACGTCGCCGCCGGAGGCATGGACCTGGCCACCGCCCCGATGATCTCGGCATGGGGCCGCAAGGCGTAGACGGGCAGCGAGAACTGACATGGACTCAGCACAGTCGGTAGAAGCCGGTCGTCGTCACTGCGCCGTGGGCGGCCTTCCACCCACCCGGTTCACCGCCAGCGCACCCGCCCGGCACCCCTCCCGCGCCGCACCCTCGGGCCCGGCGCCCGCGAGCAGGGCCGCGAGGAAGGCGCCCGTGAAGGCGTCACCCGCCCCCGTCGTGTCCCTCGGCGTCGCCGGCGCGGCGGGGACATGGGCGCGCACAGCGCCGGACCGCGCCACCAGCGCACCGTCCGCGCCCTGCTTGACCACCACCAACGGCACCTGACGGCTCAGCTTGGCCGCCGCGTCCGCCGCGTCGGACAACCCCGTGAGGAGGCACGCCTCGTCACGGCTGGGCAGCAGGACGTCCACCCCTTCCACCAGCGCCAGGAAACGGCCGACGCCCAGCTCCACGAGGAAGCCGGCCGACGCCGGATCCAGACTCACCGGAACACCCCGCGCGCGTGCCGACGCCAGAGCCACCGCCACCAGCGCCCGGCTCGGCTCGGAGAACAACAGATAGCCCGAGAGGTGCAGCCGGGCGACGCCGTCGAGCAGCGTGTCCGACCAGTCGTCGGGGCCGAGCCGCAGGGATGCCCCGCTGTCGGTGAGGAACGTCCGCTCGGCAGCGGCGCCCGTGTCGACCAGGCAGATCACCGTCCCGGTCGGCGCCTGCGGATCCACGACGAGACGGGGCCGGACTCCGCTCGCGGCCAGTTCCCGCTCGTGCCACGCGGCTGCGTCCGTGCCGACCCGCCCCAGGAGCCGCACCTGAGGACCACCCCAATACGCGGCCCAACAGGCCACATTGGCGCCCGCCCCGCCCGGCACCGTCCTGATGGCCGCGGCCGTGTCCGTGCCCGAGGCGAGCGGCCCCCGGTGCCGGGCGATGACATCCGTCACCACGTCCCCGACGACCAGCAGGGCCCCGCCGCGCTCGTCGGCTGGGGCGGGCCCCTGGCCGGCCACGCCGCGCCCCGTCCCGCTGCCCGGCTCGCTCACGCCCCGGCCCAGGCTGCCGCGATTCGCCCCGCCAGCCTTACGTTGCCGCGCACCGCCGCGAGATTGGCGCTCAGCGAGGCACCGTCCGTATGCCGTACCAAGTAGTCCAGCAGGAACGGCGTGACCGCCTGACCGGTGACGCCCTGCTCCTCGCACGCGTGCAGCGCGTCGGCGAGCACACGCGCGTGCAGCTCGGGATCCAACTGCTCCGCTTCCGGCACCGGATTGGCGACGATCAGCGCCGACTCGGGTCCGTCCAGCGCGTCCTGAGCGCGCATCACCCCGGCCACCTCCTGAGGTGACTGAAGCCTCCAGTCCACCGGATGCCCCGAGTCGGACAGATAGAAGCCGGGAAAGCGCTCGGTGCGGTAACCGGCGACCGCGACGCCGAGGGTCTCCAGGCGCTGCAGGGTCGCCGGGACGTCAAGGATCGACTTCACCCCGGCACACACCACGGTGATCCGCGTGCGCGCCAGCAGCCCCAGGTCGGCCGACTCGTCCTGTGTCACCGTCCACTCCCGGTGCACACCGCCGAGCCCGCCCGTCGCGAACACCCGTACGCCGGCGAGCGCCGCCAGCAGAGCCGTCGCCGACACCGTGGTCGCCCCGCTCGCCCCGGCGGCCACCGCGAGCGGCAGATCCCGGTGCCCCAGCTTGCGGATCCCGTCCTCGTTCGCGATCCGCTCCAACTGCTCCTTGTCCAGCCCGACATGGGGCCGCCCGTCCAGCACGGCGATCGTCGCGGGAATCGCGCCCTCCCGCCGTACGACGTCCTCCAGCTCCAGCGCCACCCGCAGATTGCGCGGGCGCGGCAGCCCGTGCGCGATGATCGTGGACTCCAGGGCCACCACGGGTTGACGCGCGTTGATCGCCTCCCGCACTTCTTCGGACACCACCAGCACCACGCGCATGCCTCCTGTCGTTCGGTCTTCCCTCATCTCTGGCGGGCGGCACGCCCGGTCAAACCCTTGCGGCCTGTGGGAGACGACACCAGCCTGGGACACATGACCGACAACACGACACGTCTCGACCATGTGGTCCTGTGGGTGCGCGACCCGGCCGCCTCGGCCGAGTTCTACGAGAAGACGCTCGGTATGGCACCGATCAGGCTCACCGAGTTCACCGCGGGCGAGGCGCCGTTTCCCTCGGTGCGCGTCAACGAGGAGACCATCCTCGACCTCATGCCGATGGCCATGGCGGAGCGCATGAAGATGCTCCCCGGCGCTGCCCGCAGCGCGGGACACCCGGTCAATCACGTCTGCTTGTCCTTGCCGGAGGCCGACTTCCACGGGCTGCGCACCCACCTGGAGGAGCACGACGTGCCCGTGTCGGACTACTCGTACGACTCCTTCGGCGCACGCGGCAAGGCCAGGCGCAGCTTCTACTTCCGCGACCCCGACGGCAACGTCTTCGAAGCCCGGCACTACGACTAGCGCGCTGAGGAGGAGGCCACGCGTGCGTAGCCCTGGCCACTGCCGTGTTTCCGCGCATGCGTGACAGCCGTCCTTTCGGCTGGCGAGGATCGGAACCGGCGGCTACGGGTACCAGCGGCCACCGGAAGCACCTGGCCTCCTCCGCGTCTGGGCGTGCGGTGAGCCAGTACTGACGTCAGTCGCCCACCGGAACATCGGCGGCCCGTCTGCCCCGTGTGAACAGCGCCAGCGCCGCCAACGGGAGCAGCAGGCAGGCGGCGGTGAAGTTCAGCCAGCCGTAGCTTGCCTGGGCGACGACCAGCCCCGCGGCCGCGCCACCGACGCCGGCGGAGGCGTTCATGACGAGGTCCGACAGCCCCTGAGCGGCGGCCCGCGCGGGCTGCGGAACGGAGTCCGTGAGCAGCGCGGAACCGGAGACGAGCGCCGCGGACCAGCCGAGGCCCAGCACGAAGAGCCCGACGGCCGTCTGCCCGTGACCGCCGCCTGCGGTACCGGCGAGGAACACCGCGCATGCCAGCAGCCCCACGGCGAGCCCGATCCCGGACAGCCGCCCCAGCCGGTCCGACAACCGTCCCATGAGGGGCGCGAACGCGTACATGCCCGCGATGTGGCCGCTGATGACCAGCCCGATCAGATCGATGCCCGCGCCGTGGTGCGCGAGGTCGACCGGGGTCATCGCCATCACCGACACCATCGCTGTGTGCGCCACGGCAACGGTCACCACCGCGAGCCGCGCCCGCGGCGAGGCGGCCACGGCTGCCATCCCAGCGCGCAGTGAACGGGCCGCGGGCGACTGCTCCTCGGCCGGCGCGAGCGCACGCGCCGTCAGCAACGGATCCGGCCGCAGCAGTACGGCCACCACGACCGCGGATATCAGGAAGATCCCGGCCGCCCACAGGAACGGACCCGCCGCCGCGGGTATCCCGAGGCCCGTGACGCTCCGACCGGCGGGCGAGGCGATGTTCGGGCCGACGACCGCGCCGATGGTCGTGGCCCACACGACGAGCGAGATGGCCCGGGCCCGCCGCTCCGGCTCGGCCAGATCGGCGGCCGCGAAACGCGCCTGGAGGTTCGCCGACGAGGCCGCGCCGAACGCTGCCATCCCGCACAGCAGCAGCGGAAAGCTCCCGATGCCGGCCGCGATCACCGTGACACCGGCGCCCAGGGCTCCGATGAGATAGGCCAGGACGAGTCCGGGCCGCCGCCCGCGCGCGGTCATCAGCGCGGCCAGCGGCATCGACAGCACCGCCGTACCGGCCACGGTCGCGGTGGGCGCGAGCCCGGCCAGCGACTCGGTGCCGCTGACCTCCGTCGCCAGGACGGCCGCGAGCGCGATGCCGGTGGCGACGCCCAGCCCGCCCAGGATCTGCGTCGCGATCAGAACGGCCGAGATACGGCGCCGCAGGGCCGGCAACCGGTCGGGCGTGACGGACGCGACGGCCCCTCGCACGACGGCGGTCACGATGCACACCCGGCTGTTCGGCGCGCCCGGGTGGCCCACATGGAGCGGCCCCCCGGACCTGCCGGTACGGAACGGCACACCGGACCGGCCGCGTACAGGTGAGTGAAACCGGCCGCGTGCAGCCGGGTGAAATATGTCGTCACAGGCGCAGTCTCCCCCTCTTCTCCCGCCTGTCTTCTCTCGCCCGTCCAGCTCTGCGAAAGACCGGAAGTCGAAAGCCCTCAGAACAGCGGCTCCGGCAGCACCCCCTCCAGCGCGAGCAGCTTCCGCTTGGTCTCCAGGCCGCCCCCGAACCCGCCGATGCCGCCATCGCTCTCCACGACCCGGTGGCAGGGCACGACGACCGGCAGCGGATTGGCGCCCATCGCCATCCCCACCGCCTGGGCCGCGCCCGGCTGCCCCACCCGTCCCGCCAGGTCGCCGTACCCGACGACCGTGCCGTACGGGACACCGGACGCCAGCTCGCGCAGCACCTGCCGGTTGAAGCCGGAGATGAGCGACCAGTCCAGCGGCAGCTCGAAGTCGCGCCTGGCGCCCGCGAAGTACTCCTCCACCTGGCGTATCGCCTGGGCCAGCAGTGGAGAGCCGGGCGCCTCGACCGGCTCGGCGCCCAGCCGGGACGCCAGTCGGTCCAGTGTCTGGTCGCGCACGCTCTCCGTGGCGTGGAACACGACGCTGACCAGGCCGTCGCGGGTCGCGGCCAGCATCAGCGGACCGATGTCGGTACCGACGACGGCCCACACGACCTGCTGCTCGTACTGCCCATGGCTGTCCATGCGCCCACCGTACGACCCACCACTGACAACGGCCCGGGACCGGGCACCGGCTGCCGGGCGGGAGTGCCGGGGGCCGTCGGGCCTCAGCCCTTGGGGAACGCGTCCCGCACCACGTCGGGACTGTTGGTGATGATGCCGTCCACTCCGTACCTGCCGACGAGCCGGGCCGTGTCCGCGTCGTTCACGGTCCAGGTGAAGACCTCCAGCGGCTCGCCCTGCGGTCCCTCGAACTCATGGACGGAGGCGACATAGTCCGTGGAGATGGAGGAGTGCGAGGGGTTGATCTGGTCGACGAAGGTCGCGTACCAGGGCAGGTCCGCCACAGCCGGGGTCCCGAGGAATCCGGTCTTCACGGCCGGCTTGAGCTCGTGGACGGTTCGCATGCTGTCGGCACTGAAGCTCTGCACGATCAGCCGCCTCGCGAGGTGGTCCGGGTCGAGCCAGCCCTCGTTGCCCAGGACCTTGAGGGTCTGCCGCTCGATGCCGGGGTACAGGTCGGGGTTCTTGATCTCCAGGAGCAGCTTCTGATGGTGCAGCTCCACGCGGTCCATGAACTGCTCCAGCGTCGGTACGCGCTCGCCCGCGTACGCGGGGCCGAACCAACTGCCCGCGTCCAGGCGGGCGATCTCGGCGGCGGTGAAGTCCTTCACCTTCCACGGCGCCCGGTCGGGGAAGACCTCCTCCACATCGGTCGTGCGCTTCAGATTGTCGTCGTGGAGGACGACCAGCTCGCCGTCCTTGGTGCGCTGGACGTCGTTCTCGACCCAGCCGATGCCCAACTCGGCGGCCTCGTCGACGGCGGCCAGCGTGTTCTCGGGGGCGTACGCGGAGGCCCCCCGGTGGGCGATGATCGTGGGCCGCTCGGCACCGGCCCGGGCGGCGGAGGCGGGGAGCAGAAGAGCGGCGGCCCCCAGGAGTGCGGTCGTCGTGGCGGCGACAGCGCGCGCGTGCATGCGTACTCCTCGCGTCGAACGATCACGGACAGCTCAACTGTGACAGCAGAGGGTCAACGGCGGGGGTGTACAGAATGGCCACAGATTGAATGGAGTTGCCCAGGCCCGCTCACTCGTGCCGCACAACTGGGGCAAGGCCGTGTTTCTTTGCCGGAGAATCGTTCGACCATTCCGGTGGGGGTTACTCTCTGCCTCAACCCTGACCGCTCGGGCGGTCCTGGGAGGGGGCGCATTCCACAGAGTTCCGGGACGTAAGAGGGCGGGAAAGGCAGCCGCGTATGCAGGGCACGATCGACGGATTCAGCTACGGACTCGTCACACCGCTGGTGGCCTACCTGATGGCCTGCCTCGGCGGTGCCCTCGGCCTGCGCTGCACCACCAGATCGATGCTCGTCTCGCAGTCCTGGCGGCCGGGCTGGCTCGCCCTGGGATCGGCGGCCATCGGCTCCGGCATCTGGACCATGCACTTCGTCGCGATGATGGGGTTCACGGTCAAGGAGACGCCGATCCACTACGACAAGCCGATGACGTTCGCGAGCCTGGCCGTCGCCATCGTCATGGTGGGCGTCGGGATCTTCATCGTCGGCTACAGGGGAGCCAGCGGAGCGGCCCTGTTCACCGGCGGCACCATCACCGGCCTGGGCATAGCCTCGATGCACTACATGGGCATGGCCGGCATGCGGCTCAACGGCAAGCTGGAGTACAACACGTTCACCGTCGCCGTCTCCGTCGCCATAGCCATGGTGGCGGCCACCGCCGCCCTGTGGGCCGCCGGACAGGTCAGAGGGCTGATGTGGAGCGTGGGCGCGAGCCTCGTCATGGGACTCGCCGTCAGCGGCATGCACTACACCGGCATGGCCGCCCTCAGCGTCCATCTGCACGGCACGGAGGCCCCCTCCACGGGCGACTCACCCGCCGCCCTGCTCGCGCCCATGATGATCGGCCCGCTCGCCTTCCTGCTCCTCGCGGGCGCCGTCATGCTGTTCGACCCGAAGATGGTCATGGGGAAGCCGGCCGGCGTCCCCGTCGAGCACAAGCCCGGCGTCCCGGCCCACGCCACCGTCCCGCCCCCGACCCGCCGCCTGCCGCTGCGGCCCCGCCGCGCCCTCGGGCAGCGAGGGCCCCGCACCCCGCAAAACCACTGATCGGGCCGCGTTGTCAGTGGCGGGTCGTACGGTTGATTCCATGCGGCCCGTTTCCAGCATCGAACGCACGGTGGCGCCCTTCGAGGTCGTCAGTCCCTACCAGCCCAGCGGCGACCAGCCGCAGGCCATCACCGAGCTCGCCCGGCGCATCGAGGCCGGCGAGAAGGATGTCGTCCTGCTCGGCGCGACCGGCACAGGCAAGTCCGCCACCACCGCGTGGATGATCGAGAAGCTCCAGCGCCCCACCCTGGTGATGGCGCCGAACAAGACGCTGGCCGCCCAGCTGGCGAACGAATTCCGCGAGCTGCTGCCGAACAACGCCGTCGAGTACTTCGTCTCGTACTACGACTACTACCAGCCCGAGGCCTACGTCCCGCAGTCGGACACCTACATCGAGAAGGACTCCTCGATCAACGAGGAGGTCGAGCGCCTGCGCCACTCCGCGACCAACTCGCTGCTCACCCGCCGCGACGTCGTCGTGGTCGCCTCGGTCTCCTGCATCTACGGTCTCGGCACTCCACAGGAGTACGTGGACCGCATGGTCCCTCTCAAGGTCGGTGAGGAGATCGACCGGGACCAGCTGCTGCGCCGCTTCGTGGACATCCAGTACACGCGCAACGACCTGGCCTTCACCCGCGGCACCTTCCGGGTGCGTGGCGACACCATCGAGATCTTCCCGGTCTACGAGGAGCTCGCGGTCCGCATCGAGATGTTCGGCGACGAGATCGAGGCCCTGTCCACGCTGCACCCGCTCACCGGCGAGATCATCAGCGACGACGAGCAGCTGTACGTGTTCCCGGCCTCCCACTACGTCGCGGGCCCGGAGCGCATGGAGCGTGCCGTCAACGACATCGAGAAGGAGCTGGGCGAGCGCCTCGCCGAGCTGGAGAAGCAGGGCAAGCTCCTGGAGGCCCAGCGCCTACGGATGCGCACCACGTACGACCTCGAGATGCTCCGTCAGATCGGCAGCTGCTCCGGTGTCGAGAACTACTCGATGCACTTCGACGGACGCTCGCCCGGCTCCGCGCCGAACACCCTGATCGACTACTTCCCGGAGGACTTCCTGCTCGTCATCGACGAGTCGCATGTCACCGTGCCGCAGATCGGAGCCATGTACGAGGGCGACGCATCCCGCAAGCGCACCCTCGTCGACCACGGCTTCCGCCTGCCCTCAGCCCTCGACAACCGCCCCCTGAAGTGGGAGGAGTTCCAAGAGCGCATCGGGCAGACGGTCTATCTGTCGGCTACCCCGGGCACCTACGAGCTCTCCCGCGGAGATGGCCAGGTCGAGCAGATCATCCGCCCCACCGGCCTGGTCGACCCGGAAGTCGTCGTCAAGCCGACCGAAGGCCAGATCGACGACCTGGTCCACGAGATCCGGGAGCGGGTGGAGAAGGACGAGCGCGTCCTGGTCACCACCCTCACCAAGAAGATGGCCGAGGACCTCACGGACTACTTCCTGGAGCTCGGCATCCAGGTGCGCTATCTGCACAGTGACGTCGACACGCTGCGCCGCGTCGAGTTGCTGCGCGAACTGCGCGCGGGCGAGTTCGACGTCCTGGTCGGCATCAACCTCCTCCGCGAGGGCCTCGACCTTCCCGAGGTGTCGCTGGTGGCGATCCTCGACGCCGACAAGGAGGGCTTCCTGCGCTCCGGCACCTCCCTCATCCAGACCATCGGCCGCGCGGCGCGCAATGTCTCCGGCCAGGTCCATATGTACGCCGACAAGATCACCCCGGCGATGGAGAAGGCCATCGACGAGACCAACCGCCGCCGGGAGAAGCAGGTCGCGTACAACAAGGCGAACGGCATCGACCCCCAGCCGCTGCGCAAGAAGATCAACGACATCGTCGCGCAGATCGCCCGCGAGGACGTCGACACCGAGCAGCTGCTCGGTACGGGTTACCGCGCGAAGAAGGACGGCCGGGGCACCAAGGCACCCGTGCCCTCCCTCGGTGACAAGGCAGCCAAGGGCGCGAAGGCGGCCAAGCCCACGAGGGGCAAGGCCAAGTCCAAGGAGACGGTGCCGACCGACCGCCCGGCGGCCGAACTTGCCGAGCAGATCGAGGAGTTGACGGAGCGTATGCGCGCCGCCGCTGCGGATCTGCAGTTCGAGATCGCGGCCCGGCTGCGTGACGAGGTGTCCGAGATGAAGAAGGAACTGCGCCAGATGAAGGAGGCGGGTCTCGCCTGACGGGACCACGGGCGCCGGTCAGCGCTCCGGAACGGCGCCCTCGAACGGCCCGCCAGGGCATGCCGAGCACGCGCTGTGTTGCAAGACCGACACAAAGTGCGGACCGGGGTACGGCACTGTCAGTGGCCCTGCGTAGGGTTCTGGTCATCCGCGGCGTCCGCGGCCAACAGGGGACAGCTCGAGAGGGGAATCGGCACGTGACCGTCAACATGACCAAGGGTCAGGCCATCAGTCTGCAGAAGGACGACGGCGGCAGCCTGACCGCGGTGCGCATGGGTCTCGGCTGGCAGGCGGCTCCCCGGCGCGGCCTGTTCGGGTCGCGTACGCGAGAGGTCGACCTGGACGCCTCCGCGGTCCTGTTCGCGGACAAGCAGCCGGTCGACGTCGTCTTCTTCCGCCACCTGGTGAGCGACGACGGCTCGGTGCGCCACACGGGGGACAACCTCGTCGGCGGTGTCGGCCAGGGCGGCGACGACGAGGCGATCCTCGTCGACCTCGCGCGCATTCCGGTCCACATCGACCAGATCGTCTTCACCGTGAACTCCTTCACGGGCCAGACCTTCCAGGAGGTGCAGAACGCGTTCTGCCGCCTGGTCGACGAGACCAACGGTCAGGAGCTGGCCCGCTACACCCTCGCGGGCGGCGGCGCCTACACGGCCCAGATCATGGCGAAGGTGCACCGCAACGGCCCGGGCTGGACGATGACGGCCCTCGGCACGCCGGCCAACGGCCGCACCTTCCAGGACCTGATGCCGTCGATCCTGCCGCACCTGTAGGACCTGAAGGACCTCTGGAGCAGCCCGGCGAGCGGCACACCACACGACAAGCGACACAGGGGGACGAAGGCATGGCGGCCGAGCTGGTGCGGGGGCAGAACCACCCGCTCTCCCAGGCCCGTCTGGAGATCCGGGTCTCGGCCGGCACGCCGATCGTGGCCGGAGCGACGCTCGGCGACGAGCAGGGCAGGATCCACGGCGTCGAATGGGTGGCCCACCCCGGCGCCCCCACCCTGCCCGGCCTCGAGGTCTCCCGGCAGGCGGCAGCCGACCACCGCCTCGCGGTGGACCTGGACGCCATGCCGGAAGCCGTCCACCGCGTCAGTGTGCTGCTCGCCCTGCCCGCCGGGGGCGCCGGTCCGACCCGGTTCGGTGCCGTCGCCACGCCCTTCGTCGCGGTTACCGGCCTCGACGGCACCGAGGTCGCGTCCTACACCATCACCGGCCTGGAGGCCGAGTCGGCCGTCGTCGCCCTGGAGCTCTACCGCCGCCAGGGTGCCTGGAAGGTGCGCGCCATCGGCCAGGGCTACGCAGGCGGCCTCGCCGACCTCTTCACCGACCAGGGACTGCCCCAGGCCCACCAACTCGCCGGCGGCATCAACGACGCAGTGGCCCAGGGCATGGCCCGCTCGGTGCCGGCACCCCCACCCCGGCCGGACGGCGACCGCTCCCGGCAGACGGCCGCACCGGCACTCGGCCCGGACCAGGGCGGCCCCGCACCACAGGGCACCTCCGGCCCCGTACCGCCGCAGGCGACGTCGCCATACGGCACCCAGGCGCCCGGCGTGCCCGGGCAGCCCACACCGCAGCCGAACGCCCCGTACGGCACCCAGCCGCCCGGCGTATCGGGCCAGCCCGCGCAGCAGCCGTCGTATCAGAGCGGAACCGGCGCCACCGATCCCACCCAGCCGTCCGCGCCCACGTCCGGCGGCCCAATTGACTACAGCCACCCGCGCCGGCAGAACGCGGCTCCGCCGCCGCCCCCGCCCACCGCGCCCCCGGCCCAGCCCGGGCAGCCCGCGCGGCCGGTCGCGGGTGACGCCACCGGCTGGTCCATGGACGAGCGGCTCTACAACCAGGTGTGGGGCATGTTCGAGGACCTGGCCCGCACGACCGCCGCCTACCGCAGCGCGGTCGACTTCGCCGACGCGCGCATGGAGAAGGAGCTCGACCAGGTCCTGTCGGATCCCCGCAGCCGGATCGGTGGACAGGGCGACGCCGCACGCGAGACGGCCCAGGCCAAGCACGCGCAGCTGGTCAACCAGGCCAGGGAGGCGCTCGACCGGGACCTGGCCCAGCTCACCGCCGAGTCCGAGGTCGTCGAACCCGCGCTGCCGACCGCGTACGCACGGTGGGACAACCCTGTCTGGCACGGCTACCGCGTACCGATGGAGATCCCCATGGCGCTGCGCCTGGGCGACCTCCACCTGCCCGAGAGCGCCCAATTGCGCATACCGATGCTGGTCCGGCTGCCGCTGGAGCGCGGCCTGTGGATCGACAGCGGACGCGGCGGATCGCTTGACGGATCGTTCACCGATCCCCACGACCTGCGGCGGCTCGCGATGGAGACGGCGGTGGCGCACGCGGCGCGACTGCTCGCCGTCTACCCGGCGGGCGAGTTCACCGTGCACGTCATCGATCCAGCAGGTTCGGGCGCGCAGGCGCTCGCACCGCTGGTGCAGACCGGCGTGCTCGCGGCCCCGCCGGCCGTGGGCGCGGCGGGTGTCGCGGACATCCTCGCGCGGCTCACTCAGCGCGTCGACCTGGTGCAGATGGCGCTGCGGGGCGGTGCCCCCGACTCCCTGCCGCCCGGTTTCGACACCTCCGAGCAGCTGCTGATCGTCAATGACTTCCCGCATGGTTTCGACGACCGGGCCGTGAACCAGCTGCGCTACCTGGCGGACGAGGGGCCTGCCGTCGGCGTCCACCTGATGATGGTCGCGGACCGCGAGGAGGCCGCTGCCTACGGCCCGTTGCTCGACCCGCTGTGGCGTTCACTGCTGCGACTGACCCCGGTGCCGGACGATCACCTCGCAGACCCCTGGGTGGGGCATGCCTGGACGTATGAGCCCCCGCTCGTGCCGCCCGGCAGCCAGGTGCTTCAGCAGGTGCTCACGCAGGTTTCCGCAGCCCGGGCCAAGCACAGGTAAAGAGCCCCTGACCAGCGCACTTGGCCTTTCTTTTGCCAAGCGCTTTACCTTTCCTTGGTGATTGGGGTACTGTTCATCGCACGGAGGGGAGTACTCCCTGTCTGCTGCGACGTACCCGTCAATACGGATCCGGCCAGATCCCGGGGCGTCGGCCCATCGTGGGTGGAAGAGACCTCCGGCGCGCGACGACGCTGACATTTGCCGTTACGACTGCCGGAGGCGCAGTGGATGTTTCCCCGACCCTATGGGTCCTGACCATCGTGGGCCTTGCCGCCCTGATCGCGGTCGACTTCTTCATCGGCCGCAAGCCGCACGACGTATCGATCAAGGAAGCCGGTATCTGGACGGTCGTCTGGATCGTCCTGGCCGCCCTCTTCGGGCTCGGCCTGTTGATCTTCGGTGGCGGACAGCCCGCCGGTGAGTTCTTCGCCGGCTTCATCACCGAGAAGTCGCTGAGCGTCGACAACCTCTTCGTCTTCGTCCTGATCATGGCGAAGTTCGCGGTGCCCTCGCAGTACCAGCAGCGCGTGCTCCTCATCGGCGTCCTCATAGCCCTGGTCCTGCGCGCGATCTTCATCGCCGCGGGTGCCGCGATCCTCGCGAGCTTCTCGTGGGTGTTCTATCTCTTCGGAGCCTTCCTCATCTGGACCGCCTGGAAGCTCATCCAGGAGGCCCGGGCCGACGACGAGGACGAGGAGTACGAGGAGAACAAGCTGCTCAAGGCCGCTGAGCGCAAGTTCGGTGTCGCCGACCGCTACCACGGCACCAAGCTGTTCATCACCGAGAACGGCAAGCGGATCATGACCCCGATGCTGGTCGTGATGCTCGCGATCGGCACCACGGACGTCCTGTTCGCCCTCGACTCCATCCCGGCGATCTTCGGCCTGACGCAGGACCCGTACATCGTGTTCACGGCCAACGCGTTCGCGCTGATGGGTCTGAGGCAGCTGTACTTCCTCATCGGCGGCCTGCTGAAGAAGCTGGTCCACCTCAGCTACGGCCTGTCGATTATCCTCGGCTTCATCGGCGTCAAGCTGGTGCTGCACGCGCTGCACGAGTCCGGGGTCCATGTCCCCGAGATCAGCATCCCGGTCTCGCTCGGCGTCATCTGCTCGGTCCTGATCGTCACCACGATCACCAGCCTGAGGGCCTCCAAGAAGCAGGCGGCGGCCGAGGCGGCGCAGGAGCGGAGCGAAGGCGCTCCGAAGGACAGCATCGACGTCTGACCACGTCGGACGTAGGAAGAACCAACACCGGGAGTGGTGCCCAGCGAATTGCCGAGCACCGCTCCCGGTGCTTCGTTGGGTGCTGGGTGTCCCCGGCCGGGGACACCACGGCCGGGTGGAGGCACCAGTGGACGCACCCATGAAGTTCGTGCAGATCATCGACTTCGAGACCGAGCGCATCGACGAGATGCGGGAGCTGGCCCATGAGACGGAACAGCGCCTGTCAGGTCGCAGCGGCGGCCCCACACGCCGTCTCGTCCTCAAGGACAGGGGCCGGGCCAACCGCTACCTCGTGGTGATCGAGTTCGACTCCTACGAGGACGCCATGCGCAACAGCGACGACCCCGAGACGACCAAGTTCGCGGAGCAGATGGCCGCACTGTGCACGAGGCCGCCGTCCTTCACGGACTGCGACGTACAGGAGATGACCGATTTCGCGTAGCGACATACGACCCACAGGGGCCCCGCATCCCGAGGGCGCGGGGCCGCCCGACAACGATCCGGACCAGAATGCGAACCCCCAACGCCTCTGCGACGATCGCTCCATGATCGCTCGGCTCAGGCCGCTCACGACCCAGTGGACACACGTCGTGCCGGTGCTCGCGGTCGTCCTGCTGGCCTTCACCTGGGGACGGGACCTGCCCGGCGCCCTCGTCGCGCTGGTGACACTGGTCCTCGCGGGGGCCGTCCTGGCCGCCGTACACCACGCCGAAGTGGTCGCCCACCGGGTCGGGGAGCCCTTCGGCTCCCTGGTCCTCGCCGTAGCCGTCACGATCATCGAGGTCGCCCTGATCGTGACCCTGATGGTCGACGGCGGCGACAAGAGCTCCACCCTCGCCCGGGACACGGTCTTCGCGGCCGTCATGATCACCTGTAACGGCATCGTCGGCCTCTGCCTGCTGGTCGCCTCGCTGCGCCACCGTACGGCGGTCTTCAACCCCGAGGGCACGGGCGCCGCCCTCGCGACCGTCGCCACCCTGGCCACACTCAGCCTGGTGCTGCCGACCTTCACCACAAGCAAGCCCGGGCCGGAGTTCTCCAGCGTGCAGCTGACGTTCGCCGCGCTCTCCTCGCTGATCCTGTACGGCCTGTTCGTGGCGACGCAGACCGTGCGGCACCGTGACTACTTCCTCCCCATCACCCGGCAGGGCGAGGTGATCACCGCGGACGACCACGCCCATGCGCCCTCCGCCCGCACCGCGATGATCAGCCTCGGGCTGCTGGGCCTGGCCCTGATCGGTGTGGTCGGCCTGGCCAAAGGCGTGTCGCCCACCATCGAGTCCGGGGTGGCGGCCGCCGACCTGCCACATGCCGTCGTCGGCGTGATCATCGCCCTGCTGGTACTGCTCCCCGAGACGATCGCCGCGCTGCGCTCCGCCCGTCGTGACCGCGTGCAGACCAGCCTGAACCTCGCGCTCGGTTCGGCGATGGCCAGCATCGGCCTGACCATCCCCGCGGTCGCCCTCGCCTCCGTCTGGCTCTCGGGCCCCCTCGTACTCGGCCTCGGCCCCACTCACATGGTGCTGCTCGCCCTGACGGTGGTGGTGAGCTCGCTGACGGTGGTGCCCGGGCGGGCGACGCCGCTCCAGGGAGGCGTTCATCTGGTGCTGTTCGCGGCGTATCTGGAGCTCGCGATCAATCCGTAGCCGCCATGTTCCGCAGCCGATCGTCCTGCGCGGCTGCGGTGCCCGGCGAAGCCGCGGTGTCCGGAGCCCGTCACCCGGTGGCGGGCTCCGGCGCCACAGCAGGCACCGGACGCGTCTCGGGCAGCAGCGCGAAGCACCCAAGGCTGAGCAGCGCGATCCCGGTCAGATACGCCCCCACACCCCAGGGCACCCGACCGCCCTGCTCGGCGAGCGCCGTCGCCACGATCGGCGTGAGCGCGCCCCCGAGGACGCCACCGAGGTTGTAGCCCACCGCCGCGCCCGTGCAGCGCACCCGGGGCTCGTACAACTCCGGCAGATACGCGGCGATCACGGCGAACATCGTGATGAACGCGAGCATCGCCCCGAGGAAACCCAGGAACATCAGCAGTGGCTCGCCCGTCGCGAGGAGCGCGACCAGCGGAAACATCCACAAGGCGGCGGCAGCGCACCCGATCAGGGTCAGGGGCCGCCGCCCGTACCGGTCGCCGAGCATCGCCACCAGTGGGGTGAGCGAGCCCTTCACCACCACCGCGGCCATGATGCAGGTCAGCATGACGCCCCGGCTCACCCCGAGCCGCTCGGTGGCGTAGGCGAGGGACCAGGTCGTCACGGCGTAGAAGATCGCGTATCCGATGGCGAGCGCCCCGGCGGTCAGCAGAACGAGCCGCCAGTGGTCGCGTACGACCTCGGCGAGCGGCACGCGCGCGTGGTCGTCGATTTCGAGGAACCGGGGGCTCTCGGCAAGCGACGACCGCAGCCACAGCCCCACCAGCGCGAGCACCCCCGCCGCCCAGAACGGCACACGCCATCCCCACGCGGCGAACTGCGCCTCGGACAACGTCGCCGACAGCCCCAGCACCACACCGTTGGCGAGCAGAAAGCCCAGCGCGGGCCCGACCTGCGGGAAGCTCGACCACAGACCGCGCCGCTCGGCCGGCGCATGCTCCACGGTCAGCAGGACGGCCCCGCCCCACTCCCCGCCGAGCCCCAGCCCCTGGAGAAAGCGCAGCACGAGCAGCAGCAGGGGAGCGGTGACACCGATCGTGTCGTACGTCGGTACGCAGCCGACCGCGACCGTGGAGGCGCCCGTCAGCAGCAACGAGGCGACCAGGACCGGCCGGCGTCCGTGCCGGTCCCCGATGTGCCCGAACAGCACCGACCCCAGTGGCCGTGCCACAAAGCCCACACCGAACGTCGCGAAGGCGGCCAGGGTTCCCGCTACCGGCGAGAACGTCGGGAAGAACAGCGGCCCCAGGACCAGCGCCGCCGCGGTGCCGTAGACGAAGAAGTCGTAGAACTCGATGGCTGTTCCCGCGAGCGAGGCGGCCGCGAGCCGCAGCATGGAGGGCGCCCTTACGGTGCGTACATCGTGCATGCTGCGTCAACTACCCACAGTGACCGGGGGTTACGGGGGCGCACGGGGGCGCCGGGGCTTCGTCAGTACGTGACGGTGATGCGCCGGGTGGGGCCGTCGATGCGGACGATGCCGCCGTAGGGGATCACGAGTTGTGGGTCGGTGTGGCCGAAGTCCACGTCGAAGACGATCATGGTGTCGGGAGCGTAGGCCCGCATGGCGCGCAGAACGGCCTCGCGCTGCTCGGCCGCGTAACGGGCGGCTTCCTCAGGGCTGTTGGGGCGCTCGAAGGACCAGCTCTTCGCCCGGCCCATCAGTAGCGCGGAGAAGCGCTGGAGCAGCCCGCGCTCGCCCATGTTCCGCATGGTGCGGAAGACTTCCTCGCCGCTCGGCATCTCCTCCGAGGTCTCCAGCAGCAGTACTCCGCCGTCGTATTCCGAGAGGTCGCGCGCGATCTCCCGGTCGGCCATCAGCAGCCAGCCGAGGATCTCCAGACAGCCGCCCCAACTGCGGCCCTCCACCACCCGGTCGGCGTTCACCCACGTCCATCCGTCGGAGGAGCGCATCTCCGGCTCCGCGTCGAAGGTCCCCGGGTCGGCCCAGTCACGGTTGATGTCGTTCCAGAGCGCTGCGGGCTTCAGCTCGTACTCGCCCGAGGTGAACAGCGCCGCCCGCAGCGATTCGGCGGTCAACTGGTCCATGGCAACAGGGCGGCCCAGCGCGGTCATGACGGTCGCGCCGTGGTAGCCGACGATGCCGGTGTTGCGCAGGAACATGAGCAGGTTGGTGTTGTCGCTCATCCCGAAGAACGGCTTCGGGTTCGCCCGGATCAATTCCCGGTCCAGGTACGGCAGCACAGTGATCTGGTCGTCGCCGCCGATCGACGCGATGACCGCCTTGATGTCCGGGTCGGCGAACGCGGCGTGGATGTCGTCGGCCCGCTCCTGCGGCGTCGAGCCCATCTTGCGGGTGGCCGGGTACTCGACCGGTTCGAGCTCGAAGTCCTTGCGCAGCCGCTCCAGTCCCAGTTCGTGGGGGCGCGGGAAGAGGCCGGGCAGGCCGGCGCCGGGCGAGATGACGGCTATGCGATCGCCGGGGGAGGGCTTGGGAGGGTACGAGATCATGGTCATAACCGGAGGGTATGGCGCGTGGCGTGGTCCGTGCACCGTGATAAACCGGGGTCTGAACAGCGGTCACCGACGGACCGCCGCATCCCCGAACGGACCGGAGGAACCGTGCCCCGCACCCTGGCCAACGCCCCGATCATGATCCTCAACGGCCCCAACCTGAACCTGCTCGGCCAGCGCCAGCCGGAGATCTACGGCTCCAAGACCCTGGCCGATGTCGAGGCCCTGTGTGCCAAGGCGGCGGCCGCGCACGGCGGCACGATCGACTTCCGGCAGTCCAACCACGAGGGCGAGCTCGTCGACTGGATCCATGAGGCACGGCTGAACCACAGCGGGATCGTGATCAACCCCGGTGCCTACTCGCACACGTCAGTTGCGATTCTGGACGCACTCAACACCTGCGACGGACTGCCCGTGTTGGAGGTCCACATCTCCAACATCCACAAGCGCGAGTCGTTCCGGCACCACTCGTACGTCTCCCTGCGCGCCGACGGCGTCATCGCTGGGTGCGGTGTGCAGGGGTACGTGTTCGGGGTGGAGCGGGTCGCGGCACTGGCGGGGGCGGGACAGGCGGACACGTGAAGCGGCCGGGCTGGGCGGGCGGTGAGCCCGGCGCAACCATGAGCCCTCTGGACGTGTAGGCCCCGCGGACGTGTAAGCCCCGCCGACCATGGCGAGCGGTCCTTACAGCCGCCCTGCCTCCACGATCCGCCGCAGGAAGCGCTGGGTGCGCTCCTGCCGCGGATCGCCGAAGATCTGCTCGGCCGTGCCGCGCTCCAGCACCACGCCTCCGTCCAGAAAACAAACCTGGTCGGCGACCTCGCGGGCGAACCCCATCTCGTGCGTGGCCAGCACCATCGTCATCCCGTCCTCCTTCAAGTCGCGGACGACGGAGAGGACTTCACCGACGAGCTCGGGGTCGAGGGCGGCGGTGATCTCGTCGAGCAACAGCAGCCGCGGGCGTACGGCCAGGGCACGGACGATGGCGACCCGCTGCTGCTGGCCGCCGCTCAGCCGGTCCGGGTACTCGCCCGCCTTGCCGGCCAGTCCGAGCCGCTCCAGCAGCTCACGCGCGCGTGCCTCGGCCTCCGCCCGGGACACCCCGTGCACCCGGCGCGGGGCGAGGGTGATGTTCTCCAGGACCGTCATGTGCGGGAAGAGGTTGTACGCCTGGAACACCACGCCGATACGGCGCCGTACGGCGTCCTGGTCGACGCGCGGATCGGTGATCTCCTCGCCGTCCAGCCAGATCGCACCGTCGTCGATGTCCTCCAGCAGGTTCGCGCACCGCAGCAGCGTGGACTTGCCGGAGCCGGAGGCGCCGATCAGGGCGGTCACCGTGTGCGGGGCGACCTCCAGGTCGACGTCCCGCAGCACCACCGAGTCGCCGAAGGTCTTGCGGACGGACTCCATACGCAGCACAGGTGCGTCGCTCACAGGGCTCCTCCTTGGGCGCGCCGGCGGTCCATCCGGGCCGTCACCCAGTCCGTGAAGCGGGTCATCGGGATGGTCAGTGCCACGAAGACCAGGCCCGCGACGATGTATGGCGTGTAGTTGAGGCTGCGGCCCACGATGATGTCCGCGGCCCGTACGGCGTCCACCGCACCGCCGATCGACACCAGCCCGGTGTCCTTCTGCAGCGACACCAGGTCGTTCAGCAGGGGCGGCACCTGACGGCGTACGGCCTGGGGCAGGACGACGTGCCGCAGTGCCTGCCGGTTGGTGAGACCGAGTGAGCGGGCCGCGGCGCGCTGCGAGGGGTGGACGGACTCGATGCCCGCGCGGAACACCTCGGCGACGTACGCCGAGTACGTCAGCGTCAGCGCGGTGCCGCCCAGCAGTACCGGATCGACGGTCACGCCCTGCAGCCGCAGCGCGGGGACGCCGAGCACGACGATCATGAGGTTAATGATGAGCGGCAGGCCCCGGAAGAAGTCCGTGTACGCCGCCGCCAGCGCCCGTAGCGGGAAGAAGACCGGGCCGCGCAGGGTACGGGCGACGGCGATGAGCATCCCGAGGACCAGCACGGCCGCACCGCAGATCAGCAGCAGCCGGACGTTGAGCCAGAGCCCTTCGAGGACCTTGGGGAACGCCTCGCGCGCGTACTGCCCGTTGAAGAATGTCTCCTTGGTGCGCGGCCAGCCCGGCGCGTTGACCACGACCAGGTAGAGAACGACGCCGGTGACCAGGGTGGAGAGGGCGGCGATCGCCGTGGCGCGGCGGGCGCGGACGCGCTTGTAGCGCTCGCGGTCGAGACGTCGCTGCGAGGGGACGTAACCGTCGCCGCCCGCGCCGGACATGCCGCCGTTGTCGTCCGCGCCCTCCTGGCCCGACTCCTCCTTCGTGACCGTCACTTGAGCACCGGAGCGTCGACGGCGTCCGACAGCCACTGCTGTTCGAGTTTGGCCAGGGTGCCGTCCTTGCGCAACGCGTCCACGGCGTCCGTCACGCATGTGGTGAGCGCGCTGCCCTTGTCGAGCACGAGCCCGAACTGCTCCGGCGTACCGCCCTGGTTCTCGAACTGCCCGACGATCGTCGCGTCCGTCACCTCGGCCGCGGTGATGTAGAAGGCGGTCGGCAGGTCGACGACGATGGCGTCGACCTGACCGTTCTTCAGCGCGGACTTGGCCTGGTCGTTCTTGGCATACGCCGCGGCCTCCTGAGTCGGCTTCACCACGTCGTCGATGTAGTTCAGGCTGGTGGTGCCGACCTGTGCGCCCAGCTTGAGGTCCTTCAGGTCCGCGACGTTCTTCGCCTTCGCGGCCTTGGTGCCCTTCAACGCGATGACGGCCTGGCGGACGTCGTAGTAGCCGGAGGAGAAGTCCACGGCCTTCTTGCGCTCGTCGCTGATCGACACCTGGTTGATGTCGAAGTCGAAGGTCTTCTCGCCGGGCGCGAAGGCCTTGTTGAACGGCACGCTCTGCCAGACGACGGCGCTCTTGTCGTAGCCCAGCTGCTTGGCCACGGCGTACGCGACCGCCGACTCGAATCCCTCACCGTTGGCGGGCTTGTCGTCCTTGAACCAGGGCTCGTACGCCGGCTCGTCGGTGGCGATCGTCAGCTTGCCGGAGGTCTGGGTGGCCAACTTGCCCTTGGCGCAGGTGTTCCCGGCCGACCCCGAAGGTGCGTCGGCGGCCTTGTCATCGGGCTGGGGAGCGCAGCCGAGAGCGGTGGCGAGCAGGGCTGTCGTTGCGACGGCGACGGCGCGGCGCAGCGCGCGAGGGGCAAGGTGCATGGCGGGAGATTGACAGTACATCGTCGTGTTTGTCGAGGTCACGACGGTAACTGTCCGCATAGTGGGAACGGGTGTTGCGTTCCTGTGAACAGGACCCTCGGCAGTCGCCGGGGCCGCCGGCCGAGGGCGGGGATTGAGGGACCGGCGGCCCTTACCGCTCAGGAGCCGTCATCCTGTGCGGGGCTGCTTCCAGTTGACCGCGCAACAACGTCCGCCGGGAGCGCGCGCGTGGCACCGGCGCGTGTGAACGATTCACACGGGGCGCGTACGCGGGGTGCGCGCTCACCGACTTCGCGCGCTCACCAGCCCCGCGCGCGCCACTCCGGCAGCTGCGGCCGTTCCGCGCCCAGCGTCGTGTCGTTTCCGTGGCCGGGGTAGACCCAGGTCTCGTCCGGCAGCACGTCGAAGATCTTCGTCTCGACATCGTGGATCAGGCTGGCGAACGCCTTCGGATCCTTACGGGTGTTGCCCACGCCTCCCGGGAACAGGCAGTCCCCGGTGAATACATGGGGATGCCCGTGCGGGTCGTCGTAGACGAGGGCGATCGAACCCGGCGTGTGCCCGACCAGGTGGCGCGCGGTCAGCTCCACGCGCCCCACCCGGATGGTGTCGCCGTCGTCGACCAGGACGTCGGTCGGCACCGGGATGCCGTCGGCGTCGTCCCGGCCGGCGTACGTGCGCGCGCCGGTGGCCTCGACGACCGCGGCGAGCGCCTGCCAGTGGTCGCCGTGCTGATGTGTGGTGACGACGGACGCGATGCCGTCGTCACCGATCATGCCGATCAGTGTCTCCGCGTCGTTGGCGGCGTCGATCAGCAGTTGCTCGTCCGTGGCCCGGCAGCGCAGCAGATAGGCGTTGTTGTCCATCGGGCCGACCGCGATCTTGGTGATCATCAGGTCCTTGAGCTCGTGCACGTCGGCGGGGCCACCGACCGTCACCTGTCCGCTGTACGTCATGGCGGCAGCCTATAGCGGGAGAGCGGGCCGGGGACGGTCCAGGAGCTACAGCGGGGGGAGCGACGGCAGCGGGCCGCCCTCCACGGTCAGCCCGGATCCGTCGCGGCGCCCGGCGAGCCAGCCGAGCAACTCGGGCGCGGGACCTCGGACGGTGATCTCTGCGGTGTCCGCCTCCCGGCCCGTGCTCCACGCGCGCGTGCCGTCCGTGAGACGGGTCGGCGGCACATCGGGGTGTCCGGTGAACCGCTCGGCGAGGAAGTCGATCTCCCGCTCCACGAACTCCGCCGGCAGGTCCTCCAGCTCATACCCGATCCCGAGGTCCACGTGATGCAACTCCACCTCGATCCATCGCCGGAACGGCACCCGGGCCGCCGCGTCGGTGACCCCGTTGCGCAGCTGGACCGTGCGTGACCAGTCCGCGGGAGCCGCTCCCGTCTCCTGGAACCGGGCCGTGCTCTCGCGTACGTCTGTGAGCTGCGCGTCGAGGGGGCGCGGGGCGTCCCGCTCGATGTCGGCGTCCCGGGCCGTCGCCGAGACGTACATGGGGCGCCCTTCGAGGACGTTCACGAGGGCGTCGGCATTGCGGGCGAGGTGTGCGAGGACGTGGCCGCGGCTCCAGCCGGGGAGCCGTGACGGCTCGGCCACCGACGCGTTGTCCAGCTTGGCCGCTGCGGTGAGCAGCCGTTCCGTCGCTTCACGTACAGACACCAGGTCACGAGCGTGATCAATCATGGTGCTGACACTAGCCCCGCCACACCTTTGGGTGAAGGTGGTGAACGAGTGCCGTAAATCGAATGCGCGTGCTATAGGGTCGGTCTTGGCGTCGGGCATGCTGGATGGTCCGGGATTGTTGTCCCATTCGGGAATCCGACCGGCGTTGTCAGTGGCTCCCCCTAGTCTGAAAAAGCACGGGGGCCTCGCCCCTGTCACTTCTCTCAAGAAAGGTGCGGACCGGCGTGGCCGACCGTCTCATCGTCCGTGGCGCGCGCGAGCACAACCTGAAGAATGTCTCGCTCGACCTGCCGCGCGACTCGCTCATCGTCTTCACGGGCCTGTCGGGGTCGGGCAAGTCCTCGCTGGCCTTCGACACCATCTTCGCCGAGGGGCAGCGGCGCTACGTGGAGTCGCTGTCGTCGTACGCCCGGCAGTTCCTCGGTCAGATGGACAAGCCGGACGTCGACTTCATCGAGGGTCTGTCCCCGGCGGTCTCCATCGACCAGAAGTCGACCTCGCGCAACCCGCGCTCGACGGTCGGCACCATCACCGAGGTCTACGACTATCTGCGTCTGCTCTTCGCGCGCATCGGCAAGCCGCACTGCCCCCAGTGCAGCCGCCCGATCTCGCGCCAGTCGCCGCAGGCCATCGTCGACAAGGTCCTGGAGCTGCCGGAGGGGAGCCGCTTCCAGGTGCTGTCGCCGCTGGTGCGTGAGCGCAAGGGCGAGTTCGTCGACCTCTTCGCCGATCTTCAGACCAAGGGCTACTCCCGCGCGCGTGTGGACGGCGAGACGATCCAGCTCTCCAGCCCGCCCACGCTGAAGAAGCAGGAGAAGCACACCATCGAGGTGGTCGTCGACCGTCTCACGGTGAAGGACACCGCCAAGCGCCGCCTCACCGACTCCGTGGAGACCGCCCTCGGCCTGTCCGGCGGCATGGTCGTGCTCGACTTCGTCGACCTCCCCGAGGGTGACCCCGAGCGCGAGCGCATGTACTCGGAGCACCTGTACTGCCCGTACGACGACCTCTCCTTCGAAGAGCTGGAGCCGCGCTCCTTCTCCTTCAACTCGCCCTTCGGCGCCTGCCCCGAGTGCACCGGTATCGGTACGCGCATGGAGGTCGACCCCGAGCTGATCGTCCCGGACGAGGACAAGTCCCTCGACGAGGGCGCCATCCACCCGTGGTCGCACGGGCACACCAAGGACTACTTCGGCCGCCTGATCGGTGCCCTCGCGGATGCGTTGGGTTTCCGGACGGACATCCCCTTCGCGGGCCTGCCGCAGCGCGCCAAGAAGGCGCTCCTTCACGGGCACAAGACGCAGATCGAGGTCCGCTACCGGAACAGGTACGGGCGCGAGCGCGTGTACACCACGCCGTTCGAAGGGGCCGTCCCCTTCGTCAAGCGCCGACACAGCGAGGCCGAGAGCGACGCCAGCCGCGAGCGCTTCGAGGGCTATATGCGCGAGGTGCCCTGCCCCACCTGTGACGGCACGCGCCTGAAGCCGATCGTCCTCGCGGTCACGATCATGGAGAAGTCGATCGCCGAGGTCGCCGCGATGTCCATCAGCGACTGCGCGGAGTTCCTGGGCGAGCTGAAGCTCAACGCCCGTGACAAGAAGATCGCCGAGCGCGTGCTGAAGGAGGTCAACGAGCGGCTGCGGTTCCTGGTCGACGTCGGCCTGGACTACCTCTCGCTCAACCGCGCGGCGGGCACCCTCTCCGGCGGCGAGGCCCAGCGCATCCGTCTGGCCACCCAGATCGGCTCCGGACTCGTCGGCGTCCTGTACGTCCTGGACGAGCCGTCCATCGGTCTGCACCAGCGAGACAACCACCGGCTCATCGAGACCCTCGTCCGGCTGCGCGACATGGGCAACACGCTCATCGTCGTCGAGCACGACGAGGACACCATCAAGACCGCCGACTGGGTCGTCGACATCGGCCCCGGCGCAGGTGAGCACGGGGGCAAGGTCGTGCACAGCGGCTCCCTGAAGGAGCTGCTCGCCAACACCGAGTCGCAGACCGGGCAGTACCTGGCCGGCAAGAAGTCCATCCCGCTGCCCGACATCCGCCGCCCCCAGGACCCGTCCCGCCGGCTCACGGTGCACGGCGCCCGGGAGAACAACCTCCAGGACATCGACGTGTCCTTCCCGCTGGGCGTGTTCACCGCGGTCACGGGCGTGTCCGGCTCCGGCAAGTCGACGCTGGTCAACGACATCCTGTACACGCACCTGGCCCGCGAGCTCAATGGCGCCCGCAATGTGCCCGGGCGCCACACGCGCGTGGAGGGCGACGACCTCGTCGACAAGGTCGTGCACGTCGACCAGTCGCCCATCGGCCGCACCCCGCGCTCGAACCCTGCCACGTACACCGGCGTCTTCGACCACATCCGCAAGCTGTTCGCCGAGACCACCGAGGCGAAGGTCCGCGGCTACATGCCGGGCCGCTTCTCCTTCAACGTCAAGGGCGGCCGCTGCGAGAACTGCGCGGGCGACGGCACGATCAAGATCGAGATGAACTTCCTCCCGGACGTCTACGTCCCGTGCGAGGTCTGCCACGGCGCCCGGTACAATCGGGAGACCCTGGAGGTCCACTACAAGGGCAAGTCCATCTCCGAGGTCCTGAACATGCCCATCGAAGAGGCCATGACCTTCTTCGAGGCGGTCCCGGCCATCAACCGCCACCTCAAGACGCTGAACGACGTCGGTCTCGGCTATGTCCGGCTCGGCCAGTCCGCGACCACCCTGTCCGGCGGTGAGGCGCAGCGCGTGAAGCTCGCCAGCGAGCTGCAGAAGCGCTCCACCGGCCGTACGGTCTACGTCCTGGACGAGCCCACCACCGGTCTGCACTTCGAGGACATCAGCAAGCTGCTGAAGGTCCTGTCCGGCCTGGTCGACAAGGGCAACACGGTCATCGTCATCGAGCACAACCTCGACGTGATCAAGACCGCCGACTGGATCGTGGACATGGGGCCCGAGGGCGGCGCAGGCGGTGGCCTCGTCATCGCCGAGGGCACGCCCGAGGAGGTCGCCGCGGTCTCCACCAGCCACACCGGCAAGTTCCTGCGCGACATCCTCGACGCCGACCGGATCAGCGACGCGGCCTCGGTGAAGGCCCCGCGCAAGGCGGCGGCCAAGAAGACGGTCGCGGCGGGCTCGACGGCGAAGAAGACGGCGACGGCCAGGACCACGAAGACGACCAGGGCCGCCAACAACACCGCCACCAAGAAGGCGACCGGCGCCACGAAGAAGGCGGCACCCGCGAAGAAGACGACGCGGGCCCGCAAGGCCTGAGGCTCGCGGACGACGAGCCCGAACATCGAACACATCCGGAAAAGTGCGGCGCCCCGCGGGAACTCCCCGCGGGGCGCCGCACGTTGCATGATCAGCCGTTCGATCCCGCGGCTGTGACGAACCTTGACTCCTCAAGAGTGGACAACAGTGGAACGGAACGCCTCCTAGAAGTCCCCCAGTTCGGAGGCGTAGGGCGGCTCGGCGCCCGCCCGGGAGCAGGTGATCGCGGCAGCCCGCGCCGCGAACCGCAACAGCCGTGTCCAGCCGTCGGCGCCCAGTCCCACGAGCGCCTCGGCGGACAGGGCGTCCAGGGCGGCCAGGCCGTGCAACAGCGCCGCGTTCACGGTGTCCCCCGCACCGATCGTGTCCACGACGTCGACCTGCTCGCCCGCTACGGTGTGCACCGCGCCGTCCCGAGTGAAGGCGGTCAGTCCGTCACCGCCCTGAGTGATCACGACGGCCGCAGGTCCCGCGGCCAGCCACTCGCGCGGGGTGCCGCCCAGCCACAGCGCGTCCTCCTCGGACAGCTTGAGCAGCGACACCGACGGCAGCCAGCTCTTGAACCGGGTCCGGTAGCCGTCCGGGTCCGGGATCAGGCCGGCCCGGATGTTCGGGTCGAGAGCGGTGAACACCCCTTGCGCGGCCGCGCTCCGCATCAGCTCTTCGTAGGCGCTCGCCCCCGGTTCCAGGACGAGCGAACAGGTGCCGAAGGAGACCGCGCGCGTCTGCGCGGGCAGCTCCGGGGGTGCCGTGAAGAGCCGGTCGGCGGTGCCCTCGACGTAGAAGGAGTAGGCAGCCGAACCCTTCGCGTCGATGGTGGCGACCGCCAGGGTGGTCGGCTCCATACCGCGCTGCACGGCCGATACGTCCACGCCGGAGTCCCGTAGCCCGTCGAGCAGGGCTTCACCAAATGCGTCGTAGGAGGTCCGGGAGCAGAAGGCGGTGGGGGAGCCGAGGCGGCCGAGGGCCACCGCGGTGTTGTAGGGCCCGCCGCCGAGCGCCGGCTTCAGGCCCGCCAGGGCGCCCGCGCCCTGTGGTACCAAGTCGATCAGGGCCTCACCGGCGACGACGATCACGAGACGGTTCCTTTCACGGACGTCAGGGGCTGTTCGGGGCATCCACATGAGGTGCGATGCACGAAGGTGCAGGGGAGCCGCTGGGTCCGGGCGGGCCGGTCCGGCGAGGCGAGGCGGTCCAGGAGCACGCGGACCGCCTGGGCGCCGATGTCCCTGCTCGGCTGGGCTATCGCGGTGAGCCGGGGTGAGAACAGGTCGGCCCAGGCGAAGTCGTCGAAGCAGCACAGCGCGATGTCGTCGGGCACGGCCAGGCCATGCGCGCGCAGGGCGCGCAGGGCACCGATCGTCATGGCGTTGTTGGCGGTGACGAGAGCGGTGGGCGGCGACGCGAGCGACAGCAGCGCGGCGGTGGCCTGTTCGGCACCGGCCGCCTCGGAGTCGCCGTGTACGACGAGGCGCTCGTCGTACACGAGCCCGGCCGCCGTCAGGCCGTCCCGGTATCCGGTGAGCCGCTCGCTCGTGGTGCTGAGGCCCGGCAGGCCGGCGACCAGGGCGATCCGACGGTGGCCGAGGTCGGCGAGATGAGTGACGAGCCGGGCCACGGGTTCGGCGCTGTCGGCGCAGACCTGGTCGAAATGCGGCGAGCTGTCGGTCATGGGGGCGACCACGCGGTCGAGGAGGACGGTCGGCACCTTGTGACGCCCGAGGTAGGCGATGAGCTCGCGCGGGTCCGCCGAGGGCGCGACGATCATGCCGTCCACGCGGCGCTCGTGCAGGAGCTGGACGACCTTGCGTTCATGCTCCGGATCGTCGTGCGGGTCGGCGATGAGCAGGCTGTAGCCGTGTTCCAGGGCGGCGGCCTCGACGCCCTGGAGTATCTCCGTGAAGTACGGATTGCTGATCGCCGACACCGCGAGCCCTATGGACCGGGTGCGGGAGGTCACCAGGGAACGGGCGAGGGTGTTGGGCGTGTAGCCGAGCTCGTCCATGGCGTCCAGCACCGCCTGGCGGGTGTGGGGCAGCACCGGCCGGGTGCCGTTCAGCACATGAGAGACGGTCGCCACCGACACGCCGGCGCTCCGCGCGACGTCGGCCATGGTTGTCATCGCGATCCCCTCCCGGTTCTGCCTGCGCCGCGGGCCCCTCCCTGGGCCGCCGCGGGTCTTCTGGCCGGGAAGGTATCCCATTCGGCGCCACACGTAAACGCTTGCGCAATCGCTTACGTGCCCCCTGCTGATCCTGCCGAGGGGGACGTCGGCCGTCCCGGGATCAGAACCTGGTGGTCATCCGTACGGTGTGGGGAACCTGCTGATCAGCCGCACCAGGATGAAAAGTGGTGGTCAGCTCGGCCGGTGTCAGGGCGCGGAGGGCAACTCAGCCGGTGTCAGTACGTGGTGGTCAGCCCGGCCGGTGTGAGGGCGTGGTGGGCAGCCCGGCCAGTACGCGAAACATGGCGGTCAGGCCGACTGGGATGGAACAGACCGACCGGGATGGAAAACGTGGCGGTCAGCCGAGCCCGCGACAGACCGGGCGGCGGCTCACTCCCACTCCCACCCGATGCCCACGATCCCCGGCCGCACCCGCGGCTCGACAAGGTGGACGGAGCGGTGCAGCCCGCTGAGGGCCAGGCCCTGACGGCCGCTGCGGGGCGCTGCTGCCGAGTGCTGGGCGAACCGGTGGCAGCGAACCGGGAGGGCGTTCTCGGCGAAGCGGACCTGGAGGGCGTACTGGCCGCCCGCGAGAGGGAAACCGCGGGCGTACTCGCGGGACACGTCGGCCGTGCCGTCCTCGACGCCGTAGCGGAAGAGGTAGGTGTCGCCGGCCCGCAGACGCGTACCGAAGAGCAGCTCGGCCGCGAGGACGCCGGTGTCATGGTGCCAACGGACCCGTCCCGTGCGGCAGTTCTCCAGCGCGTGCACCGTGATGCGCTCCGGCGCGCACCCAGGGTCGCCGTGGTGGACGGCGACGAAGCGGTCCACTCCGTCCTTGTGGGCGCGCACGATGTGGTGCGACTCGCGTCCCGCCAGCTCACGGCGCGGCCCGATCCGCACCCGCTCGTGGTGGGCGAGGGTGTGCAGGCCGCCGTCGACCGGCCAGTCCAGTTCGGCCAGTAGCTGTTCCAGGACGCCCGAGGCCTCCACCAGGGAGCGGTAGGAGCGGGCCGCGGGCCGTTGGAGGGCGGAGTGGTCGACGGCCTCGGCGAGCAGCCGGATCAGGGACTCCTCCGGCAGCTGGAGGATCTCCTCCAGCGCCCGTACCGCACGCAGTGACTCGGGGCGCTGCGGCCGGCGGGCGCCCTGCTGCCAGTAGCTCAGACTGGTGACGCCGACCTTCACGCCGCGACGGGACAGATGGTGCTGCACGCGCTGCAGCGGCAGTCCCCGGGCGGCTATCGCGGCGCGCAGGGCGACGTGGAACGGGCCGCCTCGCAGGGCCGTGTGCAGTTCCGCGGTGGCGGCGGGGATGTCCGCGTGCTGTGTGGCGTGCGGCATGCAGGGGCCTTTCTGTGGATGTTCACAACGGGTGGTCAGACCGTTCGCGCGGCTGCTCGGGGCCACCCCATCGGCGCGGCAGGGGTCTTCACATATTCACGCCGTCGTTCATGGCCCCGAGTTCCCCCGCATTGAAGCGTGTTGACCAAGTCCCGACAACACCTGATGCCCAACAGTGGGCAATCCTGGCCGAGTCGCGATGCCGCCGCCTCAAGTCGCCGCGTCGGCCCCGGTGTTGTCCACAACCGGCCCCGGTGTTGCCCAGCACTGCTCTGATGGCTCGTGCGGCCGGAGCCGATTACCGCAGGAAGCCGTGGGCCGGACTGCTGCTCCGGGAGGCCCTGGCCGGCCTGTGCGAGCGGCCGGTACGAGGTGGCGGTCAGGCCGATGACGGCGCCGGGTTGCTGGAACTGGTCGGGGCCGAACGACCCGACCTCGCGATCGCCGACGCCAGAATGCCGACCGGCCACTCCAGCGAGGGCCTCAAGGCGGCCCGCACCCTCCGCCGCTGAGATCCTCGTGCTGCCGACGTTTGCCGAGGTCGACAAGTTGAGCGGGGGCCCTGGCCCGGATGGGCCTCATGCCGAGGGCCGCTCCGACACGGGCATAGGCCGCCGCCTGCGGGTCCTCGAAGGCACCGCGGAGAAGAGCGTCCGCAGCATCCTGGCCGAACTCCGGCTCCGGGAGGCCAGCGGTGACCACCACCGTTTCCTGGCCATTCTCGCTTTCCTGTCCTGGCCATTCTCAGGTTCCAGCGCTGGGCCTGCTGGGGTGCCGGTAGGGCCGACGGTGATCCGCGCGACGAGGGCAGCCCCGGCACGCACGCGACGAATGCCGGGGCCCCGACGCGCACGCGGTGCCGCTCGCCCAGGCACTGCGGACCGCCCGCCACGTGCTGGTATCCGGGGTGCCTCGCCCGACGTGCCGTGGGTCGTGACCCGCTGAGCCCCAACGCTCCGGCGTTGTCCACAGCCCCGCCGGAGTGTCAGCGCTCGCCAGTAGGGTGTGAGACATGGCCGATCCCTCCAGCTACCGCCCCAAGCCGGGACAGATCCCGGACTCCCCCGGGGTGTACAGGTTCCGCGACGAGCACCGCCGGGTGATCTACGTCGGAAAGGCGAAAAGCCTGCGTCAGCGCCTGGCGAACTACTTCCAGGACCTGGCGGGCCTGCACCCGCGCACCCGCTCGATGGTCACCACGGCCGCGTCCGTGGAGTGGACCGTGGTGTCCACGGAGGTCGAGGCCCTGCAGCTGGAGTACTCCTGGATCAAGGAGTACGACCCCCGGTTCAACGTCAAGTACCGCGACGACAAGAGCTACCCGTACCTCGCGGTGACGATGAACGAGGAGTACCCGCGTGTGCAGGTGATGCGCGGTCACAAGAAGAAGGGCGTCAGGTATTTCGGGCCGTACGCACACGCGTGGGCGATCCGCGACACCGTCGACCTCCTCCTGCGCGTCTTCCCCGTGCGCACCTGCTCGGCCGGCGTCTTCAAGAACGCCCGCCGCACCGGCCGCCCCTGCCTGCTCGGCTATATCGGCAAGTGCTCCGCCCCCTGCGTGGACCGCGTCTCGGCCGAGGAGCACCAGGAACTGGCCGAGGAGTTCTGCGACTTCATGACCGGCCGCACGGGCACGTACATCCGCCGCCTCGAGAAGCAGATGATGGAGGCGGCCGACGAGATGGAGTACGAGCGGGCCGCCCGCCTGCGCGACGACATCGAGGCTCTGAAGAAGGCCATGGAGAAGAACGCGGTCGTGCTCGCCGACGCGACCGACGCCGACCTCATCGCGGTCGCCGAGGACGAGCTCGAGGCGGCCGTACAGATCTTCCACGTCCGCGGCGGCCGGGTGCGGGGCCAGCGCGGCTGGGTCACCGACAAGGTCGAGGAGATCACCACCGGCGCCCTCGTCGAGCACGCCCTCCAGCAGCTCTACGGCGAGGAGACCGGGGACGCCGTGCCCAAGGAGGTCCTGGTCCCGGCCCTGCCCGACCCCGTGGAGCCCGTGCAGGAGTGGCTGACCGGGCGCCGCGGCGCCGGCGTCTCGCTGCGCATCCCCCAGCGCGGTGACAAGCGCGCCCTCATGGAGACTGTCGAGCGCAACGCCCAGCAGGCCCTCGTCCTGCACAAGACCAAGCGCGCCTCCGACCTGACCACGCGCTCGCGTGCCCTGGAGGAGATCGCCGACGCCCTCGACCTGGACAGCGCACCCCTCAGGATCGAGTGCTACGACATCTCGCACCTCCAGGGCGACGACGTCGTGGCCTCCATGGTCGTCTTCGAGGACGGCCTGCAGCGCAAGAGCGAGTACCGACGCTTCCAGATCAAGGGCTTCGAGGGCCAGGACGACGTCCGCTCCATGCACGAGGTGATCACCCGCCGCTTCAGGCGCTACCTCGCCGAGAAGGAGAAGACGGGCGAGTGGACCAACGGCGAGAACACCCTCGGCGACACCTCGTCCGCCCCGCTCACGGGCGCCTCGTCCGATGCCCTCGCCGACACCTCGTCCGACCTGCTCGCCGACGCCTCCTCCGCCCCCCTCGCCAACGGCCTCAAGGACGACGACGGCCGCCCCAAGCGCTTCGCCTACCCGCCGCAGCTCGTCGTCGTGGACGGCGGGCAGCCGCAGGTCGCGGCCGCCCAGCGGGCCCTGGACGAGCTCGGCATCGACGACATCGCCGTCTGCGGCCTCGCCAAGCGCCTGGAGGAGGTCTGGGTGCCCGGCGAGGACGACCCGGTCGTCCTGCCCCGCACAAGCGAGGGCCTCTATCTGCTCCAGCGCGTCCGGGACGAGGCCCACCGCTTCGCGATCACCTACCAGCGCACCAAGCGGGCCAAGCGCTTCCGGTCGAGCCCGCTGGACGATGTCCCCGGCCTCGGTGAGACCCGCAAGCAGGCGCTGATCAAGCACTTCGGGTCGGTGAAGAAGCTGCGTTCGGCGACAATCGACCAGATCTGTGAGGTTCCAGGCATAGGCCGCAAGACGGCCGAAACGATCGCCGTGGCTCTCGCCCAGGCGGCCCCGGCCGCGCCCGCTGTGAACACGGCGACTGGAGAGATCATGGAAGACGAGGAATCCGATACGACGGCGGAGACCTCGGGGGAGCCCGTGTCCGCGGGCGCCCCGGACGAACGACGGGGGCAGGAGAGATGAGCGAGCACGACACACAACCCACAGGCGAGCGAGATCAACAAGCTCAGGAAACCCACAAGAAGACCGGCGAGGATCTCACCCAGCAGAACGCACGCCAGGAAGACGGAGCACAGGTGAGTACGGGCAACGAGACAGCCGGGGTCCCCGAAGCGGCCATCCCCGAGCTGGTGATCATCTCCGGCATGTCCGGGGCCGGCCGCTCGACGGCCGCCAAGTGTCTGGAGGACCTCGGCTGGTTCGTAGTCGACAACCTCCCGCCCGCGCTGATCCCCACCATGGTGGAGCTCGGTGCCCGTTCCCAGGGCAATGTGGCGCGGATCGCCGTGGTCGTCGACGTCCGTGGCCGGCGC
This sequence comes from Streptomyces sp. SD31, assembly GCF_052068475.1. Classification (NCBI taxonomy): domain Bacteria; kingdom Bacillati; phylum Actinomycetota; class Actinomycetes; order Kitasatosporales; family Streptomycetaceae; genus Streptomyces; species Streptomyces sp. SD31. The sequence continues at coordinate 24,818 of NZ_JBQHCX010000012.1, read as the reverse complement.
TTCTTCGACAACCTCCGCGAGTCCCTCGCCGAACTCGACACCCGGGGCGTCACCCGCCGGATCGTCTTCCTGGAGTCCTCCGACGACGCCCTGGTGCGCCGCTTCGAGTCGGTGCGCCGCCCGCACCCCCTCCAGGGCGACGGCCGCATCGTCGACGGCATCGCCGCCGAGCGCCAGCTGCTGCGCGAGCTGCGCGGCGACGCCGACCTGGTGATCGACACCTCAAGCCTCAACGTGCACGAGCTGCGCGCCAAGATGGACGCCCAGTTCGCGGGCGAGGAGGAGCCGGAGCTGCGGGCCACGGTCATGTCCTTCGGCTTCAAGTACGGCCTCCCGGTCGACGCCGACCTGGTCGTGGACATGCGCTTCCTGCCCAACCCGCACTGGGTCCCGGAGCTGCGCCCCTTCACCGGCCTCAACGAAGAGGTGTCGGCGTATGTCTTCAACCAGCCCGGCGCGAAGGAGTTCATCGACCGCTACTCCGAGCTGCTCCAGCTCATCGCGGCCGGATACCGCCGCGAGGGCAAGCGGTACGTGACCATCGCGGTCGGCTGCACCGGCGGCAAGCACCGCTCGGTCGCCACATCGGAGAAGCTCGCAGCGCGCCTTGCCTCCCAGGGCGTGGAGACGGTGGTCGTACACCGGGACATGGGACGGGAATGACGGGACGTACTCCGCGGCTGAGCAGGTTGCGCCGGGCGGTGCCCGAGTCGCGGGCCGGCCGGCCCGCCGAGGCCCGCGGCGCCAGGCCGCGCCGCCGCGGCGCCCAGCCCAAGGTCGTCGCCCTCGGCGGCGGCATGGGCCTGTCCGCCTCGCTCGCCGCGCTGCGCCGGATCACCGGTGACCTGACCGCCGTGGTCACCGTGGCCGACGACGGCGGCTCCAGCGGGCGCCTGCGCGACGAGCTGGGCGTGCTGCCACCCGGTGACCTGCGCAAGGCGCTGGCCGCGCTGTGCGGCGACGACGACTGGGGCCAGACCTGGGCCCGCGTCATCCAGCACCGCTTCCACTCCAAGGGCGACCTGCACGACCACGCGGTCGGCAATCTGCTGATCGTCGCCCTGTGGGAGCAGCTCGGCGACCACGTCCAGGCCCTCGACCTGGTCGGCAAGCTGCTCGGCGCGCACGGGCGCGTGCTGCCCATGTCCGCCGTACCGCTGGAGCTCCAGGCCCTGGTCAAGGGACACGACCCGGACCTGCCCGAGGCCGTCGACACCGTCCGCGGCCAGGCCAACGTCGCCCTCACCCCCGGTGAGGTGCAGTCGGTGCATGTCGTGCCGCACGACCCGCCCGCCGTCCCGGAGGCCGTCGCCGCCGTCCGGGACGCGGACTGGGTGGTGCTCGGCCCGGGCTCCTGGTTCTCCTCGGTCATCCCGCATCTGCTCGTGCCGGAACTCCTGGACGCCCTCATCGAGACGAAGGCACGCCGGGTACTCTCGCTGAACCTCGCTCCGCAGCCGGGAGAAACCGAAGGGTTCTCACCGCAGCGTCATTTGGAGGTTTTGGGACGACACGCCCCTAAACTCGCCCTGGACGTGGTGCTGGCCGACGAGGCCGCCGTGCCCGACCGGGATGTGCTCACCGAGGCCGCCAAGCGGCTCGGTGCTGCGGTCGAGCTGGCCCCGGTGGCCCGGACGGACGGGACGCCCCGGCACGACCCGGAGCTCCTCGCCGCCGCGTACGACCGTATTTTTCGGATGCATGGAAGGATCGGCCCATGGCGATGACGGCAGCGGTGAAGGATGAGATCTCCCGGCTCCCCGTCACCCGGACCTGCTGCAGGAAGGCGGAGGTCTCCGCCATTCTGCGGTTCGCCGGCGGCCTCCACCTGGTGAGCGGGCGCATCGTGATCGAGGCGGAGCTGGACACCGCGATGGCGGCCAGACGACTCAAGCGGGACATCCTGGAGATCTTCGGCCACAGCTCCGAGCTGATCGTGATGGCGCCGGGCGGGCTGCGCCGCGGTTCGCGCTACGTCGTGCGCGTCGTCGCGGGCGGTGACCAGCTGGCCCGCCAGACCGGCCTGGTCGACGGGCGCGGCCGTCCGATCCGCGGCCTGCCCCCGCAGGTCGTCTCCGGAGCCACCTGTGACGCCGAGGCCGCCTGGCGCGGCGCCTTCCTGGCGCACGGTTCGCTCACCGAGCCCGGCCGCTCGTCCTCCCTGGAGGTGACCTGCCCGGGTCCCGAGGCCGCGCTCGCCCTGGTTGGCGCGGCCCGTCGGCTGTCGATCGCCGCCAAGGCCCGCGAGGTGCGCGGCGTGGACCGCGTGGTCGTCCGGGACGGCGACGCGATCGGCGCCCTGCTGACCCGGCTCGGCGCCCACGAGTCGGTGCTGGCCTGGGAGGAGCGCCGGATGCGCCGCGAGGTGCGCGCCACGGCGAACCGTCTCGCCAACTTCGACGACGCCAACCTCCGCCGCTCGGCGCGCGCGGCCGTCGCCGCCGGCGCCCGCGTCCAGCGCGCGCTGGAGATCCTCGGCGAGGAGGTCCCCGAGCACCTCGCTGCCGCCGGACGCCTGCGTATGGAGCACAAGCAGGCCTCGCTGGAGGAGTTGGGCGCGCTCGCCGACCCGCCGCTCACCAAGGACGCCGTGGCCGGCCGTATTCGCCGGCTGCTGGCCATGGCCGACAAGCGGGCCCAGGACCTCGGCATTCCGGGCACCGAGGCCAACCTCGGCGAGGAGCTGGCGGACAACCTCGTGGGCTGACGTGAGAGATCGTCAACCAGCCGGTGCCGATGTCCACTTGGGACGTCGGCACCGGTATTTGTGGGTCGACGCGGCACTCTTGACTGGGCCGTGAAGTGGCATGAGCCTGGCAGTCATTCGTCACTGTGGCGAAACACTGCTAGGGGGGTTCATGAGACCCAGAGCGAGATCGATCCTCGCTGCCGGCGCGCTCCTGATAGGCGGAGCGAGTGTCGCACCCATCGCCCAGGCACAGCCGGGAAATTCACCAGAGACCGACCCGAACGAAGTGAAGGTCTTCCGCGCCGAGGTCACCAAGAAGCAGGTACCCCTGCTGCTGGCGGCCGGTCAGGACGGCCACGAACTCAGTGAGCAGGCGCCCGAGAAGGGCACCGCCACCGTCGAGGTCTACCTCACCGACGACCAGGCCAAGGAACTAGAGAAGCAGGGCGTCGAGCTCACTGAGCACGACCTCTCCGCCAAGGCCGAGGCTCGCACCGAGAAGGCCGCCGAGGGCGTGTACCGCCCGTACAGCGGTAGCGGAGGACTCAAGGAGGAGATCGTCCGGACCGGGCAGGAGCACCCCGGTCTCACCAAGGTCGTCTCCATCGGCAAGACGATCAACGGCCAGGACATCCTGGCCGTCAAGCTCACCAAGAACGCCAAGAAGACCAAGGACGGCACCAAGCCCTCCGTCCTCTACGTCTCCAACCAGCACGCGCGCGAGTGGATCACGCCGGAGATGACCCGGCGCCTGATGCACCACTACCTGGACAACTACAAGACCGACAAGCGCGTCAAGAAGATCGTCGACTCGACCGAGCTGTGGTTCGTGCTCTCGGCCAACCCCGACGGCTACGACTACACCTTCCAGGACTCCGGCAACCGCCTGTGGCGCAAGAACCTGCGCGACATCAACGGCGACGGTGCCATCAGCACCGGCGACGGCGTCGACCTCAACCGTAACTTCACCTACAAGTGGGGCTACGACGACGAGGGTTCGTCCCCCAACCCCACCAGCGAGACCTACCGCGGCGCGTCCCCGGCTTCCGAGCCGGAGACGCGGGCGATGGACGCCTTCCAGAGGCGGATCGGCTTCGACTACGGCATCAACTACCACTCCGCGGCCGAACTCATCCTCTACGGCGTCGGCTGGCAGGTCGCCACCGACAGCCCGGACGACGTCCTCTACAAGGCGCTCGCCGGCACGCCGGAGAATCCCGCGGTCCCCGGCTATCACCCGCAGGTCTCCTCGGAGCTGTACACCACCAACGGCGAGACCGACGGTCACGCCTCGAACATCAACGGCACAGCGATGTTCACGCCGGAGATGTCGACCTGCCAGACCGCGTCGAACATCGACCCGAACGACCAGTGGAACGCGCGGGACTGCCAGTCGGTCTTCAACTTCCCGGACGACGAGAAGCTGATCCAGCAGGAGTTCGCCAAGAACGTCCCGTTCGCGCTCTCGGTCGCCGAGTCCGCCGCGCACCCCGACCGGCCGTCCTCCTCGGTCGGCCTGAGCGCCGCCGACTTCACCCCGGCGGCGTTCACCACGTCGTACTCCCGCGGCGCCGACCAGGAGGTCTCCGTCGTCGCACGCAAGTCCGTGCGCGACAAGGAGCTCAAGTACCGCGTCAACGGCGGGCGTACGGAGGACATGGCGCTCCGGGCCTGGAAGGGCGGCGAGACGTACGGCGGTGAGGACAACCTGTACTTCGACGAGTACCGGGCCAAGGTCGCCGACGGCGACCCGGGCGACAAGGTCGAGGTGTGGTTCACCGGCGAGACGAGGAGCGGAAAGCCCGTCTCCAGCGAGCACTTCACCTACACCGTGGCCGAACGGCCGCGCGCGGACGTCCTCGTGGTCGCCGAGGAAGGCGCCACCGCCGCCCACGCGCAGAAGTACGTCGACGCGCTCAAGGCCAACGGCCGCCGGGCAATCGTCTGGGACGTCGCCGCTCAGGGCGCGCCCGACGCGCTCGGCGTGCTGAGTCACTTCGACACCGTCGTCCACTACACCGGCGCGAACGTCCCGGGCAACGCCACCCAGCTCCAGCTGCGCGCCTACCTCAACGAGGGCGGCAAGCTGATGGAGGCGGGCGAGCAGGCCGGCGGCAGCGTCGACCTCGGCGGCGGCACCGTGTCGGACGACTTCAGCCAGTACTACCTGGGCGCCTACTCCCGTACGTCGCTCCCCGGGGCCACCGGCTTCACCGGCTCCGGCAAGTTCGGCGGGTTCATCGGAGCGCTCGGCGACGCGACCGGCAACCCGCTCGACAAGGCCGGGAACTACAGCGTCACCTCGGACGAACTCCCCGCCGACGAGTACCCGCAGTTCGCGAGCGCGGGCGCCGGCCAGTTCGCCGGGGTCGTCAACCCGTACGGGCCGTACGCCGGTTCCTCCATGGCGGCCGCCGTCCACACCGACGACGCCTACAAGCGGCTGACCAGGACCGTCGACCTCACCGGGGTGAGCGCCGCGCAGAAGCCGACCTTGCGCACCCAGCTGCTGTGGGACGTCGAGCCCGGCTACGACAACGTCCTGATCGAGGCCCACACCACCGGGGCCGAGGACTGGACGACACTCCCGGAGGCGGGCGGTGCCACCAGCACCACCGTGCCCGCGGACTGCGAAGCCGGGTTCTACGCGGGCGAGCACCCCTGGCTGAACCACTACCTCACCGTCGCGGCGAGCGGGTGCACCGCGAGCGGCAGCAGCGGCCAGTGGAACGCGCTCACCGGCGCCTCCGAGGGCTGGAAGCAGGTCGAGTTCGACCTGAGCGCATACGCCGGGAAGTCGGTCGAGATCTCGATCGCCTACGTCACCGACCCGAGCACCGGAGGCCATGGCGTCCTCGCCGACGAGGCCTCGCTCGTCGTCGGCGGTACGGCGACCCAGACCGAGGGCTTCGAAACGTCGCTCGGCGCCTGGAGCGTGACCGGACCGCCCGCGGGCAGCCCGGCCGTGCTCAAGGACTGGGCGCGCACCGGGGCGCTGTTCCAGACCTATGGAGCGGTCACCACCGACGACACGGTGCTGCTGGGCTTCGGCCTGGAACACGTCGCCGCGGCGGCCGACCGTAAGGCGCTCATCGGAAAGGCCCTCTCCTCACTTGAGGACTGACACACCGAGGTCAACAGCGCGCAACGCGCCGTGACCAAATCGAGTGATCCGGGCTTCCGGGCCGGGCGGTCCGTACCCCTACTGGCGGGTACGGGCCGCCGTGCCGTGTATGAGGCATGTGAATGTCACCACGGCGGCTTCAGAGAGGTAGGGTCGTAGGCGGTCGGGGACATCCCAAATAGAGCTCGCCGGCACCGCATGGCCGGCGTACCAACGAGGAGATCGGTTCGTGACGATCCGCGTAGGCATCAACGGCTTCGGTCGTATCGGTCGCAACTACTTCCGCGCGCTGCTGGAGCAGGGTGCTGACATCGAGATCGTGGCTGTCAACGACCTGGGTGACACTGCGACCACCGCTCACCTGCTGAAGTACGACACGATTCTGGGTCGCCTCAAGCAGGAGGTCACCCACACCGCCGACACGATCACCGTCGACGGCCACACCATCAAGGTCCTGTCCGAGCGCAACCCCGCCGACATCCCGTGGGGCGAGCTGGGCGTCGACATCGTCATCGAGTCGACCGGCATCTTCACGAAGAAGGCCGACGCCGAGAAGCACATCGCCGGCGGCGCCAAGAAGGTCCTCATCTCGGCTCCGGCCTCCGACGAGGACATCACCGTCGTGATGGGCGTCAACCAGGACAAGTACGACCCGGCGAACCACCACGTCATCTCCAACGCCTCCTGCACCACCAACTGTGTGGCGCCGATGGCGAAGGTCCTCGACGAGAACTTCGGCATCGTCAAGGGCCTGATGACGACGGTGCACGCGTACACGAACGACCAGCGCATCCTGGACTTCCCGCACAAGGACCTGCGCCGCGCGCGTGCCGCCGCCGAGAACATCATCCCGACCACCACGGGTGCCGCCAAGGCCACCGCGCTGGTCCTGCCGCAGCTCAAGGGCAAGCTGGACGGCATCGCGATGCGCGTCCCGGTCCCGACCGGCTCGGTCACCGACCTCGTCCTGGAGCTCGGCCGCGAGGTCACCAAGGAAGAGATCAACGCCGCCTTCCAGAAGGCCGCCGAGGGCGAGCTGAAGGGCATCCTCGAGTACACCGAGGACCCGATCGTCTCCTCCGACATCGTCAACGCCCCGGCGTCCTGCACCTTCGACTCCTCCCTGACCATGGTCCAGGAGGGCAAGAACGTGAAGGTCATCGGCTGGTACGACAACGAGTGGGGCTACTCCAACCGCCTCGTCGACCTCACGGTCTTCGTCGGCAACCAGCTCTGATATCCAGAGCAAGCACATGATGTGAGTCAGGGCTCGGGCGACGCAGGGACGCGTCGCCCGAGCCCTGACGCGCGTGCAGAACAGACCTGTTGGATCACGAGCGCTTTCGAGCGATCAAGAGCGATCACGAGCCCTCCTCAGGAGTCCCCTTCATGAAGACGATCGACGAACTTCTCTCCGAAGGCGTCGCAGGCAAGCGGGTCTTCGTCCGCGCCGACCTGAACGTGCCGCTGGACGGCACCACGATCACCGACGACGGTCGTATCCGCGCCGTCCTCCCCACCGTCAAGGCGCTGGCCGAGGCGGGCGCCCGCGTCGTCGTCGCCTCGCACCTGGGCCGCCCCAAGGGCGCCCCGGACCCGGCCTTCTCCCTCGCACCCGCCGCCGCGCGCCTCGGTGAACTGCTCGGCGCGGAGGTCAAGTTCGCCACGGACACGGTCGGCGAGTCCGCCCAGGCCACGGTGGCGGCCCTGACCGACGGCCAGGTCGCGGTCGTCGAGAACCTCCGCTTCAACGCCGGCGAGACCAGCAAGGACGACACCGAGCGCGGCGCCTTCGCCGACCAGCTCGCCGCGCTCGCCGACGTCTACGTCGGTGACGGCTTCGGCGCGGTCCACCGCAAGCACGCGTCCGTGTACGACCTCCCGGGCAAGCTTCCGCACTACGCCGGCTACCTCATCGCGAACGAGGTCGCCGTCCTGAAGAAGCTCACCGATGACGTCAAGCGGCCGTACGTCGTCGCGCTCGGCGGCGCCAAGGTCTCCGACAAGCTCGCCGTCATCGACCAGCTGCTCGGCAAGGCCGACCGGCTGCTCATCGGCGGCGGCATGGCGTACACCTTCCTCAAGGCCAAGGGGTACGAGGTCGGCATCTCCCTCCTCCAGGAGGACCAGGTCCCGGTCGTCACCGAGTACATGGAGCGCGCCGAGAAGAACGGCGTCGAGATCGTCCTCCCGGTCGACGTCCTGGTCTCCACCGAGTTCCCGGACCTGAAGACCAAGGCCCCGGCCAACCCCACGACCGTCGCCGCGGACGCCATCCCGGCCGACCAGGAGGGCCTGGACATCGGTCCGGAGACCCGCAAGCTGTACGCCTCGAAGCTCGCCGACGCCGCGACCGTCTTCTGGAACGGCCCCATGGGCGTCTTCGAGCACCCCGACTACGCCGAGGGCACCAAAGCGGTCGCCCAGGCCCTCGTCGACTCCAAGGGCTTCACCGTGGTCGGCGGTGGCGACTCCGCCGCGGCCGTTCGCACCCTTGGCTTCGACGAGACCGCATTCGGCCACATCTCGACCGGTGGCGGCGCCTCCCTCGAATACCTCGAGGGCAAGACGCTCCCCGGCCTCGCCGCACTGGAGGACTGACCTTAATGGCTGCATCTAATCTTTCCGGGCGCACGCCGCTGATGGCGGGCAACTGGAAGATGAACCTCAACCACCTCGAGGCCATCGCCCACGTCCAGAAGCTCGCCTTCGCCCTGGCCGACAAGGACTACGAGGCCGTCGAGGTCGCCGTCCTGCCGCCCTTCACCGACCTGCGCTCCGTGCAGACCCTGGTCGACGGCGACAAGCTGAAGATCAAGTACGGCGCCCAGGACATGTCGGCCCAGGACTCCGGCGCCTACACCGGCGAGATCTCCGGCTCCATGCTGGCCAAGCTGAAGTGCACCTACGTGGCGATCGGCCACTCCGAGCGCCGCCAGTACCACGCCGAGACGGACGAGATCGTCAACGCCAAGGTCAAGGCCGCCTTCAAGCACGGCCTCACCCCGATCATGTGCGTCGGCGAGGAGCTGGAGGTCCGCGAGGCCGGCAACGCCGTCCCGCACACCCTCGCCCAGGTCGAGGGCGGTCTGAAGGACATCCCGGCCGAGCAGGCCGAGACCATCGTCATCGCCTACGAGCCCGTCTGGGCCATCGGCACCGGCAAGGTCTGCGGCGCCGAGGACGCCCAGGAGGTCTGTGCCGCCATCCGCGCCAAGCTCGCCGAGCTGTACTCGCAGGAACTGGCCGACAAGGTCCGCATCCAGTACGGCGGCTCCGTGAAGTCCGGCAACGTCGCCGAGATCATGGCCCAGGCCGACATCGACGGCGCCCTGGTCGGCGGTGCCTCGCTCGACGCCGACGAGTTCGTCAAGATCGTACGGTTCCGCGACCAGTGAGTATGCGGTAACGGCGATCCGTCGTACCCTTGCGGGGGCCGGAGGCTTTCACAAGAGCTTCGGCCCCCGTCGTCTATCCAGATCCGAGGAAGTTGGTCCAGCCGTGGTTATGGGGTTCTCGATCGCCCTGATCGTCTTCAGCCTGCTGCTGATGCTGCTGGTGCTGATGCACAAGGGGAAGGGCGGCGGCCTCTCCGACATGTTCGGTGGCGGCATGCAGTCGTCCGTCGGTGGCTCCTCGGTCGCCGAGCGCAACCTCGACCGGATCACCGTTGTGGTTGGTCTGCTGTGGTTCGCGTGCATTGTCGTGCTGGGCATCCTGATGAAGGTGAACAACTGACCGGCACGCACAATCCCGCACGTAAGGCCCCATGTTCGGTACGCGCAGCTGAGCGCGGCCTATCATGGGGCTTGCGTCTAGGTGTGAGGGCTCTGTAACTCCAATCACTGGACGCGCGTTGGGCCTTACGTAGACTGAGGCGCTCGCAGCGAAGCGAAACGCCGACTCGCTTTGCGGCACCATCACGCAGGGAGTTACGACCGTGGCAAGTGGCAACGCGATCCGAGGAAGCCGGGTCGGGGCGGGGCCGATGGGCGAGGCCGAGCGCGGCGAGTCCGCGCCGCGTCTTCGCATCTCCTTCTGGTGCTCCAACGGGCACGAGACGCAGCCCAGCTTCGCCAGCGACGCGCAGGTTCCCGACACCTGGGACTGCCCGCGCTGCGGCTTTCCCGCCGGACAGGACCGGGACAACCCGCCGGACCCGCCGCGGACCGAGCCCTACAAGACGCACCTGGCGTATGTACGGGAACGGCGCAGTGACGCGGACGGCGAGGCGATCCTCGCCGAGGCACTCGCCAAACTGCGGGGCGAAATCTAGGAGTTGAGGACCGGCCGGGCACCTGGGGGTGCCTGGCCGGACCTGTATGGCGCACCGGTCCGCCGGTGGTGGACTCGCGCTCCGAGGCCGATTGTCAGTGCCGCCCTCTACGGTTTGTGCATCGATCTTCTGCATCGATGGACCGAGGGGGAGTTGTGACGACGGCTGAGACCGTGGGAGTGCATGCGCCCGCGTGGCGCGGGGGGTTCGGACGGCTGTGGAGCGCCGCCGTGCTCTCCAGCTTCGGTGATTCCCTGCGTACGGCCGCCCTGCCGCTCCTTGCCATGACGCTGACGGACCGGCCGCTGCTGATCGCCGCGGTCACCGCCTGCGGCTACCTGCCGTGGATCGTCTTCGGGCTGCTCGGCGGCGCCGTCGCCGACCGGGTGGACCAGCGGCGCGCGATGTGGACGGTGGATGCGTTACGCGCCCTGCTGGTCGGCGCGTTCGCGGTGGCCGTGGCGCTCGGTCACGCCTCGATCGGGCTGCTCATCGCGCTGGCCTTCACCCTGACCGCACTCCAGACGCTGTTCGACAACGCCGCGACGGCCCTGCTCCCCGCGCTGGTGGACCATGACGACCTCGGCAGCGCGAACGCCCGTCTGATGACCGGCCAGCGCATCGCCGGCGGACTGGTGGGCGGGCCGGTCGTGCCGGTACTGCTGGCAGTGGGAGCCGCCGCTCCCTTCGCGGCCGACGCCGGTACCTACCTGGTGGCGGCCGTCCTGGTGGCCTCGCTGCGGACCGAGGCGCCCGAGCGAAAGCCGGCACCGGCGGGCAGCACCCTGCGCCGGGAGATCGCGGAGGGACTGCGCACCCTGTGGCGCGACCGGGACCTGCGGGGCCTGTGCGCCGCCACCGCGCTGTGCAACATCGGCATGGGCGCCCAGCTCGCCACCCTGGTCGTCCTGGTGACCGGGTGGCTGGACGCCGGCCCTGTGGGGTACGCGGCGGCGGGCGCCGCGTTCACCGTCGGGGGGCTTGCCGGGGGAGTGGTGAACGGCCGGATCGTGAAGCGGCTGGGCGCGATCCGGGCCGTGCTGTTCGCCGGTGCGATGCAGACCGCGGCCCTCGTCGTCATGGGCACCGTGCGCAGCCTGGCCGTGCTGGTGGCCGCCCTGGTCGTCTTCGGGCTCATGGGCATGGTGTGGAACGTCAACACGACGACGCTCATGCAGCAACGCAGCCCCGTCGAGCTGCTGGGCCGGGTGGCCTCGGCTTTCCGGACCCTGGCCTTCGCCGGGGTGCCGCTCGGCGCGCTGCTGGGCGGTGCCGTCGCCACCGCCTGGGGGCTCAACACTCCGCCCTTGCTCACGGCCGCCTTCTTCGTGCTGGCCCTCACCGCGCTGATACCTGTGCGCAAGCCGGACGTACCTGTTGTTGCGCCGGACGACTTCGCCACGACGGCTCGCGCCCCGCGCTGATCAATTAGGTTGGAACCGCTGGGACAGGCACGAAAGAAGGCTGAAGTCGGACATGAACGCAGACGGCCGTACCAGGCTCAACCAGACGCCCGAGTGGACCGCGCTGGCCAAGCACCGCGAGGAGCTCGGCGAGGTGCGGCTGCGGGAGCTGTTCGCCGCCGATCCGGGGCGCGGCGCGGGGTACACGCTGCAGGTCGGTGACCTGCACATCGACTACTCCAAGCACCTCGTCACCGACGAGACCCTGCGGCTGCTGCGCGAGCTGGCCGTCGCGACGGACGTGTTCGGGCTGCGGGACGCCATGTTCCGCGGCGAGAAGATCAACACCACCGAGGACCGCGCCGTCCTGCACACCGCGCTGCGCGCGCCGCGTGACGCGGTGATCGAGGTCGACGGGGAGAACGTCGTCCCGGGTGTACACGCCGTCCTGGACCGGATGGCCGACTTCGCCGAGCGGGTCCGCTCCGGCGTCTGGACCGGCCACACCGGCAAGCGCATCAAGAACGTCGTCAACATCGGCATCGGCGGCTCCGACCTCGGCCCGGCGATGGCGTACGAGGTACTGCGCAGCTACACCGACCGCGGCCTCACCGTCCGCTTCGTGTCGAACGTCGACGGCGCCGACCTGCACGAGGCGACCCGCGACCTGGACGCGGCCGAGACGCTGTTCATCATCGCCTCCAAGACGTTCACCACGATCGAGACGATCAGCAACGCCACCTCGGCCCGCAACTGGCTGCTGGGAGAGCTGAAGGCGGGGCAGGAGGCCGTCGCCAAGCACTTCGTCGCGCTGTCGACGAATGCCGAGAAGGTCGCCGACTTCGGCATCGACACGGCCAACATGTTCGAGTTCTGGGACTGGGTCGGCGGGCGCTACTCGTACGACTCGGCCATCGGGCTCTCGCTCATGGTCGCCATCGGTCCGGACCGCTTCCGCGAGATGCTCGACGGCTTCCGGATCGTCGACGAGCACTTCCGCACCGCGCCCGCCGAGTCCAACGTGCCACTGCTGCTGGGCCTGTTGGGCATCTGGTACGGCAACTTCCACGACGCCCAGTCGCACGCCGTGCTGCCGTACAGCCACTACCTGTCCAAGTTCACGGCGTATCTGCAGCAGCTGGACATGGAGTCCAACGGCAAGTACGTCGGCCGGGACGGGCGGGAGGTCGACTGGCAGACCGGGCCGGTCGTGTGGGGCACGCCGGGCACCAACGGGCAGCACGCGTACTACCAGCTGATCCACCAGGGCACCAAGCTGATCCCGGCGGACTTCATCGGCTTCGCCGAGCCGGTCGCCGAGATGAGTGACGAACTCAAGGCGCAGCACGACCTGTTGATGGCGAACTTCTTCGCCCAGACGCAGGCGCTGGCGTTCGGCAAGACGCCGGACGAGGTGCGTGCGGAGGGGGTGCCCGAGGAGCTGGTGGCCCACAAGACGTTCAAGGGCAACCATCCGACGACCACGGTCCTCGCGCGCGAGCTGACCCCGTCCGTGCTCGGTCAGCTGATCGCGTTGTACGAGCACAAGGTGTTCGTGCAGGGAGCGGTGTGGAACATCGACTCCTTCGACCAGTGGGGAGTGGAGCTCGGCAAGGTCCTCGCCAAGCGGGTCGAGCCCGCGCTGACCGAGGGCGCCGACGTGCCGGGGCTGGACGCGTCGACGAAGGCGCTCGTCGCCAAGTACCGGGAGCTGCGCGGCCGGCGGTGATCGCGGATACGGGAAGCGGGCGGCGCGCGGTCGTCCGCTTCCCGTAGACTCCCTCGTCGATCAAGAGCGCGATCACTCGGGGGAGTGCAAGTTGACCAATCCATACGGGAGTTGGACCGGCGGCACGCTGACTGCCCGTTCGTTCCTGAAGCCCCATCACGTGGCGCGGGCGGTGTTCCACCCGACCTGGATCCCGGGCTCACTGGATCCATCGGTGGACGCGCTCAAGAAGGCGCGTGTCATCGCGGGCGCGGTAGCGGCGTTCGGGGTCTACACCTTCGTCGAGGGCGGTTTCGCCTTCGACGAGATGCTGGACAACGCGGCGACCGCGTGTGTCGTCCTGCTGTTCATCACGCCGCTCACGGTCGGCGTCATGCTTCACATCTGGCGGCGTTCCGGCGCGGGCACAGTACGGCAGCTGCGGGAGCCGCTCGTCAGGTCGCTGAAGTTGCTGCTGCTGTTCATCGGCTCGGCGCTCGGTACGGTGCTGATCTTCCGGATGGGAAACGCTTTGGGGACCCTCGGGGGCATGTTGTTCAGCCTCCTCGGGCTCTGGATGGGCTTCTTCGTGATCGCCGGCGCGTACCGGATCTCGGGGAACTTCTTCGGCACCGCCGCCGTGCACCGCTGTCTGCCGCCGCTGCTCGCCACGGTGACGACCTGGCTCATGGCCATCCCCGATCTCATCACCGGCGACCTGCACGGCCTCGGCCTCGCGATGGGCGTCGTCTTCATCCTGGGCGCCCCCATGACAGTCACGGGCATCGCCCTGCTGGAGATGGGCCGGCTCAGCAGCCGGTACGGCATCCGGCTGGCGGCCCACCCGGCCACCCTGCCGCCCACTCCGACACCGGCCCCGCCGCCACCGTCGTACGCGCCGAACGGGTTCGTGCCACACCAGGGCAACCCGTACGGCCCGCCGAGCGGGACACCTTACGCACCGCCGAGCGGGGCTCCCTACGTACCGCCCGCCGGAAACCCCTACGGCCCGCCCCCGCAGGGCAACCCGTACGCACCGGGCCCGCGGCCGCCGTACAACCCGCCGCCCCCGCACAACCCGCGGTAGCCCCGCAGGTCAGGCGACCGCGCTCAGTGTGTCCGCGAGGCGGCGGCGGGCCGCGCGGGAGGCCGGGACGGTGGCGAGGGCGGCCGCACCCGTGACTGCCGCCGCGCCGAACAGCAGCAGGAGAGCGACGGACGGGCCCTGGGCGATCCCGGCGCCGATGCCGCTCGATCTGCCCTGGGCGTCGATCAGCCAGTGCGCGAGGGGTGCGCCCAGTGTCGTGCCGATGACGACCGCGGCCAGGGCGGTGCAGGCGGTGGACGTGACGGTGATCGCGGTGATCTGCCGTGGGGACAGGCCGATGGCCTTGAGGGCCAGCAGGTCGCGTTCGCTCTCGCGGACGGTGCCGCCGATCGCGGTCAGTAGTTCGATGAGCCCGATGAGGGCCAGCACGGCGATCAGGCCCACGACGACTCCGCGCAGGGGGGAGAGGCCGTCGGCGGGGTTCGGTACGGCGTGTACGTCCAGGCGTCCGTGCCCGGCGGCGGTCAGGCGGTCGGCCACCTCGTACGGTTCGGTGCCCGGGCGGAGCCGTAGCTCGTAGAGGGTGGGGCCGAGGCCCGGGTCGTTCTCGCGGAGGGTGTCGAGGGAGGTGGAGATGACCCGGCCGGCGTTCTCGGGCTCGATGCTGCGGCCCACGATGTGCAGGATCTGCGGCTGGTCGCCGACGGTCATCCGCACCCAGTCGCCGACCTTCACGTCCAGCAGATCGAGCAGGCCCTGCCCGGCCACGGCCTCGTCGCGGCCCTGCGCGGCACGGCCCTCGGCCAGGGCGTACGGGTAGGGGTCCTCGCGGGTGCCGAGGCCGCGCAGGGCGATCGTGGCCGTCTGGCCCGGGACCAGGGCGGCCACCTCGACGCCCGGGTAGGCGGCGGCGACCTGCGGGTCGCGTTCCAGCAGCGTGCGGGCGTCCCGGTCGGGCAGGCCGGAGTCGGCGTGGACGGTGAGGGCGGTCGGCAGACCGATCTGTTCGGGCCTGCTGTCGAACCGGTCGATGGTGGTCCACGCACTCATCGCCACCACGATCAGCAGCAGCGGCAGCGCGAGCCGGGCGACCGTGGCCAGCGACCGCAGTCGGCGCGTGAACGCCCGGTGCCAGCCCAGCACCAGCGCGGGCGGCAGCCGCAGCCCGAGGGCCTGCCGGGCCACGCCGGAAAGCCGCCCGCCGAGCGGAGCCGCGGGCCGCGGCACCGGCACCGGGGGCACCCGCCCCGCCCGCCACGCGGCGAGCCCCGTGGTCGCGCCGATGAAGAGCACCGCCCCCACGGGCACCACGAACAGCGCCACGCCGTGCCCGGGCAGCCCCTGCCACACCCCGACCGCGTCCCCGAGCCGCCCCGGGACATGGCTGCCCACGGCCTGGATGAGGGCCGCCGCGGCCACGGCACCCAGCAGCGCGTAGGCGAGGTGCTGGAGCAGGAAGACGCGGACCACCTGACCCGGCGTGAAGCCGATCGCCTTCAGCACGGAGATGTCCCGCAGATGGCCGCGGATACGGGTGCCGATCGCCCCGTGCACGGCGAGCCCGGCGGCGACCAGGGCGCCCAGTCCGAACAGGCCCAGCACCTGCCCGAGCAGCCGGTTGTCGCCCTGTGCCTCGGCGCGCGCCTGTTTCCAGGTGGAGACCTCGCCGACCGCGCCGGCGCCCAGCACGGTCACGGCGCGCTGTACGGCGTAGTCCGTGTCGTCGGGGTCCGTCAGACGCAGCCCGATCACCTGGCCGCCGGGATCGCGCACGGCGGCCGGCGGCGCCCAGACCAGGCCCGGCTGCTCGCCCGGCCGGTAGCGCGGCTCGGCGCTGTCGGCGATGCCGAGAACGGTCAGGGTCCGGCCGGTGCCGGGCAGGGTGAGCGTGTCTCCGGGGGCGGCCAGGAGGGCGCGGGCCAGGCGGCTCTCCAGGACGACGCCGTTGGGGTTCGCGGGGTCCAGCCAGTGGCCGGAGGTGAGGAGCGGGCGGTCGACGGCGGGACGGTCGGGGGTGCCGCGCAGTTCGACGGAGGCGCGGGTGCCGCGGGAGGCCAGGGTGGTGGAGGCGGTGGGGTAGGGGCCCGCGACGGAGTCGACGCCGTCGAGCTCGGCGAGTTTCCCGGTGTCGGCCGAGGCGCCGGTGTGCAGCCAGACGTGTGCGCCGTGCGCCTGGGTGAAGACGCGCTGCCAGGGGTTGGTGGCGTAGCCGAACAGCGCCGTGGCCAGCAACAGCGAGACGACGATCCCGGCCGTGGCCAGCACGAGGAACAGCGCCTCGCCGCGGTGCGTACGCAGATCGGAGTGCGCCCAGCGCAGGGTGGCTCGCACGGGCCTCAGCCCCTCGGCCCGGATGCGGGGCAGTGGTCGTACACCCGTATGTCCACCCGCATGTCAGTCCTTGAGCTCCAGCACACCGGATATCCCCGCCCGGCGCGGCGGTGTGCCGCCGTCCAGTTCGGCGTCGTCGGCGATGCGACCGTCGAAGAAGCTGATCACGCGGTCCGCCGCGCTCGCCAGCCGGGCGTCATGCGTGACCAGCACGATCGTCTGGCCGCGCTGGTGGAAGCGGGACAGCAGGCGCATCACCTCGCGGGTGCCCTTGCTATCCAGGCTGCCGGCGGGTTCGTCGGCCAGCAGGAGAGGGGGACGGTTGACCAGCGCGCGGGCCAGTGCGACGCGCTGCTGTTCGCCGCCGGACAGCTCGCCCGGCATGCTCCGCTCCTTGCCCACGAGGCCCAGCTCGCCCAGCAGCTCCGCCCGCTCGGCACGGGCCCGCTTCGGCGGGACGCCGGCGAGCAGCGCGGGCAGCTCGACGTTGTCGGCGACGGACAGGTCGGAGACCAGGTTGAAGAACTGGAAGACGATCCCGATGCGCTTCCTGCGCTCCACCGCCCAGCGGGCCTCGCTCCACGCGTCGGCGCACTCGCCGTCCAGCCAGATGCCGCCGCTGTCGGGCCGCTGCAGTCCGCCGAGCAGATGCAGCAAAGTCGACTTACCGGCACCGGACGGACCGGTGACGGCCACGAACTCGCCCTGCCGGACGGCAAGATCGACCCCCCGCACGGCATGCGCCGGAGCGCCCTCGCCGTAATGCGTCTTGACCAGGCCCTCGGCGCGCAGCAGAGGGCTCTCGGTACGCGGCGCAGAAGTCTCCGCGCCCAGCGCAGGAGTGGAATCGTCGCTCACTCCAGCTCCTCCAGCTCTTCCTGGCACCGCTCGAGCCAGTCGAGGTCGGCCTGCAGATGCAGCATCGCGCCCTCGATCAGCAGATGGGCGATGCGGTTGTCCCGGTCCTCGGCGGCGGCCAGCTTCGACAGTTGACGCATGGTGTTCAAGTACTGGCGCCGTTGTTTGTTGATGAGGGCGATCTGGTCGGCGAGACCCGTCTGCGGGGCGACGGCCAGCTTCATGAAGAACTCGTCCCGCACCCGTGGCTCGTCCTCGGGCTCCTCGAACCAGGCGCGCAGCGCCTCACGCCCGGCGTCGGTGAGGTGGTAGACCTTCTTATTGGGCCGGCTCGACTGCTCGACGTCCTCGCCCTCTATCAGTCCCGATTTCTCGAGACGGCCGAGGGTCACATAGATCTGGCCGACGTTCGGCTGAGGGTACGCGGAGCCCAGCAGTTGCTCAAGGTCCTGCTTCAGCTCGTAGCCGTGGGCCGGGCCGCGCGCCAGCAGGGCCAGGAGGGGCAGCCGCACTCGTGCTCTCCTCCTCGCATCTGGTTAATGTGCTGCGAGGCCTAGTATCGCGCATACCTAACAGGTATACATGGCCTCTGACCCCGGACGAAGACGTTCGGCGCCAGGTGTACAGGGAGGAACCTATGCGGTGGATCCATGCCGCCGGTAGGGGCCTTCTCGTCCTCGTCGTGATCCTGACCGGCTATATCGCCTCCGGCGCCCGCGCCGACGAGGGTCCGGCGGCGGGCAGGGGGCCCATGACCCTCGCCACCGCGGGCGATCTCACCGGCTATCTCGGCTCCGTCCTGGACGGCTGGAACCGCACCCACCCCGGCGAAAAGGTCACCCTCGTCGAACTGCCCGACTCCGCCGACGAGACCCACGCGCAGATGGCCACCGACCTGCGTGCCGGCGATCGCAGCCGCTTCGACGTCCTCAACATCGACGTCAGCTGGACCTCGGAGTTCGCGGCGCAGGGCTGGATCCGCCCGCTGGAGCGCGACCGCTTCCCGCTGGAGACCTTCCTGCCGCCGGTCGTGGACACGGCAACCTATGACGGGCGGTTGTACGCGGTCCCGTACGTCACCAACGCCGGCCTGCTCCTCTACCGCAAGGACATCCTCGCCAAGGAGGGCGTCGACCCACCGCGCACCTGGTCCGCACTGGAACGGGCCGCGAGGACCATCGCGCCCAAGTACGGCCTGGACGGCTACGCGGGCCAGTTCCTGCCGTACGAGGGCCTCACCGTCAACGCCGCCGAGGCCGTCTACTCGGCGGGCGGCTCGATCCTCGGCGACGAGGGCGAGCGCGTCACCGTGGACTCGACGGCCGCCCGCGAAGGCATCGGGTTCCTCGCCCGGGGCGTGCGCGAGGGCTGGATCCCGAAGCGGGCGCTCACCTTCAAGGAGGAGGAGTCGAAGCAGGCCTTCCAGGACGGACGTCTGCTCTTCCTCCGCAATTGGCCGTACGCCTATGTCGGCGCCTCGGCCAAGGGCTCGCCGGTCGCCGGGAAGATCGGCGCCGTACCGCTGCCGGGTCCGGACGGGCCGGGGACGAGTGTGCTGGGCGGCTCCAACCTCGCCGTCAGCACGCATGCCCGGCACCCCGACTCGGCCGCCCGCCTGATCGCGTACCTGACCAGCGAGCGCGTCCAGCGCCAGGTCCTCACGCGCGGCGCGCTGCCGCCCGTACGGGCCGACCTGTACGAGGATCCGGGGCTGGTGCGGGAGTTCCCGTATCTGCCAACCCTGCGCGAGAGCGTGCGCACGGCCGCGCCGCGCCCCAAGAGCCCGCGTTACGACCAGGTGAGCCTGGTGGTGCAGGCGGTCGTGCACGACGCGATGACCGGGCGTGAGACGCCCGAGGCGGCGGTGCGGCGGCTGGCGCGGGAGCTCGACGCCCTCGCTCGCCGCTAGTTACTTGTTAGGTAACGCCGAGGTCTCTTCTCGGGTCGTTTCTGGCGAATAAGTCCGGATATTACCGGCTAACCCTTCGGTAGCTTGCGTCCTACTCGTTGACACCCTCGCGACACGCCTACCTAACATGCATGCATAACGAGTTCCCATGCAGAGACAGGGCAATGGATTGAACAGGCAGCACTGGTGGCGCGACGCGGTGATCTACCAGGTGTACGTCCGCAGCTTCCTCGACAGCACCGGCGACGGCGTCGGCGATCTCGCCGGGGTCCGGGCCGGGCTGCCGTACCTGAAGAAGCTCGGGGTGGACGGGATCTGGCTGAGCCCCTTCTACCCCTCGCCGCAGCATGACCACGGCTACGACGTGGCCGACTACTGCGACGTCGACCCGATCTTCGGCGACCTCGCCGAGTTCGACCTGCTGGTCGCGGCGGCCCGGCGGCTGGGCGTCAAGGTGTTGCTCGACATCGTCCCCAACCACTGCTCCAGCGAGCACCCGTGGTTCGAGGAGGCGCTGGCCGCCGAACCCGGCAGCGCGGCCCGTGCCCGCTTCCACTTCGCCGACGGCCGCGGCACCGACGGGTCCGAGCCGCCCAACAACTGGCACTCCATGTTCGGCGGCCCGGCCTGGAGCCGGGTCACCGAGGCGGACGGGCGGCCCGGCCAGTGGTACCTGCACATGTTCGCGCCCGAGCAGCCCGACTGGAACTGGCGCAATCCCGAGATCGGTGCCGAGTTCGACCGCATCCTGCGCTTCTGGCTGGACCGGGGCATCGACGGCTTCCGTATCGACGTCGCCGCCGGCCTGTACAAGCATCCCGAGCTGCCCGACTCCGACGACCCGGAGGCCGACGCCCGCACCCGCGACTCGGTCAACCCGCTCGCCTGGAACCAGCCCGAGGTGCACGAGGTGTGGCGCCACTGGCGCTCCATATGCGAGGAGTACGCCCTCCGCGACGGCCGTGACCGGCTCCTCGTCGGCGAGGTGTCCGTCCCGACCGCGCGCGAACACGCCCAGTACGTTCGCCCGGACGAGCTCCACCAGGCCTTCTTCTTCGACCTGCTCAGCGCGCCCTGGGAGGCTGACGCCTTCCGCAAGGTGATCTCCGAGGCCATGCAGGACATAGCCGGCACGGGCTCGACGGTCACCTGGGTCCTCAACAACCACGACCAGGTCCGCACCGTCACCCGGTACGGCGAACCCGCCACCGAGGGCAGCGGCCTCGGCGCCGCCCGCGCCCGCGCCGCCGCGCTGCTGATGCTGGCGCTGCCCGGAGCCGCGTACATCTACCAGGGCGAGGAGCTGGGCCTGCCCGAGGTCGTCGACCTGCCCGACGACGTGCTCACCGACCCGATCTTCCGCCGCACCGGCAGCCGGGCCCGCATCCGCGACGGCTGCCGGGTGCCGCTGCCGTGGTCGGGACAGGCGTCGCCCTTCGGCTTCACCTCCGGCGCCGAGAGCGCCAAGCCGTGGCTGCCGCAGCCGGAGTACTTCGCCGAGTACGCCACCGACCGCGCCCTCGCCGACACCCGCTCCTTCTGGCACCTGTACCGCGACGGCCTTCAACTGCGGGACGCACTGCCCCAGCTGGGCGAAGGCACCCTGCGCTGGCTGGACACCCCGCCCGGCGTCCTGGCCTTCGTTCGCGGCGACGGCCTCGTCTGCGCCGTCAACTTCGGTACGGCGACCGTGCCCGCGCCGGTCTCCGGCTCCCCGCTGCTGTCGAGCGGCCCCTGCCCGGCCGGGGTGCTGCCCGGCTCGACGGCCGCCTGGTGGATGAGCGACGGGACCGAGTCCACCTCTGCCTGATCCTCCGTCAGTTTCCCCATCCCCGAAGGGACATCAACGATGATGCGACGACGTACCACCCTGCTCACCGGCTGCACCGCCCTCGTCCTGGCACTCGGCGCGACCGCCTGTGGCGGCGGGCCGGTCTCCGCGGGCGGCGGTGACAAGGCGCTCAGTGGTCAGACGGTCACCGTGGCCGGTGTCTGGTCCGGCACCGAGCAGAAGAACTTCCAGAAGGTGCTGGACGCGTTCACCGAGAAGACCGGCGCCAAGACCCAGTTCACCTCCACCGGGGACAACGTCTCCACCGTCGTCGGCAGCAAGATCGAGGGCGGCAACGCCCCCGATGTCGTGATGGTCCCGCAGGTCGGCGTGCTCCAGCAGTTCGCGAAGAACGACTGGCTCAAGCCGCTGTCCAAGACCACCCAGCAGTCCGTGGACGCGGGCTTCGCACCCGTGTGGAAGGACTACGGCAGCGTCGACGGCACCCTCTACGGCCTCTACTTCAAGGCCGCCCACAAGTCGACCGTCTGGTACAGCCCCGACGCCCTCGCCCAGGCCGGCGTCGAGCCGCCGAAGACGTACGACGCGATGCTCAAGGCCGGGCACACCGTCTCCGATTCCGGGCTCGCCGCCTTCTCGGTCGCCGGGCAGGACGGCTGGACGCTGACCGACTGGTTCGAGAACGTCTACCTCTCCCAGGCCGGACCCGAGAAGTACGACGCCCTCGCCGCGCACAAGCTGAAGTGGACCGACGCGTCCGTGGTCGAGGCGCTGACCACCCTCGGCAAGCTGTTCAAGGACAAGCAGCTGATCGCGGGCGGCCAGAAGGGCGCCCTCAACACCGACTTCCCCGGCTCGGTGGAGAAGGTGTTCGGGCCGAAGCCCGAGGCGGGCATGGTCTACGAGGGCGACTTCGTCGCGGGCGTCGCCAAGGACCAGTTCGGCAAGTCGATCGGCGAGGACGCGAACTTCTTCCCCTTCCCGGCGGTCGGCGGCGGCAAGGCGCCGGTCGTCAGCGGCGGCGACGCGGCCGTCGTCCTGAAGGACGGCAAGAACCAGAAGGCCGGCATGGCGCTCCTCGAGTACCTGGCGACTCCGGAGGCCGCGGCGGTGTGGGCCGAGGCGGGCGGCTTCCTCTCCCCGAACAAGAACGTCGACCTCGCGTCGTACGGCGACGACGTCACCCGCGCGACCGCCAAGTCCCTTGTCTCGGCGGGCGATTCGGTCCGCTTCGACATGTCCGACCAGGCCCCGGCGGCGTTCGGCGGCACGAAGGGCGCGGGCGAGTGGAAGCTCCTGCAGGACTTCCTGCGCGACCCGTCGGACCCGAAGGGCACGGCGGCGAAGCTGGAGGCCGCGGCGGCCAAGGCGTACGAGGGCCAGGGCTGACGCGACATGACCGCCACTCTCCTGAAAGAGGCGAGCCGCGGGGCCGCCGTGGGCCCGGGCAGGGAGCGTGCCCGGCGCTCGCGGCGGCGCGCGCGGATCATCGCCCTGCTCTTCGTCTTCCCCGCGCTGCTCCTGCTGGGCGCCCTGGTCGTGTACCCGGTGCTGTTCTCGATCGGCCGCAGCTTCTTCGACGCCTCCGGCACCCGTTTCGTGGGCGGCGAGAACTACACCGAGATGTTCCGCGACCCGGCGACGCTCAAGGCCATCCGCAACACCACGATCTGGGTGGTGGTGGCCCCCGCCCTGCTGACCGGCCTCGGCCTGATCCTGGCCGTGCTGGTGGAGAAGGTCCGCTGGGCGACCGCGTTCAAGCTGCTGCTGTTCATGCCGATGGCCGTGTCCTTCCTCGCCGCCGGCATCATCTTCCGGCTCGCCTACGACGAGGACCCGGACAAGGGCGTGCTGAACGCCGCCGCCGTCTCCGTGCACGACGCCTTCCAGGGCACGTCGACGTATCCGACGGCCCGGGCGCGCGACGGGCAGGGGCTGACGAAGGGCACGGACGGCTCGTATCGCACGAGCGCGAGCGTGTCGCCGGGCGAGGCGGTGACGCTGGGGCTGGTCGGCGTCCTGCCCGACGACCTGCCCGGGGGCACCGAGCCGGCCTACGCGGCGGCGGGGCACAAAGCGAGCCCCGGTGAGCTGCGCGGCGTCGTGTACCTCGACTTCACGCCCGGTGGGGGAGGGGAGCAGGGCAAGGTCGACCGGCGGGAGAACGGGCTGCCGGAGATGAAGGTCGAGGCGGTGCGGGCCGGGAAGACGGTCGCGTCGACGACCACGGCGTCCGACGGCTCGTTCCGCTTCGAGGGGCTGGACGAAGGCTCGTACACGGTGAGGCTGCCGGCCTCGAACTTCGCCGCGCCCTACGAGGGCATCTCCTGGCTCGGGCCCACGCTCGTGACACCGGCGATCATCGGGGCGTACCTGTGGATCTGGACCGGCTTCGCGATGGTCCTGATCGGCGCGGGCCTCTCGGCCCTGCCCCGGGACGCGCTGGAGGCGGCGCGGATGGACGGCGCGAACGAGTGGCAGATCTTCCGGCGGATCACGGTGCCGCTGCTGGCGCCGGTGCTGACGGTGGTCTTCGTGACCCTCGTGATCAACGTGATGAAGGTCTTCGACCTCGTCTACATCATCGCGCCCGGGCCGGTGCAGGAGGACGCGACCGTGCTCGCGACGCAGATGTGGCTGGTGTCGTTCGGCGGCGGCAACAACCAAGGGCTGGGCAGCGCACTGGGTGTGCTTCTGCTGTTGCTGGTGATTCCCGCCATGGTCTTCAACGTCCGTCGTTTTCGAGGGAGTCAGCGATGAACGCGGTCAGGCGTGGGCTGGGCAACGGGGTCGTCCAGGCGCTTCTCGTGGTGGTCGGGCTGGTGTGGCTGACACCGCTCGCCGGGTTGTTCCTGTCGTCACTGCGGTCCGCCGAGGACACGGCCAAGGGCGGCTGGTGGACGGTGTTCACCAGTCCCGGCCAGCTGTCCTTCGACAACTACTCGGCGCTGCTGGGGAACGCCGGGATCAGCCAGGCCTTCTGGAACACCGTGCTGATCTCGGTGCCGGCGACCCTGCTGGTGGTCGTCCTCGCGGCGCTCGCCGGGTACGCCTTCGCGTGGCTGGACTTTCCCGGGCGGGAGGCGATCTTCCTGGTCGTGGTGGCGCTGCTCGTGGTGCCCGTGCAGATCGGCCTTCTTCCGGTCGCCAAACTCTTCGGTCAGCTGGGGCTGTTCGGCACGATTCCCGGGGTCGTCCTCTTCCATGTGGCGTACGGGCTGCCGTTCGCCGTGTTCCTGCTGCGGAACTACTTCGCCGAGATGCCGAAGGAGATGCTGGAGGCGGCGCGGATGGATGGGGGCAGCGAGTGGCGGATCTTCACGCGGCTCGTGCTGCCGGTGGGGCGACCCGCGATTGCCTCGCTGGCCATCTTCCAGTTCCTGTGGGTGTGGAACGACATGCTGGTGGCGTTGCTGTTCGCCGACAGTGCGTCGCAGCCGTTGACTGTTGAACTCCAGTCGCAGATAAGGCAGTTCGGCAGCAACATCGATGTGCTGGCGCCGGGGGCGTTTGTGTCGCTGGTGGTGCCGGTGGTCGTGTTCTTCGCGTTTCAGCGGCACTTTGTGCAGGGGGTCATGGCGGGCTCGGTGAAGTAGGGGTTCCTCGCCCCCGCCGCCCCTACCCATTCCCGTCCCCTGGGGGCTGCCGCCCCCAGACCCCCGCTTCGGCCCTGAACGGGC
>NZ_JBQHCX010000011.1:0-312218 GCF_052068475.1 Streptomyces sp. SD31 | reverse complement strand
CCGCGGAGCGGGTACCATATCGCTGCGCGATATGCAAGCGAACACCCGCGCTGCGCGCGGGTGTTGCGCTCCCGCTCCGCGGGAGCGCTGGCGGGATGCTGCGCATCCCGCTCACCACCATTGCTGCGCAATGATGGTGACGCTCCGTCCGCTGCGCTCCCGGAGCTGCGGTGGACTACGTCCACCAGGCGAGTCTTCCGCTTCGCTTCAGACTCCAGGCGGGTCCGCTGCGCTCCCCCGCCTTAGCGGCCCTTCCGGCTGCGCCTCCAAGCCGTCAAGGCCCGCTGTCGCAGGCCTGGCTGGCTACGGGAGTCTCGGCTGGTCTCCTTGTGTCGTGCAGCCCGGTTGGCAGTTATGAGACAGATCCACATGAGGACAAGGCCGGCCACCACCACGATGCGCACCGCGCTGTCACCATCGATCACCCGCCACACCAGCAGGCCGATACTCAGACAGAGCATCGGCCAGTACAACCGCGGCCCCCACCGGTTACCCGGCCTCGTCCATGACGGCGGAACACCGGAATCCGGGCGTTGCTCCATATACGCCTCCCATCCCCGATCGCCTTACCGCCAACTGCCGTAATAGACATGCCCTTTCGTATGTATCAGGAGCATCAGGAGGCGATGCCACGGCCGGATCGGCTTTGGATTAGGAGCGCGGACTACCGGGTTCAAGCGTTCACGTGGCGTGGGACAACGGCATGTCGTGGTGCAGCGTGATGTGCCGGCCTGTTCGCTGTGCTGGCCTGGATGCGTCGCAGCCACAGGGAGGCCGTGAGCAGCAGGCCGGTGAAGACCGCCAGGAGAAGTACGGAAACCCACATCTGCCGGCTTGCGGGGTGCGTCCATCCCATCCAGGCCGCCGCGGCCGCCCACAACAGGACTCCTGCCGCGTAGAGGGCGCGGACCTGGCGCAGCTGGCGCTCGGCCCGCAAGGACATGAGGTGATCAGTCTTGGGTGCCATGCCGGCCCGTGTACCCCGAACCACGCTATCCAGTGGACGGTCGCTTGAACACTCTCAGGTTTCGCTGCCCGGCTTCCATGGCCTACCAGTCGGTTCGGCGGTCTGGGCGGAGCCCTCCAGGGCGCTGTGGAACTTCTCCTTGAAGCTCTTCGGCGGGGCCTCCTTCTCCTCCTGTGTATGCATGAGCCGGGCGGTGGTCACTCGTATGTGACACTCGCGGTGCCGCTGCCTGAGGAGCACCACCCATGCTCCGTCCTGGGTGAGGAATGCCTGCCGGGCGGGCTGGTCTCCCGGTCGGGCGTGCCTGGCCAGGACTGCCGGCACGTACTGCAGGGCGAGTTTTTCGGCCGCTGCAGCGGCCTGTTCCTGGTCTCCTGCGATGTGCTGAGTGGCCACCAGTTTCCAGCGGTGCAGTCTGAGTTCCACGCCTTCGGCGCGCTTGGTCTCTCGTGTGTCCTCTTCGACGAGGACGTACCACTCGGCGGTCATGGTTGGAGCCTATCTTTCCTCTGCTGGCCGAAGCGCGATCCTCGGGTTGATGCAGCATGTAGGATTGGCGAAAACATGGCACATCCTGGGAGTGGAGTGCTTGGAATTTTGCAGGCGGGGCGCTGCTCCTCGCTTGCGGAAATAGGTGGGGAGGAAATTGGGATGGGTTCACTTCCTGACGTCGAGGTATGGACACCCGCACACAAAGCCGTGGAAGGGGGCGACTACGAAGCGCTGACCATCCTTCTTGACGCGGGAGCCGACCCGAACGAGCTGTGCTTCGGTCACACGCTGCTGACTCACGCCATCGACCTCGAGGGAGACGGCCACCTGCAAAGGGGACACCCACTGAACACAGCTGCCACGGCCATCCTGTTGGCCTACGGTGCCGATCCGCGGCTGCTGGGCTCGGACGGTGAGACACCTCTGCAGATCGCCCATAGCTACGATCGCGAGCCCGCCAAACGCCTGCTGCAGCGCTACCTGACAACCGGGCAGAAACCAACGCTCTGAACAACGGGGACACCAACGGACATCGTCCCCATCCCGCGGTCGAATGGACCGCCCTGGCGTCCAGGGCGTCGGCCACCCGCAGGCGCAGTTCGAGGATGGGGATCCGGGATGCTGCTTCCAGGGTGCTAGACGACCGGGAACACACACATCCCGCAGACTTCCGACTGATCGCGCACAGAGGCCCCAGGAGCAGCTAGGAAATGCCCGGAATTCAGCTTCGAGAACACCAGGTGGACGCTAATAGGCGTATCCGCAGGTGGGTGGGATTTCCTGCAAGATCACCTGTGCCTGTTCAGGGGGCGCGCGCCACGGTGGTGTCCGCCACGGGGTCCGGGAAGACGTTCACCGCCGCTGCGGCGGCGCTTGAGTGCTTCAGGGGCGGCCGGATCCTCGTCATGGTGCCCACCCTGGATCTGCTCGTGCAGACCGCCCAGGCGTGGCGGAGGGTCGGCCACAGCGGGCCGATGGTCGCGGTGTGCTCGCTGGAGAAGGACGAGGTCCTGGAGCAGCTCGGGGTGCGGACCACCACCAACCCCATCCAGCTCGCCCTGTGGGCGGGGCACGGGCCGGTGGTCGTGTTCGCCACGTACGCCTCGCTCGTGGACCGCGAAGACCCCGAGGACGTCACGGGCCGGGCGAAGGTACGTGGGCCGCTGGAGGCTGCTCTGGCGGGCGGGGAGCGGCTGTACGGGCAGACGATGGACGGCTTCGACCTCGCCGTCGTCGACGAAGCCCACTCAACCGCCGGTGATCTCGGGCGGCCGTGGGCGGCGATCCACGACAACAGCAGGATCCCGGCCGGCTTCCGGCTCTATCTGACCGCGACCCCGCGCATTCTCGCCTCCCCCCGCCCGCAGAAGGGCGCGGACGGCCAGGAGCTGGAGATCGCGACGATGGCCAGCAACCCGGACGGGCCGTACGGTGAATGGCTGTTCGAGCTCGGGCTGTCGGAGGCCGTCGAGCGGGGCATCCTCGCCGGGTTCGAGATCGACGTGCTGGAGATCC
Source organism: Streptomyces sp. SD31 (assembly GCF_052068475.1). Classification (NCBI taxonomy): domain Bacteria; kingdom Bacillati; phylum Actinomycetota; class Actinomycetes; order Kitasatosporales; family Streptomycetaceae; genus Streptomyces; species Streptomyces sp. SD31. The sequence goes on along the minus strand of NZ_JBQHCX010000011.1, from coordinate 309,244 downwards.
GCGACCCCTCCCCCCTCCCCGTCCCACTTTCGGAGGAGGCGCTGCGCGGGCGGCGCCTGGCGCTGCTGCAGACCGCGCTCCTGGAACACGCCGCCCGGCACAACCTCCGTACCGTCATGACGTTCCACCAGCGGGTGGAGGAAGCCGCCGCCTTCGCGGAGAAGATGCCGCAGACGGCAGCCCGGCTGTACGCGACCGAAACCTCCGAGAAGACCCTGGCCGCCGCGGACGCCCTGCCGAAGTCGTCCATCGACGCGGAGTTCTACGAGCTGGAGGCCGGCCGCCACGTGCCCCCGGAGAGGGTGTGGTCGGCGTGGCTGTGCGGCGACCATCTCGTCGCCGAACGCCGGGAGGTCCTGCGCCAGTTCGCCGACGGCATCGACGCCGGCAACAAGCGCGTGCACCGGGCGTTCCTGGCCAGCGTGCGGGTCCTGGGCGAGGGCGTCGACATCGTCGGCGAGCGCGGCGTGGAGGCGATCTGCTTCGCCGACACCCGCGGCTCCCAGGTCGAGATCGTCCAGAACATCGGCCGGGCGCTGCGCCCGAACCCCGACGGCACGAACAAGGTCGCCCGGATCATCGTGCCCGTCTTCCTTAAGCCCGGCGAGGACCCGACCGACATGGTCGCCTCCGCCTCGTTCGCACCCCTCGTAGCCGTCCTCCAAGGCCTGCGCTCCCACTCCGAACGCCTCGTCGAACAGCTCGCCAGCCGGGCACTGACCAGCGGACAGCGGCACGTGCACGTAAAGCGGGACGAGGACGGCCGGATCATCGGCACCACCACCGAAGGAGAGGGCGGGCAGCACGAGAGCGAGGGCGCAGTCGAGTCAGCGCTGCTGCACTTCTCCACCCCGAGGGACGCGGCCACGATCGCGGCGTTCCTGCGCACCCGGGTGTACCGGCCCGAATCCCTGGTCTGGCTGGAGGGCTACCAGGCCCTGCTCCGATGGCGGAAGGACAACCACATCACCGGCCTGCACGCCGTCCCGTACGACACCGAGACCGCAGCCGGCGCCACCAAGGCATTCCCCCTGGGGCGTTGGGTCCACCAGCAGCGGCGCACCTACCGCGCCAGCGAACTCGATCCCCACCGCAAGACACTGCTCGACGAAGCCGGAATGGTGTGGGAACCCGGCGACGAAGCCTGGGAGAACAAACTCGCCGCGCTGCGCTCCTACCACCGCGCCCACGGCCACCTCGCCCCCAGACGCGACGCCGTATGGGGCGACGCCGACAGCCAACTGGTCCCGGTCGGGGAACACATGGCCAACCTCCGCCGCACCCACGGCCTCGGCAAGAACCCCGAACGCGCCGCAACGCGGGCCGCCCAGCTGGCCGCGATCGACCCCGACTGGAACTGCCCCTGGCCACTGGACTGGCAACGCCACCACCGCATCCTCACCGAACTCGCCGCCGACGAACCCGATGGCGTCCTGCCCGACATCGCCCCCGGCGTCCTATACGAAGGCGACGACCTCGGACGATGGCTCCAACGGCAACGCCGCAGCTGGGCAGAGCTCACCGAAGAGCAGCAGCAGCGGCTGACAGCCCTGGGCGTGAAACCCGCCGAACGACCCGCCCCAGCCTCAGCGGCCAAGAGCACCGGGAAGGCATCAGCCTTCCAACGAGGTCTGGCGGCCCTCACCCAGTACATCCAGCGGGAAGGCAGAACCGTCGTTGGAAGGGCGCACATTGAGGAGTTGCCGGACGGTTCGGCGATCAGGCTGGGTGTGTTTCTGAGTAACCAGAAGGCCAGGCGTGACCGTCTGGATGCGGAGCAACGAGCAGCCTTCGCTGAGCTGGGCTACGCCTGGGCCGAAGAGCAGCCCGAGCGCGGCTGACAGCACATCTGCGAGGTCAGGGGCGCCCGGCAGGACCGGCGGACCTCTGTGGCATGCGTTTCCCTTTGGCTTGTTATGCCCATTACCGGATGAGCCGACAAGACGTTTGGCTCTGTGTGCGGAGCACGAAAGCGGAGCACGAAATGGGATGCGGAAAAGGCCGGGCCGGCCGATGTCAGAGCTGTGGACGTACGGTTCTTGGCTGCGAGCGGGACTACGGAGTGTTCGCCGTGGCAGGCGGCGGCCGCCGAAGTGGCCTTCGAGCAGTGTCCGCCTCTGAGGCCGTTTTCAGCCCGCAAGGGCAAGCGCATGGCGCCGGGATGGTGGTGGTCGGCGACCACCGGACGGCTCGTGCACTACGGCTCTGGGGCGATGCGGCTGCATCTGATGCTGCTCGACCGCGATCCACGCGTCAGTGGCCTGGCCAGTCGGCCACTGGAACTGCGGTGGCGTGCGCCGGGCGGAGTGCGTACGCATGTCCCGCAGGTGATGCTCCGACTCACCGACGGCCAGGGGGTCTTGGCTGACTGCACCGCCAGAGGGGAGCTTTCTCGGCGGCAGCGGTCCCTCGCGGCGGTGGTCGGCGAGGTGTGTGCGGCGGTGGGCTGGCGGTACTGGGTGCTGGGTCCGGTCGATCCGGTGTACCGGCGCAACGTGACCTGGCTGGCCGGGTACCGGCATCCGCGGTACCACGGAGGACAGCAGCTGGCCGCGGCGTTGCGGGAGTCGTTCGCCGACCGTACGCCGCTGTGGGAGGGCGTGCGCCGGGCCGGGGATCCGATGGTGGTCCTTCCCGCGCTGTTCCATGCTCTGTGGGCGGGGCGGCTGTCCGCGGATCTGGGCGCTCCCATGCATGAGCGGATGCCGGTGTGGGCGCGGCCGGCGTGATGGGGGCACGGGGCCGGGGGTCCGTCGGGCCGGTGGTCGAGGTGGGGTCCCGGGTGCGGTTCGAGGGGCGGGCCTGGACGGTAGCGGCCCTCGCTGGCGGGCAGGTGCGGCTGATCGCCGAGAACGGCGAGATGGTGGCGCTGCTGCTGTCGTTGTTGTTCGCCGATGAGGGGTTCGAGGTTGTGGCTGCGCCGGCCATCTGCCGGGTGCCGCCGCTGGGCTTGCCGGAGTCGTTGCCCGCGCCGGTGCGGGAGCAGGCGCTTGTCTGGGAGCGGCACGTGCGGGAGGTGGAGACGGGGCACCCGGGCGGATCCGGTGCGGTCGGCCCTGCGCGGGCTGAGTACGACCCGCAGGTGCGGACGTTGGCGCAGCGGGAGGAGGCGAAGGCGGCAGAGCTGTTGGCGGCGGGTATGCAGGCCAGCGCGGTGACGGTGCGGCGCATGCGGGCCCGCTACCGCGACGGCGGGCTGTGGGGACTGGTGGATCAGCGGGCCGCCCGGCCTCGGTCGGCACTGGGGCGTGCGGATGAGCGGGTGGTGGCCGCTCTGCGGGAGGTGCTGGAGGCCGGGCAGGAACGCTCCAGCGGGACGCTGGGGCGACTTCGGGTGTACACCGAACGGCTGCTGGCCGAGCGGCACGGCCACGGGGCGGTGCCGCTGCCGTCGACTGCCACGTTCAACCGGCTCGTGCACGCCCTGGCCGACAGGCTCGGGCTGCTGGGCAGTGCGCGGCAGCGCCGCTGGCGCTCGGCGCGGCCGGCTCCCCCGTTCGTCCCGACGACGGTGATGACGCCGGGTGAGCTGGTGATGATGGACAGCACCGTGCTGGATACCTTCGTGGTGCTCGACGACGGGGTGGTGGAGCAGCCCGAGCTGACCATCGCGCTGGATGTGGCGACCCGCAGTATCTGCGCGGCCGTGCTGCGCCCGAAGGGAACCCGCAGTGTGGACGCGGCGCACCTGCTGGCGCAGATGATGGTCCCCTCGCCGATGCGGCCTGCCTGGCCCGAGGCGCTGGCGATGGAACGCTCAGTGATTCCCTACGAGCGGCTGCTGAGCGTGGATGACCGCCTGGAAGGGGCCGCAGCGCGCCCGGTCATCACCCCGCGGACCGTCGTGGTCGATCAGGGCAAGGTGTTCGTCTCGTCCTCGTTCGTCGCCGCCTGCGGGTCGCTGGGCATTTCTCTGCAGCCGGCGCCGCCGGGCAACGGGCCGGCCAAAGGGCATGTGGAGCGCACGTTCTCTTCGATCAACACGCTGTTCGCCCAGCACGTGGCCGGCTACACGGGTTCCCACACCGGTGAGCGCGGCCGGGATGCCGAAGGCGAGGCGGTATGGACGCTCGCCCAGCTGGACGACCTGCTGCAGGAGTGGATCATCTGCGGGTGGCAGGTCCGCCCGCACGACGGGCTGCGGCACCCGATGATGCCCCGCCGCGCTCTGTCGCCGAACGAGATGTGGGCGGCGCTGGTCGCCGTGTGCGGATACGTCCCGGTGCCGCTGGGGCGCGAGGACTACATCGAGCTGATGCCCGTCAAACGGCAGAAGATCAACGACTACGGCATCCGCATCGACTACCGCACCTACGACCACCAGGTCCTCAACCCCTACCGCGGCGAAGCCTCGCCGGCGGCGGACGGCCTGTGGGAGATCCACTACAACCCGCACGCTCCCGGCCAGGTCTGGGTACGCCTGCCCAAACCCGGCCAGCCGCGAGGGCACGGGTGGCAGACGGTGCCCTGGATCCACCACACCCTGGTCACCGCCCCGTTCACCGACTTCACCTGGCAGCACATCAAGCGCACCGTCGCCCAGCGCAGCAACCGCGTCCAGCACGAACACGACCTGGCCCTCGCTCTGCGCGAGCTGCTGGAGCGCGCCGCCGCCGGGCACGGCAGCCGCCGCGACAAGGTCGTCGCCGCCCGGGCCCGCGCCCACGGCGCCGCGAACGAGGACGGTGCGGTGTGGGGGCTCCTGTACGGCCAGCCGCCGCAGACGGAAACCGACAGGCCCAGCGAGGACGACGCCTTCGGCCACGGTGAGGACCTCTTCGACGAAGACGAAGAGGAGGAGGCAGCCGACGCAGCGGGTGAGCACCAGCACCCTGGGCCCGCTGGCACCCGGGGCCTTGCAGCAGCCGGGGCAGAGGGCGGACAAGCGCGGCCGGCGCGAGATTCCTCCGTCACGGTCTACGACCCCTTTGAGGAATCCCTGCGATGGTGAGTCCACTCTCGAACGACGCCGCCGGGTTCGCTCCGCTGGCCCCTCCGACCCTGTGGCAGGGCTGGGACGCCTTCGTCCACCGGGCGCCGGCTCCCGCCCGGGACGCCGACGACGGCGCCTGGTCTCAGACGGGGCGCGAGGACTACCACTCCGAACTCGCCGTCATGCGCACCCCGGCCATGGACAGTGTCTTCACCACCGTGCGACGGCTGCTGCTGGTCAACCGCCGCCAGCAGGCGGGCGCCCGGCGCGGTCTGATCATCTCCGGTCCGGCCACGACCGGGAAGACCACCACGATGATGGCGCTCGGGCGGTCCTTCCAACTGGCCGACCAGCGCCAGCACCCCGGCCGGGCAGAGCGCAGGCCCGTGCTGTTCATCAGCGTGCCGCCGGCCGCCACCCCGAAGATGCTCGTCAGCGAGTTCGCCCGGTTCCTCGGCATGCCCATCACCGACCGCCTCAACCAGACCCAGATCACCGGCGCCGTGTGTGACCTGCTGGGCGAACTGGGCACCCAGCTGGTCCTCATCGACGACGTCCACCTTCTGGACACCCAGCGGCGCGCCGGCGCGGAAACCTCCGACCAGCTCAAGTACCTCGGCGAACGCATCCCGGCCACCTTCGTCTACTCCGCCATCGACATCGAGACTTCCTCACTGCTCAGCGGAGTACGCGGTGCGCAGATCGCCGGCCGCTTCAAAATCTTCCGCCACCGCCCGCTGGCGTACGCGACGGAGCAGGACCGGGCTGTCTGGAACGACCTCGTCCGGGCCATGGAGAATCTGCTGCGGCTGCGCGCACACCGGCCCGGAACCCTGGTCAAGCACGCCGCCTACCTCCACGCCCGCACCGGCGGGCGGATCGGCAGCCTCTCCCACCTCATCCGCGAAGCCGCCCTGATCGCCATCACCGAAGGCACCGAGCGGATCACCAAGCAGTTGCTGAGCGAGATCGAGCTCGACGCGGCCGCCGAAACCCGGGCCCGGCCGGTCCGGCCCGCACGACGGAAGTAGGGGCATCCGGCGTGGCGCACCGGTCCAGCACGACGGCACACAGCCGCAAGCCCGGGAACGAGCATGCGGGAGACAAGCCGGCGGCGTCCGGCGTCCTCGTCACGGACCTGGCCGGCGGGGCAGCCGGACCGGTGTCTCCGCTGCGCGGGGAGCTGACGCTGTCGTTCCTGAACCGGCTCGCCGCCCGCTACCACCTCGGCCTGCGCGACCTGCTCGCCGCCATCACCGAGACCGACGGCCGGCAAAACGTCGCCGGGATGCTCCATCCGGACAGCGAGATCCACCTCAACGCCCAGGCACGCGAACGAGTATGCGCCCTGAGCCATGCACAGGCAGCGGTGCTGGAGAGCGCTCTGCCGGCGTGGACACGCGCAGAACCACACGCGCACTACCCAGGCGGCCCGGCCGGCCGCCTGACCCGCGGCGAGGAAGCCGTCGCCCCGTGGGGCCCGCCTGCCCCGCCTGCTGTGCCGCGCGCACCGGACGCCGCGTGCCTGCCCGGCGCTACCTGGCACCCGAGGAGCGGGTCTGCGCCCGCCACCGGTACTGGCTCCTGTACCTGCCCGCGACCAGCGGCCTGCCCGTCCCCCTCACGGCGTGCCCGGAGGTGATCGAGGCCCATCGGCGGCATGTCCGGCTGCTGCGGCGTACGCCGGCCGGGGCGCCAGCCTTCGAGGTCGCCCGTGCCGTCACCGGGACCTGGTGGGAACAGCCCTGGCCCAGCGAGGAACACCAGTGGCCGGCCCGCCTTGAGGCGACGCGTCCCGCCGAGGCCGATCCCGGCTGGTGGAAGGTGGCCGCCCGCGACCTGATCACCTACCCCGAAACCGTCGCCGTCGCACGGGTCCTGGCCAGCCCCCGCCGGCAGCAGCACACCGTCACACAGGCCAGCGGCCATCTGCCCTACTGTCTCGGCGAGATGCCCGCGCTGCTGGCCGAACTCGCCGACCAGCTCCAGCGGCCCTGGCTCGCCCACCACCTCGCCCCCCTCACCCACGGGCCACTGTTCACCTGGACCCACTCCTTGGCACGCACCCGCGCCGACCAGGCACCCGCGGCGCAGAAGGCGCTGTGGAAGGTGCATTCATCGCACCGGCCCCGCCCTCTCAGTGACCTTCTCCCTGAAGGATCGGCCGCCGACCGCGAACAGCCGGCACCACACGCGGTCAAGCGGCTGCGCGGCCACAGTCTCCAAGCCGAGCAATCCTTCCAAACAGGCCTGGCCCAGGCCCACATCTACCACCAGCGGCACGGCCACCTGGCCGTGCCGAAGGAAGACGTCCCCAACGGCTACCCACTGGGCCAATGGATCGCCAACCTGCGTACCAGCCACACCAGAATGCCGGCCCACCAAGCCGCCGCCCTGAACGACATCTACCCCTGGTGGAACGCGCCATGGAGCACCCTGTGGCAGCGCACCTGGCACCAAGCCCGCGATCACGCCGAAGCCCAGGGCCCGCTCGAGCCCGCCAGCGGCTTTGCCACCACCAGCTACAGCCTGGGCGAATGGCTGTACCTGCAGTGCACCCGCTACCCCGCCCTCCACCCCGAACAACAACGCCTCCTCACCCAGATCGGCATCAACGCCGCGGCGGCAGCCGCCGCCCGACCCAGACGACGCAGCTACGCAGAACGCTTCCAGGTAGGGCTCGCCCACGCCCGCGCATTCGCCAGCGTCCACGGCAACCTCGCCACCGTCACCCACACGGCCGTGCACGACGGCTACCCACTGGGTCAGTGGCTGTCCAACCAGCGCAACCACCGGCGCTCTGACCGCCAGCCCCTGCCCGCCGCCCGGGCACAGGCCCTCGCGGTCATCGATCCCTGGTGGAACCCGCCCTGGCACCTGACATGGCAGCGCCGCTACTACCGCGCCCGCGACCACGTCGAAGCCGGCCATCCCCTGCACCCAGAGAACGGCTTCAATGACCTCGCCGATGGCACCGCTGACTGGCTGTGGCGCCAGTGCGCCACGCACGACGAGCTCCACCCCGGGCAGCGGCAACTCCTCACCGACATCGGCATCACCACCGAGATAGCACGCACGGCCCAAGACCATGCACGGACAGCCCCGAGAACACCAGCCGGGCTCCCCGCCCCGGAGACCGAAGACAAGACCAGCCAGGCCGGAAGGGATGCGGATCCTGCCGCTTCCACCGGTCGACGCCGCACACGACGAGCCGCCGAACCGAAGCGTCCCCGCGAGCCCCGCAGCCGCCTGGGACACCGCCCCGACCTGAGGCCGGGCTTCGAAACAGCCCTGGCACACGCCCGCGCCTACGCAGCCGAACACGGCCACCTCGCAGCCCCTCGTGACACCCGGCACGACGGCTACCCCCTGGGCATGTGGCTGTTCAGCCAGCGCAACCGCGCCAAACAACGCGCCCGCGACGGACTGCCGCCCTCACCCCACCTGACCGAACTCACCGCGATCGACCCGTGGTGGAACCCACCATGGGACCTGCACTGGCAGCGCAACTACCACCGCGCCCGCGACCACGTCAAAGCTGGCGAACCGTTCGATCCCGTCGCTCGCATCCCTGCACCGAGTACCGTCCTGGGCAGCTGGATCACCCGGGCGTGCCTCCAGTACGACCAGCTCCACTCAGACCAGCAGCACCTGCTGAACACCATCGGCATCACCGCCCAGACAGCCGAACAGTGGCCGCCCAGCCCCCGCCCCCGGCCCCACGCCGAAGCCCTCACTCACGCCCGTACCTGGGCTAGCGAACACGGCCACCTCTGCCCGCCGATCAAGACCTTCCACGACGGCTTCCCCCTCGGCGAATGGCTCAACCGACAGCGCGAACTCGCGAAGAAACGCAGCAGCCCCTCCCCCACCCAGCAGACACTCGCCACGATCGACCCCTGGTGGAACCCGCCCTGGCCCATCCTGTGGCAACGCGCCTACCACCACGCACACACCCACCCCCGCCACCCGGCAGCCCGCCAATGGCTCCACAACCAGCAACGCACCTGGCCCCTCCTCCACCCCGACCAACAACACCTCCTCACCACAGCGGGCCTGATCAGCATCTGAATCCCTCTGGCCGACACCGGCGCCATCCGCCCCTGGTGCGGCCGCCTCCCTCAACCAGCAGCGACCGGCGAGAACTTCGGGACTGATCTGGCCGAACAGGCCCCAGACGGCGCTGCGATGACCGATACTGATGAGCAGGTCTGGCGTGCCCGCAACAGGGTGCACGCGGCCAGCGAGTAGAGAAAGGCGGTGCGGCAGAGGTCAGATGAATCGGCTCAGGGGCATTATGAACATTCTTTTTGTTAGCTCACAGGTGTAGCCCACCCTGCCCAAAAAGCCGAAGAAAACCTCCCCCGCAAAATCCGCCGAAAAACCCCTCTAAACGACCCCACGGGAACAGCGAACCCACGCCCCAAGGGGCTACCAGGCCTGCCGTAAAACAACACCGGCCCGCCCTACGGCGGCGCCGGCCCTTGGCATGCCCTCACACCCCGGCACCTCTGTGCCGCCTCTCCCCGTCCCAGCCGTCCCCGCACGGCTCGTTCAGGCATGAGGCGGCCCAGCCGTCACGTGCTGAAAGGGCATCCACGCGATGAACTCGTCCTCCCTCGCCCCCATCACCGGCCTCCTCGCAGGCCTCCCCGCCGTACTCGCCGGCGCCCTGGGCGGCGCACCCTGGTGGGCCGTCGGAGGAATCGTCATCGCCGCATATCTCGCCATCCCCCTCACCAGCCTCCTCCTCGAACACGCCCGACAACGAAAAGGCACCCTCGTCGACGAGAAATTCGCCGCCACCCTCGACCAGATAACCGACCCCGAAAAAAGAATCCAAGCCATCATCAGCTACCGGCAAGCAACAGCCCTCGCCGTCACTCCACAGCCACCACCCGAACCACCACCAGGAGGGCTACCGCCCGGGCCCCAACCCGCCGGCCCAGACAGCGTCAGCCAGTCACCGGCATCCACATAGACGAGAGCGCCGGGGCCTTCTCCAAGCGCAGCACACGCGTCCGGAAGGCAGAGAGGTCATCCGCCAGCGGGTTCGGGTGATACGCGGGGCTCGACGTGATGCGCCAGACACTGGCGTCGCCCGCCCCGGCGAGCGCGGCGCCGTCCAGCATGGAGCTGCCCGCGACGTAGCATGCCTGCGTCCGGTAGTCCCCGGCCTGCGGATCCGTGGCGGAATTCTCCCTCCCGGCGGACAAGGCCTGAGGATGTTCGTACGCCAGCAACGCCGCAACGGCACATCGCAACCAGCCGTGCAAAGAGGGCTGGGGGGATTCTGACGAAGTAGGTCACTTTTCGGCCCTTCGCTCTAGGATCATGAACGCGCACGGTGGGGGCCGTGCGGTACGAGGTCCGGGAGGCAGCATGTGGTCGGACAACGAGACGGACCTGGACCTACTTGGGTTCGACTTTCTTGTGGACGAGATGGTCGTTGCTCTTACCCAACCACGGCTGCTTCCCCTAACGCTGGGTGTCATCGGCGGCTGGGGATCCGGCAAGAGCAGCTTGCTGACGATTGTCTCGGCGGAACTGTCGTCTCTTCCAGCCGACGAGGCCGGTCATTTCGTCGTGGTCCCGTTCAGCCCGTGGCAGTACGAGGGCTACGAGGACATCAAGGCTGCACTGATGGAAGCGGTCCTGACGCGCTTGCAGCAAGAGGCCGAAGTCGGCAGCGCTGAGGCTGAGCAGGCTGGCCGTCTCAAGCGGATGGCTAGGAGCTTGCGACGGCCGGTGCAAATGCTGGTCGGCACAGCACTGCCTGCTGGCGCGGCGATGGCCGCCGGCGCGCTGGACCCCAGCCTGGCAGACGTAGCCTCCACCATCGCTCAGGGCGCTGTCGGCGGAATGAACCCGGGCCAAGAGCCCGACGTGAAGAGTGGCGACGAGGACCCCGCTCCTGCCGACCCAGGGGCGTTCCGGCAGCAGTTCGCCGGTCTAGTGGGCTCCCTGGAGCAGGTCCGCGCCGTGATCGTGATGATCGATGACCTGGACCGGTGCCTGCCCCACACTGTCGTGGACACCTTCGAGGCAATCCGGCTCTTCCTGAACGTCGACAAGAGCGCGTTCGTGATCGCTGCCCACTCCGAGGTCGTGCAGGCTGCCATCGATCGGCGCTACCCGGGACTCGGCCGCCCGGGCACTTCTGGGCTGGGCGCGGAGTACCTGGAGAAAATGCTCCAGGTCAAGATCAGCATTCCGGTATTGTCCGCGCCGGAGGCCGAAACCTACATGCACCTGCTGCTGGCCCAACTGCACCTTGCATCAGAGCAGTTCACGGTCGTGGCCGCAGCAGTCGCCCAGCGCAGACGCGAGAGTGCGCTGGGAGTTGCCTTGAATGCGGGCATGGCATCGGCCACCCTGGGGGCCGACATGCCGTCGCAGCTGTACAAGGACATGACGTGGGCCGCAGCCATCGCCCCCGTGCTCGGCAGCGTCCTGCGGGGCAATCCGCGGCAGATCAAGCGGTTCATGAACACCCTGACACTGCGCCTGGCGAGCGCCGAGCGCCGCGGCACGTCACTGGACGCTGCGGTCCTGGCCAAGCTCATGGTGTTGGAAGAGCAGTACTTGGCTGACTTCCAGAAACTCGTCGACTGGCAGGTCCAGGCGCTGGGGCCGGGTGGAGACGGCCAGCTCTTGGCCGCCGAACAGCATGTACGCAGCCCCGTGACGACCGCGCAGGCAGGAGCGGACGACAGCCAGACCCCCGGGGAGCCGGCTTCCTCCACGGACCACCGTGCCCGACAGCGCTCCTCTGCCCGTCGGCCAGCGCGCCGGGAGGATGCCACCACGAGCGAACTGAGCGAGGAAGTGCGTGCTTGGGTGGAGAAGCCGCACATCGGCGCCTGGCTTCGGATGGATCCCGCGCTGAGCGGGGTGGACCTCGGCCCGTACTTTACGTTCGCGCGGGCCAAATTGACGCTGGCTGCCAGCACCGCACTTCTGCCCGAACACATCCAGGAACTGCTTGGACGACTCCAGTCCGACGTGGCCGGCCAGCGCCGGGCAGCGGTGGGACGGGTGCAGGAGACGGTGGCTGCGGAGGATCTGCCGACGCTCGTCGACGTCGTCGCCGTCACCGAAGACCCGGGAGAGTACCGACTGCTGCGCGCCCGGCTCGGCAGACGCCCTGGCGTGCACCCCGCACTGGGCATGCACCCTCTACGAGCCCACACCTTCACTCCCGCCGATCTTGCCCGATTCCTGCGCATGCTGCCCGAAGCAGACTGGATCGGCGAGATCGGGCTCGACTACTCCCCCGCCGGACGCAGCACTCGTCGCGCGCAGCTGCGGATCTTCGAGGCCATCCTCTCCGATCCCCGAACTGGTGCCCTGCCGATGACCCTGCACAGCCGCGGCGCCGAGAAGGACACCCTTTCCCGACTCGCGCAGACCGGCGCCACCGCTGCGATCTTGCACTGGTACACGGGCCCCCTGGCCCTGGTAGACGACGCCCTAGCCGCAGGACTGTGGTTCTCCGTCAACCCCGCCATGACCACCTCAGCAAAAGGCCGCGCCCTCCTCGACATCCTCCCGCCCAACCGAGTCCTCCTCGAGACCGACGGTCCCTTCGCCCGCTTTGGGAAACGCCCGGCCCACCCAGCAGACCTCGCCGACGTCGTTGCTCACCTCGCCACTCGCTGGGCACTCACGCCCGAACATGCCACCCAACAACTCCAGAGCAACCAACAACGACTTCTCGGCAGCACCGGACCCCACTAGCGATGCTCCTGCCCCCCCCAGGCCGCCGTCGACAGTTCCGTTCTCGCAGCCAGCACATACCAGCAATCACTGAACATGCCCACCGCTCACCGCAGATGACACAACCTGATCACCGGACCCCCTACCTGACAAAACCCCAGCTCACCCCACCCACCACGGCACCACACCCCAACTCATGACCTCCACGCCGTCCGACCTCTCCCCCACACCGGACTGATAAGCGCAGGTCAACCCATCGACCACTGATCAGAAATAACCCTCCTGGACAGCAGCGCTTGCTGAGCTGGGCGTGGAGTGGGCGTAGCAACGGCCCTTGAGGGGCTGGCCGGAAGAACCTTCCGCTGGCCCCTTCGTGCCCCGGCGCTCGGCACGGACTCGTGCAGCGCGAGAAGGCCCTCGATCACACCCATGACCGGCCTCCAGTGTTCAGCGAACAACTTCACGCCGGTGCGGGGGAACTCAACAGGGATCGGGCAGTAGTCCCAGTTCGTGTGTACTCGCCACAGGTGGTGTTCAGGCGGCACTGTCCCGCGAAGGTAGACAAGCGCGGCGGTACGCCACCGGACCTGATCACGCGGATCGCTATCCACGCGCAGGTCACGACCTTCGCGAAGAAAATCTCGCAGCGTGGCCACCTGCTCCTCAGTCAGCTCCATACTCCGTGCAACGACCGGCCCCTCCGAAGGGCACCGCAGGTCAGCCGACTGTGAGCACAACCTTGCCCTTCCGGACGTCCGGCCATCTCAGCGAAGACGAGACGGCTCACGGACGATGGAAATTCGAGATCTTCCCGCTTCCTTCGCCCTACGGTTCTGGGATGGACAAGGACGAAATCCGTGACGACCTAGTGAGTTCGGCTCAGCGTTGGGCCCGGACATCTTTCGATGCCTACCTGCAAGAGCCTGCGGACCAGGACTTCGCCGTCCATCACATGGCTGTAGCCGTCGAACATCTGGCCAAGGCGTGCCTAGCCTCCATCACCCTCACACTGCTGGCCGACATCAAGCCCTCTCTAGAAGATCTGTTGCTACTGGGCGGCCGAGAAGACAAGGTGGAGAAAGGACGTGCGGGTCTCAGAACCGTCAGTGGCGCGGGGGTCGTAATGAGGCTCACGAAATTGGGAAAGGGCGAGGTACCACAGCAACTTGCGGCCTTGAGGGAGGCGCGCAACGGCGTCACTCACATGGGGTCGGGGAAGTCACCCAACGAATGCCGGGAACTCCTGGCATCTGGCGTGAAGTACATCGATTCCCTGTTGCCCGAGCTGGCGAAGGAACCAGACTGGTTCTGGGACAAGTACTACCAGACGTGCAAGAGCCTCGTAGAAGAGACGACGTCCGAGCTGACAGTCCGCTACTCCGCCAAGGTTCAGCGGGCCCAGGAGACCTTCGCGAGCAAAACCGACGGCTTGTCCGAAAGCGAGAGGACGGCGGTGATTGCCAGCCTGGCGGCAGCGCCACTGCCCAGCCGATGGCTTCTGCACGTACCCACGACGTGTCCGGCTTGCGGGAATCCTGCGTTCATCAGCGGGCGCGACAAGAGCGGGGATTATGGGGATATCTGGTTCTTCCCGCGCTACTTCGGGTGTCGGGTCTGCGACCTCACACTGACCGGACCCGAACTGGACCTCGCGGACATGAGAGCCCATTCCCTGCGCACCGAAGAAGAGGTGGATGACGACTGGGAACCCGACTTCGACTGATCCAGCGGCGTATCACGTCGTCTGGCGGGCGTGTGGCCCCTGCCTCGATGCCGAGGCAGGGGCCACACGCCGCCGGTGCAGCAGCTACGGACATCTGTCAGGTGTACGGCCCAGAAGCGTTCGGAAGAAGTCGGTGAGCACGGGGCGGGCGCGCTCGCGGTCGCGCAGTTCGTCGTGGCCGAACCGGAACACCTCGTACCCGCGGAACTTCAGGTCGCGGTCACCGGCCATGGTGGCGGCGTACTTTGCACTGTCGGGTACGGCTCCTCCGTCGCGCGTGTAGTGCTGCATGCCGTCGACTTCCAGCACCACGCGGCGGTTACCGGGCAGCAGCATGAGGAAGTCCATGCGGAGGTTCTGCATGGCACGCTCCCCGCGCTCGCGGATGGTCTTGGAGTCCCAGTGCACCCATATCTCTGGCAGGAGCGCGGGTACGTCAGGCAGTTGGCCCTTGTAGAGGTTGTGGTAGAGCCAGAACAGGTTCTTCTGGCCTGCGGATTCACGTGGCAGGGAAGCCTGCATGCGGTCGTAAAGGGTGTGGCGGGCCGTCTCCGTGTCCGCGATGCCGCGGGTTTCCTGCCACCAGGACAGCAGGTCGCTCCAGAGGAGCCCGTTCTTGCCTACCGGGTGGTTGTAGACCAGGATCTTGTCGGCTTGTTCGGCGATCTCGATGTCGTTGTCGAGGGCGCTGGTGAAGCGGATGTCGGGCTTTCCCTGGGTGGCGAAGATGAGGTTGCGCGGCCGGCGGGCGGTGCCGCGACCGAGCTGGTGCAGGTGGAACTGGGGGTATCCGTCCGTCTCCCCTTCTTGACGGAGCTGTGCGCCGACCGGCTGCAGATGGCGGTTGGCAAGTTCGACGAAGCGGCGCTGTGCCTGCTCGTCAGGAAGAACTTCTGGGGCGGCCAGGCCCTCGAGGAAGCGGCCGAATCGAGGATGTGGGGCTTCGAAGGCTCTGAGCTGCTCGAAGAGGTCCTCGGTCGACCAGTCGTCTGGAAACCTGATCACGTGGCGCTGGATGTCGGAGCGCAGGGTGCCAAGGTGGGGCCCCCACACGTTGAACTCGTCCTCACCGAGATCCCACAAGCTGCCCAGCAGGGTCAGAAAGCGGTCCGGATACTTGAGGTGATCGGAGAGGTCGAGTTCCTTGGCCAACTCTCGCCGCGTACGGCCGGGTATTTCCACGTAGTCGCCACCGAGCCACACAACGTCCTGCAGTTCCATCCGCTCGGGAGCTAGAAGCGGCTCGCTGTCGAGAACTGCCTGAGCCACATGAGGCAGTCGGTCGTCCGGGCAGGCCCTCAGGCTCACGGTCAAGCGCTCGTGTTCGGTCGCTTGGTCTTTGGGAGGAGGCGAGGGCAAGCCAAGTCGCTCGCACAGCGCTGGCAGATCCTCATGCCCATATCGCTGGTACAGCGTGATGCACACGCCTTCGATAAGGCTCCGCAATCGCTGAAGGTCCATCTGCTCAGCCATCCCACGATGATGAGCCAGGTCGCGCTTCGGATTCCAGACGTGGCCGCACTGGGCCGTCCGCGACTTCTCCTTCGAGGCGAAGACGGGGGCTGTAGAAGGTAACGCCGCAGGCTGGAGGCCCTCTGTCAGTGGTGCCTGGTATCTGCTGTGCTGTCAGATACGCCGTAAGCATGCCGGATCGCCGGGAGATGCGATTCATGCCTTTCACCGCGCTGCACCCCGAACTGGGCCGCCTCGACTCAACCCTCCCCGACCTCGGACACAGCATGGAATGGGGCCAGATCCACAAGGTCCACCCCCGTGTCACGCTCACCTGCCCCGACTGCTCCTGGGGCCTGCACCCGAAAGTCTCCCGGTACGGGGTCCGGTTCTTCTGCCACGACCGCGACCGGCCGGAGTCGTGTGAGCTGCTGAACGAGTCGTGGGAGCATCACATGCTCAAGCTGGAGATGGCGGGTGCGATCCGGGCGGCCGGGTGGTTCGCGGCACTGGAGGTGCCGGCCGAGGACGGGTCATGGCGGGCGGACGTCATGGCCTCGTCCGCGGACGGGAACCGGCGCATGGCCTGGGAGGCACAGCTGTCGCCGATCACTGTGGACGACATCGCCGCCCGCACTGACCGGTACGCGGCGGAGGGGGTCCGGGTGTGCTGGGTGCACCCGGGCGCGCGGCCGCCGCAGTGGATCAGCGCGGTGCCGGCCGTCCGGGTCAGGGCTCCACAGGAGAGGGATCAGCCGTGGGTGGTGGACGACGGGCTCGCCGGGTTCGTGTACCGGAGCGGGCGGTGGGAGTTCCAAGAGGAGCCGCTTGAGCGGTTCGTGCGGTGGGCGCTGGAGGAGCAGCTCGTTCCCGCCGAGGTGCTGCCCCGGTACCGGCGGGTGTACCGGATGGTCAACGGTGAGCAGCGGCGGTTCCGCCGGGATCGGTGGTGGACGTCGCGGAAGTCGATCGCTGACCAGGGCAGGCACGAGGTAATGCGGCAGCGGCAGGATGCCGCGCGGGCGGAGCGGGAGGCCCGGCAGAAGGAGCAGGAGGAGGCTGCGGAGCGGCGCCGCCAGGAGGTGGAGGAGCAGGAGCGGGCGCGGAAGGCCGAGGAGGCTGAGCGTCGACGACTGCAGCGAGAAGAGGAGGAGCGTCTGCGCCTGGAGGAGGCACGGCGGCGGTGGGCGGAGGAGGATGCGCGCCGGGAGCAGGAGAGGGTGGAGCGCGAGGCGCGTCTGGCCCGCGAGCAGGCCGAGCGGGAAGAGAGGGAGCGTCAGGCGCTGGAGGTGGCGCGGGCGTGGTGGGGCCGGTTGTCGCCGCAGCAGCAGACCGAGCTGTTCGCCGCCGTCGCCGAGTACGCCTGGCGCGAGTCGAGTCTGCGGGTGGAGGTCCCGGAGAAGCCGATGATGTGGCCGCAGTACGCCCGCGGTGTTCCGGTCCACGTGGCCGACAAGCGGCGGACGCTGTACGGGGTCGTGCGGCCCTGCCCCGATCTGGTCGCCGCCTGCCCCACGCTCGCGGAGGAGCTGGTCTTGGTCCGCAGCGCCCAGGAGGCGCGCGAGCTCACCGCCGTCCTGCCCCAGGGCCGGATCGTCCACCTCGACCTGCCCGAGCACGAACAGCTCACCATGTGCTGAAGCGGCGGACTGGCAGCACTTCAACGGGAACAGCATCGCAACCACGTGGGGCTGCCGCTCTTCCCTCGGTGCTGAGGCGGGCCCGACCGGGCCCACCCGGCAAGGCCATCAGGTCAGGGCAGCGTGGCCGGCCTCGGTGGCCTCCATCAGGTCTGGCCGCTCTCCGTTCGCCGGGTGGACGATCCGAATTAGACCGCCGTCGTGCAGGTCGAGCATCGCCTTGTAGAGCCCGAACTGCTTCTCCTGCCATGCCACGCGCCGAGGGTCTTCCTCGGCGGCGCTTCGCTCGAAGTTCGCCGGGTGGATGGTGTGAAAGAAGTCGGAGGCGGCCACGGGCTCTGGTGACTGGGCGATCAGGCGGAGAAGCTCATGCTCGTCGGCGTTCAGCGTCATGACGGCAGCGTAGAGGTCGGGCTGGGCAGAGGTAACGGATTCCGGGCCCAGGTGTCGGTAGCTGTGGGGAAAGACGACAAACGGGCTGGCGGCCGTGATCGTGCGAACGACTGCGCGTAAGACACCCGGTCTTGAACAATGTCCCCTGTGTACATGTCTGCACTGCGGTGTGGAGGGAGGGCGATGCGTCCCGAGGAGACTTTGGACATCAAGCTGGCCTTCGCAGGTTGGCTCGCCAGCAAGCCGGCTGCAGAGCTGGCGGAGATGGAAGCCGAGGCTTACGCGAAGCAGGGGTTCAGCAACTCGCCGCAAGACGAGCTGGACAGTCTGCGTGCCGCGCAGAACTACTGGGTGGCACCAGACATGGTCCGCATCGCGGAAGCGGCACAGGAAACACTGCCTGACGAAGACGTTCTCCTTGAGGAGCCGCCCTCGAGTCATGGATTCCTCGTGCTCGCTGAGCCCTTCACCATTCGGTGCGCCGATCAGGAGTGTGTGGATGACCATCCGTTCAGCGGATTGCGGTGGCGGCCCGTCCACCGAGTCCTCCCAGCTACCAAGTGGGCCGAGGAACAGCACGACGGCGGAATCCTTATCCAATGGATCGGACGTGTCGTTGGCGAGGAGGAGCGTCAGTTCTTCGGATCGCCTGTCGCGCCGGTGGGGAACGGGATGTTCATGCCCGCAGGTCGCCCTCTCGAGATGGCTCAGTCGGTAGAAATCGGCGCCATGCGCCCTGAGTCTGCTGTCCTGTGCCGATACGCACGCGCCATGTGGACACTGATGCAGCAGCCGCTGGCGGCCGTTGGCGAGCTGGAATCGGACCGCCCTCAACGGAGGCGACTCCAACGGGCAGGACAGATACCCGCTGCTCCCGTGGCAATCGTCACCCTGCGACGCAAGACAGAAAAGGGCGGGAACAACGAGGAGACCCAAGAGGTCGAGTGGTCTCACCGCTGGGTCGTCCGGGGACACTGGCGACGTCAATGGCACCCACGCCTACAAGCCCACCGCCCCATCTGGATCAACGAGCACGTCAAAGGACCAGACGACAAGCCGCTGCTGGTGCGCGAGAAAGTCATCACCTGGCGTCGATAGAAGGAACAGCCTCGTTGAGCTGCCGTACCACGCCGAAGGCGGGTACGACGACGCTCCGCCCTCGCCGTCCAGGAGCTCAACCCATAGCACCGCACGAGCATTCGGGCAGGGGAAGTCCCTTGCGCCCACCACGAGCCCGACCAGGATCAGTCCAGCGCCGGGAGGTCACTCGGGCGGCCGATGGCCGGCGTGGAAGGCATGGTGCGTGACGTGGACGCTGCCGGAACCCATGCTGAGCACTCCCGTGGCCGTGCCCGAGCTGCGGCCGGGCTGGGCGGCGGAGCCCAAGTTATGGGCAGAGTTTTGGGCTGTCTATTGTCCACTTCTCACCCCGGGACACTGAAGCCAGACTGGCGACAAACAGCCCTTCTGCGCGCGTTCAGTCAGGCCGCCCCGTACCGGTGCTGTCGATCGTCCGGAGCCGATCGGCGATGCGTGCCAGGGTACGCCTGGTCTCGGCGACGCGGGAGCGTCCTCCCAGGCGTTCCAAGGCCCATTCGAGGTCAGCGCGTGATTCCTGCAGTACGGCATCGAACGCGCGGCTCAGACGAACGGCCTCGTCCGCTTCCTGTAGCTCGACCCTCCATACTTCCATGTGCTTGCGCAGGCGGAGGGCTCGGCGCAAGGCTTGCTCGGTCATGAGCGGCACGTCGGCCTCGTTCTCGTTTCGTCTGGCAATGGCGGCAGCTGCGAGTTGCATCAGTTCTCGCTCGGATTTCGATGCGTCAGCGAGGCGTCGGCTGAGAAGGTTGCGCTCACACATGACCTCGAGGAGGTGCACCTTCACCTCGCTATGCAGCTCGTTCAGTTGCGCAATCACCCTCTCCAGATCGTTCCGGTCCAACTCCTGAAGGGCGTGCACGATGCGCTCGGCAACTCCCGGCAGGTCTCCCACGCGCGCCAGGCGATCGTCATTCCCATCTCTCATTGCCTTGCCCGATTGGATAGCCCAAGTCCCACTTTCCGCGAGCAATCGCTCTGGGAAATCCTCCTCCGTAGAAGTCATCTGCGGCTGGGCATCTGACGTGGACGGCGCGCCCGCGGGAACGATGGCGGACAGTCCGGCTTCGACATCGAGAACGGCGTCGAGACCGTCCACCAGGGCATCATGGCGGAACTGCTGCATGATCTCACTCAGTCCGGCTCCGGCTTCGAGAACGGCGTCGAGACCGTCCACCAGGGAGCGCTGATGCTCGTCGAGCCAGCGGTCTGCGGCCTGGCCGTACTCTTCCGATTCGTAATGGTCCGTCACTGCTCCGCCCCTTGGTTGACGTACCGGGCAACGGCCCGGCGGGCCTTCTTGAGGCTGGCTCGCACCGCTTCGGAGGTCAGTTCGAGCTTCTCGGCGATCTCGGATGGCGTGTAGCCGCTTAGCGTCCAGGCCAGAACCTGACGCTGCCGGCATGGCAACCTCCTCACCAGTTGCAGCATGTCGTGCCGGGCCTCCCATTCTGCGATGGCGTCCGGCCGGGGCAGCAGCGACGTCGGCTCAGGCACTTGCCCGACCGGATCCTCGCGGATATTGGTGGCTCTGCGGATGTAGGCTCGGGAAGCGACGGTGTGGACCCATGCCTGCGGCTCGTGAAGCTCGGTCCAGCGCCCGTATGCCTTGGTCATTGTGTCCTGGGCGATGTCTGCAGCCAGTGGCAGCGTGGCTCCATGGTTGACCAGGAAACCCACCAGCCTGCTGATGGTTTTGCGGTAGAAGGCCGAGAACTCCGCGTCCACGACGTGTTGCGTATAGGTGCCTTCCGCGAGCGCATCTTGACCGACAGCGGGCGCGGCGGCTGCGGGGTCGACGTGGTCCGCCGGATTGTGATTGCTCATCCTGCCTGCTGCCCGTTCTCTGTTCCGGACTTGGCTCGAGTGAACTTCATGCGAAGACGGTGCCCGTCGCTCCGCTGCTCATCGAGTTCCAGATGGCCCCCATCGGCGACTGCCTCGGTGACTACAGCGAGGTACTGGCGCTGTGTCTGCTCATGGTGTACCCGCCAGCGCAGGCGAAGCCACAGGCCGAGCAGAGCGCACAGCTCGATGACAATGATCGAGACAATGGTGATGACGGCCGTGACCGTGTCCATGGCTATCTCCCGTGTCGTGCGGGTCGCGGGCGCCGTGAGGGCCCATCCATGAGTGAGAGCCTGGACAGCCCTGCGCCGTGAACCACCGAGCTCAAAATCTTTTCAATCGGCGGTCTCCCCTACGGAGGTCCACCCTCATTCGGCGTACGAGCAGCGAACCTCGACGCAGCTCTCGCGAGAAGTGAAGTGCATCCGCCCCGGTGATCGACATTGCGCTGGACCAAATCCCGCGGACAGCTCAACAGCGCATAAATCAAGTGGGACGGGTTCAGGGCTCTGCTCTCCGTGGACGCGGGCGGGGTGGTGCTGCGCTCCAGGCGCGGCACCGAGATGCTTCCGGCGTTTCCGGAGATTGAGGCTGGGGCCGCGCAGTTGCCGGACGCGACCGCGTTGGACGGCGAGCTGGTCATATGGGACGCCGCGGGCCGCCTCGCGTTCGAGCGGTTACAGAACCGGCTTGCCCGGCGCGGTTCCGGTGCGGCCCGGGCTGCGGAGGAGTGGCCGGCCCACTTCGTCGCGTTCGATCTGTTGCGGCTGTCCGGGACGGACACAACCGGGTGGCCGTATCGGCGGCGCAGGGCCGCGCTGGAGTCCGTGTTCGCCGCCCGCCCGCTGTCGGCGCCGTGGGCGCTGTGTCCGTCGACCAATGAGGCCGAGGTCGTGCGTGAGTGGCTGACGTGGGCGTCGGTCGGGATGGAGGGCGTGGTCTTCAAGAGGCTGGATGATGCCTACCGCCCGTCGGTGAGGGGCTGGCAGAAGTACAAGGTCCGCGAGACGAGCGAGGCGATCGTCGGCGCGGTCACCGGCCCTCTGGCCGCTCCCCGCACGCTGCTGCTCGGCAGGTACGACGACGAAGGCCGCCTTGAGTACGTCGGCCGCACCACCACCCTCGCCCGGGCGGCAGGTGCGGCGTTCGCCGGTCTGCTCGCTGCGGGGCGGCGCGGTCATCCGTGGACAGGTTGGTCGTTCTTCGCCGGGTGGGGCAGCCATGAGAAGCTGAACGTCACGCTGGTGGAACCCGAGCTGGTGGTGGAAGTCGGCGTCGACGTCGCCCGCGACGCCTCCGGCCGGTGGCGACATCCCGCACGCTGGCACCGTGCGCGCCCTGACCTCTCCCCCGCCGACGTTCCCCGCCTGACGTCGCCGCCGCGCTGACGGCGGCCGGGCGCGGCGGCCCCGCCGACGCGCAACCGGCTGAGCGCGCCCCGATCCCCGGCTGCGTCCGCGCCGCCCATCCCGCCCTCCCTCATCCTCAACTCCAGCCAGGGCATGGTCGAAGGGGTCGCAACGGGGATGTCAGCGGCCCGACCACGCCGTACGCCCGTGGTGACCTGGGCGGACTCCAGGGCGTTGTGGAGGCCGGCGCAACTCCTACCGCAACACTCAGCGCAACACTTGGCGCAACCTCTACCGCAATACTCAGCGCAACACGGGGCCTTATGAGGCGAAGCCGCGGCCGGGCGGGCTGGTCACAGTGTCGCCTTGCGATCGGATGCCCACGATCTGGAGCTGGTCGCCGGTCGCGCGCACGACCAGGTCCAGGGCGTCGTCCAGGGCGAGCCGCAGTTCGCGTGCACGGTCGGACCCGTGGTCGGGTCGATGGTCTGGCGTGGAGGGGTCTGGGGCGGACCCAGACCTCTGCCCGGGCCGGATCAGACAGCAGGATTATGGGCTGCCCCGGAACGCGGCGTAGGAACTGCGGCCGGCTGGCGCAGTTGGTCGGGAAGAAGATCGCCGTGGCGGTGCCGGAGGTAGGCGAGGGCCTGTTCGAGGGAGGGGTTGTGGTCGATGCCTTTCTTGACGAACTCCAGCCGCTGCTTGGCTTCTCGCAGGATTTCGGACCACGTGCGCACCCAGACCCGGACACCGGCGTGCTCGTATTGGGTGGGTTCGAGGTACAGACCCTCGGGCTTGTTGGCCTGGCGAAGAGCCGGCTTCAATCTGTCCTTCACCGAACGGACGACAAGGTAGAAGTCCCAGGTCGTTTCGACGTTGGCGAAGCGCGGCTCGTTGAGGACGGCCTGCATGTAGTCATCGACCTGGAGAGCCTGCTCACGGTCGGCGTCGACGGCGGGCGCCTTGAGCTCAATCACAAGGTGCCGTACGCGATCATGCTCGTGGCTTTCGGCGGAGAGCATGAGGTCGACTCGCCGGGTGCCGCCGTCGACCGCGCGGACGGGTCCGTCTGGGGTCGGGTCCCAGCCGACAGCGCGCCGGTGGTGTTCCAGCATGCGGGTCAGGCCGATCTCGCTGCTGCGCATCATGTTGAACTCTTCGCCGAAGACCCACAGTTCGCGTTCGAGGATCTTGTGGAGGTGATCGCGTTCCTTGACCACTCCGTAGGTGTCCACGTCGAAGACCAGATGCTCGAGGGCGGTCAGGAACTGCAGCCGTGAGGTGACGATGGACGATGCACGGATGATGTTGGACAGGCTGGTCTGCTGGAGCAGGCCGTGCAGGTGGCTGACGTCGTCACCTCCCAGACTCAGCACCTTCTCCAGGATCTCCACCATCTCGTCAGGGTTGTGCCGGAGGGAGTTCTGCAGCAGGGACAGCGTGAGCCGCTTCTTCGTCCTGTCGCCTGTGATGTGGCGGTTGATGGAGGTGGCGACCAAGTCGAACGTCGCCTGCTCGGCACGGGCCTGGTCACCCTCAGCCCGGCGTGGGTAGGGGTAGACGCCTTCCTCTATCCACCGCTCGACAAGCTGGCGGCGCTGCCGTCGGCGCCGTTCTTCGAGCCGTGTGCCGATCCATTCGCGGGCGGTCCGCAACAGGGGCGCCAGGGGGGTGTCGCCACCTAACGTGATCAAAGGGATTTCGTTGCGGTGCCGGGGCATCGGTTCCCACAGCACGTAGGCGGTGTAGGAGAAGTCGGCGTGTTCGGTGGATACATCGAGGCTCTTCACCGGGGCGCTGGCGGCGTCGCACAGAGCGATAGTGCGCTCTGCGCCCGTGCGCCAGTGGATCAGCCGGATGTGGAAGGGATGCGTCTGGCCCTCGTAGTCGAAGGTGAGGTCCTCGAATTCTTCGGCCTGGATCTGGGTCTGTGGGTCGATGCGCTGGCCGTCGTAGATGACCCGGACATCGGTCCAGGTCAGGAGATAGGGCGCGAGGGCCGCCGTGATCTGGGTGGCGGCTTTGGGTTCCAGGAGCTTGTTGAGGTGGTGTGCCTGTTTTCCCCAGAGCTCCACCTTCGTGCCTGGGCTGTCCGTCCCAGGCGCCGGCTGCGTGTCGATCCGCCACGTCGTCCGACGGCTGATCTCCGACTCGATCGTCGTGCGCATCAGCTGGCCGTCCACTGCGCGAGCTGTGCTCGTCCAGCGCGTCGCATCACCCAGCGCGAATGCCCGCAAGCGTCCGCGGCCGGCCTTTCCATGGAGCGGACGCTGCAGCCGGTCGGTTGTGCCACCCACCCGCTTGTCGGAATTGTCGACCTGCTTGAAGGCAGTCCGCGCCTTCTCCGGGGTGATGCCGTCGCCGTTGTCGGCAACGACAATCTTGTCTAGGCCCGTGGTGCCAGATCGCTCGATGGTCACGTCGACTTTGGTGGCGTCGGCGTCGAGGGAGTTCCACACCAGCTCCAAGACAGCCTTGACGGCTTCTCGCTCGTGCGAGAGCTGACGCACCAGGTCGTCCCCGGCTTCCAGAAGTACGTGATCCGCCATAACAGCGCATCCTTCAACAGGTCGGAACGGATTGTCCATCCCGCATCAACGCCCTGTAATGCCTCCCAGCGTCTACGGCTTGGCGGTACAACCGTTTCCTGAGGGCGGCAGTCGACTATCCGCCCCGATCAACCCCGCCGAAAGATCTGACATGACCATCCCGCCTCCTGCCGACGTACCCCAGCCCGAGGTAGCGCAAATTCCTCCCGGCGCGGCCGAACTGCTTGAAGGGATGAGCGAGGAGCAGGCAGCTTTGACACTTGGCCTGGGCGTGCTCGTGCAGCGCGCTGCCGAAACCGACTACATCCTGCACGGCCTGTACGCCCACCTCGGTGGCGTCGAACGGCCTTACACAGACAAGCCCCACGAGACGGTGAAGCACTTCATTACCAAGGCCAAGAACCGGCTGACTACCCCCGCCAACGAACGAATCCCCGCTCAAGCACGTGCAGCTCTGCTGCATGACCTGGACCTGTGCACGGCCAGCTTCGAGGAACGCAACCGGTACATCCACAGCTGCTGGGTCTACGACGACGATGTCCATGGGTGGCGGACCGCCAAAGGAACGAGGGGGCTCAGCCGTCCCGACATCGGCCTGGTGTCCAGTGAGGATGTCTGGGACCTGGCCAGCGAGTTCGCCCGCCTGCGAGACAAGCTGGTCGCCTGGGACGCCCACTTCTTCGGCACCCCTGGTGACCCGGATCTGGATGTGCCTCCCGCATCCTCGAAGCGTCTGTGATCCACCGCTCGCCGCCGCGCACCAGGGCTGTTGAGCCAGACGACACGGCGGGGTTCGGCGGACTCAGCGGCGGCGGAGCTCCTCGGACCAGTCCCGGAGCCGGTCTTCGAGGGTGAGGTTGTCGCCGCGGCTCACGGTCTGCAGCAGCTGGGCGCACACGGTCGCTTCGGCGGCGAGGCCGGCCGGGCTGCCCAGGACGGGGAAGGCATCGCGGACGCGGGCGGCGGTGTCCGGCTGGAGCAGCGTGTAGGCGTAGAGCGTGGCGGCGTCGAATCCCTCCGGGGCTCGCCCCCAGCCCTCCCAGTCGAGAATGCTCAGCGGTGCGGTGACGTTAGCCCAGTGCAGGTCGGAGTGGGCGGCGGTCCAGCGGGTCACGGCCGGGGCGGGGATGCCCACGAACTCTGGGATCGCCCGGTCCATGTACTGCTGGCGTACGGCGACGCGGTCGGTGTCGACGGCCGCCACCTTCTCCAGCGTCCCGGCGAGGTCCTCCCACCAGGAGTCCGGTAGCTGGAGGTCGTGCTGGAGGACCGGGTCGTCGGACAGGACCGGCTGGTCCACGCGAGCCGACAACTCCGCCCGGTAGGCGGTGCCGTCGTCGACGGCGTCGTGCACAGCCAGGAGAGCGGGCCGGCGCCCGTCGAGGTCCCCGAAGACGTGCTGGGCGTCGAGAGCGCCGTCCCACAGCTTCCCCGACGCCTTGTCCTCCGGGCAGGACACGAGCCGCAGCCACGCCGGTTGCCCGGTGGCGGTGCGGGCCGGGGCACCCAGGGTGCGCCCGGCCCAACCCCATAACTCCCCGCCTGGCTCGACTCGTACGTCCAGGGCCTTGGCGGCGCGGGCGTGGCGGGCGCGCATGCGCTGTTCGGTGTCCGGGTCAGGGGGAGGCGAGTGCACCAGTGATCTCCCGCAACTTGGCGGCGGTCAGGGAGGGTTGGGCGACGGCGTCGGCCGCCTGACTCCAGTGTGGCGCACTGGAAGCGGCGATGAGGACGTCCGTCACTCCTGGGCATGACGCGACCGCGAGGACGCACGCCTGTGCGGGGGTCAGGCCCGGCCGGATGAGGTCGGCGAGCTCCTGGTCGACGATGCCGGGGAGCTCACCGCCGTGCAGCGGCGCGGAGGCCATCACCCGCAGGCCCGCGCCGGCGGCGGCCGGGAGCGGGCCCCGGCCGTGAAGGGCCTGCGTGATCGGCGTCATCATCACCAGACTGACCGGCATCTGGACCGCGACCAGGTGGTGCCGGCCGCCCGCGGCTTCGGCGGCCAGGGCGAGCAGTTCCTCCACCGTGAACGCTTCCTCTTCCAGGCCCGCCCACGTGGCGATGCCGTACCCGGCAACGTGCCCGGCTGCCACGGCTTCCTCGAGGACGACGAACGCCTCCCGCAGCGCGCGGTGCAGGGCCGGGCGGTCGCCGGGGTGGGCGCGCTCCGGGTTGTGCAGCAGGACCAGGTCCAGCCGCTCGCGCCCGAGCTGCTCGCGGTTGCGGCCCATCTGCCAGCGCACGTACTGCGGGGCGAGGCTGTGCCCGACCACGGCCTGGTCCTCGGTGAGAACCCCGGCGTTCACGGCATCGGCACTGGTGGCCGCGGTGAAGTAGCCGGCCTTCGTCGCGATCCGCAGGGACGGGTGGGCGGCCAGGGCCGGGGCCAGCAAGTCATGAGCGCGGCCGGTGGCGTAGTTGGGGGCGGTGTCGATCCACTGCGCGCCGGAGGCGGCCGCACGGACGGCCGCCTCCGGGATCGCCCGGCACCGGTAGGTGCCCAGAGCGAGCTCCGCTGTCACAGCAGGCTCCCCACCGTCGCGGCCTGCCCGGCAGCGAGCTCCTGGACCAGCCCGGCGACGTCCTCCAGAGCGAGGCCGGCTGTTTCCGCGAGCGCGGCCAGATCCACGGTCCGGCCGTCGACCAGCGGGCGCAGCACCGCCTCCGCCTCGGGGGCGAACTCGAACGTGCTCCCGGCGGCGGAGAGCGTCACCGCGTCCTCGCCGACCTCCAGCACCGCGCGGGCGGTCGTCAGCCGCACCCGGAGGCCGCCGTCGACGGGGACGCCGTCAATGTACGGCAGGCTCGGCACCATCCGGCCGACGGCCTGGCCGTCCATCGCGGCCCGGTAGCGGGCGAGCAGCGTCGGGTCGTCCAGTAGTTCGGCGAGCCGCTTGCGCATCCCGTCCACGGCGTCGGCCTGGACGTCCGGCGCGGCGAGCAGCGGCAGGTCGCGCCGCCAGTCCTCGTGTCCGAGCAGCTGCTCGGACACCCACGCCATCAGGTCCGTCGCCGTGTGGGTCTGCAGACCGCAGGTGACATGCAGGGAACGGGTGCCCTGATCAGCGGAGACCGCGTGCCACACGCCGCGCGGCACATACAGAACGTCGCCCGGCCACAGGACCAGGTCGGCGACCGGCTCGGTGGGCGCCTCGCCCGGGTCCTCGATGTCGCGGTAGAGCGGGAACGGGCGGGTGGTGCCGTAGATCCGCCACCGCTTCGCGCCGTCCAGCTGAACGACGACGGTGTCGTGATCGTCCCAGTGAACGCCGAACCCCTCGGTGCTGGTCCACGACGCGTAGAGGTTCGCCTGCACGCGGGTACGCAGATCGCGCTCGATCGCTTCGCAGAGGCGGGCGAGCGGCTGGTGGAGTTCGTCGACGCTGTCCAGGGCGAGGGAGGCGCCCTCCTTCAGGCGGGCGTGCAGTTCGGCCGGGTGGAGGCGGTGCCACGCCGTGTGGCGGCGGGTGGCCACCGGCGTGGTGTAGCCGCCGACCAGCAGCGTCTCGCCGTCGCGGGACAGCCGCATGCGCGGCGGTTCCAGTCGGTGTGCGGCCAGGATCTGGTTGAGGTCGTCCCAGCTCATCAGTCCGGCGACATCGAGGGCGCCGGGGACGTGGCGGTATTCGCGGTGCAGTGCCTGGGCGAGGAAGTCCTCGCCCAGGCACGCCGCGATGGACGTGTGCGTCATCGCGTCAGGGCTTCCGATCGTCAGTCGTTGCCGTCGCTCTTGCCGGTGCCGCCGCCGTCCGAGGGGATGGCGTTGCGGCCCCTGGCGGCGACGATCTGCCGGCGGGAGCGGACCAGGCCGCCGGTCGACGGCCCGGACGTGGCGGGCGGGGGCGTGGCGGGACTCTGCATGGAATCCTCCTGCGGGGTTGGTAGCCGGGCCCTGGACAGCCGCGGCCGCGAACACCCCCAGTACAGCCACGGCGGACCCTGGCGATAACCCCGTGACGGGGGCCCCACGGTGGGTATGGCCGTTGGGCTGACGCACTGTCATTCCACGAGAGTTCTGGGGGACTTGTGGACGACTTACCGCCGTCACCCGCCCAGGCGCCGCGCCATCTGCTGGCCGACCCGGTGTTCGTCCGGGCCCTGCGCGAGCGGGACTTCACCACGGTCTTCGCCATGGCCCACGACGTGGGGATCTCCTTCAACCGGATCGCGGAGGCGTGTGCGCTCAAATCCGATCGTGTCAGCCAGATCGCCCGGGGCACCGCAGCTGTCACCGCGCTGGCAACTGTCGAGAGAATCGCCGGCGGACTGCGCATTCCCGGTGCCCTACTGGGGCTCGCTGCGCAACCCTGGGAGGACACCGCCGCCCACAGCACGGAGTCCCACCATGGAGAAGATGATCCGATGAAGCGCCGCAACCTGCTGCGCGGCGCACTGGCCGCCGGCCTCACCGCCCCGGCTCTCGCCGCCCTCACCGCCGCCCGGACCGACGTCGACCAGACCCTCTCCCCCGACATGCCCCAGGACTTGGCCCATCTGGAGGCCGCTGCCGAGAGCTACGGGTACGGCTACCACGGACAGCAGCCCACCCGCGTCCTGGCCGACCTGGTCACCGACTTCACAACCCTGCGCCCGCTGCTCACCGTCCCTCAGCCCGCACCGGTCCGGGCTCGGCTGTGCCGCACGGCCGGGCAGATGGCCGGGATGACCGCGATCGTCTTACACGACCTGGGCAGCCGCCGGGAG
Organism: Streptomyces sp. SD31; assembly: GCF_052068475.1. Classification (NCBI taxonomy): domain Bacteria; kingdom Bacillati; phylum Actinomycetota; class Actinomycetes; order Kitasatosporales; family Streptomycetaceae; genus Streptomyces; species Streptomyces sp. SD31. The sequence continues at coordinate 279,833 of NZ_JBQHCX010000011.1, read as the reverse complement.
TCCCGTTCCTGGTTCGCCACGGCCGCCCGGGCCGCCGCCGAATCCGGCGACGACCAGCTGCACGCCTGGGTCCTCGCCCGCGAGGCGATGGTCCCGCTCAACTACGGCGCCCCGAAGGCGGCGGCCGGCCTCGCCGAACGGGCCCGTCACGTCGCCGGGCACCGGCCCACCGCCGCGGCGACCCTGGCGGCCGCCGTCGCCGCCCGCGCCTACACCCTCAACCACCAGAGCGAGCAGGCCCGCGCCGCGCTCGCCGCAGCCGACGCCCTCATGGACCGACTCCCCGAAAGCGAACGGTCGGACACCTGGCTCACGTACGGCGAGCAGAAGCACCACGTCCACCTCAGCCACGCCTTCACCACGCTCGGGGACACCCGCCTCGCCCACGTCAGCCAGGGGCGCGCCCTGGAGCTGTCCGCGCCGACCAGCACCATGACGCGCACCCTGCTGAACATCGACGCCGCCGCCTGCTCCCATCACGACGGCGACACCGAGCAGGCGTGCCGTCGTACCGTCGCCGCCCTGACAGCGCTGCCCGTCGACTACCGCACCGGCCTGGTCCGCCGCCGTGCCCTGGACCTGTACGAGGCCATCCCTGCTCAACACCACCGCGAGCGCGCTGTACGGGAACTACGCGACGTCGTGGCCAGCTGACAACGAACGCGCCGTCCCGACAGCCCAAGCGGCGGGCCTGTGGGGCATTGCAGGCCAATCTCTGCGGGGACGCGCATCCCACCATGGGGCGGACACTTCCCAGCGGGTGACAGGCGCCACCTGGGGCGCGCCCCGGTGCTCGCCGTGCACAGTGAACACCGTCGCCCATGACCGGGGATCGCGGTGCATGGCGAAAGCCTTACGGCCGGCGTCCACGGGGTCACTGGCCTCCAAGTCGATCTCCCAGCGCACGAGGAAGGAAGTCACGCCCCCGCACGGAGTCAAGCGTCGGCCAAGACAGGCGGCGCCTGCACCGGCGGCATGTCGAAAGTCTGCTTGCGGACTTGGGGGACCGCGAGTAGCGCGACGTAATGCTGGTGGCCTCCGAAGGCCAGCATCTCGCGGACCGCGACGATGTCCCTTTCACTGCGCTCAGCCATCAGCGCCTCAATCAGCCATGTCGCGTCCGTGTCGCTGAGCTGCAGCGCGATGGGTGAGATGAACCAGGCGGGACCGACCCGTGCCACTGCGGTCAGGAGTTGGTAGGCGTCCGCGTCTTGCTTTGACTCCCGCAGCGCAGCCACGATGGCGACCAGTGCGCCGGGCGAGCGGTTCGCTGCGATCGCGCTCAACAGCGCGTAGGCGTAAGCATCCCCGTTGTGGTGGGAGCGCAGCTCGGCCAGAAGGTCACAGAGATGGGATGGGGTTCCCTTGGTGCCTGCGACGTCCAGCAGCTCGTGGGCCAGCTCCCAGTCCTTCTCGCCGTCATCGGAGAGGAGCAAGACCGTCATCATCCCAACGAAGAGATCCGCCGGCGCTTCGAGAGCGAAGGAGACGAACGAAGATCCGTGCTCCTTCATCGCCCGCACCTGCGCCAGGATCCGCTGCGTCAACGCCTCAGCGTCTGGCTGGTCGGCTGAATCACCGGTCTCGGCTATGGCGGCTGAGTTGTCCAATGGATCGTCCTGGTGCAACTCGCAGGCAAGCTGGTCGAGACGCCGGGCACCGTCTTCCAAGTGCCGGGAGGCTTTGGCCAGCGCGTCATCGATGTCGTCCGCTGCTGTCTCGTAGTCCTCGCCTTCGGATGCCGAGGGGCTCGAAACCGTCAGTGGTGGGGAGTTATCCGGTTGTCCAGTGCCCTGACGCAGCCGCTCGAGTTCGTCCTTGAGGATGCGGATCTGCCCGGCTGCCTCTTCGGCCAGCCGGTCGGCCTTGCTGCGTTCCTCCCGGGCGCGGTCGAGTTCGGCTTTCGCGGACCGCCGCTGCTCTTCACTCCGCGCCAGCTTCTGACGCACCTCTGCCAACTGTTGAGGACGGTGTTCGCGCTCCCGAAGCCTGTCGCGCTCAGCTTGCATGGTGGTGATGTCGCGCTGGAGCTTGTCAACCATGGTCAACAGCACAATGACCAGCTGATGACTTCTGGAACGCTCACGATCCAGCTCCATGGCCCGCTCCCACGCCCGCATCAGCTTGTCCTGCAGGGCCAGTGAACGCCGCTGCACGGCGACCAGCTCGTTCGCCAGCGCAGCCGGGTCCGGCTTCCCCCTGGAGGTCTTCGCCGGCCGGGTGGGGTCTTTGCGCGAGGCGAGAGCTCGGGCTTCGGTGAGCATCCGCTCCCGGAGCGCGGCATCATCACCGGAGCAGATATCAGCGATCGCCTGGACGAACTCATTGTCCAGACGCACCCCGGCAAGCCGCTCGCCGATGGTGGAACGGCCAGGTATACGCCCGCTGCTGAAGTGCTCAGGCGTCAGCTGCGCCACGACGTCATCGATACGCAGCTGCGCAGTGTCCAGCCAGCCCCGCAGCAGACTCGCCAGGGCATCGGCCTGCTCCGTGGGACCCTTGAGATCACCCCACGGCTTGGTACGCCGCTTTAAGTCACCCAACCCGCTTCTCCATCCGTCCTGGCGCTGTCCGGCCCTGTCCGGCCCATCGGCCAGACAACTGGAACGGTCCTTCCAGCGCGGTGCAAGGTGTGCAACACCGCATGACACAAGCCCCCCCACTACCAGGGACACACGCCGTGTTCGCACGCACGTTTGGGAGACCCTACCGATGCCCGATCTTCTCCGGCACGCCCTCCACGAGATCATCCACGGACTCGTGACCGAGCTGCCCGCACAACTCGCCACAACAGCCATCGCAGCCCTCACCGCCGGCGCTCTACGCGCCCGACGCCGTCGCCGAATGACGAACCGGACCAAGCCCTCGCCCCCACCCAACAACTCTTAACTCCTGGGACACCACGGCCACTCGGCAGGGGCCAACAGGAAAGCCGCACCTCGGGGCGCCACGCGGGTGCGCAGCGCGAGACCTTCCCGCACGTGCCCGAGGGGTAAGCCCGGCCAGGCTGCACATCCGGCGGGGCACCGCGTGGCCCGTACGTTGCCGTACAAGGCCGGTCAGACTCGGTGTCTCTGCGGGCAGCTTCGGAAGTTTCCGTTCTCCGAGGGGAGAACGGGGAGGGGTCGACCGTCGAGTAGGTGAAGGCGCCACCTACGCGCCACTGAAACCCGACGGAGACCAACTCACATGACGTCGTCCTTGGACTGGGCCGGGCTTGTTTCGGCTGCAACGGCCACCGCGCAGGCGGCGGTCGTCATGGTGCAGGTGTACTGGGACCGGCGGCAACGCGGTACCAGGACGACGGAGCACGAAGAGTGCCGCCGCATGCCCCACCACGGCAAGGCCTCCCTGCCCGACACTCGTATGGTCCGCGTACAGGTCAGCGTCGCAGCCCACGCCCGTACGTCGGTCACGCTGGTCGTCCTCGTGGACGGCGGAGCCGACGGTGTGGACCCGATTTCGCTGCCTGCGAAGGGATACCGCCCGTGGTAGCGGGTGAAGCTGCAGCGGAGTCCTCCGTCCCCGCGGAGGGGCAGCCCTCCGCGGGGGCGGAGGTAGACCTGGCCAAGAGGCTGCTGGACTACTACGACACGTTCCTGGCGCAGGAAACGCGGTTCCTGCACAACACGTGCAACGGCGAGCTCTCGGAACAGGCCTGCGAGGACGTCGCCCAGGAAGCGTTCATGAGGGTGGCGAGGAAGGTCGCAGCCGCACAACTGGGACCCGGCGTGAAAATCGGGGCCTATCTGCGCACGACCCCATGGCATCTGGCAGTCGACACGCTGCGCGCCCAGAAGCGGACCGAGCTGATGGATGACACCGCGCTGGTGGCGGCGTCCAACCCGCGGAGTGAGGACGTCGATCTGCTGAAGGAGCTGGTCCGGCCCGCGATCGAGGCTATGCCGCCGCTCAGCAGGCGCCGCACGGTCGTCCAGCTGCAGAGCCAGGGTCTCGACGACACACAGATCTCCGCGGCCCTGGGCATAACCCCGGACCGGATCCACCGGGACCGGTACGCAGCCGTCAGCGAGTTGCGTAGCAAGCTGGGCAAATTCATCCGGGATGGGCACCGCAAGAAGACACGACGCTCGAAGAAGGACAGGTGAGGGTTGTGCGCCGCTTCACTGGCAGCGGCGGCCGCCCGACGCCGGCGGTACCGGCCGAGCTGCTGACAATCATGGACAAGCTCGTCGGGCCCCCCGACGTCTGGGATCGTCCCGACGGCGACTTCGGCCCCCTGAGCGACCTGTACGAGCTGGACGTCGAGGCGCGCCAGGAGGCGAACTCGTTGTACCGGCTCGGCTCCAAGGCTCTGGGCCGCGACGAGCTGTCCACGGCCGCCGACTGGCTGGGATCGGCGGCCGCCGCCGGCCATCCAGGCGCGCTGTTCCGGCTCGCTCTGGTCGCGCTCCGCTCCGGTAAGGACTGGAAAGACAACGCGTGGTTCCTCATCGCCGAAGCCGCTCGACACGGGCACGGTGACGCCCAGCGGCTTCTCGCCGCGTCCGCTGGCCGCCGCTCCCCTCTCACTGGCCGCGCCCCGCTGATCGAGGACACTTCATTCTTCGAAGAGGTGCGTCTCCTGCTCGGAGTTCCCCTCCCCCTTCTCCAGCCGGCCCCACCCGGTGCCTCGCCAGCTCCCGGTCGGCGGCCCAATACGCCAGACAGCTGCCACACGACGGACACGGACAGCCCAACGGCCGCGCCCGGGCCCGTCGTCGCCGCGCCCACCCGTTACGAGCCCGTACCGCACCCGGACAACACACCAAACCGGAAGCGGGCGCACCTGACCGTGCTGCCCGGGGGCCTGACCCCGTAGGTGCCGGGCATGTAGCCGTCGACAAGCTCGCCGCCCTCGGACTGGACTGGGCAGAGGCATAGGGCGCGGCCGCGGATTCCGCTGGAGACGCGCACCCCGCTGGCAGTGCGTTCGGTACAACGGGAAGTCCTGTTTCTGTTGGGGGGTTGGGAATGACCGCGAGCGAAGCGCCCAAGCGTGCCTTGGGGTACGAGAAGATGGCTCTCATCTGGGCGAAGAAGGCTCAGGAGGGGCAGGCAGGCGCAGCGGAGTTGGCGCAGACGTTCGCCGCACTGGCGATGTCTGCACGGATGGAACACATGCAGTGGCGCCTGCGGGTCCACGGTGATCAGCTCGAAGACGTGAAGAAGTCGATGGACATGCTCCGCCGCAAGCTGCCCGAACGCGCTGTTTCCTGGACCTGCGCCAGCCTCCGAACGCGTAGGCCCGCGGGCTGGTCGCCAGGGGAGGCTACCGACGCCGGTATGACGGAATCAGACGTATGACCCAAGGGTGGAGGCCACCCGTTTGGCCGCTTAGGCTCCTGTCGCACTGTCAGACTTCCGAGATGGAACACCCGGTGGGTGTGGGTGTGGGCGGCGGGGGCGGCGAGACGGGGTAGGTGTGAGGGACCACGGCGTCCCGCGTGCACGCGCGGCGACGGAGGACCTGCCAGACGGGCGACAGTACGACGACGGGCCGGACGAGCAGCGACGGGGCGACGGGTCGGTACGTGCGGTGCCGCGGCACGTGGCCTGCGTGATGGACGGCAACGGCCGCTGGGCACAGCGGCGTTCGCTTCCCCGCACGGCGGGTCATCGGGCTGCCGAGACCACCGTGATCGACATCATCGAGGCGGCCCGGGCCGCCGGTGTCGAGTGGCTCAGCCTGTACGCCTTCTCCACCGAGAACTGGAACCGTCCTGGCACCGAGGTCGACTACTTGATGCGCCTGGTCCGCCGGGTCGTGCGCAAGCACGCACCGCTGCTGCTCGCCCGCGGCATCCGCTGCCGCTTCCTCGGAGTCGCCGACCCGCGTATCCCTCGTGAACTGACCCAGGACTTCGAGGATCTGGCGACGCTGACTGCCGACAACCGGGGGATGACGCTGACCGTGGCCTTCGACCACGGCGGGCGCCGGGACATCGTGGAGGCCGCAAGGTCGCTGATCCGCTGCAAGACGCCCGCTGATGAGGTGACCGAGCGGCTCTTCGCGGACCACCTGCCGTTCCCCGACACCCCCGATGTGGATCTGGTCATCCGCACCTCCGGCGAGCAGCGCATCTCCAACTTCATGCTCTGGCAGGTCGCCTACGCCGAGTGGGTCTTCCCCGAGGTGCTCTGGCCGGACTTCCGGGCCCCCGACTTCCTGGCCTGCCTGCACACCTACCGGCGCCGCGACCGCCGCTTCGGCGGCGTGCCGCCCCGGACGAACGGAGACCCATCATGACCACAGGAACCACAGGAACGGCCGACGAGGCGCCCCTGTTCGGGCCGGAATCGCAGTTCAGCGCCTTCTTCGACGACCCGCGCTGGGCGCTGGCCATGATCCGTGCCACTGTGCTGGAGGCCGCTCACCCGCAGATCGGCGCCGCCCTGGTCGACAACTCCACCTTCGTTGCCCACCCCTGGCGCCGGCTGCGTAACACCTTCCTCAGTATGCGGCGTATGTTCGACAGCGACCCGGTGGTACGCGAACGGGAGGCCGCCCGGCTCAACCGGCTGCACGCGCGCATGAGCGGCTCCGACTCCCGCGGCCGCGCCTACGACGCGATGGACCGGGCAACCCGGGCCTGGGTGGTCGCCACCCTCTTCGAGAGCGCCGTCACCATGTGCCGGCTCAGCGGCCAGCCGCTCGACCAGGACACGATGGAGCGGATGTACGCCGAGTACCGCACGTTCCTCGCCGCGCTCGACGGCGACGCCGCAGAACTTCCCGAGGACCTGAACGACTTCTGGCCGTACTTCGACCGGGTCGTCGAAAACGAGCTGGAGAACACCGAGGCGGCCCGCGTCATCCTCTACCGGCTCTTCGACCACCTGCCCGCCCCGGCCCTGCTCGACGGCGCGCCGACGCTGTGGGCGGCCGGCCGCGCCGTCGCCGGTCCGCTTCTCGGCGCGATCACCGTCGCCTCGCTCCCCGAGCCCTACCGGCGCCGGGCCGGCCTGCCGGAGATGCCCGGCGCCCCGACCCTGATGCAGGGCGCATACCTCGCCGCCGGACTCGCCCGCTTCCTGCCCGAGGGCTGGATCAACGCCGAAAGCATCATCGAAACCCTCTCCCTATCGCCCGACAGCGACGACCCCCGCGCCCGGACCGTCGCCGCCCTGGCCGCCCGCATGAAACGGGCATCGGCCCTGCTCCGCCTCCTCACACCGCTAGGCGGCACCGACCCCGACCCGGCACCTTCCGCGGGCACAGGGGAGGGCCGACGCTCGGCGAAGGAGTTCTTCAGCCGAGTGCTGGACCAGACCGGCGACGGCCACCTCGACTGGCCCGACCTCGCCGCCATGGCCCGCGAACTCTCCACCCGCCTCGACCTGGACGAACCCGAAGAGAGTCGGCTCTACGACGCCTTCGCCGCCTGGTGGCGCGAGCTCCAGGCCGCCCTCGACACAGACGGCGACGGCCGCGTCAGCGCCGACGAGTACGCCGCAGCCGTCCCCACCCTCGCCGGACCCGCGCTCATCCGCGTCGCCGAGGTCCTCTTCGACGCCACCGACAAGGACCGCAGCGGGACCATCGACGCCGACGAATACCGCGCCCTCTTCCGCACCGCCTTCCACCGCGACCTCACCACCACCGACGGCGCCTGCGGCCGGAGTGCCTTCGTCGGCGACTTCCTCTCCTTCATGTCGGGCCGGCGCACGAGCACCCCGTACGACCCCCTCCTCGCCGACGCCTGACGAACTCGCGCCCGTTGGGCTCGCACCACCAACACCAACGAGTGATCAAGCGACGGGTGTTGACGCTCGTCGACGCTGAACGGCGCCGCTCTGCCTGGAGGCCTCTAGTAGTGCTTCGTTAGGTTCTGGTTCTGCTGGTTTTGAGGGGGCGACCGCGGGTGCTGCAGGTGCCGGTCCAGCACCTCAGCAGGTCTTGGAGTGCGTCGAGGGTCTGGTAGAGGCTCGGGTCGGTGCCTCGACTTTTGGGTCGAGCCTGCGGAGGGTGAGGAATGCCTGCGCGGCGGTGACGAGGGTGACGTGGTGGTGCCAGCCGCGCCAGGTCCGGCCTTCGAAGTGGTCGAGTCCCAGGCCGTGTTTGAGCTCGCGGTAGTCATGTTCGATCCGCCAGCGCATCTTCGCCCACCGCACCAGGTCAGCAGTTGGTGTGGTAGGCGGCAGGTTCGATATCCAGTAGTCCGTCGGGGCGTCCTGGCCGTCCGGCCATTCGACCAGGAGGCTCTGGGTGGGCAGGACGCCGTCCCACCGGCTGCGGCCCCCGCCAGATTCCTGAGCGGCGGCCAGGGACTGTTTGCCCGCGGGCCGCACCGTCAGCACCGCGAACCGTGAGGTCATCGCGCCCTTGCTGCCCTGCCGCCAGGTCACTTCGGAGAATCGCTCCGCACCCGCCTCCGCCGCGAGGGTGCCGTCGGCCCGGTCGATCACGACCATCAGCCGCGGAACGCCGTCGAGGTCGCCGTCGAGGTCGATACGGCGCTTCAGCTCGGAGGCGAGGCCGACCAGGGCGTCGTGGATGCCAGCGACGTTGCCGCGGTGCGTCACCGTCGGCGGGTTCCTCGCCCACAGGTGGGAGATGCGGGTGGTGTCGAGGACCAGGGCGTGGGCGCCCTGGTGGAGGAACTGGGCGGTGAGGGTGCGCAGGATGGTCGTGCCGCCGCCGGTGCCGCTGCAGACCAGGATGGGTCAACCGACGGAATTCGTTGAACTGCTGAAACGCGACCTCCGGGAGGCAACCGTCCCGTGAAGGAGTGCGGAGTTTCCCGGTGAACCACGGTACGCCGGTGCCGTGTGACTGAGCGCGCTCCTTGGTTCTGACCGCGCTTGCGTGCCGCCGCGTAGAGCAGTTACCTGAGGGACTCGAACGGGTTCGAGAACGAGGTCAGGTCGCTCACGCGGACCAGGCTGAGCTCACTGGGCTCGACCTCGAAGGCTGACAGGACCACTTCAGTGCTCTCGACGCATCCCCGTGCGACCCAGCAACTGTTGACGCTGTTGCGCCAGAGCTCGAACGTCATGGGATTCCCGTCTGTGGTGATGGTGACGGGTTCGGAGGCCGGCAAACCGGACAGGGGTTCCTCGCCAAGGTGGCAGTACATCCCGAAAGCCCGTACCAGAGCTTCGCCGGCCTCTGCGTTTCCGGAGGAGGCGCTCAAGACCGTGATGTGCGCGACCTGGGGATCGAAGTACGGAGAGCCGAACCACAGGGACACATGGACGTCGCCGGTGACTTGGTCGTAGCCGTGCCCCATGACCTGCCGTGATTCCGGCCAGCTGGCGTCGACGGCGAAGATGCTGAAGCCTTCTGTCGAGAGGCCTTGATCGTTCATGGGATCCCCCGCGTGCTCGTCCGTGATCAGGCATTCTGCCACCGCAAGAGAAGCAGCGGGCGGCTTGGGGCTGGGGCTGGTCGGTGCACGCCCGCACCGGTCTCCTTCCAGGTTGGACGATGAGAGCCTGTTACCCAGCAGATCGGCCGACTGCTCCTGGACACCGCGACGGCATCCTCCTGGGCAGCTGGGCGGCGCACTGGGTCGGCGAGATCACCGAGACCGTCGACGACCGCGACGATCCTGCCAAGCGCGCACGGTTCACCAGGTAGGTGGAGAGCTTCGTCCGAGCTGTCCATGGCCACGCTCGGCAGCGTGATCACCCTCCACCACGACCGAGGAGGCCGCCGGGCTTTGGCGCTGGCCACCGAGTTCGCGTTCCAAGAGCCCCCAAGATCCCCGAGCCGGTCCCGGGTTCCCAGTCTGGGAACCCGGGGCGGCGCGAGCGCCGACGAATGACCTTTCGCAGCGAAGGTTGAGTGATTCTCTGAGGCTGAGCACGATAGGTGTCGTATTTGCACGACAACTGTCGTCATCCGCGTCCGGCCTCCTGGTGCAGGTGCTTTGGGGCCAGCCTCCGCGGGTCGCCGAGAAGCGGCGTTGTCGGTGGGCTCTGCCAGGGTGTGCGTCGTGGATGAATTGGTGGAGCGTGTCGACGGTCGAGATCGCGTGCTGGGGGTGGTCAGCCGTCGGGAGGCCATCCGGGAGGGTTGGCTGCATCGGGTCGCCGTGACGGTGTGTCGTGATGATCGTGGCCGGATTCTCGTCCACCGGCGGTCGGAGCAGGTGTCGCGCTTCCCCGGGCTCTATGAGGTCGAGGTCGGTGGCGCCGCAAATGTCGGCGAGTCCTATGAACAGGCCGCCGCGCGGGAGCTGGCCGAAGAGATGGGCATTCGTGCGCTGCCGCGCCTGCTGTTCACGTTCATCAACCGCAGCGGTTTGAGCCCTCACTGGCTCGGCGTGCACGAAGCCGTGGTGCCGGACGCCGTGGTCCCCGATCCCGATGACGTCGCCTGGCATGGCTGGCTGACCGAGCCGGAGCTCGACTCGGCTTTGCTGGAGTGGCGCTTCACCCCCGACAGCCACGAAGCCTTCAGCCGGTATCTCGCGTTCCGGAGCACGCAGTCCTGACCTCTCCCGCCTCTCGGGCTGGGATGCCTGCTTGCGGCCAACGCGCCTTGTGAGAGCGGCTGATCGCCATGGCCGAACTCCCGGCGATCGCCGGCGCAGACCGCGCGACCGCACACCGCTACTTCGACGACTTCGCCCTCCGCCGACTTCCCGCCGCGCTCGCCACGGCCCGTCAGGACACCGTCACGGCGGCCATGGCACCGCTGGCCGAGATGTTCGCCGACGCCGGCGGCATGGTCCAGCTGAGCCGTGAGCAGGCTCGCGGCCGGGCCGGCGACTTCGAGATCATCGAGTACATCCTGCGTGCTCAGCCCGGAGGCGTGCCCGGCACCTGGGGCCATCACTTCGACGACTACCTCGAACTCTTCGCCCGAGCCCTGATCCGCACCGCCCTGTCCCGCCTGTGCCGCCCCGGAGGCACCTTCTACTTCTCCAACATCGCGACCCCGAACCCGTACGCCGCCCTGATGACCCACATCGGCCGCTGGAACCTCGTCGAACGCACCCCGCCGACATCGAGGCCGACGTTCGAGCCGCCGCGCCGCCGGGAACCGTCGCCGGACTGGACATCACTGCCGATGCCACTGGCCTGGCGCTGTTCGCGACGGTGCGGCGCGCGGACGAGCCGGGGTGGTCCCGGCAGTCGGCTTGGTGTTCGTCGCCGACGCAGCCTCGATCGTCAGTCGAGGCCTTCGATGATGCGGAAGTCGCGCTCGAAGCCGTCGGGGAGTTCGGCCAGCGCCTTCTGGTAGGCCGCACTCTCGTATGCGGCGACCGCCTGTTCGAAGCTGTCGAACTCGATCAGGACAACGCGCTCGACGATTCCGGCTTCGTGTGCGACGACCCGGCTGCCGATGCTGGCGAGCACCCGCCCGCCTGCGGCCTTGACGGCCAGACCGGCCAGTTCATTGTAGGCAGCAAGCCTCTCAGGGTCTGTGATGGTGGGGTAGACGCTGACCCAGTAGCCCTTGGCCACAGTTACCTCCTGTGTTCGGAATTGATGCTCAGAAGCTTGCTCAGATCCATGGCCGGCGCGCTGTAGGTCAGCGAGCCGACGGAGACGGCGTCGAAGTCGGACGGCTTCGATCAACCGGCTGGGGCTGCGGTCGGAGCCGGTCGAGTCGATGACCGGCCTCGCCGGAAGGGCGGCGGCCTGAACTGGAACGAAGAGGAGCCGACAAGTAGGGAGGAGTCGCACCAGTACGGCGTGATCGGCCATCAACCCTGAGCCCCTGCCACAGATGCCGCCAGAACTGGCCGGGCTCTCACCGGAGCAGTTGGACCTGCTGCGCACCGGCACCCTCGCCTTGAGCGCGCGGGCCTCATCGCATGACCCTGCGCACGATCGCTGCCTGGCCGCCGACTCGGATCCGGTGTCCCGTGCGGTCGCGGTGGACGGTCGCTGTGATGGTGGACGGGCTGCCGAGGTGGTCACCCATATCGACAGCGAGGCGGTGTGTGCCGAACTCGGCAGCATGCGCTGCCAGGCAGGCCGTGCTGTTGGCGTTGGCGATGTCCTCGGGGACGCCGATCGACGGGGCGAACATCCGGGCTGCTGCTCGGCCGTGTCGGTCCGGGGGCGAGTAGGCGTAGCAGCCCAGCAGACCGTAGCGGTCACAGGCTGCGCGTAACAGGGTTGAGTCCGGCGTGAGTTCGGCCAGTGCGGCGCGGGATCGGATGGGCAGCAGAAGCCTCGGCCGCCCGTTCGACGCCACGCAGGCGTCGCCGGCGACCGCGTCCTCCGTCAGTCCGAGGCCGCCTGCGACTGCCCTCAGTTCGGGTCCACCGGCGCTACGCAGGCTGACCGGGCCCGGGTCGAACGACGCCGTCAGGCCGTCATCGTTTCGGCTTGCCCGACCGTCGAAGCTGCGGTGGGCCGTACGCAGGACGGCACGGTAGTCGTGGTCGCCGCCTTCCCGTTCGGCGAGCACGGCGAGGGCGGCGACGGTGCCGTGTCCGCAGGCGGGCAATTCGTCCTGGGCGGTGAAGAACCGCAGTGTGTACGCGGGCTGACGACGCTCGATTCCGGTCGCGCGGAGGAAGACGGCGTGCGATGTTCCCAACTCCGTGGGAATGCGGCATCGCTCCTCGTCGGTGAACGGCGCGTCATCCAGAACGGCGGTCGGGCTGCCACCCGCGCCGTCTCGCTGACACGCGTCGACGACCGCTACCTCGGACATGGCACCGGGCCGGTGGTCAGCAGCATGGTCAGGTCCAGTGCGGGCGCGCTGTGCGTCAACGCCCCGACCGAGATGAGGTCGACGCCCGTCCCGGCGATGGCGGGAACTGTGTCCAGGCGGATGGTGCCCGAGGCCTCCAGCAGGATCCGGGAAGCGTCGGCCCGCCCGGCCCGGACCTTCACGACCTGCTCGATGTCGGCCACCGGCATGTTGTCGAGCATGATCCAGCGGGCTCCGGCGTCGAGGGCCTCGACGGCCTGGGTGACGGTCTGCACCTCGACATCGCTCTCCACGGTCTGCCCGGTGCGCGCCATCCCGCGCCTGACCGCCTCGATCGCGGCGGTCACCCCGCCCGCCGCGGCGATGTGGTTCTCCTTGAGCAGGACCATCGCCGCGAGATCGAGGCGGTGGTTGTGGCCGCCGCCGGCGGTGACCGCGTACTTGTCCAGGGCGCGCAGGCCCGGCGCCGTCTTGCGCGTGTCCAGAATGCGCGCCCTGGTCCCTGCCACAGCTTGGACGTAGCGGTCGGTCAGCGTCGCGATGCCGCACATGCGCTGCAGGAAGTTCAGCGCCGTACGCTCCCCGGTGATCAGGCTGCGCGCCGAACCGGACAGGTGCACCAGGACTTGGCCGTCGGCCAGTCGGGCGCCGTCGGCGACGGCCGGCTCGACCTTGACCTCGGGGTCGACCTGCGCGAAGACCTCGGCGACCACGGGGAGGCCGGCGGCGATGCCGCTTTGCCGGGTGCGGATCTCGGCCGTGGCCGCCAGGTCCTCGGGAACGCTCCACTCGGTGGTGATGTCCCTCCCTGACGCGTCCTCGGCCAGGGCGGCAGCGGCGGCGGCCCGTGCTGCCGCCGAGGGAAACTCAGTCGTGGTCATCTGGTCTCCAGCTCTGAGTGGACGTTGGCTTGGGGGCGGCAACCGCTGACGAGGCAGCACTGCCGTTCCGCTGGGCCGGTTTGCAGGACCTGGTGGATCCTGTACTCGATCTCCCGCGTGCCGGTCACCCGTCCCCCCGCCACGAACAGGTTCCGGGTGAGCCGTCCGTGCGACTCGGCGCCGACGTCGGACTCGGGGCACCTTGCGCATGTACCGGTCCTCCCGGCCGGTCTCGCCTCCGTCGACCCGGGCTTTCAGGAACGCCTCTCACCCAGGTCGTCAGGGCAGGTGCCACAACAGCCTCCTCCGTTTCGATTTCCGAAGCGGCCACCGATGCTAGCGTGTCGGAATTCGAAGCATCAATCCTGGAGAGCTGGACATCCCGACATGGCAACACCCAGACCTGGCAGTCCTGTTCGCGGCTCGACCACCGGCCGCCCCCTCATGGCCGCACTCGATCTGTTCGGGCGGCGGTGGAGTCTGCGCATCCTGTGGGAGCTTCGCGCGGGTCCGCTTGGATTCCGCCCCTTGCAGAAGCGGTGCGACGACATGTCCTCCAGCGTTATGCGGCAGCGCCTGACCGAACTGCTGGATGCCCAGGTGATTCACCAACTACCGGACAGCCGCTACGAGCTCACCCCGCTGGGACAGGAGGCGCGCCACGCCCTGAACCCCCTCGCCCACTGGGCGGAACGCTGGGCGGCCACGATCGACCCGCAGGGGTCGGACCACACCGACGGCCAGTCCGCCAGCCGCGTCTCACATCCGGACACCGTGGGCGACGGGGCGCCGGAGAGGGGCTCCGCGGACTGACGCCTCGGATCGGAGGCGGGGCGGGACCGCCGGGTCACGAGGTTGCCGTGCGACTCCAGGTCCTCCGGCTCGATCAAGTCTCGGGGTCGCACGTCGATCAACCAGGTCCCCGCCCGCGTGACCGCGAAGAAGTCCGGCGTGTGGCTGCGCCACTTCTCCGTCGTACGGAACCGGATACGCAGCGGCTGCGACAGCACCTCGACCAGGTCACTGGCGAAGTCCAAGGCCACGGGCAGCTGGTCCTCTTCGAGGCTCTCGAAACCGTGCAGGCGCCTCGTGGACACCAGTGACTCCAGACCCGGGCCTGTGCCGCTGCTCCCGCCGCCAGGTGAACCCCCGCATCGGCCCGCGGCTCGCCACCGGCACCTGCCCCAGGTGTCGGACCGGGCCCGTGATCTCGTCCCCGGCGTACTTCCACGTCGCCGTCCACCGGTCCGGCCAACCATCGGAGATGTCCAAGCCACCCCGCCCCGCGTCCAGCGCGACCGGGACCAGCAGGTCCGTCCACGTACAGCGGTGGGACCACAAAGGGCGCCGGGTATCGCTCATGCTCCCAGGGAAGCCGTACGGCTTCCCTGGGAGGGGCCATCTTCGAAGTTGACGACAACTTGCCTGCAAAGAGCGCGGATCACGTCAGGAACGATGCGAATTCGGCGACAGATGTCGCGCTCAGAGCTTCACGAAAGGCCAGGTCGGGACGGGAAGATGACGACACCTACCGTGCTCAGTCTCACTCCACACCCCTACGCGGGATCCTCACCCGGCGGCGGGTGCGTTTCTGCAGGTCAGCGCATTCCGTCGGTTGGCCACCATCAGCGAGCACGTCTCCACGGTCGTGAAACGACGGGATCAATCAGGACACTGGCGGCGCCTGCGGATCGACGTGCCGTCGTCGGTCGTACGGCTGTCGACGACACGGCTGTCGGGGTGCCTGCAAAAGGGACGTCTCGTCTCACCGGCCGACGGCAGGAGGTGATCGAGGTCATCAGGGAGTCCGTGCAGCGGCGTGGCTACCCGCCGTCGATGCGGGAGATCGGCCAGGCTGTCGGCCTGTCCAGCACGTCCTCGGTCGCACACCAGCTAATGGCACTGGAGCACAAGGGATTCCTCCGACGCGGCCTACGGCCCCCTCGTCCACGCGGCGCGATGAGTTGCGCACGATGCACCGCACTCCCCCACTCGATGGTGCGCACCGAGTGGACTCCGCTGTGCACCCGATGCGCACCACAGTGAGTTGCCGCCAACTTGAAGTCCCAGGTCAAAGGGCTGGTGTGATCGGCCTCTTGCTCAGGAACTGCTTCGCCGCCTCGATTGCTTCCCTGTTGAGCTCCTCGACGGAGACTCCCCAGTTCTCCTCCCATCCATCCAGGTTGAGAGCGCACGAGACCAGGGACTGCAGCTCTTCGGGGTAGCCGAGATCGTAGGCGGTGTCTGCCCAGATGAGGTGGGTGCCGGTGGCGGGGTCCAGGGTTCCGTCGGCTATCTGACCGGCGATCCAGTGGGCCATCGCCCACTCTGCGGCCCGAGGGTCGGCGGGCGGATGGAAGAGCAGTCCCAGTTCCTCCAGTACCCGGTCGAAGAGCGCTGGCGCTTCGGGTTCCTCGCTGCGGAGGAGGCCGGCCAATATGGCGAGGGAGGGACTCTCGACCTCGGCAATGAGTGCGTCAAGTCCTGCCTGGATGAGCCGGTCGGACCCGACGTGCCTACCGAATGCCCGCTCGCGCGCGATGTGGCTGAGCTGCTTGAGGGCGTCATCGCGGGTCATCAGAGTCTTCTCGGTCGGCGTCTTGAAAAAGAAGGCTCGCACATCCGCCGACGCTGCTGCATCGCGTTTCTCTTCGGCCCAACCGTGCTGACAGACGATCTTCTCTTCGGACTCCCGCCCGCGACCAGCACGAGTACCCAGAAGACCAATCACACCAGCCCTTTGACCTGGGAATTCAAGTTGGCGGCAACTCAGTGGCGTCCACTCCCCGACCGGTGCGCACGATGGCGTCCACTCCCACTCGGTGGTGCGCACCGTGATGCGGGAGTGGACGCCGCTCTGCGTCGCGCGCATCGGTTCTACGGACAGTGATGGTGCGGGAGGGAGAGATCTCCCCTCCGGACAAGCGCCACGCGGGCCACTGCGTGCCATCGCCGGGACGGTGGCGGGCGTGGTCAAGGGGAAACACGAAAACTCGTGGCTGGTCAAGGGTTGCGTTTCCCCAGCGGGGGTGGCCCATATGCCCGGTAGACGACCTGGACAAGGGGTGCGCATCGAGTGCACGGCATCCGATGTTCATCACCGTCCGTGTGCACCGGATGGAGCGGCAGGGAGTGGAGTTCACTCCCTGCCGCTCCATCGTGGTGCGCACCGCGCCAGGTTGCGAGTGCACAACATCGTCAGTGCGCGCGCCGGTGCGCACCATGAACTGCATCGTCACCACACGGTGGGCGATGAAGCGCACCGTCGACATCGGCTGCGCGCACCGAATGCCGGGTGTCCTGCACTCACCTCCGGAGGCGGCGCAGGCGCGCGAGCCGCCACGGGTTCGGCCGGCCACCGGGAAACTGCCGTGAACGGCGCCGGACCGGCGCCGGCGTAGGCGACGTGAACAGCGCCGTGCGTAGCCGGGACGCGTCCGCGAGCTGCTGGAGGTACTCCAGGCGCTCCGGCGACAGGTACGGCGGGGTCGGGGCAACCATCGGGGCCTCCGCGCTCAAAGGGGAACGGTCCCCCGCACCCTCCCCGCTCCCGGGTGGCCCCGGGGCCGGGCGCCAGTCGTCTCCCGGCGCCTGGCACGGTGACTTTGTCGTCGGTCCCGCCGGACGGTTCCCGGCCGTCACGGCTGGATGCCCTTGCCGGGACCGGGCTGCGGGTGCTGCTGCTCCTGCTCCTGGCGGCGCGGGTCGACCGGGTCGGCGGCCGGGTCCGGGAGCTCCCGGTCCTCGAGGGCGCGGCGGCGGGCGTCGGCTGCGCGGGGTGATGGCGGCGAGCCGCTCCAGGTTGGCCGGTGTGCGCATCCACGTCGCCGGGTCGGTCGTACGGCCCGCCAGGTACTCCTGCGGCATCGCGGCCTGCTGATGGGCCTGGACGGCGGCGGCCCGCTGCGCCGGGGTGAGCGCGGCGTCCCGCCCGGGGTGGTCGACGCCGTGCGGCGCCTCGGTGTGGCGGTCGGTGGGCGTGGCGGCCGGCGCGGTGCGAGCGGCGCGGATCGCGTTCCGCACGGCGAGGCTGGCGACCTTGGCCCGCTCGTAGCGGGTGGCGGCCCGCGGCGGCTTGCCGTCTACACCGACGCTCCACCAGCTGGTTCTGTAGGTGGGAGCCAGCAACGTTTGTCGACTGTTTCGGGTAGCACTTCGCGATCAGACGGCCGGGAAATGTCGATGAGAAGTGACAACGCTCGGGGGTGCTGAAGCTGAAGCTGGTGCGAAGAAGGCGGACGTGAAGCGAGCGCGGGCCACCTGGCTGGTTGAACAGAAGAGGTTGTGACACAGCGTCCGAAGCGGCCGTGTGGCTCAGGGGTGTAGTTCGGGCCAGTCGATGTCCCGGAGGATCTGGCGCCAGCCCTCGACGTCCCCGCTGTATCGCTTTCTGTCCCAGAACAGAGCCGGGACGCCATCGTCCACGACCAGAAGCCGTACCGACGTGCCTTGCCACACGCTTCTATGGCGCCAACCCCCGAACACCCGCTTCGCCAGACCCTTGCGCCCGGTGTAACAGCGCCTCACGTCGATGCTGTATCCGAGAGTGCCCTCGCCGGACTCAACGTCCCAGTCTCCGACGAAGTACTGCTTCTCGAACCGGTAGAGAACGTCCCTCTCGGATGACCAGGGCCGCAGTTCCTCTGCGGGTCCGCTCAGCCCATGCTCGATAACCACGAAGAACTCCTCGACGCGCGCCGCGTGTCGCTGCTGCCTGTTGAGTTCCTCGATGACCGGGGACAGGTCTCGGGCAGCCGCGGTCAAGACTTTCAGTGTCAGGCTGCGCTCGCGCGACATGCTTCTCCTCAGCAGGGCCAGTGGCCAACGTCAACGTGACTGTAGAGCGAGCCGCCCGACGTCGTCGACGCGGTTCTGAGGAACTCGCGACAGCCGAGGCGCTCTGCGCTCAAGTTGCGGCGGTGTCCTGTGCTCGGGCGGCCCGGGTGCGTGTGTTATCTGGGGGTGCGGGTGTGTTCGCCGAGGCCGAGCGAAGGTTCGCCTGTAAGGCATGTAAGGCAAGCGGTGGGAAGCGTTACGGTCGTAACGCTTCCTGGCTCTCCGACTACCTGGATGGCTGGCCTATCGCGCGGACCTCGGTCTTGGCCCATGACAGTGCTCAGCGTCCCGGCTGCAGCCGTCGTCACAGTGGCAACTCGCATCCCAGCGCGCCGGTGACGAGCCGTTGGTCTAAGTGGTGCGGTGCGCTATCGCTTTACGCCCTCCAAGTCCACCACGCCGACGAGGGTTAGGTTGTCCAGGCTCGCGTTGCGCAGGTCCGCGTTGCGCAGGTCCGCGCCGAAAAGGTTTGTGCCGCGCAGGTCCGCGTGGCGCAGGTCCGCGCCGCGCAGGTCCGCTTCGTACAGGCTCGCGTTGCGCAGGTCCGCGTCGGCCAGGCTCGCGTCGCGCAGGTCCGCGCCGTCCAAGCCCACGCTGTCCGGGTTCGTGCTGTCCGAGTCCGCGCCGCGCAGGTCCGCGCCTTTCAGGTTCGCGCGGCGCAGGTTTGCGTTGCCCAGGTGCACGCCGCGTAGGTCCACGTCGTGGAGGTTGGCGTTGCGCAAGTTCGCGGCGCCTAGGTCTGCGCCGCGCAGGCCCGCGCGGCGCAGGTCCGCAGCGCCCAGTTCTGCCCGGCACAGGTTCGCGGCGGTCAGGTTCGCGCCTTTCAGGTTCGCGGCGGTCAGGTTCGCGCCTTTCAGGTTCGCGTCGCGCAGGTCCGCGCCGTTCAGGTTCGCGCTCTGCAGGTCTGCGGCGATCAGCTTCGCGCGGCGCACGTCCGCGTCGTGGAGGTTGGCGTTGCGCAGGTTCGCGGCGTCTAGGTCTGCGCCGCGCAGATCCGCGTAGCGCAGGGCCGCGTAGCGCAGGCCTGCGCGGCGCAGGGCCGCGCCGCGCAGGTTGGCGCCGGTCAGGTTGGCATCGTGGAGGTCGACGTGGGCGGCCCCGTCGCGGTCCTGGTTGCGGATGGCGAGTGCGGTGAGGACGGCCTGGATGTCGCTGCCCAGTTCTCTGCCGGGCGGAGGGTCTTTGGGTTTCGGTGCGTGGCTGCGGATGTAGGTGGACAGGACATTGACGATGGCCGGCTGGTCGCGGGGGGAGTCCTTCATGATGCGCTGCAGGGCATAGATGCCACCGAGGCGGACTTCGAGGGAGTCGTCGCCGATGTTGCCAACGGCGGCGTTGTACCGGTCGGTGACCTGTCCTTCGCGGGTGAGGGCTTGTTCGTTGTTGACCTGCTGGATGGACTGCCAGGTGAAGAACACCGCGGCGAGGGTGGCGAGCGCGGCGAGGGCGCTGACGGCTTGCTGGAGGCGGGTCCAGCGGTCTGTTGTGGGGGCTGGGTGGGGTGCGGCGGGCTGGGGCGTTCGGTGGTGTCGGCGTGGTGGGCGGGGGCCGAGCGGGGCGGCGGGGCGGCGGGCGGCGCGTCCGGAGCGGCGGGGCGGTGTGGCGGCCATGAAGACGTTGATACGGGCGGCAGGTCGCCAGTGCACCCCTGTTGCGAAGCTGTAGCACTGAGTGGCGAAGATCGGCCGTCGGCTCCGCCTGGCGATCCCACTCCTGCTCTCCCGCCGTGCGGCAGCGCTGCTGCCCGTGCCGGAGCCGGCGCCCAGCGGTACCTGACGGGCCCCGCTTCCTCGGAGCCGTTCACCCCTCCGCATACAGCTTCGAGGTGAGCGCGACGGCCTCGTAGCAGCCGGTGCGGCACATCGTGACTCACAAGGCCAACATGCCTCAACAGCCCCCGGATACCTGCGAGGCATATACGAGGCAAAGACACCTGCCTCACATGCCTTCTCCGAACTAAGAAGTTGATGTTCCGGTTGTCGACGACACGACTCGGACGCTGTGCCCCGATATGCCGAGTGGTGCCCGATACTCCCCGCATGTACACCAGGGCAGCCCTGCCACGTCTGCTTAGATCACCCGCATGACCCCAACTCTGGCCGTGGGTCAGCGTTTGACGCGGTTACGGATGGCCAGGACCGCCAAGCCCAGGAGGACGGGCTCGCTCACGCGGGACGCCATTTCGATGTAGGTGCCGGTGGTGGTCAGGTCCTGGCCGGAGGAGCGAAACACCACGGAGTTGAGCGTGACGTTCAGGGCCTTCTCGAAGCGCTCTCCGGTGAGCCGGTCACCCGTGGGGTTCTGGGGGTCAGATTTGTCGATCTTGAAGGTGACTTTGCCTCCGCCGGGCGGCACGGTGCCCGTCGCTTCCTGCTTCGGGGAGTCCTTCGGGACCCCGAAGCCCATCAGCAGCATGGTGGTGATGAGCATGGCGGCGACGAGCCAGCCCACGGCACGGGAGGCGCGCAGGCCGTAGCCGGACAGCAGCCAGTAGCCGTGTAGCAGTCCGCGTTCGGCGCGGGTGGTGCCGGTGCGGTCATGGCGGCGCATCTCCATCTCGCCGTAGTAAAAATCTGCCGCCCCCGGCTCGTTCTTGCTGTCCTCCAGCGACTTGCGTAGCTGCCGGTAGGCCACGGCGACGGTCTCCGGTCCAGGAATGTGGGCGCGGTCTGGGTGGTACGGACTGGCCTCCCATCCGCCGTTGGCGGGCTGCTGCCCTCGGGCGGCGGCGCGCCAGTGGTGTTCCTCAACCAGGGTGTGTCGTCGCGACCACCGCAGCGGCGCTGGTCCGCGACGGCGCCAGCCGGTCGGAGGCCTGGAGAAGGTGATGCGACCCTCCAGGCGGAGCTGGTCCAGATGTACAGCGCCGGTGAACCGGCACTCGGACAGATCCACGTCCGTCAGCGTCAGGTGCGCGGCGTCCACCCCGCTCAGGGTCATCACCCGAACTCTCTTGCCACGGTCCCCCAGCACATCCTCGCGCAGCTGGGCGTCTCCCCAAAATCGGCGGAAGGGGGCTTGTTCGGCGGCCAGACTGAGCGGGTACTCCAGCACCGCCCCGGCCAGGTGCACCTCGGCATAACGCAGCCGCAGCACGCCCGTGGACTGCCACCGAGCTCGCTCAAGCATCAGTGTGGGCGCGGCGATCTGCACCGTCACCGGCGCACCGAACACCACACCGTCCAGCGACACAGTACCGCCACATCGCAACGGTCCCAGTTGCGGCGCTGTCTCGAACCGGGCCCTGCTGAAGCTAGCGTCGCCTTGGACCAACACCTCGCATAACTGGACCTCATCGGCAAAAGTGACCTCCTTGAACCAGGCGTCGCCAGTGAAGGTCGACGAAAGGAAACTGGCCCGGCCAGCGAAGGTCGCTTCATGGAAATTGGCGCTGACGGCGAAAGTGACGCTTTCGAACTCGGCGCCGCCGGTAAAGGTCGCCGTGCCGAACCAGGCGTCGCCGGCGAACCTGGCCCCATGGAACCAAGCTTTGTCAGTAAAAGTCGTCCGATCAAACCTGGCGACGTTGGTGAAGATCGCCCCGTGAAACCAGGCTGTGTCCGTGAAGATCGCGCCGTCGAAGCGGGCTTCCCCGGCGAAGCGGACCTTTTCGAACCAGGCTGCGTCGGTGAAGATCGCGGCGTCGAAGCGGGCTTCCCCGGTGAACGTGACATGGTCGAACCTGGCACCGATAAAGGTTGCCTCGTCGAACCTCGCCGTGCCGATGACGATCTCCCTCGCGAGCCCGTTGAATGCGAGGGGACCGAGTAGCTCGCCCAGCAGGTGCCCGCTGAAGCGGGTGCCACGGTGGTCGAGGTCAGCGCCGGGGGTCAGCGTGGCGAGGTAGGCGGTGCGGTCGGTCTCGTCCAGGTGGGCCATGCAGACGGCGTGTCCGGGAACGCGGATGCCACGGCAGCCCACCGGGTCCTCCACTGTGGCGTCGTAGCCACAGTGCGGCCAGTCAGGCGGGGTTGGGGAGGGTGTGAGGCTCGGGTGTGACATACCCGAAGGACGTTCGCGCACGGCCGGACAGTTGCCGACCTCGCCTCCGAGGCCGCACTGAAATCTTCGGTGCGGTCCGACAAGACGCTCTGAACTGCGGAAACGCCGAAGTCAGGTAACACGCCTTCTCCGAACAACCGCCACAGAGGTTGGCAGATCTCCAGCTATGTCGCAGTCAGTCCGTCCTATCCCGGTTCTCGGCTTCCCGAACTACGAGTTCGCTGATCGCTGGCATGCCGACGAACACCGGCGAGCTCTTCCGTCTCTCGTTGGCGCTCCATCGAGCAGATAGGCATCGATCTCTCCGCCAGTCAGGCTCCTCGCGGCCCGGGCCGGCGGGGAGACAAGAGGGACGGTGGCAGTCGTCACCTGGGCCTCCCGCCGAAGAGAACCTCGAGGGAGTCGCGGTTATAGGCCGGCGCGGGCGGGGCAGGAGGCGGGTCGTTGCGCTTGCGCTCCTGGCGGGCATGGTGTGCAAGACCTGCCGAGATCACGTCGTCCCTGGTGGGCCGGTTGTAGATGTCCAAGGTGGACAGATGCTTATGGCCGAGGATGTACTGGACGTAGACTGGCGGCATGTTCGGGTCGTCGAGCATCAAGAATGTCGCCGTGTGCCGCAGGTCGTGAAGAGTCCAGTTGGCGCCCAGGAGCTCGTTCGCGCGGTTGAACATCATGCGCGCCGCGTCGTACTCCAAAGGCCGCCAGGGGCGGCGCAGAGTCCACCACAGCGGCTGCGCGCGGCGGCGGGGGACGCCCTTCTTCCAGGCTTCTTCCTGGTATAGCCGCAGCCAGACGAACGCGTCGGGAGTGGCGGGCAACTCCTGGTATTCGCGCGTGCCTTTGCGGATCACGCCGATAGTCTGCTGGCCGACGACCGCATCGCTCTGCTTGGCGGTGAGCAGTTCCTCGGCGCGGGCGCCGGTGGCGACCCAGAAGGCCAGTAGGGCTCGGTCGCGGTGCGAGCGGAGACCTTCGAAGACCTCGGTGTACTTCTCGTCGGGGATGCGGCGCGGGATTCGCTTGGGGACCTTGGGCCGATAGAGGCCGGTGCGCTGCTGCTTGTGTTCCTTCTCGGGGTTGTGGTGGGCGTTCGCTCGTGCTGAGCGCCGATTGCGGACCAGAGGGAATGGATTGACCAGCAGTGACCCGGTGTTGCGCTCCAGGTGGAAGTCGTAGAAGGTCCGCAGCACCGTCTCGCAGTGCGCCCGGGTATTGGGCGCGTACTTCTTGCCGACAGTGGGCTTGCCCGTCACCGGGTTCTGAGCTCCCGGCGCCGGACTGCCGGTCCAGGCGGGTCGGGGTATGTCGGCGGGGTCCTTGCCGCGGTGGCGCCAGTGGACACGTACCGGCTTGTCCGCCAGCTTCATCCACAGCATGAAGTCCCGGGCATCCTCACGAACCGCGCGGTCCCACTCGATTCCGCATGCCCACAGGTAGCGCCACCAGCGCAGCAGATCCATCCCGTACGAGCGCGGCGTCAACGGCGAACTGTCTGCTGCCATCAGGTCTCTGAGGTACGTCGCGACAGGCTCGATCGGTCGTCCGAGCGGGTCCAGCACCTGGTACGGCTCCCAGGGGTCTCCCGTCTCCAGCAACTTGCCTAACTCAGGCAGCACAAAGTTCTTCAGATCCCTGTCGGGACGCTGTTCACCGGGCATGCCGGGAAGCTAGCAGAAACCCTAACTGACCTGCGAGGAAACACGAGTTAGTTCGGTCAACACGCCTGAAGCCTTCCGGCAACCCCAGATACCTGGCGAGGCGGTAGCTCCGCCCAGCACGCTGAGAGCGTGGACGTGGCCTTCGAGGAACGCCTCCTGGCCGCAGGAGGCGAAGACGCGGTGCACGGCCTTGCCCGAATACGACAGGCGCATCGCGAACACGAAGCAGGTGACCAGCTCACCGGCCAGACGTACCTTCACGTCGCCGAAGTCCACCTCCGCCTCGGCCCCCGACCTGTGGGACTGCGGAATGAACGCGTGTACCGCCCCGCGGCCGGCCTCAACAGCGATCTGGGGGCGACGGTCGGCGACATAGGCCCGCACCATCGGATAGGTCACCGCCTCCGCCCCATGCTCGTCCAGGAGCCGGTCGAAGATCCGCTTGACCGTGTGACGCTGCTTGCGCGGCGCATCCAGATCCGCCCGGAGCATCTGGTCGATCAACGGCTTGTAGGCATCCAGGCGGGTCCCGCGCGGCCGCGGCTTCTTCCGCGGCTCCGGCCAGACCGACTCCAACGCGGCCTTCACCGTGCGGAATCCGACTCCGTACTCACGCATCAAGGCCCGGTACGACATCCCTACCCGGGCATCACGGCGGATCGCCGCGTACAAGTCGACCTTGGATTTCGGTGGCGTCATCGCAGCCTCATCCCGCAGGGCACGTCAATGCTCCCACCGCAACCCCTCAAGCGTTGCCAGAACTCACAGACATCGCCCTCCGGCGAAACGAGGCGTTCTCGGCCCTGAGCGACAAGTGGTGTCGGATCCCGTCGACGAAACCAGTACCGGGCCCCTCTTGATGTCGTCGGCCGCCGTCAGCGCGGCGATCTGGCGGTCGAGCAACTACCCACGCCTCCGAGTGGGGTTCGGAGTCGGTTCCCGAAACCGGGGAGTTGGGTGGCGGCCGTGTGGACGACCTGTACGACGACTTCGTGGGCCGCTACACCTTCGCCTTCTGGCGGTTGATAGCCCAGGGTGTCACGGCCGCCGGCGCGCCCCAGACCGCAGCCGGGG
This sequence comes from Streptomyces sp. SD31, assembly GCF_052068475.1. Lineage (NCBI taxonomy): Bacteria > Bacillati > Actinomycetota > Actinomycetes > Kitasatosporales > Streptomycetaceae > Streptomyces > Streptomyces sp. SD31. The sequence goes on along the minus strand of NZ_JBQHCX010000011.1, from coordinate 254,760 downwards.
GACACACGGCGGCGAGCGGCGCGGACACGCCGTCCCACCGAATGGCCTGCAATCGGCGCAACCCGGCGAACCTTCCTGTCACAGCACGGACCCGCTAAAGGCGCTGGATGGTGATGTGGCTGTGGCCTTGGATGACGCCCTCGGGGTCGAGGGGCGAGAGGTTAAGGGACTCCCCGGTGTCACTCGTTACGTGGACGACCCCCGGCACCTGGCTCGTCACCTGGGTAGTCCCCTCCGCGGCCACCTCGGTCCCGGTAACGCTGGCCTCCACACAGAACTCACCCGCCGTGGAGGAAACCTCGACCCCAGCACATACGGCCGAGGCGGTGGGCGCGAGAGCGATCACTCCCGAAAGGATCAAGGCGGCTGTACCGAACACAGCTGCAAGTCTGACGTTGAGTGTGGCCATGAGAAGTTCCCTCCTGGTGGGTAGGTGAGGACACTCAGGCGAAGAAATCCTCGCCAGTTGAAAGTCCCACCGCCCCCGGCCGCCGTGAAGAGAGAACATCAGATTGAGAGAACGTGCGGACGGGTCTCCGACTCGCCAGCAGGACCGTGAAGCTGGCCAACGCAACTCCCGCCGCCCGCGGACCCGGACGGCCGGGGGCTGGTGGCACGGTCAGGGGGCGGGTTCGTACGTCACCGTCTGGACCGGGCAGCGCGAAGCCGCGCCCTCCAGGGCGGCGAGCTCGGTGTCGTCGACGGCGAGATCCCAGCGGAGCTTGGTGCCCACCTATTCGGCGAGGTATCGGCAGTGGACGTCGAGGGCGGGCGGTAGCCATTCGGCGGGTCCTGGTCGGCCTTGCTGCGGTTGGAGCGTGCGGTAACGGCGATGAGGGAGGGCTCGGCACTCTGGTCGTTGGCGTACGTCTCGCGGCGCTGCGGGGTCCAGGCGGATGCGCCGCTACCACGAGGAAGACGACGGCTTCTCCGAGAACGCCCTGCACGGCGTGCCTTCATCCCCAGCAGTCCCGGCGGATTCTGCCTCCGCCGGGGGCGGCTTGAGCGGCGAGATGTCGGTCGTCGACGTGGCTGGGGTGGTGCGGCGCGCCGCACTAGGGCCTGTTTCCCCGATCACCAGTGGTCCTTACGAGCGGGACACTCCGTATGAACCCACCAGGCGGGCCAGTTGTCGGCCCGTCACCCGTAGTGGTTCCTCGCTGCGGTTGACCTGCGCCGTCACTTCGGCGCCTTCCAGGGCGCTGATGATGGCGGTTGCCAACTCCCTGGCGTCGCGGGCCTGGAAGCCGGAGCGCAGGAGCTTGTCGGTGACGATCAGCTCCCAGCTGCGCAGCGCGTCGGCGCATGCCTGCTGGATCTCGGAGTCGGTTCCCAAGGTTTCCAGTGCCGCTGCCGTGACCGGGCAGCCGTCGGTCCAACCCGATGCGCGCAGCCCTTCGGCGAGCTGTCCGGCGCAGGCCTCTACGGCCGCGCCCGGGTCCTCCTCGCTCTCCATCGCATAGCGGAGGACCGTTGCGAACTCCCGGTCGCTGTACTTGATGGCGGCGACCGCGACGGCCTCTTTGCCGCCCGGGAAGAAGTGGTAGACGGAGCCCAGTGTGGCCTCCGCCTCCTTGGCGATCTGCTTGATGCCCGTGCCGACATAGCCCTGGCGCTGCAGGAGGCTCGCTGCGGCGATGACGATCCGGTCCCGGGTGCTGGCCTGTCCCATGTGCACACCCTACTGGGTAGAACGTTCGTTTTAGAGCCGTGCTACATTGCTCCACACCCTAGATAGAACGCTCGTTTTAGTCTCGTCCTCGCTGCGGCACCCGCTCGTGCCGGGGCGGCGGCTGGTCGTGAACACATCCCGCGGAGGTCTTCCCAATGAGCACCAAGCAGCCTGTGACCGTCATCGGACTCGGCCCCATGGGGCAGGCAATGGTCCACGCCTTACTCGGGCAGGGACACCATGTCACCGTCTGGAACCGCACCGTGTCCCGTGCCGATGCCCTCGTCGCGCGCGGCGCCGTACTCGCAAAGAGCGCCGAAGACGCCGTCGCCGCCAACGAGCTGGTCGTCTTGAGCCTCACCGACTACGACGCGATGTACACCGTGCTGGAACCGGCGTCCCACGCCCTGACCGGCCGCGTACTCGTCAACCTCAGCTCCGACACCCCGGAGAAGACCCGCGCCGGGGCGCGGTGGGTGTCCGAGCACGGCGCGGTCCACCTCACCGGGGGCGTCAACGCCTCGCCTTCCGGCATCGGGCAGCCTGAGTCGTCCACCTTCTACAGCGGGCCGCGCGAGGTGTTCGAGGCACACCGGTCCACCCTCGAAGTCCTGACCAGCGCGGACTACCGGGGCGAGGATCCCGGCCTGGCCGCGCTCCTGTACCAGATGGGCATGGTCATGTTCTGGACGTCCATGCTCAGTTACTGGCAGGTCATCGCACTCGCCGACGCCAATGGACTCACGGCGGCGGACGTCCTCCCGCACGCCATCGAGACCATGACCGGGATGCCGGGTTTTCTCTCCTTCTACGCCGAGCGCATCGACGCCGGCGAGCATCCCGGTGACGTGGACCGCCTCGCCATGGGCATGGCCAGCGTCGAACACGTCCTGCACACCAACGCCGACGCAGGCGTCGACACCACTCTGCCGGCCGCTGTGGCCGCTCTGTTCCGGCGCGGCATGGACGCCGGGCACGCGGCGGACAGCTTCTCCAGCCTGGTGGAGCAGATGAAGACGGCCAGGGCGTAGTCGCGGCTCGACGCAATACCCGCAGGTCTGGACATGATCAACAGGGGTGACTTGACCGACGTGGAGTGGGCCGTGCTGCAGCCGCTGCTGCCGTCGACCAACAACCGGTGCGGCCGGTGGCGGGACCACCGCCAGGTGATCAACGGGATCCTTCACCGGCTCAGCACCGGAGCACAGTGGAGAGAGCTGCCCGAACGCTTCGGCCCGTGGAAGACCGTGCACAAGCGGCACTAACTGTGGTCGGCCGATGGCACCTGGGAGAGGCTCCTCCAGCACGTCCGGGCCCGGGCCGACGCCGAGGGTGACATCGATTGGGACATCAACGTCGACTCCACCTCTGTCCGCGCCCACCACCACGCGGCTGGGGCACCCAGGGCGGCACCGTCCGCACCGCCGGGTTCTTCAGGAAAGAGGGCCCCGCGAAGATCAGTTCGCGGAGCTGATGAGGGCGAGTCCGCGGCTCCTCCTGGAGGAGGCGGTGCGGCGGACGAAGCTCTCGGCAGATCCCGTGGCGGACTGACCTGCAAGATTCATCCGAGCGCGGAGGGCCGCTGCCGTCCGCTGCCCCTGCTCATCACGCCGGGGCAGCGGGCCGACTGCACGCAGTTCGAGCCGGTCATCGGCAAGATCCGTGTCCCCCGGCTGGGGCTCGGGCGTCCGCGCCGCACACCCAACAGCGTTGCCGCCGACAAGGCGTACAGCAACCGCAGGACGCGCGCTTATCCACGGAAGCGTGGGATCCGGCACGTGATCCCGGAGAAGAACGACCACAAGGCCGCCCGCCTCCGCCGTGGTTCACGTGGCGGACGGCCACCGGGTTTCGACAAGGACCGCTACAAGAAGCGCAACACGGTCGAGAGGGCGATCAACAAGCTCAAGCTGTTCAGAGCCGTGGCCACCCGCTATGACAAGCGCGGATACGTCTACCGGGGGCACCGTCACCGCCGCCGCACTCCTCATATGGCTCCGATCGTCATCGAAGAGACAGGCCCTAGTCCTCAGCGTTCTCGAAGATCAGCAGTCTTCCGCGGATCGTCCACCAGAATGCGGGCCGCGAGCTGCCGTACCTGCTGCTCCACGGACTGATCGTGGGTGACGAACAACTCGTACCCGTAGGAACATGTACGCTCCCCCGGTGCCTGGACCTGGTGGAACTCGACATCGACGCCCTCGGGGCTGGTGAGCCCCTCGGGGACGTCGGGCTCCTCGCGTCGTGGCCAGACACCCGTGAGGACGCAGCCCCACTGCTCGAACCAGCCGCTGTCCGCAAGGGTCTGCTCGAGCAGCCGGGCAACGGTGTCCACCCGCTCTTCCCAGCTGCGGTCCGCTGCGGCCCGCGCGAGTTCGGCTTCGTACTGGGCAGCATCGAAGCGGATGTCCGCGGGCAAGGCAGTGATATTGCTGGTGTTTTCCCAGGCGTCCCAGATCACCCGGTCGCCCTCGCGGCGCATGGTGACGTATAGGGCGCCGCAGCAGCCGGCGGTGCAGGTCGGCTCGGTGATCATGACCCTGCGCGGTTCCTCCGTGACCGCCAGCGGCCAGCTCTCGGCCGGGCCTGTCCAATGTCGGCAACTGAGTGCCACCCCTTCCGGGTGGACTTCCTTCAGAACGTCTACGCCGTCGATCAGAGGCCGCACCTCGGCCCAGGGGTCCGCCGCCCAGTCCTCCGGGATCCTGTGCTGCAAAGTCAAGGTACTGATCGCCAGTTGATCGGTCATACTCACATGATCGGCTGACGCCGCGCAGCCGCATACTCATTTCCTGGGTGTGATCAGCCTCGGCTGGTCGTGCCAGGGCGGCCACCGCTCGTGATCGAGAAGCTCGCCCAACTCACCACGTGAGACACGCGCTAAGACGTCGTCTCATTTGGCGAGTTGCGGTAGCAGATGAGGCTGCAGGCGATGGCCGTGAAGGCCAGGAAGTGTTCTGCCTTGCGTTCGTAGCGGCGGTGCAAACGGCGGCAGCCGCCCAGCCAGGACATCGTGCGCTCGATCGTCCAGCGGTACCGGCCGAGCCGGGTGGCGGACTCGATGCCCCGGCGGGCGATGCGGTGCTGAATGCCGCGCTGCCGTAGCCATCGGCGCAGGTCGTCGTAGTCGTAGCCCTTGTCAGCATGAAGTTTGGCGGGCCGTCGTCGGCGCGGCCCGCGCCGGGAGCGGATCGGCGGAATGCCGCGTACGAGAGGCTTGAGCGCCTGGCTGTCGTGGAGGCCGGCGCCGGAGATGCCGATGGAGAGGGGTAACCCGGTCCGCTCAGTGATCAAATGGATCTTCGCCCATTTCTTGCCCCTGTCTACCGGATTCGGACCTGTCAGCTCCCCCCTTTCAAAGCCCGCATATTCACCGAGTCGACCGCGCAGCGCGACCAGTCCAGCTCACCACGCGAGCCGAGTTCGTCGAGGACGAGACGGTGCAGCTTCGCCCAGACCCGGGCGGCGGACCACTCGGTGAAGCGTCGGTGCGCGGTCGCCCCCGACGGGCCGAAGACCGGCGGCAGTTGCCGCCAGGTACAGCCCGTAGTTGCCACGAAGATGATCGCCGCGAGGACCTCGCGGTCCCCGTACCGGCGTCGGCCCCCACCCTGCGGCCGTATTGGAGCAGACGGCACCACACGTTGAAACAGCTCCCATAAAGACTCCGGCACCAACGTCTCGATCACGTCCGCTCCCATCCCCGGAAAATGCCTGCTCACGACAACGGCATGACAGCTACTGTTCTTTGGCATGCAACTGACCGTTCTCGGCGGCTGTGGAGCGTGGCCCACCGCAGTCCAGGCATGCAGCGGCTACCTCGTCGAGTACTCGGGCTTCCGCCTGCTCATCGACCCCGGGTACGCCACGCTGCCACGCCTGCTCGACCACAACACCGTCGACGCCATTGACGCCGTGCTGATCAGCCACGGGCACCCCGACCACTGCGCTGACCTCAACCCTCTCCTGCGTGCCCGGGGCCTGAGTGACACGCCACCGCCGGCACTGCCTGTCTACGCGCCCCACGGCGCCGCCGACGCCGTTCTCGCGCTCGACAAACCGAGCATGCTCGCCGGGGCGTACCACCTTCGCGAGTTCCAGCCAGGCGACCGGTTCGACATCGGCCCGTTCAGAACCGACACCTGGCTCCTTCCGCACTTCGTACCCAACGCCGGCATCCGACTGACCACACCGGAAGCCGTGCTCGCCTACACCGGCGACACGGGTCCAAGCCCCGACATCCTGCGCCTCGCTCAAAATGCTGACCTGCTGTTGTCAGAAGCCACATACATCCACGAGGTGCCGACCGCCGACGCACCGTATCTGCTGACCGCGCGCATGGCCGGCCAGTACGCCAGCCAGGCAGGCGCTGCCAGCCTCATGCTCACCCACCTGTGGCCGGGGACAGATCCGAAAGCCGCACACGAAACAGCCGCGGAATCCTTCCGGCACCCCATATACGTCGCCACTCCCGGGCTCGTCACCAACCTCGCCCGTGGAAGTGGCCATACGGTGCATAGCGCCCAATAGCGCGGACGCCCTGACGCTGACAGAACGACCATGCCCTGTCCCAAATGAGACGACGCCTTAAAGAGCGTTTTGTCCCAGCGAGGTTGTTTGGTGGCGCTTCGGGCGGCGAGTGGACATGAGACCGGTGAGGCAAGCGTGCTCAATGCGGGCTGTGCGACAGCAGACGCCGTACCTCCGCCCGTTTAGGTCGAGTTGCTCCTGTCTGATCCCAAGGAGCCCCTGATTAACGCCGTTTGCGCCCTGGGAGCAGGTCATGCCCGACGGTCCTACCGAAACATGCCTCGGCACCGGCCGTACCCCAGCGACCTCTCCGATGCCCGCTGAGAGTTGATCGGTCCCACACTCACCGCCTGGCGGGCCGAGCGCAGAGGCAGGGGCCTGTGACATCGGCCGCCCGCCTGAGCACGACCTGCGCCGCATCATGGACGCCATCCTCTACGTCGACCGCACCGGGATCCCCTGGCGCTACCTGCCGCACGACTTCGCCCCGTGGGAGACGGTCTACGGCTACTTTGCCGCCTGGCAGAAGGAAGGCATCTTCGACCAGCTCAACGGCCTGCTGCGGCGCCTGGTGCGCGAGGCCGAAGGCCGGGATGCCGAACCGAGCGCCTGCGTGCTGGACGCCCAGAGCGTCAAGACCTCCGCCAACGTCCCCGCGGCCGTCCAAGGCATCGATGCAGGCAAGAAGATTGCAGGCCGCAAGCGCCATCTCGGTGTCGACACGCTCGGCCTGCTGCTGGCCGTGTGGGTGACCCGGCGAGTGTCTCCGACAACGTCGGCGGCATCCACCTGCTCTCCCGGATCGCCACCGCGAACCCCCGCGTGATCAAGGCATGGGCCGACACCGGCTATCGAACGAAAGCCATCGACCACGGCGCCCGCCTGGGCATCGACGTGGAAGTCGTCCAACGCGACCCCGGCGCCAAGGGATTCAAGGTGATCCCTCGACGTTGGGTTGTCGAACGAACCCTTGGCTGGCTGATGCATCACCGCCACCTCGCCCGCGACTACGAAAGGCACGCACACCTCTCCGAAGCCATAATCCACATCGCGATGATCGACCCCATAAGCCGCAGACTCACCCGCGAATCCACCCCGAACTGGCGCGACACCTGAACCTGGAACCAAACACCACCAGCAGAACAAAACGCTCTTTGAGGCCCGGCCGCACTGCGGCTGCACATGTGAGGCGTTGATGAGACTCGCTGTTCAGCCTGCTCGAACTCCGGATGACAGCAACCGGTACCTGGCCTTCTCCGCAGTGTGGGCGGGCATGGAGGCAAGAGGCCATGACGTGGGGCGGGAAGGTTCACGTGGCCAACTCCCTCCGTGACAGTGCGTCTGCGTCCGCGCGGCGGCGAAGCCGCCGCGCGTCGCCATCGCCAACGCTCGGGAAGATTCTCTGTGGCCAGAGAGCCGCATCATGAGTATGGGGACATCCAACCGGTTGTGCGAAGCGGCATTTTCTGCCCTCATCCAGGGGCCGATACGGTCCGATTCATGGAGCAGATTTTTCCGACGGCCGAGAAAATCACGGCTGCCTTGCGTGCCGGTGAAGTGACCTCGGCAGAACTGACCGACGAGGCGATCGCCCGTATCGAGCGGGACGACAAGGTGATCAACGCGATCTGTGCGCCGGACTTCGACCGTGCGCGGGCCGCCGCGCGCGGTGCCGACCAGGCGCGCGCCCACGGTGAGGACAGGCCGCTGCTCGGCATTCCGGTAACAGTCAAAGAGTCCTACAACATCGCTGGCATGCCCACGACTTGGGGCATGCCGCTACATCGGGACTACATGCCGGCCGAGGACGCGGTGCAGGTGTCGCGGCTCAAGGTCGCGGGCGCGGTGGTGCTGGGTAAGACCAATGTGCCCTTGGGGCTGCAAGATATACAGAGCTTCAACGAGATCTACGGCACCACTAACAATCCGTGGGATCACGATCGCACGCCGGGCGGATCCTCCGGCGGATCAGCGGCGGCCCTGGCTTCCGGATTCGGCGCGCTGTCCATCGGATCCGACCTCGCCGGTTCGCTGCGCACCCCCGCGCATTTCTGCGGCATCTATGCGCACAAGCCGACACTCGGACTGGCGGCAACCCGCGGCATGGTCGCGCCGCCGGCACCGCCATTGCCGGTCGACCTCGACCTCGCCGTCGTCGGTCCGATGGCGCGCACTGCCCGCGACCTCATGCTCCTGCTCGACGTCATGGCCGGACCGGACCCGCTGACGCTCGGCAAGGCGCACGACTTGACGCTGCCGCCCGCGCGCCACGAGCAGCTCTGCGACTTCCGGGTACTGGTCCTCGACGAGCATCCGCTCATTCCGACCGCATCCGCCGTGCGGGCGGGCGTGCAGCGCGTGGCCGACGCGCTGGTCGACGGCGGCGCCCACGTCGAACGGCACAGTCCGCTGCTGCCCGATCTGACCGAAGCCGCCATGCTCTACACGCAGTTGCTGTTTTCGAGTTCCGTTGCACGTTTTCCCGTCGAAGCGTACGAGCAGCTGCGGACCCGCGCCGCCGTACTGAGCGCAGACGACCAGAGCCTCGACGCGGCACGGCTGCGCGGCATGGTGTTCAGCCACCGCGACTGGATCGAGGCCAACAACCGTCGCGAACTCCACCGCCACGGCTGGCGGCAGCTCTTCGCCGAGTTCGACGCCGTGGTGTGTCCCATCACGCCCACTCCCGCGTTCCCGCACGACCACAACCCCAACCCGCTGGAACGCCGGATCGACATCGACGGCGTCGAGTACCCGTACTTCGACCAGCTCGTCTGGGCCGGTGTGGCCACCATGCCCGGCCTACCCGCCACCGCCATACCCGCGGGCCGGTCCCCCGAGGGTCTGCCGGTGGGAGTGCAGCTCATCGGCCCGATGTTCGAGGACCGCACCCCACTTCGGCTGGCCGAACTGCTCGAGCACGAAATCGGCGGCTTCCAGGCGCCGAAGTAGGGCGTACTGCCTGGGTGTCCGTCGAAGCGGCCTGGCGAACCACGGGGAAGTGCGGCGGGGTTGATACGGCCCACCGATGAAACGGCCTGAGACAGCGCGGAAGGCGCAGGTCACAGCGCCGCCACAGGAAGCCGATCGCGAGATCCTACAACATCTGTGGGATCTCAGATTCCGTGGCCGAATCTCACGATCGATGGCCACTCGGCGGCCGATTGGCCACGAATCAGAGACCGGCTGGTCAGCCTGTTGTTCGTTCTCACTGAAGTCATTGTTGTCAACCGGTCGAAGGTTCCTGGAGTTGGTCCCACCGCTCGTCCACGGTGACGTGGGAGGGGAGCAGCCTCACAAGCGCTTGGCCCAATGTGGGATCGTGGTCGCAGACGAATGATCGGCTTCCATCGCGCCAGTCCAGCCGCAGCGATGTCTCCACGTAGCCGCTTGCCGTGTCGCCGGAGTGGGCAACCCCCACCGCCCTCACGTCTGCGATGCGCACCGTCCGCACGTCCGCGCGGCTTTCCAGCCGGACCTGTGCCTTGGTGAACTCGACCACGCGCACGACGTACCGGCTCCTGAGCAGGCCGGTGCAGACGGTCAGCGCCAACAGCCCGCCGAGGATGAGGAACTCCCCGGGATGCGTGGGATCGTGGCGCAGCCACCGGAAACCCGCTACCCCCAGCCCGCCGAGCCACACCAGGCCAGTTCCCACCACGACGGGTGCGAAGTAGGGGACTTCGCACCGCACCGACTGCTCCGCTTCCACCCCTTCACCATGACCGGCCCCGTCGAAGGATCGCAACCACCGGCGAGGCTGCCGCAGCGCTCATCCGGCTCGTTCGCGGCCCCAATGAGATTGGGTGCGGCCCTTCCTGAGTGAGACTCAATTTGCTGACAGATTTAGGTTGTACCCGGGAGGCCGTTATCGTGGTCCGTTATGGATGGGATCCGGGATGCGAGATTCCCCCCGGGAAGGCCAACCCACCGCGTACCGCGTGAGCTCTCTCCCTTCAGATCTCCTTGCGGTCCCGCCTCCCACGGGACGACCAGGTCAGCACGCCGCTGCGAGAACGGTAGGACAAGCTCAGCGACGACGGATCGCGACAGCGACGAGAGCGACCACACCAGCCACGACGGGCAGTCCCAAAAACAGGGCCACAGGGTGGAGCAGTGTATCGGCGAGAGGGTTCGGGTGGGGGTCGAGGTTCTGCGAGTACATGCCCAAGGCCAGCGCGATGGCAAAAATTGCCCACCCCGCCCAGAATGCGAAGAACGCCGCGAGAAACGCGATCGGCAACAGCGAGGCAATCTGCTGGTACCTGCCTTCCACCTGAGCATTTTCGGTTTCGATCCAGCGGGCTCTCCGGACTGGTCGCCAGTACGTCCGGTGGAGGAACAACAGGACTAGCAGCAGAGATAGCAAGGCAACTGATACGAGCATTCCATAGAACTGGGCGTCGTCGTTGGACTCGTTATTGTCCCAGGCTATGGAAGCGATGATCGGGCCGAGGAAGGCAGCCGGGACAGCGATCCAGAAGTACAGGTAGGTCCGGATGACCTCGACCAAGCGGAGGCGAGACCTGCCGACGAACTCGTACTCGATTGTCGTGTGGACAGAAAAGAACCCACCCTCTTCGGTGATCTTGCCTTGCCGCACGTAGTAGCGGCCCAGCGGGACGACCGGCAGGATGAACACGATCCAACAAGTGGCGAAGAAGCAACCACTGCCGTCCTGACGAGAGTTGTGCAGCAGTGTGGTCCCCATAGCGTTGTACGTCCCTAGCGGGGGCAACCTATCGCCTGAGGGCAGCGGATACACGGGATCGGGCATGGCCGAAATGATATTCACGCCGTTGGGGACGGGTCCCGACATCGGTCGGCTAGGGCGGTGCTATTTGGCTCCACCCGAGGCGACTCCAACTGGCCCCGGAGGGCGGCTTGTTCTGGGCCCAGGGGCTTCGTGGATGGACGCCGGTAAATGTGTCGCGTGTTACTGAGGGTGTCGGGATACTGCCTCGGTGACTCTTACTGCGCTGCCTCAACTGCTTCGACCTCGTGCCCTGAGGCCCGGAGATCTCGTCGTTATCGCATCGCTGTCTGGGCCGCTCCATGCCGTTTACGAGCCCGACCTCAAGCAGGCGGTGGTCGTGCTCGAGCGGATGGGATTCCGTGTGCGTCGGGCACCGCTCCTCGATGCAGGGCGGCACCGTTGGTGGAGCGCGGCTCGGCCGGCGGAGATCGCCGAAGAGCTCAACGCTCTTCTGCGGGACCCCGAAGTGCGCGCGATCATCGCGCATGACGGCGGCCAGACGGCGCTCGGCTACCTCGACCTCATCGACTTCGAGGCGATCACCGCCGACCCCAAGCCGATCCTCGGCTTCAGCGACATCTCGCTGTTGCATCTCGTGTTCTACGCGCGCACGGGTCTGGTCGGCTTCCATACCGACCTGGCCACCCCTGGACTCGGCGGACACTGGCAGCGTGCGCCCGCAGCACGCCGAGCGGAACTTGAGAAGCTCTACTCGACGCTGCTGACCGGCACGGTGCCGATCGGCGCGCTGCCGGCCACCCCGACGTGGGAGTGCTGGCGTGCCGGTCGCACCGAAGGCCGCCTGATCGGCGGAGTGATCAACCGCATCGTGCTGGCCCAGGCGACGCCTTACGCGCTGCCGCTCGAACGGTTCGACGGCGCGGTGCTGTTCTGGGAGGAGGCTGGCGGCCAGGCCGCGTATGTGTGGAGCTATCTGCAGGTACTGCGGCACGCCGGCATCCTCGATCGGATCTCCGGCATGGTCGTGGGCATCCCGGACGGGATCGACGGACTCGACTCGCCCGACGCGTCCCCGACCCTGCGCGAGATCGTCCTCGATGTCCTCGGCGACCGTGACATCCCGGTCCTGGGCAACGTCGAGTTCGGACACGCCGGCCCGAATCTGCCAATGCCGGTCGGTATCCGCGTCGCCCTCGACGCGCAGCAGCGGACGCTGTCGCTGCTCGAACCGGCAGTGCGCCCGCTCACGGGGAGCGGAGCGGGCGGCTGAGCGATGCGGATCAGTGAACCGACAGCCTCGGCAGCACGCGCCACGATGTGAGTCACGGCGCTGATTGTGTCGGTGGGAAGCGGCAGCGCGTGCTGGTGAGTTCCGGGAACGCTTGATCGCCAAGCGGCTGTTGGGTCGGATCGGGTGGTGGTTCTCGGTCGCGGATCCTGGAGATCGGGCCGGGGGAACCGGGGCGCCGGAGCGGAGTACTCAGGAGGGCCGCGCCTTGAAAATACGATTGCTCGCCACCAGGCGCGCTGCCACGATTGCGGGCCTGATCACTGCGGAGACGCCGGACTGCCTGATCGTGACGGGGATGCCCGGGGCCGGGAAGTCGACGGTGACCAGACTCGTCGCCGAGCGCCTGCCACGCTCCGCCCGGCTCGACGGCGACTTCATCAACAGGCTGGTCGTCAGCGGTCACGTCTGGGCTCTTGGTGAACCTGCCGACGAGGCGGCGCGGCAGGTGGAGCTGTGCAACCGCAATCTGTGCACGCTGGCGAACAACTCCTCCGACGCCGGCTTCACGCCCGTGATCGACTGGGTGATCCCCGACCACAGGCAGCTGGACTTCTTCGTCTCGCTCCTTCCGGCACAAACAGGGCGTGCACGTGCCCTTCGAAGAACGCCTGCTGGCCGCACGAGCGGGAGATCCGGTGCACGGCTGCGTCGGCTCCGGCGTGTGACTGCCTTGCGCACCGGTTCGGCAATGCGGCGGACCAGCAGCATCGCACCCCGTGTTACCTGTCGGATGTGACGGACGCCGAGTGGCAAGAAGTCCGATCTTTACTGCCGATCCCGGCATGGCTTGAAGGACGTGGCGCCCGTCCCTAAGGCTACTGCCACCGCGTGATGCTGGACGCGGTCCGGTACATCGTGGACAGCGGCGCCTTCGCTGACCGCTGGCGGGGACGGTCGAGCATGTCCCCGATCCAGGCGGCAACCGTGTCCGCCCCGGCCAGTACGGGATCTGTGCTTTCAACTGCACAGAACCGCAGGTGGTCCTCGACCGCCCGCCCGTACGCGTCGATCGTGTTGGAAGCCCGACCGATGTTCGCCATGAACTTCAGCCACCGTCGGGCCAGTTGATGTTCAGCGAGAGTGGGGAACTTGCCCCACGGGATGGGGGCCATGACAGCAGGCCAGTAGTTGCGAGCGTGCCTACTTGCGCACGTGGAAGCGCAGCATGGTGACCCCGCCCGACTGGACGTTGCTGAACGGTTCCAGGTCGATCCGGTCGAGGCCCGGCGGCGCGAAGCGGACGCCGTCGCCGAGCAGCACCGGCAGCACGTACACCAGGATCTCGTCGACGAGGCCGTGCTGCAGGCACTGGGCGGCCACGTCGGCGCCGAGGATCTCCAGGTTCTTGTCGCCGGCGGCGCGGCGTGCCGTGGCCACGGCTTCCTCGATGTCGCAGGTGAGGAAGGTGACGTTGGGGTCCGGCTCGTCGGGCGGGCGGTGGGTGAGGACGAACTGCGCCCCGCCGTCGTAGTCGGTGTTCTCGTCGGACATACGCTTGCCGACCTCGTACGTGCCCCGGCCGATGAGCATGGCGCCCGTGGCCGCCATGACCTCCGGGAACGTCGCCGACGTCATGTGCTCGAAGATCCAGTCCATCGTGTGGCCCGGACCGGCGATGAACCCGTCGAGGGACATCACCCTGTTCACGACCACTTTGCCGGTGCTCGCATCCGTCATGCGTCTTCTCCAAGCAGGTGGAGGGCCGGGATCGCATCATAGGTCGGTGAGCAACATCTTCTCCGGCGGTAGCCACGGCCTGGACCTGTCCAATGGCGCCACCGCGGTGTTCATCGACGTGCTGATGCTGGCCGTGTCCGATCTCGCCTCCGAGGACTGGGACTTCCGCTTCGCGGCGCTGCTGACCCTGCAGGACCAGAACGTCATGGGGCGCGGTGCCGTCGGGTTCGACCTGGCGGAGTTCGACTGGGGTGCGACGGAGCGGGAACGCGCCCGCGCGAAGGACTTCGTGCTGCGTGCCACAGCACTCGCGGCGAGCGGACATCGCTGGAGCGAGCTGGGCTACCACCCGCCCCGCGTGCATGGCTACCTGCACCGCTTCACGACCATGGTGGAGTCCTGCACCCCGCCCGTCGACAGCAGCGCCGCACGCGGCTTCCCCGGCCCTGACGAAGCCGCGATGGCCTCGTGCGTGCGCCACCACGTCCTCAGCGCGCTCCCGCTCTGGGACGGTTGCTTCCTCTGCAATCGGCCGCACTACTAGCCCGGCTCGACTCCACATAAGGGCGAACCTCCCTGCAGACTTCCCGCCGTTTCGGCGGGTGCATGCTTTCACTCACCGCTGGCAGGTGACGGGCTTGCCCGCCGAGCTGCACGACCGGCTGCGTGACAGAGTGCGCCATAAGGAGGGCCGCGAGGTCGACCCGACGGCAGCCATCGTGGACTCGCAGTCAGTGCGGGCAGCGACGAACGTCCCGGGCTCCACGACAGGCCGGGACGGCGGCAAAAGAGTGGGCGGTCGCAAGCGCCACCTGGTGGTGGACTGCCTCGGCCTGGTCCTGGCCGTCGCAGTGACCACGGCGAGCGTGCAGGACCGGGACGCCGCAGTGCCTCTGCTGGAACGGCTACGCAGGCTGTACCTCTCCGTCCGGCTAGTTGTATGAGGCCGTGACGTTGGTGACACGTCGATCGAGGGCTGCGGCGGGTGGTCGACCGCCGATTGCTCCGTGAGGGCGGTGGTATTTGTAGTGCACGTTCCAGGTGGCGAGAGCGTCGGAGCGTTGTTGTTCGGAGGTCCAGGTGCGGGCATAGAGGAACTCTTCGGCCAGGATGCGGTTGTACCTCTCCACCTTCCCGTTGTGCCTCGGTGTGTAGGGCTTGGTGCGCTTGTGTTTGGCACCGAGCAAGGCCCTGGTGAAGGCGTCGGCGCGGTAGCAGGCACCGTTGTCGGTGACGATTCGTTCGATGTGGGTGATGCCGTGCCTGGCGAACCACGCCCGTGCGCGGTGCAGGAATCCGACTGCTGTTGCGGCTTTCTCGTCCGGCAGTGGTTCGGTGTACGCGAGAGGGGTACGCCCGTCGACGACGGAGTGCAGGTACACGTATCCACGTTTTCCGGTCCTGGTCTTGGTTCGAGCTGCGGCGCGGGCTTGGTCGGAGTCGCGGTCGTGGGCACGCCAGCCGCCGCCGTCGGGGATGCGCCCGACTTTCTTGACATCGACGTGCACCATGTGTCCGGGCCGCTTTGCAATGATCGCGCGTGGTTTGCGGTTGGAGTCACCGTCGGGGTCGATGAATCTTCGCCGGTTCAACCCGAGCTGCCCCAGTATCCGAGTGACAGTACGGCGGCTGATCGTGACGCCAGTCTGGTTGAGTTCGAACGCGATCCGAGCCGCGGACCATTTGTGCTCCCGCCGCATCGACTCAATCCGCTCCACGACCTCGGGCGGCGTCGCGGTCGGTTGGTGGTGCGGGGTCGATGAACGGTCGAGTAGGCCGATGTCGCCGTGCTTGCGCCACCGGCTCCCCCACTTCGACGCGCACGCCCGCGAGGCACCCATCTCGGCTGCGACGTGCGCGATCGGACGAGTCTTGCACGTTTCGGTCAGACGGCGACGCCCCTCGATAGACAGCGGTGCATTGGCATGAGTTCTCACCTGTCCATACCTTTGCCGTCGCACGTGACAGATTGGGCGAGCCAGACGCTGAGTGCGCGAGACACACGCGACGGCGTTTCGACAGGGGCAAGGTGCCCAACCTTGCCCAGCATGATCACGGGTGGATTCCCGGGGAGCCGGTCTTGCAGTTGAGCTGCCTGGTCGACAGGAATCCAGGGGTCCTGCTCACCCCAGCCGATCGTCACCGCGCAGCGCACCTGCTGCAGGCGTTCCACGACCGGCCGGGTGTGTTCAGGCCGGAGCGCAGCGATCTGACGGTAGAAGGCCGGCTGATTCGACGCCCCCGACCACGGCTGACTCAAAGCGTTTACCCAACCGGTTGTCAACTGGTGGCGTGCCGCACCGGCGATGTACTCCTTGACCAAGGCCATGTGGAGCGCGGCTGGGAGTTCCGCGAACACGTCGGCATGGTCGGCGACCAGACGGAAGAACGGCGATCCCCACGGATCGAGTGTCACCACGTCCCAGAGGAACAGACCCGCGTACTCACTGTCGTGAAGCAGGTGAGACCCGAGGGCCACGGCTCCTCCGATGTCGTGTGCGACGACGTATGGCCTGTCCAAGCGCCAGTACGTGAGCAGCTGAGCGAATCGCGACATCTGGGAGGCAAGATCGATCGGTACTGCCGGATCCTTCGTTGAGACGCCGTAGCCGGGCATGTCCCACAAGAACACCCGATAACTGCTGCTTAGGTGCCGTGCAGCCTCCGCCCATACCTGTGACGACCACGGCGTGCCATGGCAGAACACCACATCCCCCAGAGGAGTCCCCCGCTCGGGAGCCAGTACGTATGTTGCGACGCTTGCCCCGTCGACCGTGATGTGGACAGGATCCGGCAGCCGCGATTCCCTCGTATTCATGCGATGAAGCTAGAACCTCAGGTCGACCTGAGGTCAAGCAGGGATAATGGCCTCATGAAGATCGGAGAGGTCGCTCACCGTCTTGGAGTAGCGGTGCATGTGCTGAGGCACTGGGATGATGTGGGTGTCGTCGTGCCCAACCGCACCCCGTCAGGCCAACGCGACTACAGCGAGGAGCACCTCCACCGCTTGCGGGTTCTGCGGGCATGCCAGGGCGTCGGCATGAGCCTGCCGGAGATCCGGCAGGCTCTGCACCGAGGTGAACCCGAGAGAACCGGCGCGATCGAGCGGCAACTCCACAGGATCCGGACGCAACGAGCACGACTCGAGGATGCCGAACGATTCCTCGTGCACGTGATCAACTGCGAGCACGACCTACTTACAAGGTGCGATGCGTGCACGAGATATGCCGAAAGCGTCCCCCTGCATGAGGACGAGCACGTGACGCCGTCAACAACGCCCTGACCCGCAACAGCTAGACCTTGCGACGTTCAGCGAGCTGATCACCAGCACGGTCGTCGCCACTCAAGGCGCTCGGCACGGAGGTCCTGGTGGCTGGCTGGCAGCTCCGAGTGGGAAGGTCGCGGCGAGCCAGAGTTACGGGCTTCCCTCCGAGGGGCGTGCTGAAGGAGGGCTGTGAAGGGCGGCGTCGAGGTCGAGTGCGAGACTGCGCGCGACTTGGGGCCAGTGGGTGGTGAGGTAGAAATACCCGCCTGGGTAGATTCTCTTCCGCACCTCAGCATTGCTCAGTTCGCTCCACGCGCTGAGCGCTTCTGGCCAGATCACGGGGTCTCTCCCCCCTCTCCCCCCCGAATACGCTGACAGGACATTCGAGTGGGAGCAGGCCCTCAGGGCGATACGTGCGGTAGACGGCCGCCTCTCCGCCTGTGCCGACGGGGAACCGGGTTCGGCGTGGTACGTCGCCTCCGTGTAAGCGGGTACGTCGGGGCCGGTGGCGTATCGCCTTGCTGGGGCACCGGTTACTGCCGCTCGGCGCACGCGCGTCGGGCGGCCGGCCGGCCTCGCCCGGCTCGGCCGCGGCCCGGTCGACGCGGTGCCCAGGGTGTCGTTCGACATGATCGATGCCGACCGCAAGCTGGACGCCTGGCTGCGGTGAGTCCGGTTCGTCGCGGCCACGCAGGGGTGCCCCGGAGCGTCAGGCGCACTCGGTGTTCACGTAGGGCTCCACGCGGCCGACGCTCTCCTTGAGGACGAGGTCGAGCAGTCCGGGGAAGCGCTGGTCCAGATCTTCCTTGCGCAGCGTGTTGATGCGGCGGGTGCCGACGTCGTGTTGCCGGATGAGACCGGCCTCGCGCAGGACGCGGAAGTGGCGGGTGAGTACGGAGGCGGTGACGTCCTGGGTGAAGCCGCTGCAAGCCAGACCGGGGGAGGCGGCGAGAGTGACGACGATGGTGAGCCGGGTCTCGTCGGTCAGCGCGCTCATGATCTTGAAGAGGTCGAGGTCGTCCGTGTCGGGGTGGACGAGGGGGGATGAGGTGCGACTGGCCATAAGGAAAGAATACCCCCGCCTCATGTTCGCGTCGGCGCGTACATAGGTTACAGTGAAAGCACGGATCGACCCTTCATCCGTCATCCACCGGGTTGCCCATCACCGGTACTACGGCATGCCACCAACGCCTTTGACGGCGCGGCCTGCATCAAGAACGGAGCACACCCCATGACCACAACACAGGCGACCGAGCCGAGGACGCACCGGACCGAAACTGCCGCGGAGGTGGTCGGCCGCCTTCGTACGACGTTCAACACCGGCGTCACCCGCGGACTGGACTGGCGCGTCAACCAACTGCAGCGGCTGCGGGCACTGCTGGTCGAGAACGAGCAGGAACTGATCGAAGCCCTCTGGGCTGACCTGAGGAAGAACGCCGCCGAGGCCAAGACTCAGGAGATCGACTTCACCGTCGCCGACATCGACGAGGCTCTGGCGAATCTCGAAAACTGGCTCCAGCCTCGCCCGGTGGAGGTTCCCGCCCACTTCGGTCCCACGACAACGGCCTACACCACGTACGACCCGCTCGGGGTCGTCCTGGTGATCGCTCCGTGGAATTTCCCGCTGCACCTTCTCATCGACCCCATCATCGGCGCGCTGGCCGCCGGGAACACCGTGGTGGCCAAGCCGAGCGAGATGTCGGTGCACACCTCGGCGGTCGCTTCACGCCTCCTGCGTGAGTACTTCGACGCCGACGTCCTCACCGTGGTCGAGGGAGGCGCCGAGGAGACCACGGCCCTGCTGGCACAGCGTTTCGACCACATCTTCTACACCGGCAATGGCGCGGTCGGCCGGATCGTCATGGCCGCAGCAGCCAAGAACCTCACCCCCGTCACGCTCGAACTCGGAGGCAAGTCACCGGTCTTCGTGGCGCCCGACGCCGACGTGGACGAGACCGCGAAGCGGCTGGTCGGCGCCAAGTTCGGCAACGCGGGCCAGCAGTGCATAGCCCCCGACTACGTTCTGGCCGATCCTGCCACCGCCGCCGCACTGGTCCCCGCCCTGGGCGCGGCGGTCGAAGCCCAGTTCGGCGCCACCCCGCAGACCGCGGCCGACTTCGGCCGGATCATCAACGAGCGGCACTTCGACCGGCTCACCCGTCTGCTGGACTCCGGCCGGGCGGCGGTGGGAGGCCAGCACGACCGCGACGACCTGTTCATCGCACCGACCGTGCTCACCGATGTCGACCCCGCATCGCCGGTCATGCAGGAGGAGATCTTCGGTCCGATCCTCCCCGTCGTCGAAGTCGAAGACCTCGATGCCGCCATCGCCTTCATCAACGAACGCGAAAAGCCCCTCGCGCTCTACGCCTTCACCACGTCCGAGGCCACCAAGTCGCGCCTGGTGAATGAGACGTCCTCCGGCGGCGTCGCCTGGGGCCAGCCGGTGATGCAACTGCTCATGCCCGGCCTGCCTTTCGGTGGCGTCGGCGAAAGCGGCATGGGCCGGTACCACGGCCGGTACTCCCTCGAGACGTTCAGCCACCTCAAGGCCGTCGCGGACGTGCCGCTCAACTAGGCCCGCGCTTTCGCGGAGCAGGCTGTCCGATGGGCGATCGGCCGGCGGAAGTGCCTCAGGCCGGCGAGAATGAGCAGCGCTGAGATCGCTGTTCCCGCCACCGCCGGAAGCGCGTTCCAGGTGAAGTATCGGTCCTCTTCACGGGGGCGCGACGAGGGAGCCGGTCGCGCGGCCTGCAGACACCGATCCGTACCGACTCCGGCGGCGGCGCCCATGACTTCGTCGCCTGGCTGACTGCTGATCGGGCGCAAGGAGCGAACGCCCGTACACCGGCGGGCAGTTGCGCTTGACCGGCGCCGACGCCGACGGCATGCGGCTCTCACCGCGTTCGCCCCCGCGTTCGCCGCCAACACCACCCACACCCCGATCGCGGTCCTGAACCGCGTCACCGTCAGCGGGCCCGCACCTGCCCGAGGACCGCATCCGCGCATCCGCGCCTCCGTCGGCACAGCGTGGCCCCCCTGCGTCGCAGACCTTCATCCCGTTTCCCTCCGTATTGCAGAAAGAAACCCATGACTGTCAATATTTCAGACGTTTCGCCCGTTTCATCTCTTTTCTCCCCCGTCTCTCTCGGGAAGATCGAGCTCGCCAACCGCATCGTCATGGCACCGCTGACCCGGGTCCGGGCCGGTTCCTCCGGCATCCCCGGGGACCTCATGGTCGAGTACTACCGGCAGCGGGCGAGCGTCGGAATGATCATCACCGAGGGCACCTACCCCGACCACGCGTCGCAGGGGTATGTCGGTGAGCCGGGCATCGCCACCGACGAGCAGGCGGCCGGCTGGCAGCGGGTGTTCGAGGCGGTGCACGCCGAGGGCGGCCGCATCGTCCTGCAGATCATGCACGCCGGCCGCGGCACCCACCCCGACATCAACGGCGGCCGCCGCATCCTCGCCCCCAGCGCGATCGCCATCGACAATAAGACGTTCACCGAGAAGGGCGAGCAGCCCTACCCCGTACCGGAAGCGATGACCACCGCAGAGATCCGGGCAGCCCTGGAGGACTTCGTCGCCGCGGCCCGCCGGGCCATCGAGGCGGGAGCGGACGGCGTGGAAATCCACGGCGCCAACGGCTACCTGCTCCAGCAGTTCCTCTCCCCGGCGGCCAACCAGCGCACCGATGGATACGGCGGCTCGCCGCAAAACCGCGCCCGCTTCGCCGTCGAGGTCGTCACAGCGGTCGCCCAGGCCGTCGGTGCCGAGCGGGTCGGGCTGCGGATCTCGCCGGAGGTCGACCTCGGAGACGTCTTCGAGACCGACCGGGACGACGTCCTGGCCACCTACGGCACCCTGCTCGACCAACTGCGCCCGCTGGGCCTGGCCTACCTCTCCGTACTGCACGCCGAGCCGGGCGGCGACCTCGTACAGGAGCTACGGCGGCGCTTCGACGGCAAGCTGATCGTCAACAACGGCCCCTTCGGGGGGCAGACCACCCGCGAGCAGGCACTCCAGCAGATCGAGGCCGACCACGCCGACGCCGTGGTCGTAGGCCGGGCCCTCATCGCCAACCCCGACCTGGTCGAGCGCTGGCAGGGAGGCCACCCGGAGAACGAGCCGCGGCCGGAACTGTTCTACGGGCCGGGCGCCGAGGGCTACACCGACTACCCCTTCCTCGAAACGGCTTGAGGCCCACGGTCACGCCTGTCCATGCGGGAGCCCCACTCCCACATGGACAGGCGCCCGACCGGCGACACTGTGCCCGCCCCCCCCTTTGAGCCCGCGGTCACACCCGCGACCACCGGCTCAAGGACCGTCAGGTCCGTCAGGGCGTCGGCAGACCGCAAGTTCCTGATCAGCAGCCTGCGTTCGGAGACCTCGCCGAGCACATCGCTCCCGTGCGCAGCCACCGCGCCGGCCTTCGGCCACAACTGACGCCAATGACAGTTCTCCAGCGGCGGCCCATCCACCAGGTCCGCCTTCCGCAAGGAAGTCCTCCGCCGACATCCACCCCCGCTGCACACCGACACCCAATACCACCCCACCCGAACGCTGCGAACAGGGGTGAGTGCCTGTTTCGATCCCGTAGATCGCCGCTACTGCACCTGACAAGATCAACCCGTGGATCAACATTCGGTGACCTTGACGAGAATTGAGCTCGCAGACTGGCGAGCCGTCCACTCCTGGGCTTCCCTCGCCCAGGTCTGCCGTTTCCAGACCTGGGGGCCGAACACCGAAGAGGAAACACACGCGTTCGTGGTGGCTGCTGTCGAAGCCTGGTCACACTCACCTCAGCAGCGGTTCGCTTATGTAGCGCGTGTCGAGGGCGACGTAGTCGGCATGGGTGAGCTCCACCTTCGGAGTCGAGGACAACGTCAAGGTGAGATCACCTATGCCGTGCATCCTCGGGTTTGGGGTCAGGGCGTCGGAACGGCAATCGGGAAGGGACTACTGGAGCGAGGGTTCGGGGACCTCGGGCTCCACCGCGTCTATGCCACCTGTGACCCGCGGAACCTCGGGTCAGCCCGGATACTCAGCAAGCTCGGCATGACGTGGGAAGGGCGCCATCGTGATACCGCGTTGATTCGGGACGGTTGGCGAGACTCCGAAGTGTTCAGCATCCTGGAAGATGAGTGGCGCGCGCTCACGCCATCTCCGCGCCCACCGCACGGATGAACTGGTTTCGCCTCGTTCACTGTCCCGGGTTCCTTCGACCAGCTTGCCGCAGTCCCCTTGCCTGCTCATCACGATGATCAGCGC
The DNA here is from genome assembly GCF_052068475.1 of Streptomyces sp. SD31. Lineage (NCBI taxonomy): Bacteria > Bacillati > Actinomycetota > Actinomycetes > Kitasatosporales > Streptomycetaceae > Streptomyces > Streptomyces sp. SD31. The sequence goes on along the minus strand of NZ_JBQHCX010000011.1, from coordinate 232,334 downwards.
CCAGTGCAGCGTGTGCTTCGGAGTGCTGGTGCGGGCGCTCCACGGGCGAGCCACCGGGAGGTCGGTGGTTACGCTGTGGGTTCGCTGTAGTGATGGGAGGATGGGCCAGGCCCGGGGAATCGGGCGACCTCTGGGTGGCGGTGGTCCAGGCGACCGTCAGTCCCTGTCACCACCCAGCGGCGGCCGTTGGTCTTCTTCGCGCCGTCGTAGCCGCGAGAGTCCTTGCCGACGGTTTCTGCAGCCTTGACGGACTGGGAGTCGATGGCGGTGGCGACCGCGCCGGGGGCCCGGCCCATCGCGCGGCGGATGCGCTTGCGGAGCTGGTCACCGAGCTGGTCACGGATCTGGCCGACGACGGTCTGATGTCGCGGCCGCCCACCGTCCGCAACGGGTCCCACCGAAATACCGGGAATCAGGCCGCGACGAGCTCCTGCTCGCGGTCCGGCGTCTTGACCTTGGGCTTCTTGTTCGGCAGCGAGAGCCGGAAGACCTTGTGCCACGCGGAGAACACCTGCTTGGGCAGCGGGCCGGTGACGTACTCCAGCTCGTACTTCTCGAACAGCGCGCGCACCTTCACCGCGACCTCGGCGTACCGGTTGCTCGGCAGGTCCGGGAACAGGTGGTGCTCGATCTGGTGCGACAGGTTGCCGGTCATGAAGTGCATGGCCTTGCTGCCGCTGATGTTCGCCGAGCCCATCATCTGGCGCAGGTACCACTGGCCGCGCGTCTCTCCCTTGATCGACCGGCGCTCGAAGACCTGCACGCCCTCGGGGAAGTGCCCGCACATGATCACCGAGTGGGACCAGAGGTTGCGGACCAGGTTCGCGGTGAACGTGGCGGCGAGCGTGGGGAGGAACGACGGGCCCGACAGCAGCGGGTGGATCACGTAGTCCTTGAGCACCTGCTTGCGGATCTTGCGGCCCACGGCCTTGGCCCGCGCGCGGAACTCCGGGTTCTTGCGGCGGCGCTTGTGCAGGTTCTTGCCGAGCTCCAGGTCGTACGCTGCGATGCCGTACTCGAAGAAGCAGGCGTTGAGGAAGTTCCACAGCGGCTGGCCGAGGTGGAACGGGTGCCACTTCTGGTCCTCGTCGACGCGCATGATGCCGTAGCCGAGGTCGTTGTCCTTGCCGATCACGTTGGTGTACGTGTGGTGCAGCTCGTTGTGCGAGTGCTTCCACTGGTCGGCCGGCGAGACGTGATCCCATTCCCAGGTGGTGGAGTGGATCTTCGGGTCTCGCATCCAGTCCCACTGACCGTGCAGGATGTTGTGGCCGATCTCCATGTTGTCCATGATCTTCGCCACGGACAGTCCGGCGGTGCCGATCAGCCACGCGGGCGGGAAGATCGAGAACAGCAGCACCCCCCTGCTGACCAGCTCGAGCTTGCGCTGCGCCGAGATGACCTTGCGGATGTAGGCGGCGTCTTTCTCGCCGCGGCCGGCGATCACCTCGTCGCGGATCGCGTCCAGCTCGCGGCCGAGCTCCTCGATCTGCTCCGCGGTCAGGTGGGCGGTGGGGTCGATGGCGGTCAAGGTGCTCCTACCGTTCGATGTCGCAGGGGCCCGCCGCGGCGGACACGCAGGTCTGGATGAGGACGCCCGGCTCGGCCTCGGTGATCTCGCCGGTGCGCAGGTCGCGGACGGCGCCCGCCTTGAGCGGCGTGATGCAGCCGAAGCAGATGCCCATGCGGCACCCGGAGGGCATGAGCACGCCGGCCTCCTCGCCGACGTCCAGCAACGGCGTGGCGCCGTCCGCGTCGACGGTCTTGCCGGTGGCGCTGAACGTGACCTCGCCGCCGTCGCCGGCGACGACGATGCTGGGGCGGAAGCGCTCGGTGTGCAGGCGCTCTTGTACGCCGTGCTCGGTCCAGTGCTCTTCGGCGGCGTCGAGCAGGCCCGCGGGCCCGCAGGCCCAGGTCTCGCGCTCGGCCCAGTCGGGCACGAGGTCGTCGAGACGGGCGATGTCGAGCATGCCGTCTGTGTCGGTGTGCACCTCGGTGAGCCGCAGCTTCTTGTCCGCGACCAGGTCGTGCAGTTCGTTGCGGAAGATCACGTCTTGCGGCTGTGGCGCGCAGTGGACCATGACGACGTCGTCGAACTCGGTGTCACGCAGCATGCCCATCACGGGCGTGATGCCGCTGCCCGCCGTCAGGTAGAGCACCTTGGCGGGCTTGGCCTGCGGCAGCACGAAGTCGCCGGTCGCCTGGTCGAGCTGGATCAGCGTGCCCGGTTTCGCCCTGCGGACCAGGTGGTTGCTGACCTTGCCGTCCGGGATCGCCTTCACGGTGATCGTGACGCGGCCGTCCTGGCGGCTTGTCGGCGAGGTGATGGAGTAGGCACGCCACAGGCGCACCCCGTCGACATCGACCCCGATCCGCACGTACTGACCGGCTGCGTGGCCGCGCCAGCCCCGTCCCGGCCTGATCACGATGGTCGCGGCGTCACCCGTCTCGGGGTGCACGGCCTCGATGCGCCCACGCAGGTCAGCGCCCGCACGCAGCGGGCTGACCAGGTCGAGGTAGTCCGACGGCAGCAGCGGCGTCGTGACCATCTCCAGCAGTTTCCACGCCCTGCTGCGGAGGGCTGCACTCGTCATGACTCCAGCTTGCTGTGCCTCAGGGCGTAAAGTCCTGACCGCAGGACGTAAATCTGGCTGGCTGAATTGTTCGCAGGGAATAGAAACGTGAGCCATGCAATCCAGAGGGCCAGCGAACTGGCCCTGGATGAGACGACGGTCACCGCACTGCGGGCCGCGCTGAAGACCACCGCCGACGAGGTCGTCCAGGCGATCATCGACGAGGTCCCTTCCTACGCCAACGCCCTATCGGGCCACATGGGCGCCACCATCCGCCGAGCCGTCCGCACCGCCCTGGGGCACTACCTGGACCTCGCGAGCGGGAACGCCACCGGCGGTGACGCCGGTGACGCAGCCTACGAGCTGGGCCGCGGCGAGGTGCGCGACGGCCGTTCGATGGACGCCCTGCTCAGCGCCTACCGCGTCGGCGCCCGCGTGGCCTGGCGATGCCTGGCAGCGGGTGCCGTACCCGCAGGTCTGCCCGCCGCCGAGGTCGCCAAGTTCGCCGAGCTGACCTTCGCCTACATCGACGAGCTCTCCGCCGCGAGCGCCGCGGGCCACGCCGACGAACTGGCCGCCCGGGGCAGGGACCACGAGCGCCACCTGGAACACCTGGCCCGCGATCTCCTCGCCGACGCGAGCCCGGACGTGCTGCTGGCCTCTGTTCAACGGGCCGGGTGGCAGCCTCCGGTTTCGCTGACCGCGGTCCTGCTGCCCGCCGCCCAGGCCCGGCCTGCCTACCGCGCGCTCGACCCGAGCACCCTCGTCCTCGACGATCTGCCGGACGCCACCGGTGTACTGCTCGTCCCCGATGCCGACCGATCACATCTCTTGCGGCAGCTGACCGACCGCAGCGCCGTGGTCGGCCCGGCCCGGCCATGGACTCGTGCGTCCGCCTCGTACGCACGAGCCGTACGCGCGCGCTCCCTCTCCTCTGATATTCGCGACACCGAGGACCACCTGCCCGAGCTGGTGCTGAGCGCCGACGTGGACGCGTTGGCAGACCTGCGTGCCCGAGCCCTCGCACCGTTGCGGACGTTGCCTGTCGCGACCGCACGGCGGCTGGAGGAGACGTTGCGGGCGTGGCTGCTGCACCAGGGCAGGCGGGACGAGGTGGCGGCGGCGTTGTTCGTCCATCCCCAGACGGTCCGGTACCGGATGTCGCAGGTGAGGGAGCATTTTCCGGATCTCGCATCGCCACAGCGAGTCCTTGAACTGACGCTGGCGGTTGGTCTTCGGGCCAGCTGACGCGTACTTCGACCGTCCACGACCGCGTCCGCGAGCGGTCCAGGAATCGTGCCTCGTTCTCGGTGCCATCAGCCGGCTCATGCGGGCCGGGGAAGAGCGGTATGAGCCGGCTGAGACCGGGGGTTGATGTGAAGACCAGACAAGGCGCGAGGGATGATGGGGATGGAATGACGGAACGTGAGGTCAGGAGCTTCCATGGCGAAGCGGGTTCACCGACCCCGTGAGGACGCGGAGTTCGATTTCATCCTCGGAATGAGCGGAGTTCCGGTCCTCGCATACTTCACCGGGACATGGCCCAAGGCAATCGAGCCCTGCCGGGTGATGGACCTCGTCGTGGGTCGCATCGCCGACGACTACACGGGCCGCCTGACGGCCGTCCGCGCCGACATCACGCGTTGTCCGGCCGCAACCGAGCGATACGGGATCACCGGAGCCCCGTCCTATGTCCTGCTGAAGGAGGGAGATGCGGTGGCGCACGGCACGGGGCCCATGACCATCGCCGAGGTACGGAAGTTCCTGGACGGCCACCTCTGAGCGGCCGCTGCGGCACGTGGCCGCGACGCCCGTCGCGTCTCGTCTCGTCTCGTCTATGGGAGCTGCGCCGCTTGAGACACCTTGGGGCTGAGACACCCCCAGGTCCCATAGCACCATCCAGCGCCGTCGCGTCCGGCAGCTGCGCGGTTGCCGCCACGATCTCGGGAAACATCCCTGCGAGATCGGTGCCGCGGCCCGAGCGCAGGACCACTTGCTCGTGATCCAGCCCATGGGCGGCGCTGATGGACAGAAGGAGGCACATGGATGGTGAGTCGGTCTCTCCCATCACGAGGCTGCCGCTGCGGCGTCGCGGCGACCGGCCCGTCTCCGCCTGGAGCTGCTCCCGCAGCCCGTCCGCGAGCCGCAGCAGCGGAATGTACCCGGGTTCGCCGAGGTGGGCGGCCCGGTAGATGCGGCTCTCGCCCCCGGCCGCGCCGCGGTCGTGACCCGGTGCATACCGGTCGTAGCCGATGACCTCGGCTCCGCGGGTGGCCAGTCGCCACATGGCCTGGTGCCCATGCTGCCAGCACCGATCACGGCGACGCGCTTGGGGATGCCCATGAGGTCGCTCCTCTCTTCCGGTTTTGTCCCGCCGGGAGTGGCGTTCACCATCACCCGGGAAACCTGCAGGTCAACCCGCGCTGTGTCCCACCTTCAGGCGGGGGGAGATGGCTCAGAGGAGCTCGATCAGCTTGTCGGTGAACTCGGCGGTGGTCGCGGTTCCGCCCAGGTCACGGGTGCGGGTATCGGTCTTGGCCAGGACCGACGCGATCGCGTCCGTGATGTCCCTGGCCGCGGCGGGATGGCCGAGGTGGTCGAGCATCATGGCCGCGGACCAGATCGCACCCAGCGGGTTGGCGATGCCCTGGCCCGCTATGTCGGGCGCGGAGCCGTGCACCGGCTCGAACATCGAGGGGAACTCCCGCTCGGGATTGAGGTTGGCCGCCGGGGCGATGCCGATGGATCCGGCGACCGCGGCCGCGAGGTCGCTGAGGATGTCGCCGAAGAGGTTGGAGGCGACGACGACGTCGAAGCGGGCGGGGTCGAGGACGAACTTGGCCGCCAGCGCGTCGATGTGCTCCTGGTCCCAGGTGACGCCGGGGTGTTCGGCGGCCCGCTCGGCGATCAGCTCGTCCCAGAACGGCATGGTGTGGATGATGCCGTTGGACTTGGTGGCTGAGGTGAGCTTCCCTCGGCGGCGGGCGGCGAGCGAGAACGCGTAGTCGGCGATACGAGTGACCCCAGCCCGGGTGAACACCGCTTCCTGGACGGCCAGTTCCTCGGACGTGCCCTGGTTCAGCCGGCCGCCGATCTCGCTGTACTCGCCCTCGGCGTTCTCCCGTACGACGACGATATCGACTTCGCCCGGCCGGGCGCCGCGCACCGGACTGTCGATGCCTTCGAAGACACGGATGGGCCGGAGGTTGACGTACTGGCGGAAGCTGCGCCGGATCGGGATCAGCAGTCCCCACAGCGAGACATGGTCGGGCACCCCCGGGTACCCCACCGCGCCCAGCAGGATCGCGTCCGCCTCGCGCAGCTGGTCGATCCCGTCGGCGGGCATCATCGCGCCCTCCCGCAGGTACCGCTCGCACGACCAGTCGTCGTACGACGTGTAGGACAGGCTGAAGCCGTGGCGGCGGCCGAGAACATCGAGCACCTGCTGTGCCGGGGGCAGCACCTCGGCACCGATGCCGTCGCCGGGGATCAGGGCAATGCGGTGGTTCGTCGTCATGCCGTCGATTGCAGCAGGGCGGTCCGCGGGGCGTCCAAGACGCAAAGCGGATATCCCTTATAAGCGGCGCCTATCAGTCCTCGGCGGCAGAGGTCGCGGCCGTGACGAACGCTGCGGCTGCCGGCGACAGGCTGCCGCGGCGGCTGACGAGGGCGATGTCCAAGCTGGTCTCCGGCTCGATGTCCAGGACGCGGGCGCCCAGCCGCCGTGCGACGTCCCGCCACGAATCCGTGACCACCGCGAGCCCGACCCCGGCCAGTACCAGGGGCATGAGCGACACCCGGTGCTCGGTCTCGGCGGCGACCGTGAACTCGATGCCCTGTTCCCGCAACGCGTCGACGTAGGCACGCATCCCGGTACCCGACTGCCCGACGATCAGCCGCTGCCCCGCAAGCTCCCGGCACTCCACCGCCGTCCGGCCGGCGAACGGGCCGTCGGCCGGCACCGCCAGCACAAAACGCTGCCGCCCCAGCGCATGCGAGACGACCTCCTTGTCGGAGACCGGGCCGGCGGACGCCAAAAGTCCCAACTCCACCGCACCCGTGCGCACCATGTCGATCACATCACGCGAGGTGAACGCCGCCTTGATGGCCACGGAGACGCCGGGATACCGATGGCTGAAGGCACTCACCAAACTCGTCAGCGGCTCCACCGCCTGCGACGGCATCGCCGCCACGTCCAGGCGCCCCTCACGCAGCTCATGCACCGCCGCAACACTCGCCCGCGCCGTCTCCAGACTCCGCACGGCCTCCCGGGCAGGCTCGATCAGGGCCCTTCCGGCCTCCGTCAGGACTGCCCTACGCCCGATGCGATGGAACAGCTCGGAGCCGAGATCACGCTCCAGCGCCCGCACGGCCTGCGACAGCGACGGCTGCGACACATACAGAGCCGACGCCGCACGGTTGAACCCCCCACGATCAACAATCGCAAGAAAGTACTGCAGCTGCCGAACATCCATACACGCCCTCTACTCCTTCAAGAAAACAACCGCCGACTCGATCGGCCCCCAGCATGGTGGCCTGAACGATCGCCTCGACGAAGTACGGACCACCCGACGCACCGGCTGCAATCCTCACAAAACGCGCTCACAGCCACCTCAGGCACCCAACAGGTTGGCCGCCACCCGGTCACATGCCCCGTGGTCTTCCTTCCGCCGTGAAGGGCGCCGGGCCGAAGACCCCACTGCAAGCCGACGGTATGGTCCCCGATTCCCGGGCCGGCGAGGGCACCCCGCCGCCCCAAGACCCGGTCCCCATCAAGCGTCCCTGGCTTGGGCAGGCCCTGCACGTGCCCGGAACTGTGGCTTCCACCACGGCGAACGCCGGCCTTGTCCTGGTGAGATCACCGGATGCTCGGTTTCCTCCTCCGCCTCCTGCCCTTCTGGGTCCGCGAACCCCTGCTCATCGCGGTCGGATCCGTTCTCGGCATCCGCATCATGTATCTCGCCGTCCGCGATCACGACCGGGTCGCGGCCGGTATCGGCGTGGCGTTCCTCCTGTTCACCGCAGTACGCGTCCACACGGTTGTGCGGGCTTTGCGCGCACGCCGGAACCCGAATTCGCCGGCCTCCGAAGACGCGGCGGTGGTCGATGCTGCCGCCCAGGTCCAGGTCCAGGCCCCGGCCCCGGCCCCGGTCCCGGCCGGAGCGAAGGCGCGTCCCAGCCCGGCCCCTGCGGAGAAGGAGCCCAACGCCTGGGGCCAGGCCGTCGCGGCCGTGGCCGTGTTCGGGGCACTCGCCGCCGCCCTGTGGGTGGGCCCACGCGTGATGCCGCCCGACGACACCACCCCGCAGCCCGCCTCCTGCACGGCAGAGGAACACGAGGAACTGCCCCACGCCTACAAGGAGACGCCCCGGCCGGTGACCGGTGAAGAACTGTGCAAGGCGCTCAACCGGCCAGATTTGGCCAAGCTCCTTGGAACGCCGGGAGAGAGCGCGAGCACCGCTTCCGGCACCAGCAACACCGCTCCCCTGACCGACGGCAAGGTCGCCCAGCCGCAGGCCCAGGTCACATTCGACACGTACACCGTGGATGTCTCGGCCACTTACAACGAGCTGTCGACTGACCAGTACGCGAAGCTGATGGAGTACGGGGATGAGAAGGACATCAAGACCCTTACCGTTCTCGGCCGGCCGGCGGTCTTCTCCTCGGATCACACCATGAAGTTCCAGATCAGCCTCGAAGGCAGCGCATCCGGCGGACCGGTCGAACAAGGACCCCTCGCCAGGACACTGACGGTGGCCCTCGACCCCAAAGACCGGGGCGGCTACTACGACATCACCGTGTGGAGCACATCCGCAGCCCTCCCCGATGACAGCGTCCTCCTCGGCATCACGGAAAAGCTCCTACCGAGGATCCCCGACCAGACCGACCGATAACACATCCCAACCACCCCGCCGCGAAAAGAACGGCCCCCTCGCGCCGACGGACCACGGCATCAGTCCGTGACGAGATACGGCGCCGCGATCTTCTTGAACCAGCGCCCGGTTGGCAGCACGTGCAGCCCACCGGCCGCCTTCGCAGCGAAAGGCACCGCGGGACACCACCCACACGGGAGCGGCGCCCGGCAGGCGATCGCACTCAGCAACGGCTACCCCGGACTCCCTCAGATCAGGAAACAACGATGACCCGGTGCGGAGCCCAGCCACCGTCTCCACGCTCATCGAGTCCGCCCAGCAGCGTCAACGGACCGGCCAGAGTCATCCGCCTGAACCACCAGAGGGTGCGAACAGCCGCTGATCCACAGCGTGTGACCATCGCCCGGCCCACGACGGACCGCGGCAAGAGAGCACCCAGCCCATCCAGCAGCAGGCGTAGGACCTACTGCAGGGCCTCACGCACCACAAAGGCCGACAGCGCCAGTTGCCCGCCGCACGGCAAAACGCCGCACACGTCCCTCCGGCGCCAGACCGCCGACGCCATGTCGACGCGACTTACCTCACTCCGCGTCAGGCAAGCCGAGGCGATCGCCGCAGAGGGGCCGATGAGCGGCGGCTGCCCCGCGCGGGCGCCGCGTGCCCCGAAATCTGCACGGAACCGACCTCCCGCGCAGTGTGTCGCCACCGAAGCCGAGTACCGGCCGACGAGCCCATGACGGCGCGGGGGCCGTGCCGGGGGCCGCCGCTGTTGTCATGCGATTCGGCCCGGAATTCCGGTCGCCTGTGCTCATCTGCGCCGATGGGGCGGACGGTGCAGGTGGTGGCGAGGCTGAGCCCGTCTCGGGGGGCCCGGCGCCGTTGTCTGCGAGGAGCTTGCCCGTGGGGCTGACCGGCGGGAACGCCGGTGTCCGGGGACGGGCTCGCCTACGGTGCGACCTTCGGCCCCCGCTGGAGGCAACCGTCCAGCAGCCCATGGTTCACCCCCCTGCCCATGCAACCCCCGTGGCGGTCCGCGGCAGGCGCGGCGTGGGCCAGGCCGGCTCCCACTGCCAGGACGCCCAGGCGGCATCGGCGAACGGGCCGGAGCGCTCTTCGAGCATCGCGAGGACCTGGGCACGGGCGGCGTCCACGGCCCGGTGCTCGGTATCGGTGACGATGCCGAGCCGCCGCACGTGGGCGTACTCGTCCTCGTCCTTCCACCTGATCTCGCTCAAGTCAGGGGCGACGACCAAGTCCACGGTGAGGTCGAAGGTGTCGAACCCGGCCGGCGTGCGGCAGATGGGGTGCTCGAAGTTCACGTACCAGTTCCGCAGCCCGGCGCTCGTGTAGAAGGCGTTGATGCTGAACCACACCTCCGGCGCCTTCCACAGCAGCAGTTCGGTCTCCTGCCACACCGCGGGCTCCAGCTCCCACTCCCCCGTGGCCATCGCGTCGAACGCCTCGGTGCGCACCGATCGGTCGCCGTCGGCGCGGGCCCTGGCGTACAGCGCGGGCCAGCGCGCTTCAGCGCCGGGAGCGCAGCCGGCCACCAGAGCCTCGCCGGTGTCGGCGATGACACGCAGCGCCTGTTCGCTCCACACACGGCCGCTGCGGTACACATCCCGCCGCACGACCGACTCCCCGGCCTCAAAGGATCGCATCCCGCACCTCTTCCTGTCCGAGACCGGGGTGGGCAAGCCACCGGCCGAACATGACTTGCCCAGAAGACTGGTGGGCTCACCCACGGATTCCCGGCGGCATCCCCGGGGTCAGCGGCGGACCGGTTCCGGGCAGCAGTCCCTGTGACCGTACGGAGCATCCACGCCGATCTCGCGCCACGGCCCACCCCGCCAGCAGGGCGGGCAGCGTGACGGCGCGCCCTGAAGAACCTTGACCGGGAAGTGCTGCGTGTCGGCGGCCAGAACTCTTGCCGGCACACCCGTCACAGCGTTGCTCGTGTTTCGGGCCGTAGCGCGCCGAGGGCCCATGTGCTCCCCGGACGGTCGATCCGCGCCTCGGCGCTCTGACCGGTCGTAAGAATCCCAACGTCCGTACGGTGCAGGGTGTTTCCGTGTGGGTATCAGCATCGGATCCGGGAGTGCCGGGTCGGGTGGATGCGACGGGGGCGGGGCGAGTGGCCAGAGAGGTATGGAGTGGCAGCGCCGGGATAGAAGCGGCCGACGCGGTGTTCGAGTTGATGAGACGGCTCATCGACAATTTCCGGGACAATCCGCCGGTGACGCCGCTGGTGGTCCTGCAGGCCGGCGAGGAGGACGACACCGGCACCCTGGACCGTCGGGTCGCGCAGGTCGTGGAGTTCGTCCGTCAGGGCCATCAGCCGCGGGGGCTGATCGCCACACGGCTGGACGGCGGAGGCGGCGCGGACGCGTACTCCTCGGCGATCGACCTGGTGCGCCAGCTGTGCGAACACCCCTGGGACAACCAGAACCAGTCGCAGTACAAGCCGTTCGGCTTTCCGCGCTCGCGGCTGCTGCGCGCCATCGAGCAGGCCGCGCCGGAGGTCGGCGGGGACGTGAGCACCGTGTGGTCCGCCGCCCAGCGCCGCGAACGGCTGATGCGGCGGCTGGCCGAACTGCGCTGGCGGCCGGAGCGTGATCCGGACGGCACCGATGAAGAGAGACGCGTCTCGGCGGTCGCCGACACTGTCGGCGCGGTGGTGAACCCGTCCGGCTTCGTGGGCGCGATGTTCATCGCGTGCCTGAGCGTGCTGCTCGGCGAGGGCGGATGGCAGACGGCTTTGTGGGGTGGGGCGCTGGCACTGGCGGCGTTCGGCGTGGTGCACCTGCTGGCGCGCAGCGCGCCGCCGCTGCTGTGGCTGCGCCGGGCCAGCCGGTGGTTCGCGACCACCACCTTCCTGGCCCCTTCGAGCGACCGCCCGGCGGCCGCCGAATGGTCCCGGTGGCGGCCGACGAAGTCCTGGGAGACGATCCGTGGCCGGGCCTTCGCCGTCGCCCAGCAGGTGGTGGCCGCCCAGGCCGGTGATGCGACGGCTCGTCAGTTCCACCTGGAGCTGCGGGTGCTGGCGTTGCTCGAGGATCTCCGCGACAACTTCCGGCCCCGGACGCTTGACCTGCGCCGCCGCAAGCGCACGGTTCCACCGGTGGTGTATCTGCCCTGTGCCACCGAGGACGACGGCGGCCTGCTGTTGCTGCGGGCGATCAGCAACGTGCGCACCCGTCGCAGCGAGGTGGACCCGCTGCTGGTCCTGGCCGCGATCCCGGCAGCGGAGCGGCTGCGGCCGCCGGGATCCGAGGACCCGGGGCGGCTCGCCGCACCGCACCCCGACGGACCCCCGCAGGACGATCCGGAGCGTGCCTTCGCGGCGGACGCCAGGTATCAGGAGTGGGTGACGGGCCTCAACGTCGGCCAGTCCCCTGGGCGTTCGGCCGCCCTGCCGTGGATCCTGTGGATACCGCTGTCAGCGGAGGAGTTGCGCCGCCGGCACTCCGCGCAGCACTCCACCACCCGGATCCGCCGTACGGCTGTCTGGCTGCTGTGGTCCAGGCCCTGCCTGGCGGTGGTCCTCGCCATCGCCCTCGCTCTCGGCTTCCTGGGCAACCGGTGGATGGCCCAGCGCTACTGCGAGGGTCGGCTGATCGGCTCCAACACGGACTCCGTCCTGGTGGGCGGTGAGTGTGTGGGGATCGCGACCGGGGACGTACGGCTGGCGGCGGGCAACGAGCTGGAACTGTACGGGGCCGGCAAGGGCGTCACCTTCGACGCCGTCGAGCAGGCGATCAGGGCGGAGAACGCGAAGATCGGCCCCGAGGACAAGTACGTGACGATCGTCTACGCCGGTCCGGTCACCGCGGCGGACGAGTCCGACACCCGCAAGGGGCTGGAGGAGATCACGGGTGTCTACCTCTACCAGCACTACGCCAATGTCAGCACTCACCAGCCGACCAAGATAAGGGTCCTGCTCGCCAACGCCGGCGAGAACATGCTCCAGGTGCTGCCCATGGCCCGGCACATAGCGGAGCTGGCACGGCGCGATCGGTCGGTCGTCGGTGTCGTCGGCCTGGGACGCGACACCACGGAGAGCGACGACGCCGTGGAGATCCTCAAGGGCGCGGGCCTGCCCGTGGTGAGCACCACCAACTCCGGCAGCCATCTGGCGCGGGAACTGTCGAACTGGTTCGGGCTGGCCGCCACCGACGAGGAGGAGGCGAACGCGCTGCTCGTCGTCGCCAGGCAACTCGCCCGGCGCGCGGAGGGCGCCCGGGGCGTGGTGCTGTCCCGCAAGGTCGGCAGCGAGAAGGACTTCTACACGACCGAACAGGCCAGGGTGGGCAAGCAGATGCTGGACCGGGCCGGCTTCACGCCGCTGCCCTCCCGCTCCTACGGGCTGAGCCCCAACGGCGAACCGGAACTCACCGACCCGGTGGAGAACATCTGCGCGAGTGACCCGGTGCCCAGGGCCCTGTACTTCGCGGGCCGGGTGGAGGACGTGCCCAACCTGATGTCCCAACTGGGCTCCACGCCCGGCTGCTCCGGCCGGCCCATCACCGTGTTCACCGGCGACGACCTGGCCAAGAGCAACTACGACGAGGGCGAGAGTCTGCGCATCCCTCCGGAGGTCACCCTCTACCACTTCGCGCTGGCCCCGATGGACCTCGTCGGCGCGACCGGCTTCTACCAGGACGCCCACCAGGCGCTCGGCGACCTGCTCCCCGCGGGCGCGACGGCGACCGCGCTCGCCGATCCCGCCCGGCCCTGGAACGACGCCCTCTTCTCCAGCGGTCAGTCGGTACTGGCCTACAGCGCCACCGCGGTGCTGTACCGGGCTTCGAAGAACGGCGACGCCCCGCAGACGGCCCCGGAGACCTGGGCCGACCTGCGCTGGCGCCCCAACCCGAACCTGCCGGTCGGCACGGTCAGTTTCGCCGGCAGCCAGCCCTACGCCGATCAGCGGGGACACGGCTACAAGATCGTGCGGGTGACCTACCGCGGCCACAAGGTGCGCTCGGTCACCGTGTGCGGGCGGCCGGCGGGCAGCGACGAACCGCTCTCCGCGCCGCCGGGCCGCAAGGGCGCCGACCCGGACACGGTGTGCCGCGAGGAGTGATCTCGCCGTCCAGGGGTGGGGGCAGTGGCCCTGTGGGATTTGTGGGAGGAGTGCGGGAACCTGAGTATGCTCCTTCTCTGTTCGTGTCGACGGAAGAGCAGAGAAACAGGGAGGTGAGGTTGATGACCGCGCTCAAGGCCACCGTGCGCAGTGTCCGGGTCTCCCTCACGTCCCGGGCCGTGGCCTGACCTCATCCCGTCCGCCCTCGCCGGGAGCGTGAGCTCGCGGGGCGTCCACACGAACACCACTCCGGAACGGATCTTCATCCATCATGCGCAACTGGATCACGCGCGCTGAGACCAGCGCCGACATCCCCGCCATCCGTGACATCGTCCTGGCCGCGTTCGAAACCTCCTTGGAGGCCGACCTCGTCGACGCGCTGCGTGCCGACTCCTCCTGGATCGAGGGCCTGTCCCTCGTCGCCACGGACGAGGACGGCCGCCACGTCGGCTACGCGCTGCTGACCCGCTGCCACATCGGCGACACCCCGGCCCTGTGCCTGGCCCCGTGCGCCGTCCGCCCCGAGCGGCAGAACAGCGGCGCCGGCTCCGCGGCCGTCCGCGCCGCCCTCGCAGCGGCCAAGGACATGGGCGAGCACTACGTCGTCGTCCTGGGGCACCCGACCTACTACCCCCGGTTCGGGTTCACCCGCGCCTCGACCCACGGCATCGGCCTGACCATCGAGGTACCCGACGAGGCCCTGATGGCCCTCACCCTGGACGCCGAGCACCCGCTGCCCAGCGGAATCGTCCGCTACGCCGCACCGTTCGGTATCTGACCCACCCTGGCGCGGGGCGCGGTACAGCGCGCCCCGCGCTTCGTGCATACGGCCACTCCGCAGAGCGTGAGCATGGACATGGGCTGTCGGTGGCGCAACCAGGTCCTCCGCACAGCAGCAAGCAGGGGAGGCCGGCCCCGCAACTCATCCCTTGGATCGGCACGGCGCCGGCTCGGAAGCCGGACGAACCGGACCGGTCTGACAAGCTGTCAGCCAGCCCGGCAATGCTCGATCCTGCTCGGAACTGCTTTCTATCGAGCACATATTGACATGCACCCTCGAAGCCCGCAGAGTCATGCCCCGACAGTCCCGACAGTGCCCCGACAGTGATGCAAGCCACCCCACCGAGGAGTGTTGCCGTCATGTCCGAAACACCCGCTGTCTCACGCCGACTGCTCCTGGGTGGAGCCGTCGCCACCGGCGCGCTCGCGGCCGGGATGACCGCCGCGGCACCGGCCGCCTCCGCCGCGACCGGACAGGCGCCGAGCCGCCGTCCCGGACAGAAGTCGATGATCGGCGTGCCGTTCGAGGTCCACAGAACCGTCCGCGTCGGCGTCATCGGCCTGGGCAACCGTGGCGCAGGCATGATCACGGGCTGGGCGGCCGTACCCGGCTGCACCGTGACCGCCGTCTGCGACATCCGCGCCGACCGCGCGCGACGCGCCGCGGACCGGCTGGTGAGCAAGGGCGAGCCCCGCCCGGCCGAATACGGCGGATCAGCCGACGCCTACGCCCGGATGCTCCGGCGCGACGACATCGACCTGGTGTACGTCGCCACGCCGTGGGAGTTCCACTACGAACACGGCAGTGCCGCGCTGTCGAGTGGCAGACACGCCGTGGTGGAACTTCCCGTCGCGACCGAACTCCGCCAGCTCTGGGACCTCGTCGACACCTCCGAGCGCACCCGCAAGCACCTGCTCCTCGCCGAGAACTGCAGCTATGGCCGCAACGAACTGGCCATGCTGAGGATGGCGCACGCCGGCCTGTTCGGAGACATCACCAACGGCCATGGCGGCTACTGCCACGACCTGCGTGAACTCCTCTTCTCAGACACGTACTACACCGACTCCTGGCGACGACTGTGGCACACCCGCAGCACCGCGTCCCTGTACCCCATGCACGGGCTGGCCCCGATCGCGGCGGCCATGGACATCAACCGCGGCGACCGGATGACCACCCTGAGCGCCACCGCGACCGCCCCGAAGGGTCTGGCCGACTATCGCGAGCGCTTCATCCCCCGGGACCACCCGTCCTGGAAGGAGACATACGTCAACGGTGACTTGATCACCTGCCTCATCGAAACGGAGAGGGGCAGGGTCATCCGGGCCGAGCACGAGGTGAGTTCACCCCGGCCGTACAGCAGGATCAACACCCTCGCCGGCAGCCGCGGCATCGTCGAGGACTACGCGGGCCCCGCCCCGACCGGCGCGCGTGTCTATCTCGAACCGGACCACGCCGGCCACACCTGGCGCGACTTCGCCGACTACCGCAAGGAGTACGACCACTGGCTGTGGCGGAAGGTCGGCGACGACGCCGCGAACAACGGCGGGCACGGCGGCATGGACTACGTCCTGCAGTGGCGCACCGTCCAGCTGATGCGTGCCGGGCTGGTGCCCGACATCGACGTGTACGACTCGGCTGCCTGGTGCGCGGCGGTCCCCCTGAGCGCAGCGTCCCTGGCGAGGCAGGGCCGCCCGGTCGAGATCCCCGACTTCACCCGCGGAGCCTGGGCCGGCAAACGGCCCGGACTCGACTCCAGCCCCACGGACATGCCGCCCGCCCGCTGAGGGGTGCCGCGCCGAAGCGTTCCGTGGATGTGACGGCGGGTCGGTGGGACGCGGTCAGACCGTAGCGAGGGACACGACCCCCGCCGCCACACTCGCCGGCTCGGTTTCATTTCGGAGCTGAGCGCGATCTTTCGCAGCTGATCCATGGAGCACTGTGGCGTATGGGCTGAACTCTTCGTGCAGTTCGCACAGTTCGTGCCGTTCGCGCCGTTGGGCTCGGTGGCCTTGTCCTCCGGCAGCAGGTCCTTGAGCGTGGTCGTCCGTGCGGGCCCAGTCCAGTGCGTGCCGCAGCGGGCCGGCGGCGGGCTCCGGCCCCCGGAACGGCAGGGTGCGCATGCCATCGCGCCAGTCCCGCACGTACTGGTCGCGGGCCCGCCTCGGCCTGTCGGCGGACGGTTCAAGCAGGCCGTCCTCGTCGGGATCAGCGGTCGTCCGTACGACTGTCGAGAGCCGGCTTCCACGCGCGGACCGGCAACTTCACCGCGGACACCGCGAGGAGGCGTGAGCGGCTACCCATCCTCCACCCCCGGCCGAGCACGCACCGCCACAGATTTCAGGCCATTTCACACCTCAGGCACATCAGCCACACCTTCGACCCGCGAATGCAATGAAAGACCTGTCACCTCCTCGACCATGAGGACCGATCGGCCATTCAAGCCACTGATTGAACAGGCAATATGGTCCGAATTCCAGCGGCGGACAGAATTCGACTCCAGCGTTCTGAGACGACAGCAACAAGGCGGGTACTTCGAGGCATCAACACCGCAAACAGAAGGGAGTTACACCATGCGACCAATGACACGCTGGGCAATGACAGGAGTCCTGCTCACTACAGCTGTCGCCGGTCCCCTGAGCATGCCTGCCCACAGCGCGCCGGCCTCCGCTCCCGCCTCGCTGTACGCCCCCTCGGCGCTGGTCATGACCACCGGCCACGGCGAGAAGGCCGCCTCCACAGCGCCGGAGCGCGCGGTGACGGTGAACTGTGCGTACACCACCTCGGGAACTCACCCCGATCCGCGACAGGCCTGCGCGGATCTGGACCGTGTGAGGGGGGACCTCGACCGCTTGGCCACACTCCGCGGGAATGAGGCAGGACAACCCTGCACCAGGGAATACCGCCCCATTGTCGTCACCGTTCAGGGGGTATGGCGTGGTACACGCATAAACTACGAGCACACCTTCGCCAATCCTTGCATCAAGGAAACTCAGGGGGCTGCGGCATTTGCCTTCTGAGCCACCACGGCCGAGGTAAAGCCTCAATCGACGGGGCGGGGCGCACACTGTCGGGCGGCCCGCCCCTTCCGTGTGCGCACTGCACGCGGACCGTAGGTCACGGCAGCAGACGTCGCTCCTTCGCGACCGCCACCGCGCCCGCGCGCGTGTCGACGCCGAGCTTGTCGTAGATGCGCCGAAGGTGGGTCTTGACCGTGGCCTCGCTGATGTACAGGGCGCGGGCGATGTCGCGGTTGCCGACGCCCCGGGCGAGCTGGGCGAGGATGTCGCGTTCGCGGTCGGTGAGGGTGGGGCGGGGTCGGCGCAGGTTGGCCATGACGCGGCCGGCGACCGGTGCCGACAGGGCCGTACGTCCCTCGGCGGCTGCGTGGATCGCGGCGAAGAGCTCCTCGGGGCGCTCGGCCTTGAGCAGGTAACCGGTGGCGCCCGCCTCGATGGCACGGGTGATGTCGGCGTCGGTGTCGTAGGTGGTCAGGACCAACACGTGGGCGGAGGGGTCGGGGGTGGAGGTGAGGCGGCGGGTGGTCTCCACGCCGTCGATGCCCTCGCCGAGCTGCAGATCCATCAGCACCACGTCCGGGGTGAGCTTCGCGGCCAGCGCGAGCGCCTCCTCGCCGGTGCCGGCCTCGCCGACGACCTCGATGTCCGGGGCGCTGTCGAGCAGGGCGAGCAGCCCGGCCCGTACGACGGCGTGGTCGTCGCAGACCAAAATCCGCACGGGAGTGCGGTCGGGGGTCATCGGGGCGCCTCCAGGGGGACGGCGGCGGACAGGACGGTGCCCTCGCCGGGAGCGGATTCGACGGTCAGGGTGCCGCCGAGGGCGCGTAGCCGGGCCCTCATCGCGGGCAGACCGTGGCCGCGTTCCGCGCCCGGGGAATCAGGCAGTGCGGTGGGGTCGAAGCCGCCGCCGTCGTCCGTGACGTCGAGTACGACCGCGTCGTCGAGGAGGGTGAGGGTGAGGGCGGCGTTGTCGGTGGCGGCGTGTTCACGGACGTTGGCCAGGGCGCCCTGCGCGACGCGCAGCAGGGCGGACTGGACCCGGTCGGGCAGCTCGGGAAGTCGGCCGTCGTCGTCGACGTGGACTCGTACGGCGAGGTGTGCCTCGGACTCGCGTGCGGCCAGGGCGCGCAGCGCCTCGGGGAGGCCGCCGCCGCGGGCGAGGTCGGCGGGGGCCAGGTCGTGCACGAAGCGCCGGGCCTCGGTGAGGTTGTGCTCGGCGACGGACGCGGCGGTGCGGACGTGGGCGCGGGCCTTGTCCGGTTCGGTGTCCCATACCCGGTCCGCCGCCTGGAGCAGCATCCGCTGGCTGGACAGGCCCTGGGCGAGCGTGTCGTGGATCTCCATGGACAGCCGCTGGCGTTCGCCGAGAGTGCCCTCGCGGCGTTCGGCGGCGGCGAGTTCGTGGCGGGTGCGGATCAGGTCGTCGATCAGGACGCGCTGGCGCGAGGTGTGCCGTTCCATCTGGAGGAACACGGCGGTGGCGAGGGCGGCGACGGCGGGCGGGGCGAGGACCAGGTTGGGGTCGAAGCGGCCCGCGAGTTGCACCTGCGCGGCGACGACGAACACGGTCAGGAGCGCCACGAGTGCGAGGGCCGCGCGCGAGGGCAGTGTGCGCAGGCCGGTGTAGAAGAGGGGCACCGCGCACCAGGCGAAGCTGGGGGCGAGCACGACCAGGATCATCCACACCACGACGACCAGCGCCAGCCAGGCCGTGTGCCGACCGATGGGCCGCGGGCCGGAATCGCCGGCCTTGGGGCCCAGCAGATGCAGCACGGTGAGCACCACGCACAGCGCGATGATCCACGGCGTACGCGGTTCGCCGGGGTGACGCAGCAGGAAGCGGGTGAGCGCTCCGCCGAGCAGCAGGAAGAACGCCGCGTGCATCACGGCGCCGAGCCACCGGGTGTCCACGGTGTCCGGTTCGTATGGCCGGTTCCCCATGCGGGGTCGCCTCCCTTCCCTGCTTGTGGGCGCTGAACTGGGCAAACACCTCCATTGTGGCCCGCTGCGCGGGCCGGGCAGGTCAACCGATCGGATGACACCGGTGTCGTCCGTCGCGCGACCGGGAGGCAGACGGAACGTCGACCGGCGCGGCCTGGTTCCGGGACGAGGGTGGAGAGCGGACGAAGCGGAGCGGCAACCGGGCCGCCCGCCCACCGAAGGAGTCGACCGACCCATGAACCGAGTGCACAAGAACTTCTCCCGCCGTGCCCGCGTCGCCACCGGCGGCGCCGTGCTCGCCGTCGTCGCCCTGGCGGGCTTCGGCGCGGTGTCCGCGAACGCCTCGGCGCCCGCCACGACGTCCGCCGCCGCCACGTCGGCCGTCGCCCCGGACCGGGCCACCACCACCTCCACCCACCTGACGATCGACGCCGCCGGCAAGGCCGCGCAGGCCGCGCTCGACGCCGCCGAGAAGGAGAACCAGCGCGTCACGGTCGCCGTCGTCGACCGCAACGGCAACACGATCGTCACCCTGCGCGGCGACGGCGCCGGCCCGCAGTCCTACGAGTCCGCCGAGCGCAAGGCGTTCACCTCGGTCGCATGGAACGCCCCCACCTCCCAGCTGGCCGAGCGCCTGGAACAGGCCCCGAACCTCAAGGACATCCCGGGCACCCTGTTCCTGGCGGGCGGCGTCCCCGTCACCGCCGACAAGGCGCCGATCGCCGGCATCGGCGTCGCGGGTGCCCCGTCCGGGGCGCTGGACGAGAAGTTCGCGCAGGCGGGGGCGGATGCGATCGCTCGCTAGTCGCCCGGGTCAAGGGCTGGTGCGTTCGGCTCGGCCATGACGGGCGGGCCATGCTCCCCGAACGCGGCCCGCCACCGGTGCTTCGGAGCCGGAGCATGGTTGACGAGTCCCCCATGCCGCCTGCCGACAAGGCGGACGGCCGCGTGCGATGAGCGAGGACGGCGTGCCCGGGTCAGCCGGTGCCGAGGGCCATGAGGAGGCGGGCGCAACGGGCCGTCATCTCGGACGTGTTCTGGTCCGGGTGCTCGAACCACCAGCGCATCACGGCTGTGACGGTGTGCTGCCACACGTGGTTGAGCAGGTCGTGGTCGAGCGGGTCGTCGTGTCCGGCACCGGCCAGCAGCTGCGCGGCACCGGCGGCGCCCATGGCGGCGAGGCGTTCACGGTAGCGGTTCACGGCGTCGCGCATCTCGCCGGCCGGCGGCAGAGCCGGGTCGTAGAGGACGGACCAGGCGTACCGGCAGTGCTCGACGGCGGTGAAGATCGCAGTGAGCGTGTCGACGGCGTGACCGGTCGATCCGCTGCGCGACCGGGCGGCGGCCACCGAGTCCACCAGGAGGGCGCCGACATGGTGGACGCAGGCGAGGTACAGGCCGTCCTTGGAGTCGAAGTAGCTGTAGATCAGCGGCTTGGAGATCCCCGCGCGCCGCGCGACGGCGGCGACGGACACGCCTGCGTAGCCGTGTCTGCCGAACTCCTCCACGGCCACGTCGATGATCTGTCGCTCCCGATCGACGCGGGAGACGCCTTTGGTTCCGGCCTTCCCCATGAGGCTCATCCTAGCCAACCATATGACCGAGCGGTAATTTACCCATTGGTCAATTCATCGGACGGGCGACAGAGAGCGGGCGACATGACGCGGTCGTGGTGGGGATGGGGCAACGTCGAGGACGCGGTGGTCGGCGCGGAGCTAGACGCCTTGCTCGGCCGGGTGCGGGCCGTGATGCCGGGGGAGCTGACGGCCCACGACCCGCCCGGCATCGCCGCCCTCGATCTGCCCGGACCGCGGACGACTCCCCCGGCCTCCCTCGCCGACCTGTGCTCCGCCGATCCCGCCGACCGGGCCGCGCACGCGCACGGCAAGGCGTTCCGGGACGTGGTGCGCAATCTGCACGGGGACCTGCGCCAGGTACCGGACCTCGTCGCCCGCCCCCGTGACGAGCGCGACGTGACCGACCTGCTCGACTGGTGCACACGCGAGGGCATCGCGGTGGTCCCGTTCGGCGGCGGCAGTTCCGTGGTCGGCGGTGTCGAGGCGCGGTGCGCCGACCACCCCGCCGTCGTCACCATCGACCTCGAGCGTCTGAGCAGGGTTCTGGAGATCGACACCACGAGTCGTGCCGCGCGAATCCAGGCGGGTGTGTTCGGCCCGCAGTTGGAGGACCAACTGCGGCCGCACGGCCTGACCTTGCGCCACTTTCCGCAGTCCTTCGAGTTCTCCACGCTGGGTGGCTGGCTCGCCACCCGGGCGGGCGGGCACTACGCGACGCTGTACACGCACATCGACGACCTGCTCGAATCGATGCGTGTGGTGACGCCCGTCGGGATCAGCGAGTCGCGGCGGCTGCCGGGCTCGGGCGCCGGACCGTCGCCGGACCGGCTCTTCCTGGGCAGTGAGGGAACGCTGGGGATCATCACGGAGGCATGGATGCGGCTGCAGGAGCGCCCGCGTTGGCGCGCCGGTACCTCCGTGCGGTTCAGCGACTACGCATCGGCGGTGGCGGCCATCCGTGCCGTCGCGCAGAGCGGGCTGAACCCGGCGAACTGCCGTCTGTTCGACGCGACCGAGGCACTGATCAACGCGGGCGTGAGCGTCGGCGGCGGCCTCCTCGTCCTCGCCTTCGAGTCGGCGGACCACCCGGTGCGCGCCGGCCTGGAGCGAGCGGTGGAACTGTGCCGGGACCACGGCGGCGAACCGTACGCCGACGCCGCGGGAGAGTCCGGCGGCGACACCCGAGGCGAGTCCGCCGCCGAGACATGGCGCTCGTCGTTCCTGCGGATGCCGTACCAGCGGGACGCGCTGGCTCGCCACTCGGTGATCGCCGAGACCTTCGAGACGGCCTGTACCTGGGACAGGTTCGGCGCACTGCATCAGGCGGTCACCGACGCGGCACGGCGGGCCGTCGAAGAGGTCGCCGGAACGGGGGTGGTCGCGTGCCGGTTCACCCACGTCTACCCGGACGGCCCGGCGCCTTACTTCAGCGTGTACGCGCCCGGCCGCTGGGGCAGCATCGTCAGCCAGTGGGACCACATCAAGGCCGCGGTGTCCGAGGCAATCGCGCAGAGCGGCGGCACGATCACTCATCACCATGCGGTCGGCCGCGATCACCGGCCCTGGTACGACCGCCAGCGACCCGGCCCCTTCGCCGCCGCGCTCACCGCCGCCAAGGCCGCTCTCGACCCGGCCGGCGTCCTCAA
Organism: Streptomyces sp. SD31; assembly: GCF_052068475.1. Classification (NCBI taxonomy): domain Bacteria; kingdom Bacillati; phylum Actinomycetota; class Actinomycetes; order Kitasatosporales; family Streptomycetaceae; genus Streptomyces; species Streptomyces sp. SD31. Next base: position 209,840 of record NZ_JBQHCX010000011.1, on the reverse strand, counting down.
TCCCGGTGTGCTGCTGCCTGCGCGGTGAGCACGGGCTGTGAGCACGGGCTGTGAGCACGGGTCGGTCGCGCACCGCCGTGGCGCCTCGGGGAGGCGCACCGGGGAGGCGCACCGGGCTGTCGACTCACCGCTGGAATCCCGTCGCCGGCGCCATGCCGGTGTCGTCCAGCGGCCCAGGGCGCCTCCAGTGCGCCGCCGCCGATCCCGATCTCTGAACACCTACGGCACGAGCCGCCCGCCCTGGGAAACCGGCGGGCGACTTGGTCGTTCACGGCCATGGGGCACGAGCTTTCGGCCGCCTGGGCCGACTGATGTCGATCCCCACCGCATACCTGGTGTGACAAGGGGAAACTCGGACTGCGGACCGTTGATGACGCGCGGAGGGAGTACGCAATGAGTCAGGACAGGACGAACTCCTCGGATCTTCCTCAGCCGCTGCGGATCCTTGGCTCCGGGCTCCGCCGCTTGCCCGGCGCGGGGCAGGTGAGCAAGGTCGCCGACGGTGCCCTGGATCGGATTGGTGCGGTCTCGCCGCGCGGACGGCGGATCGCGGTCTACACCGGAGCCGGGGTGCTCGGCGTGGCCGGCGTGGTGGAATGGCCCCTGGCTCTCACCGGCGCGGCCGTCGCCTGGCTGACCCAGCCGCGCCCCCGCCAGGACGCACGAGGGGAGACGGCCCCGGACGACCTGGCGCAGGACAGCGGGCAGCGGCCAACTCCGGTCGGCGCCGGCGACGCCCTGTCGGAATCCCAGGGTCCCGGTGGCAGGCTGGCCCCCTCCCACTTCCAGCACGAGCGCCCTGAAAACGGCAGGCACGATCAACCCGCCAAGGTCGGTGACCCTGCCACGACGTCGGCGCTCAAGAAGGTCGCGGAGGCCTCCTCGCACCACACCGACACGTAGGTCCCGCGCGTTGGCGCCAAGAACCGCAACAGGTGGCTGGCGCGGCCCGACCGCGCACCCGTCCCGCCGTACGCGCCCGCGCCCGACGCCCCCTGCCGAAGGCTCGCCCGGCTGGGCGCCGACCGCCGCGCCCAGCGTCCTCGGGGTCGCTTGAAAAGCCGGCCATGGTGCCTGGGCAAGTGGCGGCCTTACTCAGGCCCCCGGTTCCTCCGGTGTCGCCGGCGGCTCGGCAGGAGCCGTTGTCGGCGGGCGGAAGAGGACGGCTCGGGCTACGGGCGGGGCGAACAGGGCGGTGACGGGTGCGGAGAGGGTCAGTACGGAGCGGAAGGCGCGTCCTACGACGGGGTCGCCCGGGGCGCGGTCCTGGACGCGCTGCAGGTACCAGTCGGCAGCACGGTCCGCGGGTCCGCCGGCCACCGCGTTGCCGGCCGCCCCCGGCATCTTGCGGTCCGCCCCGGCGGAGATGTCCCACGCCTGCCGGGATGCCGCGAGGAGTGCCCGCTGCACGCGCCGCGTCGTGGGGGTCCGGCGTGGATCGGCCAGTGCGTCGCGCAGAGCGACCGCGCTCATCGCGGCGATGGCCATGCCCTGTCCGTAGATCGGGTTGAAGGTGCACAGGGCGTCGCCGGTGGCGACGAATCCGGCCGGGCCGTTGCCGGGCACGTCGTAGCGGCGGCGGATATTGGCGGTGCGTCGGTAGCCGAAGGCCGGCGAGAGCGGTTCGGCCTCGTCCAGCCACCGGTGCAGCAGCGGATGCGGCAGCCTCTTGGTGTACGTCACGAACTCGTCGTCGTCCGTGGGCGGTTCGTCACCGCGCAGCCCCGAGACGATGACCAGATGGCTGCCGTCCTCCAGCGGCAACGCACCGCCGGCGTGGACCTGATCGGGGCTGGGATAGACGTAGTAGCCGACGGTGTGGCCGTCGAGGACGCCGCTCCTGCCGCGGTAGACGCGCGAGGCGTACGCGAGCCCCGTGTCGATGGTCTCCTCGAGCGGGGCCTCGGCCCCGATCGCCGTGAGCCACTGCGGGGCCTTCGTGCCGCTGCCGGAGGCGTCGACGACCAGGTCCGCCTCCAGGGCCCGCTGGTCCCCGCGGGCGTCGCCGGAGCGGTCCCGCAGCAGCACGCCCCGCACGCGCGAGGCGTCGCCGAGGAGCCCTACGACATCGGTCCCGTCCACCGCGCTGATCACCGGGTTGGCCAGAACCCGCCGCCGTACCAGCTCCTCGAGCTGTGCGCGGGAACCGGTGTAGATGTGCGTCGTCGCGGGCAGCCGGCGGTACCAGCGGCTGTTCTGCCACAGCACCATGTCCGACGGCATGCCCACCCGCGGCGCCCCCGCCGCCCGTAACTCCGCCAGGAAGCCCGGCAGCAGTGACTCCAGGGCCACCTGCCCGCCCTCCAGCAGAACATGTGGATGTCGGCCCTGCGGTACGCCGGGGCGCGGTTTCGTCCCCTCCGGGAACCGGTCGCGCTCCACGACGGTCACCCGGTCGGCGTGCCCCGCCAGGACGTGCGCCGCGAGCATCCCCGCGAGACTCCCGCCCACCACGACCGCGTGCCGCCCACCCCAGCCATCGCCCACGCCCCAACCGCCCTTTCCCTCGGCAGAGTTCACCCAGCCACTCCCCTGATCACCACGACGCGAGAAGGCACCAGTATCCCGCTCCGCAGGACGGGTTGACCGCGTTCAAGCCCTTTTGCGCCTCCCTGAACACTCCCGCCCGCCCCGGGCCGCGAAGCGGCTGTTCATCGTCGCCGTCCGTGTCGTACTTCCGTGGCCGGCGGCACAGCCGGGTGTGTGGCGGTCGTGCCGGGGCATTCGGACTGCCGGGAGGTCTACATGGACATGAGTGCGTTGGCATGGACGGGACGGTTCCGGGCCCGGCGGGTGGCGCGGGGTTCGGTGACCGAGGGGGCGGCGCGGGCGGGGCTCGCCGCCCGCGGTGTGATCTATCTGCTCGTCGGTGCGCTGGCGCTGCAGATCGCCTTCGGCGACACGAACGAGCAGGCCGACCGCGGAGGGGCCTTGGCGGAGCTGTCGCAGAAGCCGTTCGGCGCGGTACTGCTGTGGGCGCTGGGCATCGGGCTCGTCGGTATGGCCTTGTGGCGGTTGTCCGAGGCACTCTTCGGCTCCGTCGGGCAGGACGGTCGCAGCGCGCGCAAGCGGCTGCTGGCCACCGTTCGTTTCGCGTTCTACGTCTTCGTCGCCTATTCCGTGCTGTCGGTCGCGGCGAGCCGGAACCACAGCGGCGGCGGATCGAGCGACCAGCAGTCCCGCGATGCCACCGCCCGGGCACTGGAGATACCCGCCGGTCAGTGGCTGGTGGGCGCGGCCGGTGTCGCCATCGTCGTGGCCGGCGGCTGGATCGGCGGACGGGCGGTTCTGCGCAAGTACCGCGACAAGCTCAGGCTCGGGCAGATGAGCCACCGGACGCGGCAACTCGTGGACGTCACCGGCGTGGCCGGCGGCGCCGCCCGTGGGCTGGTGTTCGCCCTGGCCGGCGTCTTCGCCGTCCGTGCGGCCATCGACTACGAACCCGACCAGGCCAAAGGGCTGGACGACACCCTGCGCAGCTTCGCCGAGACCCCGCTCGGCCCCTGGCTGCTGGTCTGCGTCGCGGCCGGGCTGGTGCTGTTCGGTGTGTTCTCCTTCGCCATGGCCCGCTGGCGACGGGTCTGAACGGCGTCCTGCGGGGAACACGAAGCGGATGAGTGAATCCGAGATTCCGCATGGCGACGGCCGGCCCGTGGACGTGTACCTGGACCTCCTGCGTATCCGGATGGACACGGACGACTACCGCCTTCTGCTGCGCGTGGTGGAACCAGCCCTCCAGGCGATCGAGGAGGAGCGCCTCTCCAGTCTCGACCTCGCGCTCGACACGCGGGGCGACGAGCTGCCGCAAGAGGTCCGTGACGAGGCCGCGCTCGTCATCGCCACCGCCGTCACCGGCCGCCTGGACAATGAAGTGATCGAGATCGATGTCGACGAGACCGGCCCGGTCAGGATCGTCACGGACGCGACCACCGCTTCCGATCCCGTCCGCCTCGGCGAGATCGCCGCATACATCAGGGAACGGCACAGGCAGACGGAAGAGCTGCGGGGCATCGCCGAGGTGAGCGGGCTGCCCACGGACTTCTGAACGGCAGCCCGGACCACCCCGCCCTCCCTCGCCTGCGTCCGCCTCGCGGGCGTGGGCCGGATCAGCGGCTGCGGGTGAAGACCTTGTCCTGGGTGGAGCCGGTGGAGCAGAGCTTCTTCTCGGCTGCGGTCATCTTGCGGGACTTGACCACGACCGCGCTGTGCTTGCCGTCCGTGCCGTTCGGGGCGGGGCCGGTGATCACATCGGGTACGAACCAGTAGTAGTGGCCCCACTTGGGGTCGTCGTAGTGGGTCTGCCAAGTGCCTGATATCTGCTGCATCACCTGGGCGCGGGAGATCCAGCCCACTTCTCCCGGCCGCACGGTCACGGTGAAGGAACTCGTCTCCGTGTGCGAGCTCTGCCAGGTGTAGTTGTACGTCGCGGTCACGCTGGCCGTGATGATGCCCTCGATGCCTGCCCCGACGGTGACCGAACCTCCCACCGAGTGGGAGGAGCCCACGGTGTCCGCCCACGACATCGACTGGGAGGCCGGCGAGGCGGTGCAGTTGTAGAGCAGTTCGGAGACCTGGCGGGGCTTACCGACGTAAGCTTCGCCGATTTCCGGGGAGTTGAAGCTGCACTTGCCTTCTCCGGAAGCACAGTCGGCCATGATCTGCTCCGCGGTGGGCTGCTGCTCCTCCGCCCCAGCGGGGACGGCCGCCGCGATCACCCCGAGCGTGGTCGCCGTCAACGCCAGCGTGCGAGCGCCGTGGCGCAGAGTGCGGTTCATCGTCATCTTTGTTGCCTCTTACCGTACGTGGGGGGGTTGGTGCCCATGAGGCTCACGTAATCGACGACTCAGCTACACCAAGAACTGGCAAAGTTGTACTTGATTCCAGAACTGATGAACAGTCAACTTCGTTGGTGGCGACGTGTGTTGAGCTCGAGGTGGCCCGTCGGCGCGTCTCCGCACTGCTTCAGTGACCGATTTGGGACGATGGCCGGATGGACGGCGATCCGGCTTTCGGCGGGAGCGAGCCGACGGATGCGCTCGAGGTGGCACCGACGGCCCGGACGGCGGTGGCGTGGCTGCCGCCACGGGAGTTGTGGCCGGCCATTCAGGACATCCGCTGGGAGCACGATCCGCAGGTACGGCGCTGGCCGCCGCATGTGAATCTGCTGTTCGGCTTCGTGCCGGAGGAGGAGTTCGACCGGGCCGTGCCGCTGCTCTCCACCGTCGCGGCGCAGAGCACGCCGTTCACGGCGCGCCTGGCCGGTGTGCGGTACTTCCGGCACCGGCACTACGCGACGGTCTGGCTCGATCCGGCCGCGGCGGATACGGCGCCATGGGCCCGCCTCCACCGTCAGCTGCGGCTGCGGTTCCCGCTCTGCCAGGGGCGCGGCGGCCGCTTCACCCCGCACCTGTCCCTCGGCCGCACCCAGGACCCGAAGACCCTGGCGACCGAGTGCGCCGTCCGGCTCGGGACGCTGTCGGCGTCGGTCGAGGAGGTGGTCCTGCTTTCCCGCCGGGGCCAGGAGCCCATGCTGCCCCGGGCCGTGATCACCCTGGGCACGGGCGAGGTCCGCGACCCTGGCACGTACTGAGTGCGTGGCACGACGGCGACCGGAGGCCGCACCGCCGCATCCTCCCGCCACTCGGCAGCGGCAACCGGCCGCGGAGTCGTATCAGCCGATCGTGGGTTTGGCGGTACTTCGGTCCGGGACGGTCGTTGGGTGGGTCGTGATCGACAACGACTTCCCCGTGATGACCAGCGGTGGGCGGACAAGCCGCCGCCGGTTCGCCCTGGCGCTCGCTCCCCTGCTCGTGGGTGCGTCCGTCCTGTTGGCCGGGAGCGCGGCAGGGGCCGTGTCCGTGGCGTTCGCGGGGGAGGTTCCGGTCACCGTGCATGCCGCGCGGGTGTCCGCGTCGGGTGTGTCGGCCTCGCCGGCCGCCGCCGGCCGCAGCGGGTTGTTGCCTGCGCTGGCGACGCGCGTGGAGCAGGCCACGGTGGAGGATGCCTGCGTCACCTCCACCGCCCACCTTCCGGTCGTCGGAGCGGTCACGGCCGTCGTACGCATCGAGCAGGCCTCCGCCACTGGCCTGACCGTTGAGGCGGGCAAGGCCACGGCCCGGTCGGTGAAGCTCTCCGGCGCGAAGTTCAGCACGCCGCGGCTGTCCCTGCAGGAGCCCACGGGCCTGTTCACCGTCGGCGCGCGGAAGGTCAGTGGCAGCACGGTGACGACGCAGCCGCATGCCTTCACCGCCGGGACGATCACGTCCCGGGGTGTCTCCATCGAGGTGCGCCGAGGTGCGGGCGGCTGCGCACCGGGGGCGGCCCGATGAGTACGGCGGCACGGCCTGACCGGCGGTTCGGCCGGCAAGGATGGCGGCGGAGCCGCCCGTTCACGGCGGGGCTGCTGTTGGGCCTCGGCGGGCTGGAGTTGATCTGCGTCTCCTGGGTGGGGCTGGGCTTCCTGCGGTTCACCGGCACCGCCGGCGCCGCCTCATGGGCCCTCGGCGCCCTGTTCGTCGTCGCCGGTGTGACGACGTGGCACAACCCGGCCCTGCGCTACTTCTCCGGCGTCCTGGCCGCGGTGCTGTCCCTGGTCAGCCTGGTCGCCGCCAACCTCGGCGGCCTGCTGTTGGGCTTCCTGCTCACCGCCGTCGGCAGTGCGCTGGCCCTGGCCTGGGTCCCCCAGCCGGCGGCTACGTCCGCGGAAGCGGAGGCGTGAGGTGAGGTCTCCGGCTGTGCCCACCGCCCGGGTCTACCAGCGCAGCGGCATCCACGACGCGGCCCTGCGCCGCGGCTACGAGGCGTGCCGCCGTGCCACCCGAGCGACGGGCGAGATCGAGTACGCCGTCTCGCTGCTGCTGCCGCCGCCTTTGCGGACCGCCACCTGGGCCCTGTACGGCGCCGTACGGGCCGTGGACGACCTGGCCGATTCAGCCGATTCAGCCGACAGCACCGAAATCCCTGGCAGCCGGAGCGGAACCGGCGGCGACGGGACGGATCCGGGGCGGGCCGGGCGGCTGGAGGCGTGGATCTCGGCGTTCGACGCGGACCTGCGCGACGGCCGCAGCAGCGACCCGGTACGGCAGGCGCTGATCCACACCATGCTGACCTGGAACCTGCCGCCGGGATTCCTGCACACGGTGTTCGAGGAGCTGCGCCAGGACGTCCACGGGCGGCAGTTCACCACGTGGCAGGAGTGGCGGCGCTACAGCAGCCTGGTCAACACCCCGTTCTGGCTGCGCGCGGGCTCACTGCTGCTGCGGGTCGCGGGCCTGCCCGCCGAGCCGGAGGCGCTCGCCGCGGGCGTGCCCGAGGCGGCCGTGGCGTGGCAGACCGCCGTGGACGGTCTCTACCTCACCGACGCCCTTGTCGACCTCTCCGAGGACCTGGGCCGCGGCCATGTGCCGCTGCCGCAGGAAGCCCTGGACGAGGTCGGCGTGTGCCGGGCGGACCTGTTGGCCCGGCGCGCCACCCCGGCGTTCGAGGAACTGGTGCGCCGCCTGGCCGACCGGGCCCGCGCATGGCTGGACCGCACCCCGCTGCCGCCGGTGCTGCACCCGGCGGTCGGCGTCGCGCTCGGCGCCTACACCGACCTGTACCGGCTGCGCCTGAAGGCCGCGGCCGACGCCCCCGCCGCGCTGCTGCACCGCCGCCCGGCCTTGCCACGGGGCGCCCGCATGCGCCTGTTGCTGCCTGCCCGGGCGAAGGCCGCGCTGGCCTGGGGCCTGTTCCCTTTCCCCATCCGGACCTGCTCGCCGGGCCCCTTCCCCTCCTGCCCGCAGGGCCCGGCACCGGCAGACGCGCCCGAAGCGGCCGGCTGGACCGAGGAGATGCGGTCGGTCGCCGCCCAGCGGCGTCCGACGGTCCCTCCGACCCCGCACCCGTCCGGCGCCCGCCCGCCTCAGCTGCCCGCCGAGGCCATGCCCCGCCACCTCGCGATCGTGATGGACGGCAACGGCCGCTGGGCTGTCGCCCGCGGGCTGCCGCGCAGTGACGGTCACCGGGCGGGCGCCGACGCACTCATCGACGTCGTCCACGGTGCCCTGGAGATCGGCCTGAAGCACCTGACCGTGTACGCGTTCTCCACCGAGAACTGGAAGCGCCCTGCCGACGAACTGCACGCGCTGATGTACGAGATCCCCGAGTGCCTGCGTCGCCTGACGGACGACGACACGACACTGGACGTCCGCGTGCGCTGGGCCGGAGTACGCTCCCGCCTGCCGGCCGACGTCGTCGAGACCCTCGCCGAGGCCGAGCGGGCCACCCGCCACCACACCGGGCTGACTCTGACCCTGTGCGTGAACTACGGCGGCCGCTCCGAGATCACGGCGGCCGCGGCCAAGCTCGCCCAGGAATCGGTCGCCCGCAGGGTCGATCCCGGCTCCGTCTCCGAGCATGTCTTCGCCCGATACCTGCACGTCCCCGAACTGCCCGACGTGGACCTGTTGCTGCGCACCGGCGGCGACCAGCGGACTTCCAACTTCCTTCCCTGGCAGGCCACTTACGCCGAACTGCTGTTCCTGGACACCCCCTGGCCCGAGGTGGACCGCCGCGATCTGTGGGACGCGATCGAACAGTACGCCCGCCGCAGTCGCCGCTACGGCTCACTCCCCCGCGTCCCCGCCCAGCTCTCCACCACCGGACTCTCGAAGCCGTGACGGAACATGGGCTTTGTCACGTGAGTATCTAGACCTCCGCGGTTCGCTGGTTCACGGTGGTCCCTCCTGTCCGGCCTTGTCGGGCCCTTCCCGGCACTGCCCGGCACTATCCGGCTCCATCCGCCTGGAGGGATCCCGCAGTGAGACGAAGGCGATTTGTCGCAGGGGCGATCGGCGCATTATCGGGGATCGCGCTCGGCCCGGCTCCGGTCCGGGCCGACGAGCCGACGCCCCGTACGCAAGGCTGGCAGGCCGTGCCGGCGCCCGGCAGCACTCCGGCCGCGCAGCTGCGTCGTATCGCCGCAGCCGGATCCCAACTGGCCTGGGCGGTGGGCGAGGAGGGCCGGGCCGGGGCGTCGCAGGGACGGGGGCTGGCCATGCTGTGGAACGGCGGTGCCTGGACCAAGACCGACCTGTCGCACCTGGGCCACACACGGTTGACCGACGTCGCCGGTGTCTGCTCCACCGCGGCCTGGAGTGTGGGCCAGCCCGCCGGGAGTGACAGCCCGCTGCTGCGCTGGGACGGAACCTCCTGGCGGGAAGCCACGTTTCCGGGGAGGGGCGAGCCGGACGTTCGGTTGAACGCGGTGGCGGTCGGCCACGACCGGCGGGTGTGGATCTGCGGCAGCCGAGGCGGCGCCGCCCGTCTGCTGCACTGGGACGGGCAGCGATGGCAATGGCTGGACCCGCTGCCCGTCGCGAGCGCGAGTCTGTACCGGGTCGTACTGCGCTCGCCGGGCGAGGTCTGGGTGAGCGGCGACCAGTCGAACGGCGGAGGATGGTCCGGGCTCGTGGCCCGCTGGGACGGAGCGTGGACGGTCCTGCCCGCGATCGCGGGCCTGCGTCTGGGGATCGCCGATCTCCACTCGGCCGGTGCCGACGATGTCTGGGCGGTGGGCACCGAGGCCGGCGTCGGCGGGCCGCCCGGCCGGCCCGGCAACCCCGCCCTGAGCCACTGGGACGGCACGGCCTGGACGCGGGTGGAAGCGGGCTTCACCGTCGGGTCGTTGAGTGGAATCGCCGGTGATGCGCAGGGGCGCGCCGCGTGGATATCGGGCTGGAACTACCAGGACCAGAGCCGCAGTACGTACCTCCGCCGGGACGGTGACACCTGGACCGTCGTCCGAGGCCCGGCCGGCGCGGCGCCGGCGCCGTATCTCAACGACGTGACGTCGATTCCCGGTACCGCGGGGTTCTGGTCGGCAGGCATGACGAGTCCCACACCGGCCCCGCCGACCGAGGCGTACACAGAACGCATCGAAGCCTGACGCGCCTCCTATACGGAGCCACATGCGCGCCACCACGAAGCCGACCTGACGAGCAGCACACCGCCCGGCGCGCAGGGGCGGCTGCGGCTCGCGACCGGCGAGGCCGGCGTGGCCGACGTACGGCCGCCGCGTCCGGCGGTGCCGTGCTCGGTGACCGTCTGCTGCGCGCGGCCGGACTGACCCCGGCGACGGACATCCACGTGCGCCACCTGCCGATGCCGTCGGCGGCGCGTGCGATGCGGGACGGCGCCGTCGACGCCCTGCTGGTCGCGGGCGGCGTCCCGCTGCCGGTGCCGTCCGGCCTCGATGTCAGGCCCGGGCCCGGCTGCGACGGGCCGGCATTTTGGTGGTGCACGGCAAGAATGTCCTGCTTCGATGCCGCCCGCACCGCGGAGGGTGGGCGGGTGTTCCGCATCAAGGACCTCCCCCAGGAGCAGCCGCGCCGGCCGGCCGGCTGCTGGCCTCGCATGCGTCCTGCGCCGCTACTCTCAGGAGAACAACATCACGCTCCGTGAGGTCGCGCGCATGCTCTGCGAGCGCGGCACGCTGTCGTGATCGCGCAGGGCGGCTCCCCCGGCTCGTGGTCTGAACCAGAGGAGCCTGGCCGGACCAGCCCCCAAGGGGATCGCCGCTGAGCCCGGCCTGACCGCCAAGTCCCCAGCTCCGCGCATTTCACTCGGACCGGCTCCGGGTGCGTCGAGGCCGTCACCGTGCGTGTGCGTCGAATCACCGTCATGGGCCCGTCCCCGCAGCCATTCGGTCCAGCCGAGACGCGGTCGGGCAGCGCCGCGCGCCGCCGATTCGATCTCTGCCCGTCTGTTGTGGAGAATCATGGCCATGAGCGAGAACGTGTTTTTCAAGGTTTCGGCCGGTGGCGAGGACCTCGGCCGCATCGTCTTCCGACTGTTCGACGACGTGGTGCCCAAGACCGCGCGCAACTTCCGTGAGCTGGCGACGGGCCAGCACGGGTTCGGCTACAAGGGTTCGCCCTTCCACCGGGTCATCCCGGAGTTCATGCTGCAGGGCGGTGACTTCACCAACGGCAACGGCACCGGCGGCAAGAGCATCTACGGTGAGAAGTTCGCGGACGAGAACTTCCAGCTCAAGCACGACAGGCCGTTCCTGCTGAGCATGGCCAACGCGGGCCCGGGCACCAACGGCTCGCAGTTCTTCATCACCACCGTGGTGACGCCGTGGCTGGACGGCAAGCACGTCGTCTTCGGCGAGGTCGTCGAGGGCGAGGACGTCGTCAAGGCGATCGAGGGCCTGGGCAGCCGCTCGGGCGCGACTGCCAAGAAGATCGTCATCGACGACTGCGGCATCGTCGCCTGACGTCCTTGTGCAGGGGGGCGGGTCCTGACGGACCTGCCCCGTCGCCGCCGCGGTCAGTGTGATTCGCGGCTCACCTCCGAGCCGCTGGACCCTACGAGAAAGTCCAGATCGGCGCCGGTGTCGGCCTGCAGGACGTGGTCGATGTAGAGGCGTTCCCAGCCGCGCCGGGGATCGGCGAAGCCGGCGACGGCGGCCTTGCCGGGGTTTCTGCGAGCGAGTTCGTCGGTGGGTACGTCGACGTCGATACGGCGGGCCTCGACGTCCAGGGTGATGAAGTCCCCCGTGCGCACCCGTACGAGGGGGCCGCCCGCCGCGGCTTCGGGGGCGACGTGCAGGACGACCGTGCCGTACGCCGTGCCGCTCATCCGGCCGTCGCAGACGCGGACCATGTCGCGGACGCCCTGTTCGAGAAGCTTCTTCGGCAAAGGCATGTTGGAGACCTCGGGCATGCCCGGGTAGCCCTTGGGGCCGCAGCCGCGCAGTACGAGGACCGAGTCGGCGTCGACGTCCAGGTCCGGGTCGTCGATCCGGGCGTGGAAGTCCTCGATGGAGTCGAAGACGACGGCCCGGCCGCGGTGGCGCAGCAGGTGCGGGGAGGCTGCGGCCGGTTTGATGAGCGCGCCGTCGGGTGCGAGGTTGCCGCGCAGGACGGCGATGCCGCCCTCGGCGACGAGCGGTTCGGCGCGGGTGCGGATGACCTCGGTGTCCCAGACCGGGGCGTCGTCGAGTGCGTCGACCAAGGGTTTACCGGTGACGGTGAGGGCGTCGGGGTCCAGCAGGTCGCGGACCTCGCGCAGGACGGCGAGCAGGCCTCCGGCGCGGTGGAAATCCTCCATGAGGAAGCGTCCGGCCGGCTGGAGGTCCACGAGGACCGGCACGCGTGAGCCGATGTGGTCGAAGTCGTCGAGGGTCAGGTCGACGCCCAGGCGGCCCGCGATGGCCAGGAGGTGGACAACGGCGTTGGTGGAGCCGCCGATGGCGGCGAGCGCGACGATCGCGTTGTGGAAGGACGCCTTGGTGAGGAAGGATGCCGGCCGGCGGTCGGCGCCGATCATGTCCACCGCCAGTCGGCCGGTGTGGTGCGCGGCCTGAAGCAGCCGGCTGTCGGGGGCGGGGGTTCCGGCCACGCCGGGCACGACCGTGCCCAGGGCCTCGGCGACCAGGGCCATCGTGGAGGCGGTGCCCATGGTGTTGCAGTGGCCGCGGCTGCGGATCATCGCGGACTCGGAGCGGGTGAACTGCTCCTGCGAGAGCGTCCCGGCCCGCACCTCTTCCGAGAGCCGCCATACGTCGGTGCCGCAGCCCAGCGGTGTACCTCGGAAGGTGCCGGTGAGCATCGGGCCGCCGGGGACGACGACGGCGGGCAGGTCCACCGACGCGGCGGCCATGAGCAGCGCCGGGATCGTCTTGTCGCAGCCGCCCAGCAGGACGACGCCGTCGATGGGGTTGGCCCGCAGCATCTCCTCCGCGGCCATCGCGGCCATGTTGCGCCAGAGCATGGCGGTGGGCCGTACGTTCGTCTCGCCGAGCGACACCACGGGCAGGTCCAGTGGGATGCCGCCCGCCTCGTGCACGCCGTCGCGCACCGAGGACGCGACCTCGTCGAGATGGGCGTTGCACGGGGTCAGGTCCGAGGCCGTGTTGGCGATGGCGATCTGCGGTCGGCCGGTGAAGGCGTCGCCGGGCAGGCCCCTGCGCATCCACGCCCGGTGGATGTAGGCGTTGCGGTCCTGTCCCTCGTACCACTGTGCGCTGCGCAGCCTCACCATGGGACCCCTCTTCCGGCAGTCGGTACGGAGGCCTACAGTCTGGAACGCCATGGAGCATACGCAGACGTACGACGGATCGACAGCCCGCGTCGAGCCGCACTCCTGACGTGCCCCGCCCCTCACCACCTCGCTCTGGAGCCGCCGTCTCATGCGTGCGTTCGTGCTGACCGCGCCCGGCGCGTACGAGGTCCAGGACCTCCCGGCACCGGTGGCGGCACCCGGTGAAGTCGTCGTCGACGTCGAGCGGGTCGGTGTGTGCGGCACCGACATGGAGTTCTTCACCGGCGCCATGGCCTACCTCCACCAAGGACACTCCACCTACCCGATACGGCCGGGTCACGAGTGGGCCGGGCGCGTGGCGGCGGTCGGCGGGGGCGTCGACGCGGGCTGGGTCGGGCGCCGCGTCATGGGCGACACGATGCTCGGCTGCGGCAGTTGCCGCCGCTGTCTGCGGGGGCGTCAGCATGTGTGCGAGAAGCGCCAGGAGGTCGGTATACGCGGAGCGCAGCCCGGCGCCCTGGCAGAGCAACTCGCCGTACCGGCATCCTCGTTGCACGCCCTTCCCGACTCGGTCGACGCCGTACTCGGCGCGCTCGTGGAGCCGGGCGGCAATGCGCTGCGCGCGGCGCGGGCGGCGGACCTGCGCGCCGGGGACCGTGCTCTCGTGCTGGGGCCCGGGACCATCGGACTGCTGGTCGCGATGTTCCTGCGGGCGTCGGGTGCCGAAGTCCACCTGCTGGACCGTGCCGGCAGCTCGCCCGCGTTCGCCCACGCGTTGGGCTTCGAGCACGTGTGGGACGCGCACTCCCTTCCGGACCTGCCCTTCGACGCGGTCGTCGACGCCTCGAACGCCGCCCATCTGCCGGGGAGAGCACTGGAATTGGTCGAACCGGCCGGCCGCGTCGTGTACATCGGGCTGGCCGGCGAGCCGAGCGGGATCGACACCCGCGCGCTCGTGCTGAAGGACGTGACCGCGGTGGGCATCCTGTCCGCGTCTCCCGGCCTGGAGGCCACCATCCGGGCGTACGCGTCCGGAGCGGTCGACCCCCGGCCCCTCGTCGCCGCCACGGTGGGCCTCGACGAGGTCGGCGCGGTACTCGCGGGTGAACGGCCGCAGGGCGCCGGGCCCGGCCCGAAGATCCACGTGGACCCCCGGTCGAGTCAGGACTCCAGTGCCCGCCGCCGGCTCCCGTGACTGTGGACGTGGCACAGCAACAGGCATACGTCGTCGTCGTGTTCGGAGTCGTGCAGCAGGGGGTGCAGGAGTCGGTCGGCCGACGCCTCCAGGTCCTGCTCGAGTTCGGTCCGGCTGAACCCGCCCAGTTCCTCGGCGAGGCGCTCGATACCGGGGTCGATCCCGCGGGAGCGGCGTTCCACCAGGCCGTCGGTGTACAGGGCCAGCGTGGATCCGGGCGGAAGCGGCACCGTGTGGTCGTGGATCTGCTGTTTCAGTGGGATGCCCAGCATGGCACCGGGTTTGGCGTCCAGGGTGTGCACCCGGCCGTCGGGGGTGCGCAGCACCGGTGGCGGATGGCCGGCGGCGGCCCAGGTGAGCGTGGGGTCGTCCGGGTGGAAGCGGGCGATGACCGCGGTGGCGTACAGGTCGAGGCGCAGGCGGTGCAGGAACGCGTGCAGCCGGGTCAGGAGTTGGCCGGGGCTGCTGCCGTCGACGGCGTAGGCGCGCAGGGCGGTGCGTAGCTGGCTCATCATCACGGCGGCGTGCAGGCCGTGCCCGGTGACGTCGCCGATGACGGTGATCAGGCTGCCGTCGGGCTGGCGGAAGGCGTCGTACCAGTCCCCGCCGATGTTCAGGCCCCGGGTGGCCGGGAGGTAGCGTGCGGCCAGGCTCAGTCCGGGTGTCGTGGGCAGTTCGGTGAGCAGGGCGCGTTGCAGGGTCTCGGCGATGTCCCGGTTGTGCTCGAAGCGCCGGGCGTTCTCCAGGGCGATGCTGGCCCGTCGGGTGAGCTCGATCAGCATGACGGCGTCGTCCGCGTCCCAGCGCTCGTCGGGCGGCGACAGGGTGAGGACGCCCTGCGAGGCCCGGCGGGTGAGCAGCGGGATGCACAGGAGGGGTCTGCCGGGGTCGAGGGCCGAGGGGGGCTGGTCGTCGACGCCGGGCAGATTGCCGGGGTGGTCGGCGGCGTACTGCGGGCGGCCGCGGCGGGCCGCGAGGACGGCGGCGGCCGGATGGGGGCCGCCGCGCAGCGCGTCGTCGACGTCGTCGAACAGCCAGACGTCGACGGTGCGCGCGTATCGCGGCACCAGCAGGGCGGGCAGCAGCCGCACGATGGCCTCGTGGTTGAGGGAGGCCGTCAGGGCGGCGCTGGCATCGGCCAGGAAGGTCAGTCGGCCGCGGGCGTTCTCCGCCTCCTTGCGGGCCTTCTGCTCGGCGTCGAAGAGCTCGCGCTGGGCCCGGCCGGCGGCGTCCAGCTCGGCGTGGAGCGCCAGTACGCCCTGGTTGGTCTGGTGGAGTTCCTCGCGGTGGAAGGCGACCAGTCCTTCCTGCTCGTCGAGCCGCTCCAGCAGCACAGCCGCGTCCTCGTCGGCGCCGAACAGGGCCTCTGCCAGCGTCGCCGGGTCGTCGGCGGCATGTTCGGCACCGGAGACGTCGGCGTCCGCGGCGCAGGGGACGCAAGCGCGCCACGGAGGCTGCCGGTCGTCCGGGCGGCGCTTGGCCGCGGCCACCTCGACGCTGAAGTCTCCCCCGCCCGGTGACACGGTCGCTGCCACGTCGACCCGCCACTCGCCTCCCTTGGTGAGGCACTGCCGTAGCTGTGCGGTGAGGGCGGCCACCAGACGGGTGCGCTCGACGGTGGTCACTCCGCACGCGGCGGCCAGCCGCGCCGTGGCGATGCGGGCCTGCGCGGCGTCGGTGATGGTGCTCACGTGCCAGGTGCGGGTCATGAGGAGGCGTCCGAGGGGCAGGGGCTCAGCACGACGACGGCGGTGTCGTCGCGTACCGGCCGGGCGGGACTGCCGGCGTCCCGCACGATCGATGCGGCGATCACGGCAGGGTCGACGGGCGACCGGTCATGAGCGGCCGGGCCGGGGCTCCAGCGGCTCGGCAGGCCGTCGCTGTGCAGGACCAGGAGGCAGTCGTCCGTCCAGGTCAGCTGTTGTTGCGGCAGGTGCGTGGGGAGGTGGGCGCCGACTATGCCGGGGTGCGAGACCAGCCCCTGCCAGCTGTCGCCGCGGCGCAGCCGGGCCCCTACGTTGCCCACTCCGGCGAAGTACAACCGTCCGGCTGCGACGTCGAGTTGGGCCACGGCCACGGCCGCTCCCCTGGTGTCGCGCAGGGCACCGTGGAGCCGCCGTAGCAGGTCCGGCGGTGGCAGGTGCGGTGCGCACCGCACCGTCTCCAAGGCGGCGGTGGAGGCACGCGCCGCCAGCGGGCCGTGGCCGAGGCCGTCGGCCAGCATCAGCGTCACGCGGTCGGCCGTCCGGACGCACGCCCAGGCGTCACCGGAGAACTCCGCGCCCGCGAGGGGGATGTTGATTCCGCCGGCGCGCACCGGGAGCGGGGCGGGGCGCGGGCCGATGGTGTCGCGGTTCGGGCGCGGAGCGATCCTGGCCAGGGCGACCGTGCCCCGCCCGGGTGTGCTGTGCAGGCCGAAGTCGTCGGCCGTGCGCAGGCAGGTGCCTAGGCCGGCGCCGAGGGAGGCGGTGGTCGAGTAGCCGTCACGCAGCGCCGCGGCGGTGTCGCGCATGCCGGGCCCGTGGTCGACGGCCATGATCTGCACCCTCGCGTTGCTCTCGTCGCCGTAGGCCGGAACGGGTGGGACCACGAGTTCGAGAAGCATGCGTCCGCCGCCGGCGTGCTTGAGCAGATTGGTGGCGAGTTCGGTGGCCACGAGTTCGGCGGCGGCGGTCCGGTCCTCGGCGAGCCCGGCACGGCGGGCGGCGGCCCCGGCCGCCACGCGGGCGTCGCGTACGCGGCTCGAGTCGTGCACCGGCACCTCCCAGACGCGCGGCATCAGCGCGCCTCGCGCGGCCGGGGCGGCCCGGCGATCCAGGACGTCACCGTCACTGTGGTGCCGGCGCCGCGGCGGCTGTCGACGGAGAACTCGTGGACCAGGCGCCGCGCGCCGCCCAGGCCCATCCCCAACCCCTCGCCGGAGGTGTAGCCGTCGGACAGGGCCTGGTCCAGGTCCGCGATGCCGGGGCCCTGGTCGCTGAAGACGAGTCGCAGGCCCTGTGTCCCGCCGCGGGTCACCGGGCTGCACTCCATCTGGCCTCCGCCGCCGTGGACGAGGGCGTTGCGTGCCAGCTCGCTGGCCGCGGTGACGAGTTTGGTCTGCTCGACCAGACCGAACCCGAGGTGGGCGGTCATCTGCCGCACATGCTGCCGCACCCGTACCAGATCGAGGTCCGAGTGGATCGGCAGGCAGGCGGAGACGCTGCCGGGGCTGTGGGTCACGGGCGCTCCCGGCGTGGGCGCCCGGCGCGCGGCAGGGCCGACACCTCGGAACCGAGCAGGTGCAGGGCGTCCTCGGTGCTGAGGGCCGTGCGCAGTCCCGGCAGGGTCAGGCCGAGTTCCACCAGGGTGATGGCCACCGCCGGGCGCATCCCCGCCACCACGGTCTGGGCGGCCAGCAGCCGGGTCATGGCCGCGACGTCACTGAGCACGCGGCCCATGAAGGAGTCGACGATCTCGACGCCGGAGAGGTCGATGACCACACCGGTGACCGCGCTGTCGGAGGCGGTCTCGCCGATGTCCTGCCGGAGTTGTTCCGCCGTGCTGTCGTACAGGTCGCCCTGGAGGGTGACGAGGAGGACCCCGCCGAGCCTGAGTACGGGCACGTGTCCTTCGTACGGGAAGGTGGACGCGCCGGTCACCTGGTGGACTCCGCGTCCGAGTCGGGGTTCGGGACGATGTGTGCGCCCTGCTGGCGCAGGGCGTAGGCCAGGGCGTCCGCGAGGCTGGCGCGGGTGAGTACCGAGCTCAGGTCGATGCCGAGGTGGACGATGGTCTGCGCGATGGCCGGCCTGATCCCGGACACTATGCACTCCGCTCCCATCAGCCGCGCTGCCGCCACGGTCTTCATCAGGTGCTGTGCCACCAGGGAGTCGACGGTGGGCACTCCGGTGATGTCGAGGATCGCGAAGCGGGCGTGCTGTTCGACGACGGCGTCCAGGAGCGTCTCCATCACCACCTGACTGCGGGCGCTGTCGAGCGTGCCGATCAGCGGTACGGCGACGATGCCTTCCCACAGTTTGATCACCGGCGTGGCGATTTCGAGGAGTTCGAGCCGTTGGCGGTTGATGAGGTCCTCCCCAGCGTTCATCGTCGCCTCCAGCATGACCAGGCGCAGGGTGCCCATCAGCACGGTCAGCGCCGTCGTGCACTTGCGCAGGTGCTCGGCGGGCGCGTCGGAGAGCTCCTCGATCAAAAGCTCGGTGACAGCCGGGCGCAACGCGTCCATCTCCGCCGAGATCTGCCCGATGCCGGCGCCGGCGCGGGCCCGGGCCTGTGCCGTACGCACCAACTGCTCGCGGACGACCGCGAATCCGTCCGCCTCCGCATCCTCGACGCGTCCCGAGGCGGCCACCGCGGCCAGCGCCTCCACGACGGTCCGGCCGGCTTCCACCGCCTCGTCCCGGGAGACGGTGAATACGGTGCGCAGCAGCGCCGCGTCGGCCCAGCGCTGGGCGATCTGCTCCCGGCGCTCCCTCAGGAAGGCCCCGACCTCCTCCGTGGGGTTGGTCTGATCGTCTGCCGCTCGCTGCTCCGGCACGTGCTTTCCTCCTCATACGGTGTGCGCCGCCCCGATCCTGTGGGGAGCGCCGGACGATACGGTCGAGGCGCCTGCCGCGGCCCCAGCCGGTCGAGGCGGACCACGATCGAGTCGTCGTCGGCCACGGGCGTGCCGCGGTGACCGGGCAGTTCCCTCAGGGCGGCGCCGGGGCTGAAGCGTGGTGAGGCCGGGGCCGGGCAGGAAGAGCTGGGCGGTCTTCGCCGGGTGGTCGTCGCACCGTACTTCGCGGACCGCGTCCACCATGGGGTGCGGGGCCGCGGAGCGAGCGCCGGCTCGGCTGCCAGGAATCTGCTCACGATGTCGGATACGCCATTCTCGTCACGGTGACGGCTTCGGAGCCGCGCTGTCGGGGAGGCCGTCCATCGGTCCTTGTTGTCCGTATCTAGCGCTCTGTGCGTATGGTCCGAACCGGCGGGCTGACAGTGCCCGGGAAGACTGAAAGGGTGGAGGCGTGACTTCCTCCCACTCGCATCCGCGGCCGGACGAGGTGGCGCATGTGACCTCCGAGGCCGCCGAGTTGCTGGAGGTCTTGTGGGGCCGGGCTTCGACAGCACCGGTGTCCGCCTCCCAGATCCGCGTGCTGTTCGTCCTGGAACACACCGACGGCATCAACCTGCGCATGCTCGCCGAGGCCCTTGGCTCCACGCCGTCGTCGACCAGCCGGCTGTGCGACCGTCTCCAGGCGGTCGGCTTCGTCGAACGCGGGCCCAGCGCCTCCAGCCGCCGCGAGCTGCGACTGCGGCTGAGCCGTCGCGGCCGGTCGTTCCTGGCGGGGCTGCGCGGACGACGCGAAGCCGCTCTGTGGTCCGTGCTGGAGCAGATGCCGGTCACGAAGCGGACCGCTCTGCTGGAGGGTCTGGAGGCGTTCTGCGCCGCGGCGTCCGCGGGGATCCACGAGGGCGACGAAGCCTCCGGTATCAGGAGCACCTGAATCCCGCGGGCGACGCGGGAAGTCGTCGTTGCTGATCGGCACGTTCCACACCCCTCCCGCGCTGGACTCGCTCACTCTGTTTCCTCACAGTCACAGTTGTCAAACGACAACTGTCGGTGCTGTGGGCGCGGCTCGCGATCGATGAACCGCCTTCCCCGGAAGCCGTCTTCACCCCTCCTCCGGGTTCGGCGGCTCGGGGTCCGCCGGCCCGGCGTCCGCGGCGGCGAGCGCCTCCTCGGCGCTCGCCACGATGGGGACGGTGATGCTGACACCGGTGAGATCCAGGATCCGCCGGACGGCGGGCGCCGGGGAGATGACGTACACACCGCCCGGAAGCTCCCGCACCTCCTGATAGGCGCGCAGGATGATGTTCATGCCGGACGAGTCCATGAAGGGAACGTCGGCGATGTCCAATAGGAAGTGACGTCGGCCGTGGTGGAGCTGGTTGGCGATGTGGTGCTGCAACTCGGTCGCTGTATCCATGTCCAGGTCGCCCTCGACCGTGAGCAGCACGGCATCTTCGCGGGGCACTTCCACCTTGATCGACAAGGGATTCTGGGCAACGGACACAAGTACCTCCCATAGGCGTTGACGATCGGGACGGGTGCCCCGCCGGACGGATTTGATGCATCGCGGATCGACACTTCTGTCCTGCCGACTCGGCCGCTGTCGACCGGCCGTCGATGCGTTCGCCCGCCTACCCCCGAATCCCCCTTACACACTGCCCGAAGAGCGGTTTGGCGGCTGGTGGACTGGTCACGCGAATAGGGAGAACCCCTCGCCTCGGTCAGGGAGCGGAAGGATGAGTGAGAAGTACCGGATCGGCGCCACCAGGAGCCCGGCGGACGCGGGCCGTGCGCGCCACGGACCGCTGAGTCCGGCCGAGGCACGCGGAGCCGTGCGGCAGGTCCTGTCCGAAGAGTCACGTACGCGGGGCACCGCGTGCGGGCCGGACGCACTCTCGGACGCGCTGCTGGTGGCATCGGAGTTGACGACCAACGCGATGCTGCACGGCGGCGGCGTCACCGGCTTCGACGCCGAGGTCGTGGGCCAGAACCTGTACCTGTCCGTCAGTGACCGGGAGCGGCGCCGGCCGGTCACTGTGGACCCGGTCGACCGCCAGGGACGGCACCGCTGTGGAGGCCGCGGCTGGCCGATCGTGTGCAGGCTGTCCCAGACCGTGCTGGTGTCGGATCTCCCGGCCGGCGGCAAGTGCGTCACCGCCGTGATTCCCCTGTCGGCACAGTGCCGGCACCCGGTCGGCGGAAGCTGACCGGGTGCCGGGTGGACGGCCGGTCGGCCGGGTCGAGTCGAGGGTCGAGGTGGGCTGACGACACCTCGGCCGCGGCCCACCTCGACGGACACCACTCGTCCCTCGACCGACACCACTCGTATCGACGACACCAGCCCTCGGCCGGTACCGGTCAGGCGACCCCGGGCTCCAACAGCCCGGCGCGCAGCTGCTTGATGATGCGGCTGATGAGCCGCGAGACGTGCATCTGGGAGACGCCGATGCGGTCGGCGATCTGCGCCTGGGTGAGCTCCTCGACAAAACGCAGATGGAGGATCCGGCGCTCACGCTCGTCGAGACCGGCGATCAGGGGTGCCAACGAGTGGAAGTCCTCGACGAGTTCCAGCGAGGGATCCTCCTCACCGAGGAGGTCGGCCAGGACGGACTCGCCGTTCTCGGCGTCGGAGGTGACGGCCGCGTCGAGGGAGGCGGACCGGTAGCCGTTGGCGGCCTTGCGGGCCTCGATCACCTCTTCCTCCGACAGCGACATCAGCTGTGCGAGCTCGGGGGTGGTCGGCGTGCGGCCCAGCCGGGAGCGGAGTTCCTCCGTCGCCCTGGTCAGCTCCACGCGCGCCTCCTGCAGGCGGCGCGGCACATGGACCGCCCAGCTCGTGTCGCGGAAGAAGCGCTTGATCTCGCCGACGATGTACGGGACGGCGAACGTCGTGAACTCGACCTCCCGGGACACCTCGAAGCGGTCGATGGCCTTGATCAGCCCGATGGTCCCGACCTGGACGACGTCCTCCAGCGAGTCCCCACGGGCGCGGAAGCGCGACGCGGCGTACCGCACGAGCGACAGGTTGATCTCGATCAACGTGTTGCGTACGTACTGGTGCTCGTGCGTGCCCTCTTCCAACATGGCCAGGCGGTCGAAGAACTGACGCGACAACTCGCGTGCGTCCTGGGGCCTCACTTTCGTCGGATCCTCGATCAGCGGCAGCGCCGCCCCGTCCGTCGTGACCGTCTCCTGTGCCGTGGCCGTTGCCTGCGCCACCGTCACGGCTGCCATGCCGCCCTCCCGATTGCCGAAACCAGTTGCCTTTCCCCGCGTGCCCTGGCTCGCGCGGCTCACTCCCCTTCGGTCGCCGGAAACACGGCCCGGTGGTGACTTCTGGCGTGAAGTCGCCCCTGGACGCGGTCGATTCCGGACACGCCGTCCGCGCAGGCCCCCGGCCGACGTCGGCCCTTTGTCGCCCCTCGTGTGTCCGGAGCAGTTTGCGTGGTCGGTCGTGGGGCATGCGGGATTTCGTGCTTCGGACCAGAGGCGCACCGGTGCTGGAGGTGTGACCGCTCCGGGGCTTTCGTGCCCCGTGCACCGTTTCCCACGGAGATTCCCTGAGAACGCCGTTCAGGAGCTGTTCCCCATGCTGGTTGAGACGTCCGCTCATGGTTCCGACCTCGCTGCCGCCCGTCCCCGAGTGTCGGGGGGACGCGTCCACGACGACGCCCCCGACACCGCTGCCGACTTCGCCCGCCTGGCCGCTCTGCCCGAAGGGCCCGAACGAGACGCGGTACGCGACGAACTCACCAAGGCGTGGCTGCCCATGGCCCACCGCATCGCCGGCCGATTCCGCAACCGCGGGGAGTCGCTGGAGGATCTGCGCCAGGTCGCGGCCCTCGGACTGGTGAAGGCGATAGACCGGTTCGAGCCCGGACGGGGGGCCTTCGAGAGCTATGCCGTGCCCACCATCACCGGAGAGATCAAGCGGCACTTCCGCGACCGGATGTGGGCCCTGCGGGTCCCCCGCCGTGTCCAGGAGCTGCGCAACAAGGTGCGGTTCGCGCGTCGCGACCTCACCGAGACCGCGGGCGGCGCCATGCCGTCGGTCGCCGAGATCGCCGCTCACGCGGGGCTCACCGAGGACGAGGTCAACGCGGGGTTGGAGGCCCTGGAGAGCTTCAGCACGCTGTCCCTCGACGCCGAGATGTCCTCGAGCGACGACGGCTTCAGCCTCGCCGACACGATCGGCGCCTGCGACGAGGCGTACGACGTCGTCGTCGACCGGGAGGCGGCGAAGGAGGGGCTGCGGCGGCTGCCCGAGCGCGAGCGCGCCATCTTGTACATGCGTTTCTTCGAGGACATGACGCAAAGCCGCATCGCCGATCGCCTGGGCATCTCGCAGATGCACGTCTCCCGCATCATCAGCCGGTGCTGCGCACGGGTGCGGGACGAGGCTCTGGACCCGGGGTCCCAGCCCGAGCACTGATGCGGCGGGACCAGTGATGAAGAAGGAAGCTACGACACGGAGAAGGAAGCGATGTGAGCACCGACAGAATCTGGTCGTATCCTCCCGGCAGCGGCCACCAGGAGGGGCGGACGCTCACGGGGTTCACGGTCGAGGCGACCGACGGGATCGTCGGCCATGTGGACCGCCAGGCCGATGACACACCCCTGCGGCACTTGATCGTCGACACGGGCGCGTGGGTGTTCGGCAGAAGCCTGCTGATACCCGCGGGCACGGTCACCGGCGTCGACATGACGACCCGGGTGGTCACCGTGGGGTGCACCCGGGCGGAGGCCAAGGCGGCGCCCCGCTTCGAGACCGACCGCGAGACCCTCGATCCCGCGTACCTGTCCACCGTCGGTGCGTACTACGCCGCTCTGCCCCATGGATCGGGCGCGAACGGGTAGCCGAGCCACATGGACGTGGACGGGCGACGAGGAGTGGAGACGACAGCGTGCGAGGAGTGAAGTGACACAAGCCGCAGCCCTCTTGGTGCGCGCCTGCGATGCTCGGGGCAAGACGAGCATCCCGCGGGCAGCGGACGAGCAACCGTGAAGCCGGCGGAGCGCCGTCCGGCCGAGGACAGCGGGACGGCGCCTGGCCGGTCGGCCCCGATCACCAGCGCGGCGACGGCACGCAGGTATGTGCGGTCGCTCGTGGACGAGCACTGGCGTGCGCAGTCCGGCGCGGCGAGCGAGAGAGCCCTCATGGACCTCCTGCTGGTCGTGTCGGAACTGGTCACCAACGCCATCCGGCACGGCGGCGGCCTAGCGGGGTTCGAGGTGGCCCTGCTTCCCGAGGGGGTGAAGCTGAGCGTGCACGACTACAGCGACGCCGTTCCCTCCGCCGCCTTCGGGCCGGGCACCTTGCCCCGATCGCACGAGGGCAGCGGATACGGATGGCCGCTGATCATCCGCCTCTCCCGGGAGATCCTCATCGAGCACCGCCGGGAGGGCGGCAAGACGGTCGGCGTGCTGGTGCCGCTGACGTGAGAGACCAGGGCGGGAACGCGTGCACGTCCTTCACCAGGACAGGAACGCGTGCACGTCCTTCACCAGGGCAGGAACGCGTGCACGTCCTTGCCGTCCTCACGCACCACCACGCTGACCTGATCACACAGTGTGTGGAGCAGATACCAGCCGATACCGCCGCCACCGCCCTTGCCCGGGTGGAAGGGACGCGGCGCCGGTGAAGTGGTGCTCGTGTCGCCGAGCGTCACGTGCACACCGTCGAACGCCTTGCGCAGCGTCAGCTGGAACGGCCCCGGAGCGTACTGGATGGCGTTGGCGGCGAGCTCGCTGACGACCAGCAGGATGTCGTCCCGGTACTCGGGCGCCGCCGGCGGTGAGGACCGCGCCAGCGTGCTCAGGAACTCCTCCGCGCACTGGCGGGCTCTCGTCACATCACCGAATCCCCCGTCAAACCCGACCTCCCAGTCCTCGATCTCTTCGGAGGACGGTTTGCCGCCCCCACGCGATTCGGTAGCCATCACACCTTCTTCGGCCCGTCCGCCCGTCGGCCGCCGTGACTCGTCGTGCTGCTTCCACCCCGCTGGTTCCCAGCCAGGGCGCGAGTACTCGTCCTGAATTGGTCGAAGCAGTGGGGCATCTCGGACGAAAGCGACGACAGAGCCTGCTGTGTCGATCGGATCGCGGTCAGCCGGCGAACACCCTGCCTTCCTTCACCTCGTAGTGCGTGGGCTCCGAGCAGCCGATGGAAGGTGTGATCAGCAGGCTCACGGTGAGCGGCGCGGGGTCCGTGCTCGCGGTGGAGAACTCGCAGACGGCGCCACTGCCCGTCAGCGGGTACCAGAACCACCCGTCGACGTCTCCCACGGTGACCCGGTCGGACTCCTTCCACGCGCCACCGCTCTGTGTGTAGACCTGCAGCCGCACCGAGGCGGCGTTCTCGTCCTGTGTCGACCGCAGGGCGGTCAACGTGACCTTGTAGTCGCTGCCGAGGACGGACGAGGCGATCTGCCGTGTCTGCGGCGCCGCGGCGCCGGCGCTGGACGCTCCGGCGCCCGCCGTCCCGAGGACGGCCGCCGTGAGGAGAGTGGCGACTGCGGTCACGGCACGACGAGTGCGGTTGCGGTTGCGGTGCTGATTACGGACCAGGCTCATGTGTTCCCCCGTTGGAACGAGATGTACTGGAAGGTCGGATTGATTCGTACGGTGGTTGAGACCAGTCAGCTGCCTGGAGGGTTGTACGGCGACATGCCCGGCAACGTGAACTTCGCGCCGGCCGGCGGTGCGGCACGAGCCGCTGCGCGTCCGGCTGCGGCCGTGCGGCAGGATGAGCACCATGAGCGTAGTCAAGATCAACGTACTGACCGTCCCCGCCGAGCAGCGCGAGACGCTGGAGAAGCGCTTCGCCTCCCGTGCGCACGCCGTGGAGAACTCCGACGGGTTCGAGTGGTTCGAGCTCCTGCGGCCGGTCGAGGGCACCGACACCTACCTCGTGTACACGCGCTGGCGTGACGAGGAGTCCTTCCAGGCCTGGATGGAGGGCCCCATGAAGTCGGCCCACCAGGGCGGCGGCACGGAAGGCGGCGAACGCCCCAAGCCGGCGGCCAGCGGGTCCACCCTGTGGTCCTTCGAGGTCGTCCAGCAGGCGGGGCCGAAGGGCGAGTAGCGCGTAGCGGTCACTGGCGGGGGCTTCGCCCCCGCCGTCGCTCGGCCCCGATCGCGCCCGATGCCGCAATGCGGGGATGTCATCCTCGCGCAGCCTCCCCGGTTTCGACCGGGACGACTTCCACATCGACTTCGAGCGCCGCCAGGTCACCTGCCCCCAGGACCAGGTCAGCGCGGGCTGGCACGGCCCCTACCCGACCTCCTCTCCCACCGCCGCCCCGCTGATCGTGGCCCAGTTCACCAAGAGCCAGTACCGCCCCTGCCCGGCCCGTACCCGCTGCACCACCACCGCCGACAGCGCCCGGACCGTCGGCTTTCCCCCACGAGAACTCCGCGACCTGCAACTCCGCGTCCGCGCCGAACAGCAGACCCCCAACGAGTTCGCCCACGGACATGGCATGCGCCACTGCCGCTATCGAGGACAGCCGAAAGCCCACCTGCAACACATCCTCACGGCCATCGCCGTGAACATCTTCTGGCGAACCCTCGGCAGTTGAGCCCGACCATCCAAGATCCCCGACAGAGTCAAGCTGAGCTTGGTGTTCAACCTCGGCCGTTCACCTGACCCTCTGTTCTTGGTTCATTCCCGGGACAACAGGGCGCCTCGATGGCCAGTGACTTGTCGGGACTTTCCGGTCCGCTGCTCGCGGGCCGGGTGCAGAGAAGGCGTGAGATCCCCCGCTGGGTGACCGACGGCCCGGTCGGCATCAACGGCAGATGAGCAGGGAACCCCGACGAGCTCGCGTGACGCCGCGCCTGACGCCCCATGAGGAGAAGCGCTTCGACGCGCAACTTTTCGAAAACTCGATTGAGGTTCCATGCGGATTAGCCCGTTCTCTCCGTCGTCAGGTTGCGCTAGGCTCCCGCACCGTGTCGAAGCGCTTCGACGATGACGTATTCGACGCAGGGGGCAGGCCTTTCGACTCAATGGAGAGTTCTATGCCGAGTTCAGCCGGTTTCACTCGCCGCCAGGTCATGACGACCTCCGCGGCCCTCGCCGTCACGGCGTCGTCCATCCCGACGGCCGCCCAGGCCGCCGCCCGGTCCACCGGTTCCGCCGCGTCGGCGTCCGCGATGGATGTCGTCGCACACATGCAGCCCGGCTGGAATCTGGGCAACAGCTTCGAGGCCATCGGCGCCGACGAGACGGCGTGGGGCAACCCGCGGGTGACCCAGGCGTTCTTGCGCAGGGTGAAGGCGCAGGGATTCAAAAGCATCCGGATACCGGTGACTTGGGGTCAGCACGAGGGCCCCGCTCCCACCTACACCCTCGACCCGGCGTTCCTGGCCAGGATCAAGCAGGTGGTCGACTGGGCCCTGGCCGAGGGCTTCTACGTTCTGATCAACATGCACGGCGACGCGTGGCAGTGGGTGCCGAACATGCCGACCCAGCATGACGCGGTCCTGGCGCAGTACACGGCCACCTGGCAGCAGATCGCGGCCACCTTCCGGGACGCATCGCGCCGACTGCTCTTCGAGAGCATCAACGAGCCCTTCTTCACCGGCAGCTCCGGCGATCAGCAGAACGCCGTTCTGATGAACGAGCTCAACACGACCTTCCACTCCGTCGTGCGCGCGACCGGCGGAGGCAATGCCGACCGCCTGCTCGTCATGCCGACCCTCGGGGACACCCCGGATCAGCCCAAGATCGACACCCTGCTCGCCACCTTCGCCGCGCTCGACGACCCCAACCTCGTGGCCTCGGTCCACTACTACAGCTTCTGGCCCTTCAGCGTGAACCTCGCCGGCTACACGACCTTCAACGCGGCCACCCAGCAGGACCTGACCGACACGTTCGACCTGCTGCACAGGGCCTTCGTGGCCAAGGGAATCCCGGTCGTCGTCGGTGAGTACGGGCTGCTCGGCTGGGACTCCGGCCCCGGCACGGTCGAACAGGGCGAGACGCTCAAGTACCTCGAGTATCTCGGCTACTACGCGCGCCACCGGGGCTTGACCACGATGCTGTGGGACAACGGCAGTCGCTTCAACCGCCGCACCCTGCAATGGAACGACCCGAGCCTCTATGCGCAGATACGGTCGAGCTGGACCGGGCGCTCCGGCACCGCGTCCACTGATCAGCTCTTCGTGCCCAAGGGCAAGACCCCGACGGACGCGACGATCACGCTGAACCTCAACGGCACCAGGCTGCTGAGGATCGATGTCGGCACCCGCCCCCTGATCCGGGGCGTGGACTACACCGTCAGCGGCAACACGCTGACGATCGCAGCGGCGACGCTCAGCCGGCTGACCGCATCACAGGAGTACGGCACGAATGCCGTCCTGTCCCTCCGGTTCACGGAAGGAATTCCTTGGGCCGTCAACGTCATCACCTATGACAAGCCGGTACTGACGAGCGCGACGGGTACGACAGCCTCGCTGGTGATACCCACCGCGTTCAACGGAGACAAGTTGGCGACCATGGAAGCCGTCTATGCCGACGGCACCGCCGCCGGTCCGCAGCCCTGGACGACGTACCAGCAGTTCAATGTGGCCTTCACACCGGACTACACCGCAGGCACGATCACCTTGCCGACCGCGTTCTTCGACGCTGTCACCGACAACACCACCGTGACCCTCACCTTCCACTTCTGGAGCGGGGCGATCTTGACGTACACGCTGACCAGATCCGGCACCGCGGTCACGGGCACCTCTGCCTGAGGGCGACGGCCCGGCTGGGTGCATTCAGTGTGCTGCCGCGCTCGCTGTGCAAGGACTGCCTCGACGGCGGCCGCCTCACGCTCCTCCACGAAGCAGGAGATCGTCGCTCAGCACCCTGTTCCTCGTGCATCGGCCGGGCGCCTGTGCCAACCCCGACGTGATCCGGGTGCGTGACGTCCTCCGGAGCGCCGCCCGCGACCGGTAGGCGAACCGGACCCGGATTCGCGGGGGACAGCAGTGCGCATTCCTGGCTTGCGGATCACGGCGCCGTCATGCAGCTCACCGCTCACTGGCCTCAGGCGGCCGACCGATCCGCTTCATGCCCATCCGTTCCATGCCCCAGGTGGTGCGGTGTCTGAACAGCGCGATCCAAGGCAGCGGCTCGCGTTCGCCCGCTTGCCTGCCTCCTTGGCTCGCGCGTCCGCCTGGATGGAGGCGGGTTCCTCGGCGGACAGCCGCGGGTGGTCCTTCGGGGCCGCGGTGGAACTTCGACCAGATCGGGCCGGGGCTGGGGCAGCGCGGGTCAGGAGCGGCAAGGTGCCCTGGTGGTGCTTCGTATGACGAGGTGTGGTGTGACGACGACTTCTCGTTCGTCGTCCGCCGCCCCACCCTCCAGCCGGGCGACGGCCCGGCTCACGGCCCGGCGCGCCAGCTGGCGGGCTTCTTGCCCGACCGTGGTGAGTTGGACGTGGGCGAGGCGGGCGAGGTGGCTGTCGTCGAAGCCGACGACCGAGATCTCGTCGGGCACAGGGATACGGGCGCGCAGGAAGGTGTCGAGGACGCCGATGGCGCAGTGGTCGTTGAAGGCGAGGACGGCGGTGGGGCGGGCAGCCTCGGCGAGGAGTGTTCGTGCGGCTGCCGCGCCGTGGTCCTCGGTCAGCCCGCCCGGCACGAGGCGGACGCGGTCGGTGAGGCCGTGGTGCTTCATGGCCGACTTGTAGCCGCGGCGCCGATCGGCAGCGCCCGGCGCCCTGCCCCCGTCGATGTGGACGATGTCGCGATGGCCCAGTGCCACGAGGTGGTCGACCGCCTGGCGGGCGCCCTCGTCGTCGGCCGCGCGGACGACGTCGACGCCGTCGGTGAGCGGACGCAGCCGGCGGGCCACGGAGACGACGGGAAGCTGCGCCGCGAGTTCTGCCAGCCGGGCCGCCGGGGCATGGGGGCTGAGCAGGATCAACGCCTCGCAGCGGTCGGCGAGCAGCGTCTCCACCGCCTCCTGTTCGCTGCGGCTCGCGGCGACGGCGCTGAGCGCGATCTGATAGCCGGCCGCCCCCGCCGCGGCGTAGAGCGCCTCAACCATGTCGGCGTGGAAGGGCTGTCGCAGGTCGAACTGCACTCCCACCAGGTGCGAGCGGCTGCTGCGCAGGAGGCGGGCCCTGCTGTCCGGCCGGTAGCCGATCTCCTGCGCGGCCCGCAGCACCCGCTCGCGACTTGCCGCGCTGGGCCCCTTGGCACCGCGCATGACCATGGAGGCAAGCGGCACGGAGACACCTGCCCGCGCCGCGAGGTCGCTGAGCGTCGGCCGCTTTCCGTCCGGGACGGCAGAGGGCGATGGCACCGTCGGCCTTCCTGATCGAGGGTCTTCTCCGAGGTGATCGTAGACCGAGCCAAGCAGGACACGCACTGGTCAACGTTGTCACAACGTTATAAATCAAATGTCCGCACAAACCCTTGACAGGCTGCCCGGCGCCTGGCGTACTGCTCCTGTTCTCTTAGAACGTTATAACTCTGGAGCTGCGATGTACACGTTGGCGGTCTGTGCCGAGATGGTCTACCGCGACCTGCCGATCGAGGAGCGGGCCCGGCGCATCCACGAGGCCGGCTTCCAGGTGGAGATCTGGGACTGGACCCGGCACGACCTGAACGCACTGGCCCAGACCCCCGCCGAGTTCTCCTCGATGACCGGCTACATCCGCGGCACCCTGACCGACCCGGACGGCGCAGCCGAACTCCTGCGCACAGCCGAGGAGTCGATCAAGGCCGCCGAGCATCTCGGCTGCCCCCGGCTCAACCTGCACGGCACCGGCCTGGACAGCGAGGGCCTGCCCGTGGTGCCGGTGACCGACGAGGCCACCGGCGACATGTGGATCACCGCCCACCGCACGCTCACCCGCCTGGCCGAACTGGGCGAAAGCGCGGGCGTCACCTTCACCTTGGAGAACCTCAACACCGCCGTCGACCACCCCGGCGTCCCGTTCGCGCGGGCCGCCGACACCTACGCCCTGGTCGCGGCAGTCGATCGGCCCGGTCTGCGGATGAATCTGGACCTGTACCACGCCCAGATCGACGAGGGAAACCTCATCGAACTGATCCGCCGCGCGCACGGCGCCGGCCTGATCGGAGAGATCCAGGTCGCCGACGTGCCCGGCCGCTGCGAACCCGGCACCGGAGAGATCAACTATCCGGCCGTCGCCTACGCCCTCACCGACCTCGGCTACGACGGCACGGTCGCCCTGGAGGCATGGCCCTCCGGCGACAGTCACACCGCGATGGAGCGGTTCCGCGCCGCGTTCACCCTCTGATCCCCCCGAGTCGCACAGCAGGCTACCCAATAGCTCCCCGCCCGACCCACAACGGGATGTGTGGCGTCCCGCCGGTGGATCACCCCTTCCCGCAAGTCAGCACAGTGAGGTGCCGAAATGAACCGCTCGCTTCCCTCCCGCTCCCGCAGATTCACCATGCTCGTGGCCATGGCCGCCAGTACAGTCCTGGCACTCGCCGGCTGCTCCAGCAGCTCGGGCGGCAAGCAGTCGGAGGAGAGCGCCGGTGGCGTCTCTGCCGGCAAGGCCACCACGCCCCGCATGACCATCGCGATGATCACCCACGCCGTCCCCGGTGACACGTTCTGGGACACCATCCGCAAGGGCGCCCAGGCCGCGGCCGCCAAGGACAACGTCAAGCTGATCTACTCCTCCGACCCGATCGGGGGCAACCAGGCCAACCTGGTGCAGAACGCGATCGACCAGAAGGTCGACGGCATCGCCGTCACCCTCGCCAAGCCCGATGCCATGAAGGAAACGGTGGCAAAGGCAGTGCGGGCCGGTATACCCGTGGTCGGCTTCAACTCCGGTGTGGACGACTGGAAGAAGCAGGGCCTGCTCGAGTACTTCGGCCAGGACGAGACCGTCGCGGGCGAGGCGATCGGGAAGAAGCTGAGTTCCCTCGGTGCCAAGAAGGTCGCCTGTGTCATTCAGGAACAGGGCCAGGTCGCCCTCGAGGCACGCTGCGCGGGCGTGAAGAAGGGCTTCACGGGCACGACGGAAAACCTGTTCGTCAATGGCGCCGACATGCCGTCCGTGCAGTCGACCATCACCGCCAAGCTCAAGCAGGACCCTTCCATCGACTACGTCGTCACCCTCGCCGCCCCGGTCGCGCTGACCGCCACGCAGGCCGTGTCCGACGGCGGCAGCAAGGCCAAGGTCGCCACCTTCGACCTCAACAAGGAACTCGTGAAGGCGATCCAGGGCGGCAGCATCCAGTTCGCCGTCGACCAGCAGCCCTACCTGCAGGGGTACCTGGCGGTCGACTCCCTCTGGCTCTACAAGAACAACGGCAACTACAGCGGCGGTGGCGTGGCGCCCGTGCTGACCGGCCCGGCCTTCGTCGACAAGTCCAACGTCGAGGCCGTCGCCACGTTCGCCGCCAAGGGAACACGGTGACGCGTACGACCCGGGTCACGGCCGGACCCGTGTGGGTTCGGCCGGCCCTCTGCTGACCGTCACCGCCATCGCCCACCCTCAAGTCAAGGAACCACATGACCTACCGCACCTCCCTCGGAGTCGCCGTGATCGGCGCCGGCCGCATGGGAGCCGATCACGTACGCCGGATCAGCGAGGTGACCAGCGGCGCCCATGTGGCCGCCGTTGTCGACGTCGACATCGATCGCGCCAAGACGGTCGCCGCCGACGTCGAAGGATGCGCGGCCTACGGCGACGTCGCCGAAGCGATGGCCTCACCCGACGTCGACGCGGTGCTGCTCGCCTCCCCGGGCGTCGCCCACGAGGCGGCACTGCTCACCGCGTTCGAGCACGACCTGCCCGTCCTGTGCGAGAAGCCCCTCACCCCCGACGCCGCCTCCGCCCTGCGCGTGCTGGAGGCCGAGCAGCGGCTCGGGCACCGCCGGGTGCAGGTGGGCTTCATGCGCCGTTACGACCATGAGTACATCAAGCTCAAAGCGCTGCTGGACAGCGGGGAACTGGGCCGGCCGCTGATGCTGCACAACCGGCACCGCAACCCGTCCTGCCCGCCGGACTTCACCAGCGCCATGCTCATCAACGACTCCGTGACCCACGAGATGGACATCACCCGCTGGCTGCTCGGCCAGGAGATCACGTCCGTCACAGTGCTGCGGCCGCGGCCCTCCGGCAACGCGCCCGAAGGGCTGGCCGATCCGCAGTTCGTCGTCTTCGAAACCGACGGCGGCGCCCTGGTCGACGTCGAGATCTACGTCAACGCCCGCTACGGCTACCAGGTCCAGGCCGAGGCGGTGTGCGAGCACGGCATCGCCCGCATCGGCGACCGGCACGACATGCTCGTCAGCACCGGCGGACGCTGGGGCGGCACGGTCACCCCCGGCTTCGTCGAGCGGTTCGAGGAAGCGTACGACCGCGAGGTCCAGGCATGGGTCGACGCCACCCGGCGCGGCGAGGTCACCGGCCCCAGCGCCTGGGACGGCTACGCCGTGGCCGCGGTCTGCGAGGCGGGCGTCCGCGCCCAGAACGAGGGCCGCCGCGTCGAGGTGGAACTCGCCGACCGCCCCGCCTTCTACAGCTGACCCCTACCGCCGCCACACCGAACCACCGGGGAACGACGACCCCCGCCGACCACACCGCAGACGGGACGCATCATGAAGATCGGTCTGAACACCGACAGCGTCGGGCAGCTCACGCTCGACGAGACCCTGGACCTGGCCGCCGAACTCGGCCTGGACCACGTGGAGTTCGCCACCGGCGCCTGGTCCACCGCCCCGCACATCGACATCGACCGGCTTCTCGACAGCGACGGCGCGCGCCGCGAACTGCTGGCCAAGGTCGCCGACCGAGGGCTCACGATCAGCGCCCTCACCTGCTCGGGCAACCCCCTGCACCCCGGGCCCAGCGGCCGCGAGCACGACCAGGTCGCGCGCAGGACGATCGCTCTCGCCCCGCTCCTCGGCGTCGACCGCGTGGTGATGATGTCCGGGCTGCCGGGCGGGCCGGGCGACGCCAACCCCAACTGGATCACGGTCTCCTGGCCGCCGGAGACCACACAGATCCTCGACTGGCAATGGACCGAGGTCGTACTCCCGTACTGGCGAGACCTCGTCGCCCACTCCCGTGACCGGGGCGTACCCAAGCTCGCTCTGGAGATGCACGCCCACCAGGCGGTGTACAACGTCCCCACCCTCCTGCGCCTGCGCGAGGAGGTCGGGCCCGTGGTCGGAGCCAACTTCGACCCCAGCCACCTGATGTGGATGGGCGCCGACCCGCTCGCCGCCATCGAGACCCTGGGCGAGGCGATCTACCACGTGCACGCCAAGGACACCCGGCTGGAACCCTCCCGCCAGGCCCTGACCAGCAGGCTGGAGACGCTGCCGGTCATGGCCGCCAAGGAACGCTCCTGGAACTACGTCACCCTCGGCTACGGCCACGACGACGCGTTCTGGCGCGCTTTCTGCCTCGCCCTGCGCCGAGCCGGCTACGACGACGTCCTGAGCATCGAGCACGAGGACGTTCTTGTGGCCCCCGTCGAGGGCGTCACCAAAACCGTCGATCTGCTGCGCCGCGTCATCCTGCGCGACCCCAGCTCCTACAAGCCCCAGGAGATCTGAGCCGTCCTGAGCCGCACGGACACGAGTTCCGCGCGGCTCGGTCCGCCAGGCCGAGGTCGACCGCAAAACGCCCAGTTCTTGTCCTCGGAAAGCTCCTGGTGCTGCTGGAGGACGACTACACCCCGGCGTTGCGCCGGGCTCCCGACGTCCGCCAGGCGTGTCTGGACGCCTACGGCTCCCCGAAGGGGCCCACGGTGGTCTCTCTGCGGGAACTGCTGGGAGTGATCGGCGCTCACCAGTGGCGCTTGAACGGAGTCGATGTGCCGGCGCTCGGGACTCGCATCCACCCCCACTACGGCGTTTTCGCCCCGGTCAGAGGCGAGTACGTCGACCTGGTCGCCCATACGCCGTGACGCGGCCGTTTCCGCGAGGAGCCGGGCATCGGCCGCGGTCGTCGCGACGGGTTTCTCGCATACGACGTGCTTGCCGGCCCGCAGGGCGGCGACCGCCTGGCTGACGTGCAGGTGGTTGGGGGTGCAGACGTGGACGACGTCGATCGTGTCGTCGCTCAGGACGGCATCGAGGTCCGGGTAGCCGACATCGACCTGCCACCGCTCGGCCGCCGCGAGGCTGCGCTCCGCCGTGGAGGACAGGACGCCGACGACCTCGGCCCCGCTCGCGCGTGCGCTACGCAGGTGGACGTCGCCGATCATGCCCGCGCCGAGGACGGCGCCCCGCAGGCTCGGGGTGCGCCGCGCCCGGCCGGTCGCAGCCGCCGTTACACGTGTGGGTGCGGACGGGGCGGGGGTGCCGTCGGTGGAGGGTGCGTGCGGGGAGTGCCCAGCAGGAGCCGTCATGCCTGGTCCTTTCGATGTGCGGCGGCGTGGTCGCCGACCGCCGGCCACGTCCGGGCCTCGTCCACAACGGCCTTTCCCGCCCGGAGAGTGGCAATGGGATCAGCCGCTTCGTCCAGCTCGATGAGCGCGATTCCGGCGCCGGGCGTACGGGACATCGCCTCGGCCCACGCTCTCCAGTCCACGATGCCGGTGCCCAGTTCGGTCATGTAGGGCTGTTGCTGGGCGAAGACCGTGTCGTCGATGGTGAGGTGGACGTCGATCGGCTTGACGGCGTCCTTCCAGTGCGCGAGCGCGATGCGCTGGGCGTGGCGGCGTGCGACGGCGACGGGGTCACCTCCCCCGAGCGTGATGTGGCAGGAGTCGGGGCACAGCCACACGTAGCGCGGGTCGGTCAGGGTCATGAACAGGTCGATGTCCCGCTCGTACCACAGGGTGCTGTTGGACTCCGTGTGGAAGGCGAGCTTCACGCCGTACCGGGAGACGGCCTCCCCGACCACGTGGGCGATGTCGGCCATCCGGGTCATGTACGCGGCGTCGACGAAGAAGGGCGGGCGGGTTCCGTACGTCGTCCGCATGGGCAGCCCGGCGACGAGCAGTTCCGCCCCCACCTCGGCGAGGAAGGCGGCGCGTCGCTCCGCGTCGGCGACGATCGCGGGCAGGTTGCCGCCCTGCCGCCAGTCGGGTGCGTCGCTGCCGGCGATGAACGCGCTCACCACGGACAGGCCGCGGGCCGCGAGCTCGCGGCGGAAGGAGGCCGCGCTGCCGAAGGCGCGCAGAGCCGAGTCGATGTCGCCGGGCGCGAAGGTCAGCTCCAGGCCGGTGACCCCGGCCTCCACCAGCGCGTCCATCACGCGTTCCCAGAAGGGCCGGGGATGGTCGCGGGCCCAGTCGCGCAGGGCCTCGGCGCAGTCCAGTCCCCAGAATTCCGGGTGGTAGAAGGTGACGACGTCGGTCGCGAAGCGCGGTGTCACCGGGCACCTCCGCGGGCGTTGTAGACGACGACACCGTCGGCGTCGACGGCGTCCCGGTAGCCGCGGAACACGGCGAGCGCCTCGTCCCGCAGCACGTCCCTTACGACCTTGATGCCGCGTCCCTCGAACTGCTCGGCCCAGTCCGCGCCCAGCGGGCCCTCGTCGAAGGTCGTGATCTCCTCCAGGTCCGGCCCCTCACCCGCAACCACGAGACCACGCACGCCGGACCACATCGTCGCGCCGTAACACTGCACGCACGGGCGCCAGTTCACGACCAGTTCGTGCGCCGGCATGCCCTCCCCGCCGAGGTCCCAGCCGCCGGTCGCCGTCTGTGCCAGTCCGAGCGCGACGACCTCGGCGTGTGCACTGGAGACACCGGAGGCGAGCACCACGTTCACGCCGACCGAGACGATTCGGCCGGTGTCCTGCTCGGCGACGAGTGCTGCGAACGGGCCGCCGTTTCCCTCGCGCCAGTTGCGGTCGGCGAGGCGGTGCACGAGGCGCATCCGGTCGTCGCGGTCGGGGATGACAGCGGGCACATCGGCGAGTTCGTCGTCGATCCACGCGGGCAGCGCCACGCGGTATTCCTTCGGTATGTCGATCACGGGTTCCGGATTCCTCTCAGTGGGCGGCGTGCGCGGTGAGGCGTTCGGCGACGGCGCGCGCGGCCCGTACGGCGGTCACCGCGCCGGCCAGCGTGACGTTGGCGGCCATCGCGGTGGGGATCACGCCGTTGCCCGCGAGGTACAGGTTGTCGAAGTCCCACACCCGGCCGTCGGGGTCGCACACGCTGGTGCCGTCGTCGGCGATGCCGGCCCGGACGGTGCCGGTCTGGTGCAGCGACGAGCCGGGCGGGAGCAGGGCCAGTTCGGTCTCGGGATCGAACGGGCCGAACTCCTCGGCGAGCGACCGGACTTCGTCGAGTGCCCGGCCGATCAGTGTGCGGTCGGTGTCGGAGTAGCCGAACTCGACGGTGATCCGTGGCATTCCGGCGAGGTCGGTCCGGGCTTCCGAGAACACGAGCCGGTTCTCGGGGCGTGACTCGACGGGGGCGTACAGCGACAGGCCCACTGAGTGCGCCAGGGGGCGGCCGGCCTCGTCCACATACGTGCGGTTCATGATCTGACCATGGAACGGCTGCGCCGCTCCGTTCTGCGGCAGCCAGAGCGAGTCCGTGGCGAACTCGCCGGGGCGCGGCAGGGGCAGGGCGTCGAGGCCGATGCCGAACCGGTCGAGGTCGAGCAGCACCCGGGCGCTGATGAAGGCGTGCTCGTTGAGGTGACGCCCCAGTGCCTCGGGCCGTATGCCGGACGCGAACAGCAGCTGCGGGGTGCGCAGCGCGTCGGCGCACACCACCACGGCGTCCGCCAGGAGTTCTGCCTGGGCACCGTCGGCCACGCGACGCAGCCGGGCGCCGGCGACCCGGCCGCCCGAGTCGATGAGCGACGTCACCAGCGTGCCGGTCACCAGGGTGAAGGCCGGGTCCCCGCCCGCCGCGATCGGGGGGAAGATCGTCCCCGGAGCCGTGCGCGGCATGGGTCCCGCCGGTGTCGCGGTGACCGCCATGGGCATCGGCTGCGGCTGCCGGTCGTCCGGTCCGACGCCGTCGAGGCGCCGGCGCAGTACGTCGAGCACCATCCGGCCGACCCGGGTCGGCCCGATCGCGGAGGGTGTGACCGCGAGCAGGCGGCGCGCGGTGTCCAGATCCGTCGCCCAGCGGTCCGGGTCGCCGAAGTCGAACGCCTCGTCCCCGGCGGGCCAGGGGGTCGCGGCGGTCCAGTGCACGCCCATGCCGCCCGCGTTCCACGCGAGCGCGGCAGCCGGCATCGCCTCGGCGTCCTCGCCGAAGGCGAGCGCGTGGAACATGCCGGGCGGGAGGCCAGTGATGCTGTCCGCGACGTCGCGCACCACTTCGGCGCCCGTGTACAGGCCCTGGACACCGGTGGCGACCCGGTGGTTGTACTGCGACCAGAGGGCCGGGTCGTCGAGGTCGTGCAGGTGCAGGCCGGGGGCTGCGCCGATCGGGTTTCCGCCGTCGACCATGGTGATGTCCAGCGCCGGATCGGTGTCCCGCAGCAGCCGGGCCACGACGGATCCCATGATGCCGCTGCCCACGATGAGAACGCCGGTCCTGCTGGTGCCGGTCATGGCCGGACTCCTGTCCTGTGTCACTGGGGGATGAGGGGAAAATGCGGGTGGGGTGCGCGATCACGCGCGCGGGACGAGCGGGCCGAACAACTCGGTGTCCATGTGGTCGAGGGCCAGCTTGACGGCGCCGATGAGAGGGGCGTCAGAGCCCAGTGCGGTGGCGCGCAGCTCGACGGCAGGGGTACGGGCGCCGCGCATCGTCTCGCGCACCCGGGGCAGCAGCACATCGGCCGCGTCCTCCAGACCGCCGCCGAGCACGATGAGCGACGGTGCGACCGTCCACGACAGGGTGGTGAGGATCGACGCGATGTTCTCGACGAACTCGCCGACCTCCGCGAGCGCCGTGGTGTCGCCGGCCCGCGCCGCGTCGAAGCGGCTGAGCGCGACCCTCCGCCGCTCCGGTTCCGGCGAGGTGAGCCCCGCCACGGGGCGGTCCTCGACCGAGCCGGCCGGCAGCGACACCGCCTCGACGATCTCGCCCGCCGCGCCGTCGAGACCGCGGTGCACCTCACCGCGGATGAGGATGCCGAGGCCGGTCCGGTTCCCGAGCATCGCCCACACGACGTTGTCGTGGTCACCGGCCACACCCCGCCAACGCTCGGCGAGCGCACCGAGATTGGTGTCGTTGTCCGCGAACCAGGGCATCCGGATGCGCCGTCCGAGTTCCTCGGGCAGGTGCACGCCTTCCCACCACGTGGTGTGCACCAGGCGTCGTACGACGCCGTAGTCGTCGATCGCGCCACCGCTCGCGATCGCGCCGGCCCGCAGCCGGTCGGCCGACCCGCCCGCGTCGTCGAGCGCCTCCAGCACCAGCGCCGCCGCGTCATCGAGCGTGGCCTGCGGATCCTGATAGGCGCGCAGCGGCCGGTGCGCCCGGCCGACTATGCGGCCGCGCACATCGGCGACGACTGCGGACACGTCCAGGGTGGTGATGCGCACAGCCGCCAGCAGCGCGTGGTCGGCCCGCAGCTCGTATCGGCGAGCGGGGCGCCCGGCGCAGCCACTGGTCGGCACACGATCGAGTTCGCTCACCCAGCCCGCGTCGACGAGCGAGTCCATGATGAGTTCGATGGTGCGGCGGGACAGGCCGACCTGCTCCGCGAGCTCGGCCAGCGTCACCGGCCCGGCCGACACCGCCAGCGCGCGAAGGATCACCGAGGTGTTGACCCGTCGGACAGCGCTCTGGTTCATCCCGGGCATCAGCATTCCTCCGCCGCACCGGACCCCGCCGCACCGGACCCCGCCGGTACCACCGGGTCGAACACGCCTGTGGTGTCGGCCGTCGGCGCCGTCCCGGGCCTGCCGTACTCGCGAGCGGGGTCGCCGAGCCTCCCGGTCGCCGGCTCCCAGGCCGGCGGCCGGCCGTGGACGAACGCGACCAGGTCGGAGTGCATGAACCTGGCGAGTTCCGTGGGCGGTTCCGCTCCGAGGGCCTGGGCGGTACCCGGCGCGTCGAGTACGTCGAAGAAGAACGGGATGTCGGCGCAGTGCACGGCGCCACCGAGTACGGGGGAGGGCCATTCGAAGGAATACAGCCAGGTGCCGGCGGCGGCGTCGCGACGCGAGGCCGCCGCGCGCGGACAGGCGGCGCGGAACAGGGTGTCCGTCACACGGGTGCCCGCCGCGCGGGCGGCGGCATTGCGGATGCCCGGGGCGCCGCCGTCGAACTCGTCGCCTGTCGCGCCGAGCAGCAGCGGTACGCCGTGCCCTTGTACGGCCAGTCCATCGGCGATGGGCACCGGAAGGATGTCGTCGCCGACGACCGGACCGAGCACGAGCGGGCCGTCGCCGAGTTCGCTCCGCAGCAGATTGACGCCCTGCTGAACGCGTTCCACGGTGAGGCCGCCGAAGCCGGCACGCGTCGGCGGCACGCCGAGCCCTTCCCCGAGCCGCACGACGAAGTCGCGCGCGGCGTCGTCGCCCACCTCGAAGAAACCGCCGGACATACTGACGGCGCGGTGGAAGCGGCCGCTGCCGAGGGGCGAGGAGAGCAGGGCGAGCACCACCCCGCCTCCCGCCGACTGGCCGGCGACGGTGACCCGGCCCGGATCACCGTCGAAAGCGGCGATGTTCTCCTGCACCCAGTCGAGCGCGAGCAGCAGGTCGCGCAGCCCGAGGTTCGCGGGGACGCCGTCCAGCGGGGCGAAACCGTCGACGCCCAGCCGGTAGCCGACGGTGACGCAGACGACACCG
Organism: Streptomyces sp. SD31; assembly: GCF_052068475.1. Lineage (NCBI taxonomy): Bacteria > Bacillati > Actinomycetota > Actinomycetes > Kitasatosporales > Streptomycetaceae > Streptomyces > Streptomyces sp. SD31. Next base: position 169,402 of record NZ_JBQHCX010000011.1, on the reverse strand, counting down.
TCGCGGGCGAAGGCGCGGCCGTCGTACCACGGGCTGGCCGGGCTGCCCGCCAGGAAGCCGCCGCCGTGGATCCACACCAGCACCGGGAAGGGCGCGCGGTCGTCGTCCGCGTCGGGAGCGACGACGCTGAGGTTCAGTACGTCGTCGCCGGGCACGGAGGGCTCCGGGATCGTGGTCGTCTCGAACAGGGGTACGACCTGGGAGGTGGCACCGTGCCGGGACGCGTCGAACGGTTCCGTGAACCGGCCGCGGGGGACCGGGGCCGCGAACCGCCGCGCACCGATGGGTGCTTCGGCGAACGGGATGCCGAGGAAGCGCCGTACCCGGCCGGAGCGGCGGCCGATGACCGTTCCTGCGGGAGCACGTACGGTGACCGTCGCCCGGGGAACCCCTGTGCCGGGCTCGTCGAGTGAGCGCATCCAGTCGTCCATCGGGTCGTCCATCGAGGTCACCGCATTCCCGTCCCGGCGATGCCCTGCACGAAGTAGCGCTGCAGGAGCAGGAAGAGCAGGAGCACCGGCAGCATCACGACGATCGCCCCGGCGAGCATCAACCCGTAGTCGGTGACGTGTGCGGCGGCCTGGCTGGTGGCGGCGAGGCCGACCGGCAGCGTGTAGCTGGAGGTGCTCTGAGCGACGATAAGCGGCCAGATGAAGTTGTTCCACGAGTAGAGGAACGACATGATCGTGATCGTCGCGACAGCCGGGCCTGCCATCGGGAGGAAGATCCGGAAGAAGATCCGGAACTCGCCCGCCCCGTCGATCCGGGCCGCCTCCAGCAGTTCGTCGGGGATCGACATGGCGTACTGCCGCATGATGAAGACCGACAACGGCAACGCCACACCGGGCAGAGCGATACCGGTGAGGGTGTCCGCCAGGCCCAAGCCGACCGTGATCACGAACTGGGTGACGAACACCGTGGTGAACGGCACCATCATCGCCGCCATGACCGCGCCGAACGCGATCCGCTTGCCCGCGAAGTCGAGCTTCGCGAGCGCGTATCCCGCGGCGGACGCCGCCACGATGTTGCCGGCCACCACGATGATCGCGACCACGATGCTGTTGACCAGGAACCGGCCGAAACCCTCGGTCTGGAACAGCCGCACGAAGTTGTCGAGAGTGACGTGGTTCGGGAGCCACGCACCGGGGTCGGAGCGGATCTCGTCCAGGCTGCGCAGCGAGCCGCTGATCACCCAGACGAACGGCAGCATCGTGAGCAGCGCACACAGCACGAGCGCGCCGTACAGCAGGGGACGGGCGACGGACCGACGGCGCACGTGCGTCCGGTCGCCTGCCATCTCGGCATTCCGCGGTGCGGCGATGGTGGTCATGCGCGGGGCCTCAGCATTCGGAACTGGACGATGCTCACCAACGCCACGAGCAGGAGCATCACGAAGGACGCCGCCGAGGACATCCCGAACTCGCCGGTCCCGAACTGGTGGTAGGTGTACAGCGCCACCGACTCGGTGGAGCCCAGCGGGCCGCCGTCGGTGAGCAGATACGGCTCGTCGAACACCTGGAGGTAGAAGACGGTCAGCAGGACCGACACCAGGAGGGTGGTGGGCAGCAGCAGGGGCAGGGTGATGTGCCTGAGCTGCCGCCACCGGCCGGCCCCGTCGAGGGATGCGGCCTCGTACACGTCCTTCGGAATCGCCTGCAGACCGGCGAGGAACAGCACCATCGCGATGCCGAAGTTGCGCCAGACACCGAGCAGGATGACCACGGGCATGGCCAGGTGCGTGTCGTCCAGCCAGTTCGGTCCGGCGAAACCGACGGCGCCGAGCACCTTGTTGACGGTGCCGTCGGCGTTGAAGGCGTACTGCCAGATCAGCGTCACCGCGACGACGTTCGTGACGACCGGCGCGAAGAAGACGGTACGGAAGACGCCGCGCATGCGTCGGATGCCGGAGTTGAGCGCGACGGCCAACGCGAAACCGCTCCCCATGGTCAGGGGCACACCGACGGCCACGAAGAGGACGGTGTTGAGGATGTCCCGCAGGAAGCTCGGGTCCGCCAGCAGCCGGACGTAGTTCTGCAGTCCGGTGAAGTCGACGGCGAGCGGATGACGCAGATCCGTGCCCCGCAGATCGGTCAGGCTGAACCCGAGCGCGGCGACGGTGGGTATCGCCGTGTAGAGCAGGAACACCAGGGTGAACGGCGCGAGGAACAGCCAGGCGACAGCTGTTCGGCGGGCGCCCCGGGGCCGATGCGCCCTGCGCGGCGTCATCGGCCCGATGGCGGCGGTCATCCGGGGATCACCTCTTGCCCGTGCCGAGGCTCTCGGCGTACGACTGGACGTTCGCGGCGGCCTCTTCGGCGGTCCCCTTGCCCTTGGCCACGGCTTCCATCTCCTTGCCCAGCCGGGTGGCGACCTGCTGCCAGCTGCTCACCTGCGGAAACGCCCTGGTGTTCTTCAGTTGCGTGAGGAAGGCGTCCAGCAGCGGCTGGCTCGCGATGGCAGGGTTGGCCCAGGCGGAGGCGACGGCCGGTAGCGAGCTGTAGGCCTTGTACTGCGCGACTTGAGTGCTCGGCTTGGAGATGTACCGGATGAGCTTCCACGACGCGTCCGCGTTGCCACTGTCGGCGAGCACGCCCCAGCTGCCTCCGGCGGAGAAGGAGACGCTGCCCGACGGCCCGGCGGGCAGCGGTGCGGTGGCGACGTGGGACGCCGTCCAGCCGTCCTTCTTCGCGACCGTGTCGAGCTGACCGACGACCCACGGGCCGGTGACCATGCAGGCGGTCTTGCCCGACACGAAGTACGGCTGCGCATCGAGGAACGTGGGCCCGCTGGTGTCGGCGGCGCCCGAGGTGAAGAACGACGCGTTGTACTTGAGGGCGTCGATCACCGCCGGCGTGTCCAGCGTCCACTTCCCGTCGGACGAGAGCAGCGAGCCACCCGCCTGCCACGCGTACATCGCGACGTCCTGGCCGTTGAAGATGTCCCAGCCGATGTCCGCCCCGAGGCCGTGCCCGGCGCCGGCGCGCTGGAGCGCCTTGAAGAACGGCACCACGTCGTCCCACCTTGCCGGCGCCTTGACACCCGCCTTCTTGGCGCGGTCGGAGCGGTAGACGAGCGCGTAGGTGTAGGCGTACCAGGGCACCGTGTAGGCGACGTTTTTCACCACACCGGCGTCCCACAGGCTCGTGAAGAAGGCGGACGGGTCGACGAGGCCGTCCGGGACGGGCCGGAGGATCGACGGATCGAGGAACTGCGCCTGCGACTCGGGGAAGAACTGGGCGACATCAGGTCCCTTGCCCGCCGCGATCGCCGACTGGAGCTTGGTGTAGTACTCGGCGTTCGGGATCAGTGTGAACTTCACGTCGAGGTCGGGATTCGCCGCCTCGAAGGGCTTGATGACCTTGTCGAGCACGTCGGCGTCGCCCTGGGCGGCCCAGACGTTGACGGTTCCCTTGGCCGGGGAGTTGTCGATGGGCTTGGCGGTGGCGGTCGCAGCGTTGTCACCGCCGCGACCGCAGCCTGCCAGGGCAACGCTGCCGAGGAGAGCTGTGCCGGCGGTCAGCCGTAGGACACCGCGTCTGGAGGGATTGGACACGCTGGGCTCCTGTCTCATGGGCGCTGAGCACAGTGGGGAATTTCGGGGAAAGTAGCTATTTCAGCCCGAGGGGACCCGATGGGGGTGATGGTGCCTTTACGGCGTTGCAGTGACCGTAGGGGTGACGGGTCGCCGTGGCGTGACGGGCCCGTCACGGCGCAATTTCGGAACTTGTAGCAAAATCCCTTGGGGCCGCATTCGGGCTCTGTGCGGCCACGCACATCGACCCGGGTCCGGTGCGTGCCGAAAACCTCATCCATGCTGGTCGCAGCCCTGCACCTGTCGGCAGACTGCCCTGTCCGGTCCGGTTGCGGCATCCCGCCCGACCCGGAGCATGATGATCACTCGTGCTGCTGTGACTTGCCTGCCTCGCGCGGTAGGACCGTGCGCGGCCCCCCGAACGACCAACGATCCCTGCCATCTACCGCGCCCCGACTCCACATCGCGGTCATCTGGCGCATGAGGATGGCTGGCGTCCGCTCACGCAAACGGCCCCGGACGAGGAGTCCGAGGCCGAGTAGAGCCCCTCCCTGGGGGAGAAACTCTAGGTCAGAGCGGTGCCGAAGGATGCGGCCATCTCCTGGCAGGTCAACGGACCCTGACCAAGCCGGGCCCGGTCCGCGAGCACCTTAAGGATGCGCTGGTAGTCCACCGACAGCACCGACCAGGCCGGCCCCTCGTGCCACACCGGCACCTGCGACTTCGGCTTCGCCGCCACCCGGAGCGTCGAGGGCGCGTCCGCACCCCGCGGATCGTCGGCGACCTCCGTGCCGTCCGGGGCCGGCACCGTGTCGACCCGCCTGCGGGCGATAGCCCACTCCTGCCATTCCTGCGCGGCAGCGGCGAGTCCGGCCTGAATGCGGTCGGCCTCCTCCCGCAGTTCGTCGACTCGACGGCGAGCGGCGAGCTCGTGCTGTTCCAGCAGTCCGACCACCGACGGCATTCGCGACCTCCAGGGAAACGACGACCCGACGGGCCACCACTCCCACGGAAGCACCGCTCCTATCCCCGACCAGCGGAAACTCAGCGATCACGATCGGAAAGACAACAGCTTCTCAGACCGACCGTATCGAGGTGTCGGATCCCGTCCTGTTCCCGAAGGCCGCGCCGACCTCATCGTGTGTAACCCGCCCTGGCTCCCCGCCCGTCCGACCAGCCCCATCGAGCAAGGCGTCTACGACCCGGACAGCACCATGCTCCACGGCTTCCTCACCGGACTGTCTGCCCACCTCCGGCCAGGCACGTGGAGCCGGATGAGGAACCGTGGGCCGCGGTCGCCCGGGAGTGCCGGGAGGAGCTGGGTATCCCGGCGGTCGCTTCGGGGTTCACGGGCGAGCGACCCCTGTTCCTCACCGTCACCCGGACTCGGAGGCAAGGAGAACACACGGACGTCTCGCTCTCGTACGTCATCAACGCGGACGCGGAAACCGTCGTCGCCTGGGACGAAGAGGAGTTGTCGGCGATCCGATGGCTGACTCCCGATCAGGTGCTCGCCGAGGCGCTCGACTCGATGGATCCCCATATGCACCGCTTCACCCGCAAGCTGGTGCGGGCCCGGGCTTCATGACCTCGGCGGTGTCGTGCCAGGGCTCTCGGGTTTGGGGTGCTGCGATCGGGCGACCATGGCCACCAGCACGACGGTGACACTGATCAGCAAGGACCAGGCGCCGAACTTCTCCACTCCCACGGGCTGCCAGCCGTCGAGTTGGTACGGGTAGCGCCAGGCGCCCAGGTAGGTGGCGAGGTTCTCGGCGACCCAGAGGAAGAAGCCGATCAGGACGAACGACAGCGCGAGCGGCATTCGTCGGCGTACCCCGCGCACCGTGTAGCGCACGGAGGTGCCCGCGGTGACGGCCAGGAGCAGTGCGGCCAGGAGCCAGCGGGCGTCGGGGAGCCAGTGGTGGCTGAAGAAGTTGACGTAGATGGCCGCGGCGACGACGGCCGTCGAGCGCGGGCGGTAGCGGACCAGTTCCAGCTCGAAGAGGCGCCAGGCGCGGCAGACATAGCTGCCGACAGCGGCGTAGAGGAAGCCTCCGTACAGCGGCACGCCCGCGAACTTCAGTACAGCCGGTTCCGGATAGCTCCACGAGCCGAGGGACACCTTCACGACCTCGAAGGCCAGGCCGATGACGTGGCAGACGGCGATGACGGCGACGTCCCGCCCGTTCTCCCAGCCGCGCAGCCAGAACAGCAGCGTCAGCAGCACCCCGTAGACGACGAGCAGGTCGTAGCGGGCCATGGGGAGGCCGGGCAGCAGGGCCGATGCCGCCACACCGGACATCAGGGCGATGGCGAAGGCGCAGGACCGTGTCTGCATCCACGCGAAGTCGAGCAGCTGGCGCAACGACGCGGCCAGCGGGCCTGTGATGCTTGTGGTGACCATGATCCCAAAGACGGGACTGCGGCTTCCTCGGTTGCGGCGCGGCGGGGAAGAGGGCGCGCCGCCGAAAATGCGTTGCGGCTGCGCTCCCCTCCCCCGGACCCTGAGCCCATGTCCTACCTTCTTCGTCCCGCCGGCCTCACCGACGCGACCGCCATCACCGAACTGCTCAACGAGGTCGACCGGATCGAGATCGGCCGGCCCGAGACCGATCTGCACGCCGTCGAGGCCGATCTGAAGCGGCCCGACATCCAGCTGGAGCGCGACTCGTGGCTGGCCTTCCACGGCGACCGGCTGGTGGCGTACGGCCTGCTGTGGGACGACTCGGGGGGCGAGCGCATCGACGTCGACCACTATGTGCTGCCCGAGCACCAGCAGGCCGGGGAGCTGATTCTGGACCCGATGCAGGCCCGGGCCCTGGACAAGGCACGCGAGAACGGTGCGGACAGGGCGGTGGTCCATCTGCACCTCAACACGGAGCCCACGCTCGACACGGGGCTGATCGAGGAGCGGGGCTGGTACGTCGTACGGCGCTATCACGTGCTGCAGCGGTCGCTGGACGCGGCCGCGGACCTCGTGCCGGAGATACCGTCCGGCGTACGGCTGCGGTCGTGCGCCGACGAGGCGGACCGTGCGCGTGTCCATGCGCTGTATCAGTCGAGCTTCGCCGAGCACTTCGACTTCCAGCCGCGTACCTACGACCAGTGGCTGGGAGACGTCGACGCCGACGTGCTCGACTGGTCCCTGGTGTGGATCGTCAGTACCGAGGAGCTGGGGGACGCCGGGTTCCTCCTCGCCCGCGACGACCGGGAGGCGATGGGCTGGATCCGGAGCATCGGCGTGGTGCGAGAAGCCCGTGGTCTGGGTCTGGGTGGCCTGATGCTGCGGAACGCGTTCGCCGCGTTCGCCGCGCGCGGGCGGGAGACGGTGGGGCTCGGCGTGGACACCGCCAACGCCACGGGGGCTCCCGCTCTGTACGCCCGCCACGGCATGGCCGTCCACTACGCCGTGGACACCTGGGAGGCGGTCCTGAAGTGACCGGGGCCTGCGCGCCGGCAGCGCAGCCCCTCTCACAGGCCCACGCCGAGGAGCGCGGACGGGGCGCGGCCGCTGATCACGGCGAGTGTGAAGACCGCGCAGGTCAGCAGGCGGAACGGGACGGTCCACCGGAAGAAGGGCTTCCAGTCGGCGAGTGCGGCCAGCACGTACCTGCATACCGTGCCGGTCCCGGCGCGCAGAACACCGAGACCGGCCGGGACCGGGCGGTCAGCGGGCTCTGACGTCCTGCCGGGCGCTGTTCCTGCGGGCGTTGTTGTACAGGCGCAGCAAGTGCTTCGCGACCGCGCACGGCACGGTGTCGGCATGGCACTGCCGGCAGGTCTGCATGTGGTGTTCGTAGTCGGTACGGGTCTGCTGCAGGGCATCGCCTTGAGACGGCATCGAGGTCCTCGGAGTCGACGGCGGTGGGGGGTGGAGGTGGCGGGGCCGGTGCCGAACGGACCGCGCCCGCGCACCTGACAGAGAAGTTGATCATGTTACTTGTGGTAGGGGGAAGTCGCCCCCCCCAAGCCGCACCCGTCACCGCCCAGCCGGAAAACGCTTGGACTACGCGGTCGCCGTCGCGGGACACTGCGTACTCACACCATGACTCCACGTAACCACAGGGGTGGGATGGGTACGCCTGAATCGCGCAGGGTCCTGCCGGGCAAACGCTCGGTGCTTCTCGCACTTCGTTACTACGCACGGGAATTGGCCCGTCTACGGTGGCTGACGGCCCCGGCGATGCTGCTGTCGGCGCTCGGCAACATCGGAATCAACTACATCGCGCCGCTGATCGTCGCCAAGCTCGTCGGCGACATCGCGAGCGACACGGACGTCACCCTCGGCTCGACGCTGCCGTACGTCCTCGGCTTCGTCGGTGTGCTGCTGTTCGCCGAGACGTTGTGGCGCATCGCTCTGCACTGTCTGAACCGCCTGGACGCCCTGGGCATCGAGCATCTGTACGTGATCGGGATGGACGAGCTGTTCGCCAAGGACGCCGCGTTCTTCCACGACAACTTCGCCGGGTCGCTGACCAAGCGCGTGCTGAGCTTCGCCTCCCGTTTCGAGCAGTTCGTCGACACGCTGACGTTCCAGATCGTGGGCAGTTTCGTGCCGCTGGCGTTCGGGGCGGTGGTGCTGTGGCGCTACGAACCGCTGCTCGTCGTGGGCCTGTTGACGATGATCGCGGTGACGGCGCTGTGTGTGGTGCCCCTCATCCGGCGCCGGCAGGCGCTGGTCGACGAGCGTGAGGAGGCGATCGCCCGGGTTTCGGGCCATGTCGCCGACAGCCTGATGAACATGGACACGGTGCGGGCGTTCGCCGCCGAGGGGCGCGAGGCCGCCGAGCACCGCTCGCGGGTGGCGGTGTCGCGGGCGCTCACCCTGCGGTCGTGGGACTACGGCAATCTGCGCATCGACACGCTGGTCGCACCGATGTCGGTGCTGACCAACGCGCTGGGCCTGCTGCTCGCGGTCACGCTCGGCGGGGGCGCGCACGGGGTGGAGGCGGTCGTGGTCGCCTTCACCTACTACAGCAACGCGACGCGGATCATGTTCGAGTTCAATCAGATCTACCGTCGGCTGGAGAGCTCGATGACGGAGGCCGCGCAGTTCACCGAACTGCTGCTGACACCGCCGACCGTGCTCGACCCGCCGTCGCCCGAGCCGCTGCTGCCCGGGGCCGCCGACGTCCGCTTCGAAAAGGTGACCTTCGCGCACTCCGGCGGTCGGTCACTGTTCGAGGGCCTCGATCTGGCCGTGCCCGCCGGGGCGAAGGTCGGCCTCGTGGGCCGCTCCGGCGGCGGCAAGACCACGCTCACCCGGCTGCTGTTGCGGATGACGGACATCGACGGCGGCCGGATCCTGATCGGCGGTCAGGACATCAGCCGGATGCGTCAGGCCGACCTGCGCGGTCTGATCGCCTATGTGCCGCAGGACCCGGCGATGTTCCACCGCACGCTGCGGGAGAACATCGCGTTCGCCCGGCCGGACGCCACCGACGCCGAGATCCGGCGCGCGGCCGAGGCGGCACACGTCACGGAGTTCGCCGACGCGCTGCCGAACGGCTTCGACACCATGGTGGGCGAGCGTGGCGTCAAGCTGTCCGGCGGTCAGCGCCAGCGGGTCGCCCTCGCCCGGGCGATCCTGCGCGACGCGCCGATCCTCCTGCTCGACGAGGCGACCAGCGCGCTGGACTCCGAGAGCGAGATCCTCGTCCAGGAGGCGCTGTGGCGGCTGATGGACGGGCGGACGGCGCTCGTGGTGGCGCACCGGCTGAGCACGGTCGCCACCATGGACCGCCTTGTCGTCCTCGACCGCGGGCGGATCGTCGAGCAGGGCAGCCACCACGAACTGCTCGCGGCGCAGGGCGCCTACGCGAAGCTCTGGGAGCACCAGTCGGGCGGCTTCCTCGACGACGACCCTGCGCGGGCCGAGTTGCCCTGAGTCGGAGATGGGTCCGGGTGGCGGCGGGCGGCCGCCGCCACCCGCAGAGGGCCTTCAGTCGGCGCAGCAACCGTCCTCGACGGCGTCTCGGCCGGTGGTGTCGAGGCGGCAGAAGCAGGACGCCTCGATCGGTACGTCCGCCATCGCGGCCGCGAGACGCAGTTGCTGGGCCACCATCTGTGCCTGCGCGGTCCTGCCCAGGCGCATCAGGCACTCATGGAGGCCGTGCAGGGACCAGACGTTGCCGGGATGCTGCAAGGCTCGCGGGAGCGTGCCGTCGAGGCCGAGGTCGGCCCGGTAGACCGCCTCGGCCTCCGCCACACGCCCCTGTTCGAGGAGGAGGGCGCCGTAGGCGTGCCGGGTGGGCTGCATCCAGCCCCATGGTTCGTCGTAGGGGAGGTTGTCGTCCAGTTCGATGGAGTGTTCCAGGGCGGCGAACGCGGCGTCGAAGTCGCCCTTGCGGTACTCCAGTTCGCCGTCGAGCATCGCCGAGGCGATCGTGAGGATGTCGGCGCAGGTGTTGTTGAAGAGCATGCGGGTCTCGGGGACACGGGCGACGGCCTCGTGGAAGAGGCGGCGTTCCGTCTCGGCCTCGGGGACGCGGTGGGTCGAGGAGTACGCGACCCCGCGGGCGTAGTGGAGCATCGCGGTCGTCACGCAGTACAGCTCGGGGTCGGCGGGCAGGGGCAGTTCCAGGATGTCGTCCCAGCGCCCGAAGCGGATCAGGGCGTGGACCCGCATGGCGAGGAAGCCCTCCAGCCAGTCGGCCATGGGCGGGCTCGGCACGCGCAGCAGGTCCGCCGGGATGGACGCTTCGAGCTGCTCGACGGTCTGGAGGGCGACCTCGCACTGGCCGAGGAACATCGCGCCGTAGATCTTGAAGTGGTAGTTGTGCGTCCGGTACAGGGTGTAGAAGTTCATCGCTCCGGCTCGGGAGCGGTACTTCTCGTCGGCCTCGATCGCCGCGGTGTTGTCCGAGACGACCCGCCGGTAGTCGCCGCACAGCACCTCCAGGTGCGAGGGCATGTGCAGCAGATGCCCGGCGTCGGGCATGAGGCCGCGCAGCCGGTCCGCGACGCGAAGGGCCGCCTCGGGGGTCGGGGACATCTCCATCAGGTGGATGTACATGTGGACCACGCCCGGGTGGCCGCGTCCCGCGTCGGTGGCGAGGGCACGGTCGAGGGCGGCCTTGGCCTCGAGCGTGCGCGCGCCCTCGGCCGGTTCGCCGGTCCTCAGGTCCCACAGCTGCCAGGGGGTGAGGTTCATCAGGGCGTCGGCGTACAGCGTGGCGACGTCCGGGTCGTCGGGGGCGAGTTCGTAGGCCGCGCGCATGCTGTCGGCGTAGGGGGCGTTCCAGACGGAGCAGTCCGCCACGGCCTCCGCCTGCGGGTAGCGGGCGCGCAGGGCGGCGATGAGGGCCTGTTCGACGGGGGTGGCCGTGTCCGCTTTCGCATGGGCCAGTTCCACGGCGGCGTGGGTGCGGTCGACGGTGCGGGCCAGGTCCTGGTCGTCGAAGAACTCCCAGGGTTTGTTGTAGTTCGGGCCGAGCGCGTAGGCGATGCCCCAGTGGGCCATGGCGCAGTCGGGGTCGGCCGCGGCCGCGGCCTCGAAGCAGGCGACGGCCTCCTCGTGGTGGAAGGCGTACGTCCACATCAGGCCGCGGTCGAACCAGAGCTGGGCCTGGGCGCGGGAGGTGGTCACGGGGCGGGTGTAGGTGCCGAGGTCGTAGTACTCCATCGTCTGTCTCCTGCCTGTGCTGCGCCCGCCAGGTCGTTCCCGGGCCGGGTCCCGTTCCGACAACGGGGAGGGTTGATGCCCGGTTGCGGGTTCGGGCATTTCCGGGCGGGGCGCCCTGCCCGGCGCTGCGGCGAGGCCCGGTCGGGGTGACCGCACAGCCCCGCTTGCGCCGCCCAGGTGCGGGCAGGGTGCGTCGTGGCGCATTCTTGCTGTGTCGCGCGCGTGATGGGCGTACGGACGAGGTAGGGCCGATGACTGGGAGCGCCGAGGGCGCAGAGCGGACGCCCGGCAGGCTGGCGGCGCTGCTGATCGATGCCTCGGCCGAGGCGATCAGCGCGGCCGGTGGCCACGCGGGTGGGGTCTACCTGCGCTCCGGCACGCCCGGACTGCTTCGTCTGGCGGTGCTGGAGGGGCTGCCGGGGCCGCTGTTCCGGCCGTGGTGGCGGCTGCATGTGGACCGGCCGTTTCCCGTCGCGGACGCCTATCGGCTGGGCCTGGAGGTGGTGCTGCCGAACGCCACGGAGACGATGCGCCGCTATCCGCAGTTCGCGGCCGGTCTGCCGTTCCAGTTCGGGTCCCTGCACGTCCCCGTGGCGAGCAGGTCGGCCGTGTACGGAGTGCTGACCGTGCTGCGGCCCTCGGCGGCGGACGCCACGGAGCTGCTGCCCGTGCGCGAGCGCATGACGCAGGTGGCCGAGGAACTGGGGTCGGCGCTGCGGGTCCTGGAGGACGGGGACGCCTCGGCGGTGTCCTGGGACGGCGGGCCGCTGTGCGTCCGGCCGCCATCGGGCCGTCCGCCCACGGGGCGCGTCGGACGGTTCGCCTGGGATCCGGCGACGGGCCTGGTGACGACGGACGAGCGGCTGAACGTCGTACTGGAGGCGGCCGCGGGGAAAACCGACGGCACCGGGGAGGCGTTCGCGCAGGCCGTCGCACCAGGGCATCCGGAGCGGATTCTGGCGGCGCTGCGGGAGGCGGCGGGTGGCCGGCCGCCGGCCCTGCCGCTGTATGTGCGTGCGCCGGACGGTGCGCTGCGGCTGGTCGAGGTCTGGGGGCCGCACGACGACTCGGCCCCGTTCGGTGCGGCGACGGTGCGGGGTGTCGTCCTCGACCCGGGGCCGGGCGCGGTGGCGGACGCGGCGGCCGATCTGCTGCCGGACGGTGTGTTCTGCCTGGACCGGGTGGGCACGGTCGTCTACGCGAATCCGCATGCGGCGCGGTTGCTGCGCCGACCGCGCACCGAGTTGCTGGGCCGCACTCTGTGGGAGGGCGTGCCGTGGCTGAACCAGCCCGCCGTCGAGGATCATCTGCGCGGAGCCCTGCTGTCTCCGGAGCCGATGCATTTTCATGTCCGCAGACCGTCCGCCCATGGTCGTGAGCCCGCCGCCGACTCCGTCGAGGGCGACTTGCTCGCGATGTCCGTCTACCCCGGCCGGGACCTGCTGACGTGCACGCTGCGGCCCGGGCACCGCATGGCGGACGTCCCGGCCGGCCTCCCGGAAGCGCACGGTCCGCCGGAGCCGGCCGGTGCGCCTTCCCTCTCTCCCCTGTACCGCCCGATCGTCCTCGCCATCGCGCTGACGGAAGCGGTCACCGCCCGTCAGGTGTCGGCCGTGGTGATGCGGGAGCTGCTGCCCGCCTTCGGCGGCCGTCGGCTGGCCATCTACCTGCTCCAGGAGCGGCATCTGTACCTGGCCTGGGAGACGGGCTTCCCCAAGGGGTTCCTCGCCCCGTTCGAGGGTGTGGGGCTGGACGAGCGGCTGCCCGGCGTCGAGACGCTGACCAGTGGCCGCCCGCTGTTCTTCGACTCGATGCAGCAGCTCGCCGACGCCTATCCGGGCATCGCGCTGGACGCGACGGAGGGAGCCCGCGCCTTCCTTCCCCTGATCGCCTCGGGGCGTGCCGTCGGCTCGTGCATCCTCGGCTTCGACCGGCCGCGCAGCTTCAGCACCGAGGAACGCACCGTGCTCACCGCCATGGCGGGGCTGATCGCGCACGCCATGGAGAAGGCACAGCGCTACGAGAACGAGGCCGCGCTGGCCCGTGGGCTGCAGCAGGCGCTGCTCCCCCGGCGGCTGTCGCAGCACCCGCTGGTGGAGACCAGCGGGCGGTATCTGCCGGGCACCCAGGGCATGGAGGTGGGCGGCGACTGGTACGACGTCGTCGCCGCCGGGGACGGTCTGGCCCTGGTGATCGGTGATGTGCAGGGGCACGGCGTGCAGGCGGCGGCCACCATGGGCCAGCTGCGCAGCGCCGTGCGGGCCTTCGCCCTCGGCGACCGGCCCCCCGACGAGGTCATGAGCGGCACCAACCGGCTGCTGATCGACCTCGACGCCGGTCTGTTCGCGAGCTGCTGCTACATCCGGCTGGATCCCGCGACCGGCGTCGCCCAGGCGGCCGTGGCCGGGCACCTGCCGCCGCTGCTGCGCCGTCCCGACGGCCGTACGCATGTCGTCGACCTGCCCGGCGGGGTCGTGCTCGGCGTGGACCCGCAGGCCCAGTATCCGGTGGCGGAGCTGCTGATGGAGCCGGGTGCCGTCCTGGCCCTGTACACGGACGGGCTGGTCGAGCGGCCCGGTGTCGACATCGACGTCGGCATCAGCGCGCTGCGGGTGGCGCTGGCCAAGGCCGGTGCCCCTGGTGCCCGCCGGGGCGGCCGCTTGCTGGCGGGCGTAGCCGACCGGCTCACCGTGGCGGCCCGGCACACGGCGGACCGACCCGACGACATCGCGCTGCTGCTCGCCACGCGGCGGGCCCCGCCACCGCACCGGAAATGAGGGTGCGCGCCGACGACACCGGCCCCGTAACCCTGTTGCGAGGGCGGGAGTTGCCCGGATTCGCCCCATCACTTCTGTGATCGTGGTGTGTGAGAGACAGCAGGTCCTGTCACGGTCCGCGACGTCTCTCGCCTCCTGCGGCCGGGCAGTGTAGACATGGGCACATGGTCCGACTAACGGGTCGATCCGGGGCCCGGTCGGCCCATCGTACGAGCGGTCTGCGCACCCGACGTGCGCCCGACCGCGATTTTGCGGTGCCGGAACGGGGAGTGCCGCGCGATCCACTCGCCGAGGGGCGGCGGAAGGGCCGGCTCGCCGGGGTGCGGTCGGCGCTGGGCGGGCGCAGCGTCGCCGGGCAGGTGTTCCTGCTGCAAGTGGTGATCGTGCTGCTGCTGGTCGTCGCCGCTGTGGTGGCGCTGGTGCTGCAGACGCGGTACGACAGCACGCAGGAGGCACGCAACCGCTCCGTGGCGGTCGCCGAGGCGTTCGCGAACGCGCCCGGCACCCGGGAGGCGCTGGACAGCCCGGATCCCACCGCTGTCCTGCAGCCGCGGGCCGAGGCGGCGCGCGAGGCGACCGACGTGGACTTCATCGTCGTCATGAACACCGACGGCGTCCGCTACACCCACCCCAAGCCGGACCGCATCGGGAAGAAGTTCGTCGGGACGCTGGAGCCGGCGCTGGCCGGGAGGGTCGTGGTCGAGCAGATCACCGGGACCCTCGGTCCGCTCGTGCAGGCGGTGGTCCCCATCAAGGATCCCGACGGGAAGGTCGTGGGCCTGGTGTCGGCCGGGATCACCACGAAGACCGTGGGCGGTACCGCGGACCGGCAGCTGCCGCTCGTCCTGACCGCCGCGGCGGTGGCGCTCGCCCTGTCCACGGCGGGCACGGCCCTGGTCAGCAAGCGGCTGCTGCGGCAGACGCACGGCCTCGGGCCGGACGAGATGACCCGGATGTACGAGCACCATGACGCCGTCCTGCACGCCGTCCGGGAGGGCGTGATCATCGTCGGCGACGAGGGGCGCCTGCTGCTCGCCAACGACGAGGCGCACCGCCTGCTCGACCTGCCCGAGCAGGCCGAGGGACGCCGGGTGCTCGACCTCGGCCTCGCCCCCGACACCGCCGAACTGCTGGACTCGGGCCGGATGGCCACGGACGAGGTGCATCTGGTCAAGGACCGGCTGCTCGCCGTCAACCAGCGCCCCACCCACCTCAGGGGCCGGCCCTCCGGCAGCGTCGCCACGCTCCGCGACTCCACGGAGCTGCGGGCCCTGTCCGGCCGCGCCGAGGAGGCCCGCGAGCGCCTGAACATGCTGTACGACGCCGGTGTGGGCATCGGCACCAGCCTGGACGTCACCCGTACCGCCGAGGAGCTGGCCGAACTCGCCGTGCCCCGGTTCGCGGACTACGCCACCGTCGACCTGTTCGACGCGGTGCTGGCCGGCGGGCAGCCGGAGGGGGTGACCCGGCTGCGGCGCACGGCGTCCAGCGGGATCCGCAAGGACGCGCCGCTGTACCCCGTGGGCGAGCAGATCCGGCTCGTGGACTCCTCGCCGCAGGCCCGTGCGCTCAGCGACGGCCAGGCCGTCGTCGAGCCGCGGCTCCGGGAGGCGCCGGGCTGGCGCGCCCAGGACCTGGAGCGGTCGGCGCAGGTCGTGGACTTCGGCATCCACTCGCTGATCGCCGTGCCGCTCAGGGCGGGGTCCCTGGTGCTGGGCGTGGTCAGTTTCTGGCGGTCGCACAAGGGCGAGCCGTTCGACGCCGACGAGGTCGCACTCGCCGAGGAGCTGGTCGCGCGGGCGGCGGTGTCCATCGACAACGCCCGCCGGTACACGCGCGAGCACAGCATGGCGGTGACCCTCCAGCGCAGCCTGCTGCCCCGCCGCCTGCCCGAGCAGAACGCGCTGGACATCGCCTACCGGTACCTGCCGGCGCAGGCCGGGGTGGGCGGCGACTGGTTCGATGTGCTGCCGCTGTCCGGTGCCCGGGTGGCGCTGGTGGTGGGGGACGTCGTCGGCCACGGGTTGCACGCGGCGGCCACGATGGGACGGTTGCGTACGGCCGTGCACAACTTCTCCGCCCTGGACCTGCCGCCCGACGAGCTGCTCGCGCTCCTCGACGAGCTGGTCGCCCGGATCGACCAGGACGAGACGGAGGAGGGCGACAGCTCTCCGGTGGCCGGCGCGACCTGTCTGTACGCGATCTACGACCCGGTCTCCCGGCGGTGCACGATCGCCCGCGCCGGTCATCCGCCGCCGGCCCTGATCGGGCCGGACGGCACCGTCGAGTTCCCCGACGTGCCGGCCGGTCCCCCGCTGGGCCTGGGCGGGCTGCCGTTCGAGACGGCCGAGTTGGAGCTGTCCCAGGACAGCCGGCTGGTGCTCTACACGGACGGGCTCGTGGAGGACCGGGGGCGGGACATCGACGAAGGTCTGGAGCTGCTGCGGGCCGCGCTGGCCCGGGCCGGCCGGTCGCCGGAGGAGACCTGCCGGGCCGTACTGGACGGCCGGCTGCCCGAGCGGCCGAGCGACGACATCGCGCTGATCGTGGCGCGGACGCGGGCGCTCGGCGCCGACCTGGTCGCCGAATGGCAGGTTCCGTCCGATCCGGCGGCCGTCGCCCAGGTGCGCTCCGATGTGACAGGGACGCTGGAGAGGTGGGGGCTGGAGGAGCTGTCGTTCACCACTGAGCTGATCCTGAGCGAGCTGGTCACCAACGCGATCCGGTACGGCGGTGGTCCGATCAGCGTGCGCATGCTGCGCGACCGCACGCTGATCTGCGAGGTCTTCGACGCCAGCAGCACCTCGCCGCATCTGCGCTACGCGGCCATGACGGACGAGGGCGGGCGCGGCCTGTTCCTCGTGGCGCAGCTCGCCGAGCGCTGGGGTACGAGGTATCTGCCCACCGGCAAGGTGATCTGGGCGGAGCAGCCGCTGCCGTAGCCGGCGGCTGTTTGTACATAGGTACGAACCTTTGACGCGACCGGTGCCCCTCACGACCCTCCTCTGATAGGAAACCTTCCTATCAGTATCCGGTACGGCCAACTCTCCACCCCCCACCACCATTTGGAGCCGCCGTGAAGCACCCCCCGCAAGCGTCGCGCCGCACCCTCCTCACTCTGATCGGCGCGTCCTTGGCATCGACCCCGCTCCTCAACTCCCCCCGTGCCGCCGCGGCCCGCGCCGCCGTGGGACTCGACGACCCGGCGAAGAAGGAGATCGCCATGCGGCTGGTGTCGAGCGCGGAGAACTCCTCGCTCGACTGGAAGGCGCAGTACAAGTACATCGAGGACATCGGCGACGGCCGCGGCTACACCGCCGGCATCATCGGCTTCTGCTCCGGCACGGGCGACATGCTCGACCTCGTCGAGCTGTACGCCGACCGCCGCCCCGGCAACGTCCTCGCCCCGTACCTGCCGGCGCTGCGCCGGGTGAACGGCACCGACTCGCACGACGGGCTCGACCCGAACTACCCCCGCGACTGGTCCCGGGCCGCACAGGACCAGGCGTTCCGGCAGGCACAGAACGACGAGCGCGACCGGGTCTATTTCAACCCGGCCGTACGGCAGGGCAAGACCGACGGCCTGCGGGTGCTCGGCCAGTTCGCGTACTACGACGCCATCGTCATGCACGGCGACGGCACCGACCCGACCAGCTTCCGCAACATCCGCAGGCGTGCCCTGAACCGGGCCCGGCCGCCGGCGCAGGGCGGCGACGAAGTCACCTACCTGCACGCCTTCCTGGACGCGCGGGTGTGGGCCATGAAGCAGGAGGAGGCCCACGAGGACACCAGCCGGGTCGACACCGCCCAGCGGGTCTTCCTGCGCAAGGGCAACCTCGACCTCGATCCGCCGCTCGACTGGAAGGTGTACGGGGACAGTTACCACATCGACTGAGCACCACCCGGCGCCCCGGACGCGGGGCGCCGGACCTCGCCGTACCCGCCCTTCGCCCGGCATGAGAGAGTGGCCGGCACGGCCCGGTTGCCTCATAAAGTAGATTTATGAGCTCATAGAGCGGACCCGCGTACCGACTTAGGCTTGCCTTAGTTTAGGCTTCCCGACGAGATCGCTTGTCACCGCTCGAAGGGATCCTGATCATGCCCCGCCCCTTGCGGGTAGCCATCGTCGGAGCCGGCCCCGCCGGGATCTACGCCGCCGACGCCCTGCTCAAGTCCGACGTGGCCGCCGAACCCGGCGTGTCCATCGACCTCTTCGAGCGCATGCCGGCGCCGTTCGGCCTGATCCGTTACGGCGTCGCGCCCGACCACCCCCGCATCAAGGGCATCATCACGGCCCTCCACCAGGTGCTCGACAAGCCGCAGATCCGCCTCTTCGGCAACGTCGACTACCCGACCGACATCAGCCTGGACGATCTGCGCGCGTTCTACGACGCCGTGATCTTCTCGACCGGTGCGACGGCCGACCGGGCGCTGCCGATCCCGGGCATCGACCTCGACGGGTCGTACGGCGCCGCGGACTTCGTCTCCTGGTACGACGGCCACCCGGACGTGCCGCGCACCTGGCCGCTGGAGGCGGAGAAGGTCGCCGTCCTGGGCGTCGGCAACGTCGCGCTGGACGTGGCCCGCATCCTCGCCAAGACGGCGGACGAGCTGCTGCCGACGGAGATCCCGCCGAACGTCTACGAGGGCCTCAAGGCCAACAAGGCGCTGGAGGTCCACGTCTTCGGCCGCCGTGGCCCGGCGCAGGCGAAGTTCTCCCCGATGGAGCTGCGCGAGCTGGACCACTCCCCCAACATCGAGGTCATCGTCGACCCCGAGGACATCGACTACGACGAGGGCTCGATCGAGACCCGGCGCGGCAACAAGCAGGCCGACATGGTCGCCAAGACCCTGGAGAACTGGGCGATCCGCGATGTCGGCAACCGGCCGCACAAGCTGTTCCTGCACTTCTTCGAGTCGCCCTCGGAGATCCTCGGCGAGGACGGCAAGGTCGTCGGCCTGCGCACCGAGCGCACCGCCCTCGACGGCACCGGCAACGTCAAGGGCACCGGCGAGTTCAAGGACTGGGACGTCACCGCGATCTACCGCGCCGTCGGCTACCTCTCCGACAAACTCCCCAAGCTGCCCTGGGACATCGACTCGGGCACCGTCCCGGACGAGGGTGGCCGGGTCATACAGGAGTCCGGCGAGCACCTGCAGTCGACGTACGTCACCGGCTGGATCCGGCGCGGCCCCGTGGGCCTGATCGGCCACACCAAGGGCGACGCCAACGAGACGGTGTCGAACCTGCTGGACGACTTCGCGAACGGCCGTCTGCAGACGCCCGCTTCGCCCGAGCCCGAGGCCGTGGAGGCGTTCCTCGCCGAGCGCGAGATCCGCTTCACCACCTGGGACGGCTGGTACAAGCTCGACGCCGCCGAGAAGGCGCTGGGCGAGCCGCAGGGCCGTGACCGCGTGAAGATCGTCGAGCGCGAGGACATGCTCCGGGAGAGCGGCGCGTAAGTCGCCGACGGAGACACAGGGCACAGACGGAGAGGGCCGGGGTTCAGTTCCCGGCCCTCTCTCGGCTTTCACACTCTCCGCGGTGATCGCCCTCTATTAACGTTGCCCGGTGTTCTCACTTCTCGAGCCCCCCTTCTTCACCCGGCTGCGCGATGCGCGGCGGGTGCTCGTCGCCGGCGCCGGCGGCGGTTTCGACGTGTACGCCGGTGTGCCACTGGCCCTCGCGCTGCGGGCGGCGGGCAAGGAGGTCCGGCTGGCCGGCCTGTCCTTCTCGGATCTGTACGGGCTGGACCTCGATGTATGGGTGGACCACGACGTCGCGGCGATACGGCCGGACACCGCGGTCCGCGGCGACTACTTTCCCGAGCGGACGCTGGCCACCTGGCTCGCCCGGCATGACCTGCCCGACACGGTGTACGCGTTTCCCCTCACGGGCGTCCAGCCGCTCAGGGCCGCCTACCGCGCGCTCGCCGGGCATCTGGGCGGCGTGGACGCCATCGTCCTGGTGGACGGCGGGACCGACATCCTGATGCGCGGCGACGAGAACGGGCTGGGCACGCCGGAGGAGGACATGGCCAGCCTGGCCGCCGTGGCCGGGCTCGACGAGGTTCCCGTGCGGCTGGTGGCGTGCCTCGGATTCGGGGTGGACTCCTACCACGGGGTCAACCATTCCCTGGTGTTGGAGAACCTCGCCGCGCTGGACCGCGAGGGCGGCTACCTCGGCACGTTCTCGCTGCCGCGCGACAGCCGTGAGGGGCGCCTCTACCTCGACGCGGTGGAGCACGCCCAGCGGTGCACGCCGGACCACCCGAGCATCGTCCAGGGCTCCGTCGCGGCCGCGGTGCGCGGTGACTTCGGCGACGTACGGTTCACCGAACGGACCAGGGACAGCGAGCTGTTCGTCAATCCGCTCATGGCCCTGTACTTCTGCGCGGACGCGCCCGCCCTGGCCCGGCGCAACCTCTATCTCGACCGGCTGGAGAACACCGCGCTCATGCGCCAGATCAGCTCGGTCATCGCGGAGTTCCGCGACGAGCTCCCGCGTCAGCGGCCACCGCGGGCCTACCCGCACTGACGCACCCCTGTCTCACATTTCGGTGAAGTCACCACGGCACTCGCGTGAACTGCATACACTCCTGATCTTCACAGAAGTTCCATACAGGGGGGTAATTCTCCATGGGCATACGCCTTGTCGCCACAACCGCCGTCGCGACCGGCGCGCTCGCCGCGCTGTCCGCCGTACCGGCACAGGCCACCGAGTACTCGTCCGCGCTGAAGGTCAAGGGCATCCAGTACGACGCCCCGGGCCGCGACTCCAACAGCTGCTCCACCGGCAATACCGACGAGGAGTACGTGACGATCAAGAACTACTCGTCGAGCACGACCGTGAACCTCAAGGGTTACGTCGTGAGGGATGCCAGCACCACCAACAAGTTCGTCTTCAGCGCGAACCACTACCTGCAGCCCGGTGACTACGTGAAGCTCCGGGGCGGCAACGGCACCGACTCCGACAGCAAGAACGTCGTGTACCGCGACAACTGCAACTTCCTGTGGAACAACGACAAGGACACCATCAAGCTGTACAAGCCCTCGGGCGCCGGCGCCGACTCGCACTCGTACACCAAGAGCGGCAGCGACCCGGACGGGAACGGTTACATCACCTACCACGGCTGACCGTTCGCGGAACGCGCGCGAGCAGGACCCGCCCCAATGCGGATGGTGGGCGGGTCCTGCTCACCGAGTCATTGTCATGACCGGACGTGGCGCGGGCCACGAGTGAGCGGCGGTCGGGCTGTGCGCATCGTGCACACCCCGTGTGCGGACCCCCGCCCGACCGGCATCCATCGGCGGCGACGATACTGGTACGAGCACGTGTCCCCGCTCACAGATGGACCCCATGCCCAGCTCCTCCAGCGCCCGCCCCACGACCCCGCCCTCGGTGTGGTCGGCCCGTGGCCGCCACGTCGGCCCCGCCGCGGAAGACGTACTCCGGCTCAGTCTGCGGCAGCTCAAGGACAGCCGGGTCATAGACGACCATCTGGAGGTGCCCGAGACCGAGGGCGCCCAGGAGCGGATCTTCGAGGCGCGATGGCGGGTCGCCGAGACGGTGACCGTCCGGGCCAGGCTGACCCTCGAACACGGCTCCGCCGAGGGGCAGGTGTGGACGCTGGTCGCGGAGGCGGAGGCCCCGTGGGACCCGCGCTGGCCGTCGCCGGCCGCCATGTTCTGGCCGCAGGAACCGGACGCGGCCTGGGACCACGATGCGGTCACGGGCCTGCGCTGGACGGACATCAACCCCCTCCCCTCGGACGACAAGGCCGTACGGCGCGTGCTGCGGGACTGCGCGCGCGACGGCTGGAGCATCCATGTCGTCGTCCACGAGGCCATGACCACGGACGAGCGCGGCCGCGTGCCCCTGGCGGGGATGGTGCCGCCGAGCCTGCGGCACCGGGTGGTCGAGCATCGTGCCGCGCCCCATCAGCTGCGCGTCGTGAACTGGGCCTTGCGGGACTTCGGGGTGCAGGTGCCGCGCGGTGGTGCCGTGGTGCTGCCTGGGACCGCGGCCTCGTCGGGCTACGACGCCGACGACTTCGCCGTACGCAGTGTCTTTCTCGACGGCTCGGAACCGGCCGAGCTCATCCATGCCGTGACGCGGTTCGCCGCGCTGCCGCGCCCATTGCCGGAGGACGGCGAGGAGGCGCTCACCGCCCTGCGTGAGGACTGGCGGCTGCTGACGCTGGAGGAGGAACTCGCCCGTGAACGCAAGCTCGTGGCGATGTACGCCGAGGCGCTCGAGGCGATGACGAAGTCCCGCGACCTGTACCGGGAGGCCGCCGAGCAGGCGCACGCCGCGCTGGCGGCCTACCGGGAGTCCGCCGGGGCCGTGCCCGTGACACGGCCCGAGCCGGACGCCGCCCCGACGGCCTCCCCACTCCAGCAGCTGACCCGGACCTTCGAGCGCCTCAAGGTCCCCGCGTGGGCGCGCAGGCCCGGGCCCGGCGCGGACGGTGAGCAGGAGGGCAAGGCCGTCGAGGAGCGGGCGGAGACTTCGGACCGCTAGAGCCGGTGCTAGCTCCGGGCGCCTGCGTGCAGGGCGGCGAACAGCCCGTGGGCGCGGGTGCCGTCCGGGAGCTGCCAGGCGCCGCCGACATGACCGGTGGCTCCTTCGGGAAGGAGCGACGCGGCGTTCGGGGCGGGCCGCAGAACCCGGTGCAGATGGAGAGTCGAGCCGTCCGGTGCGGTCAGCCTGGTGCCTCCGGCGTCGTCGGTGGCAGGGGCCGCGATCTGCGTCGAGGTGAGGCCCGCACCGGCGTAGGAGCGGGTGACCTCCTCGTCGACGGTGTCGGTGATGCTCTGTGCCTGAGCCTGGACCCGCCCTTCGATCAGGGCCCACAACTGGGCGACCAGTACCGGGTCGTAGCAGCCGTCGTAGGCCCAGCGCTGTCCCAGCACGCCGTGCTCCATGGTCCCGACGAGGGCGTGCTCCGCTCCGTCGAGAGGGGCGCCGCGGTACGTCAGCGGCGCCAGGTAGCTGACCGGCTCGGTGCCGGCGGTGTCGGTGGCCACCATGAACTCGATCCCGACCTCCCCCTGCGGGTCGTCGAGCCGGAAGCCGCCGGCCTTGGCCAGCTTCGGTTCACCGGCGCCGCCGTACCACGGACGGGAGGGCAGCCAGGAGGTGAGCAGTTCCAGCTTGGTCGGTTTGAGGGTGGTGCGGTGAATCAAGGCCATGTCCGCAGGCTCTCACGGAAGTTGACGCGCTGGTACTGTGTTCGATCATGACGTACTTCTTCCCCCTCCGCTAGCCGCTCCGTCGGCACTGCGCGGCTCGACCCGGCGCCGGCGATGCGGGACGGTCCTCCACCGTCCCGGGCTGCGACGTGGGAGAAGACGGCATCATGCGCATGGTGGCGCGGTGCGTACGCGGGTTGGAGCCCGCACTCGGCACGGAAATTCTGCGGACGGGTTCCGCGACCATCGACTGGATCGGCCACCGCGAGGTGGGCTTTTGGACCAGCACCGACACCCCTTCCGGTAACGGCGACGGCCAGGTGCGGCTGCGGACCGCCGACGACGTCTTCCTGCTCGCCCGCCGCCGGGACGACATCGGCCCGCACAAGAGCAACCTGGCCGCGCTGGCCGAGATGGCCCGCGCGGTCGATCTGGAAGGGCTGGCCCGGGAACGCCGGGCCCGCGGCGGGCCGGCCGGGTTCGGCGGGATCGAGATCTCGGCGTCCTTCCTGGGGCGCAGGACGTACAACCGGTACGACATCGAGGACGCCGTCGGCCGGGTTCTGGCCGAGCGCGCGGGTGTGCCGTACCACGCGCGCCGGAACGGCGAGCCCGCGCCGCCCGGCCACAGCGGATGGCGGCTGACGTTGGACGGCGCCCACGCGACCCTGCTGCTGCGCCTCGGGCGGCGCCCGGCGCACCGGCGGACCTACAAGAACGCGACCGTGGCGGGTACCCTGCACCCGCCGGTCGCCGCCGCCATGGCCCAGGCGGCCGAACTGCGCCCGGGCCAGCGGGTGCTGGATCCCTGCTGTGGCGCGGGGACCCTGCTCATCGAGGCCCATCACACGGTGCCGGACACCACCCTGCTCGGGTTCGATCTCGACCCGGCCGCGCGGCGGGCGGCACGGCACAACGCCGGGCCGCTCCCGGTCACCGTCCAGCACGGGGACGCCGGCGCCCTGCCCCTCGCCGATCGCAGTATCGACCGTGTCCTGTGCAACCCGCCCTGGGGAGAACAGGTCGACGCGGGTGGGTGCCTCGCCGGGCACCCGGAGCGATGGTGGCGCGAACTCGCCCGCGTCCTCACCGACGAGGGGCGTGCGATCGTGCTGCTGCCCGAGGCGCGGGGACTGGGCCACGCCCTGCCGCTCGGCCTGACACCCGTCCACGTACAGCAGCTGAGCCTGTTCGGCAGCCGTCCGCTGCTGGTCCGCCTCGAACGGCAACGCGACCGCGGACGCGCTCGGGCCCGTCGGCAGGCGCAGGCCAAGGGCGGCACGCGCCCCCGCGCGGTGCGTACGCCGCCTGCGCAGGAGGCGTAGGCGGCGCGTACTGCGTCCGGCGGGTTGCCTTCAGTGCGCGTGGTGGGCGGTCCCGGCTCCTGCCCAGGCAGGTACCGGGGCCGGTCGCGCGTCTTTCGTCCTGACGGGTGACGGGGACCGCCAGGTGACCGCCGTCATGCAATGCGCACGCCGCGAGGGGGAATCCGACGAGCAGTGTGTCGTGCGCACCGCCGGCAGGAGGAGGGTCCGTGGAGTCGAGCACCACAGTGATCGTCGTCGCCGTGGCCCTCGCGGCCGTAGTGCTCGCCGTGGCCGTCGGCGTGCTGGTGCGGCTGGTGCGGACCCGGCGCGTCATGAGGCGTGCCGGGCTGCCGACCGGGCCGCGATGGGTGTTCTGGGGTGCCGTCGCGTACTTCGTGCTGCCCGCCGATCTGGTGCCGGATCCGGTGTATCTGGACGACATCGGCGTGCTCTTGCTGGCACTGCGTACCCTGCGCCGCTCTCCCGAGGCGGGACCGCCGGACGCCGTTGGTTACAGAAAGTAAGGAAACCAATCACTCGTTCGATTCGTTTAAGTAAGTGGAAACCAAAGGGCGTCTTCGGACCGAAGGGCGCCGCTGGGTGACCAGGCTCGATCGGAGCAGCACCTGTGAGGGAGAGACGATGCAACCGTTCGCGCTCAACTATGCACGGCCGGCGGCGGAGTTGGAGGTCACCGCTCCGTACGTCTACGACTCCGGTCTGCAGTTGAACGTGCTCCGTGACGGGCGGATAGCCGCCCGTGATCATGCTCTGTTGCGGGAGCTGGGGACCACGACGTCCACGGCGGGGTCGAAGACCCACTTCGACGACTGAACACAGATCGGCGACGATGACGGTCTTGATTCTGACCAGCGAAGAAGACGTGACGGCGGACATGGTGGTCGTGCACCTGAACGCGTCCGGCGTCCCGGTGGTCCGGCTCGATCCCGCCGACCTGACCGGCGGGGTCGCCCTGTCGGGCGAGTATGTGCACGGCGCCTTCCGTGGCCATCTGTCGTCCGCGGGGCGGCTGGTGGGCATCGACGGGCTGCGGTCGGTCTGGATGCGCCGGCCGGGGACCGCGGCGGCCCGGGCGGTCATTCCTTCCGCCTGGCTGACGGAGGAGGCCGGGCAGGCGCTGTACGGCATGCTGCGCGGGTGTGACGCCCGCTGGATGAACCATCCCGACGCGGCCCGCCGGGCCCGTTACAAGCCGTGGCAGTTGCGGGTGGCCCAGCGGTGCGGGCTGCCCGTGCCGGCCACGTTGATCACGACTTTTCCGCAGGCCGCCCGCGATTTCGCCGATCGCTATCCGGATCTGGTGGTCAAGCCGGTGTCCGGCGCGCATCCGCAGGATCCGCCGCGGGCGGTGCCGACCAGCAGGGTGGCCCCGGACGCGGACTTCTCCGCCGTCGCGTTCGGGCCCACCCTGCTGCAACGGCGCGTCGCCAAGCGGGCCGACATCCGCCTCACGGTGGTGGGCGAGCGCCTGCTGGCCGCCCGCCGGACGACCGACCCCGACGCCGAGGTGGACGTCCGCTTCGACGCGTCGGACGCGCCATGGCGGCCCGTCGAGGTCGCACCGCGCGTCACCGAGGCCGTCCGCGCGTACATGCGGGCGGCGGAACTCGCCTACGGTGCCTTCGACTTCGTGGAGGACGCCGACGGGACATGGTGGTTTCTGGAGTGCAACCAGTCCGGTCAGTTCGGGTTCATAGAGGTGGACACGGGCCAGCCGATCGCTCTCGGCATCGCCGAGTGGCTCGCCCGGCCCGCCTCGTGGCAGCAGTCGCAGGTGAACGGTGCGGGTGCGCAGGTTCCCTGACCGTGCTCAGAGCTGCTGCGAGCCGGGCGGCAGGGCGCCGCGCTGCCAGGTCGGGGCCGGGGGTCCCGGGCGTCCGGGAGCCGGTGCGTGGCCGCCCGACTGCAGCAGCGGCTGCATGGCGAACTCCACTTCTCTGCTGACGCGTTCGGCCTCCCGGCGCACCTGCAGGGGGATGTCGCCGCGCTCCGCGATGAGCCGGTCGTAAATGGGGGAATCCTGGAACACCCGTCAACGCGCCTTTCATGTCGTGGCCCTGTGTGCATTTGGGCACGGCTGTCGAGTCTAGGCGCCGACGCACACTGAAGTGCGAATTCTGCCAGAGCGCTTGACGGCCCGGGTCAGGCACCCGTAGTCGAGCCGGGCCGGACGATCATCAGGACGGTGACGGTTGCCCACAGGAGGTTGAAGATGCCGGTGAACATGGCGAGTTGAACGGTGGCCGCGTGCTCGACGGGCTGCTCGGCGCCCAGTCGCTCGAGGAGTTCCTCCTGGCGCGGCAGGACGAAGGCGATCAGGATTCCGGCGGCCGCGGCGGTCAGGGCGATGGACGTGATGAGCCATCCGCTGCCCAGGACGCCCATGGCCAGGGCGGTGGCCAGGCCGAGCACGGGGACCGACACCCCGATGGCTCCGTAGACGCGGCAGATGCGGTGCAGGAGCCGGACGGTGCCCACCGCCACCGCCCCGTCCGTCGCCGGGACGCGGCGCGCGGCCGGGGGGAACATGCTGGCCGCGACGGTGACGGGGCCGACGGCGACGATGGCGGCCAGGACGTGAAGGGTGAGGAGGATCTTGGTCACCCGCCCCACGCTAGGGATCCGCCGGATGATCGGACAGAGGCTGAAATGACAGCTTCCAACGGGTTCTCGCCAACAGTCCTGCCCGCCTCCTCAGCACACCTCGACTGTGCCACCTGCACTTATGTCGGGTGGCGGGAATCCGCCTAGAGTGGCGTTCATGCACACCGTGGCGATCCTGGTTCTCGACAACGTCGTGCCGTTCGACATGGCGACGCCCTTCCAGATGTTCAGCTGGACCCGCCTGCCGGACGGCCGCCGCCCCTACCGGGTCCGGCTGTGCGCCGAGTCGCCGGAGGTGCCCACGGAGGGCTTCGCCCTGCGGATCGACCGCGGGCTCGAAGGGCTGGTGGACGCGGACACGGTCATCGTGCCGGGCTGCGACGAGACCGGGCCGCCCTCCGCGCGTGTGGTGGCGGCCCTGCGGGAGGCGGCGGAGGCCGGCACGCGGATCGCGTCGGTGTGCGTGGGCGCCTTCGTGCTGGCCGAGGCCGGACTGCTGGACGGGCTGCGGGCCACCACCCACTGGATGGCCACCGACGAACTGGCGCGGCGCTTCCCGCGCGTCCGGGTGGAGCCGGACGTGCTGTACGTCGACAACGGGCAGGTCCTCACCTCCGCCGGAGCCGCCGCCGGACTGGACATGTGCCTGCACATGATCCGGCGGGACCTGGGCTCGGCGGTCGCCGCGCACACCGCGCGCATGGCCGTCGTACCACTGGAACGGGAGGGCGGGCAGGCGCAGTTCATCGTGCACGAACACCCGCCCGTACCGCGGGGTTCGGCGCTCGAACCGCTGCTGGAGTGGATCGAGGACAACCTGGCCGGCGAGATCACCCTCGCGGCGATGGCGGAGCGTTCGGGGATGAGTGAGCGCACCTTCAGCCGCCGGTTCCGTGAGCAGACCGGCACCACTCCGCTGCAGTGGCTGCTGCGGGCACGGGTGCGGCGGGCCCAGTATCTGCTGGAGAACAGCGACCACCCGATCGAACGGATCGCACGGCAGGCGGGGTTCGGTTCGCCCACGGCGTTCCGGGAGCGCTTCCGCCGGGTGGTCGGCACCACGCCGCTCGCCTACCGCTCCGCGTTCCAGGGGAAGGCCGCGGTCGGCGCCCAGTCATAACCGGTGGCTCGCCCTGTTCAGTCACGGTGGGATAAATCACCCGAGTCCACGCGGGCCGTCAGCAGTTGGACAAGGGGTATCGATCCTCCCCAAGGACGGTGTACGCCCATGAACTGCTCCAGCCGCCTCCTTTGTGTCCTCTACATCGCCACGAGCGCGGGGCTCGCCTGGACCTCGGTCCTCACCTTCCGGTACGGCCCCATGTGGGGGGCGTGCCTGTTCGCCGCTGCGAGTCTCGTGCCGGTCATCGCCGTCGTACGGGAGACCGTGATCGGCGAACAGCGGCGGTGGCTGCTGGAGCTGATCGCACGGACCGGGCGCACCGGCGACACCGCCGAGGCGATCGTCCGTGCGGAACTCGACTCGGCGTGCTGCGAGCGCTGGTGGACGAGCCTCGGCAGTCAGCACGACGTGACCTGCCGGCACGGGATGCCGCGGAGCAGCAGCGCCGCGTGAGCGTCCGCGACGGTCAGCGGCCGAGGGCACGGTCGACCTCCTCGCGCAGGAGGGCGACGTAGTCGCGGGTCCAGCCCTCGATCGTGGTGCGGTCCCACAGGTCGGCCGAGTACTCCACGAAGCCCTTCAGTTCGTCCCCGGCCGGGATCAGGCCGAAGCTGAGCTCGGTCCGGGCCGCGGCGGGGGCGAGGTCCTCGACGGCCGTGGTCAGGCCGGGCAGTTCGATCTCCGCGTCCAGCGTGCTCTGGTAGGCGAAGCCGACGTCCAGCCGGTCCGGCACGTCGACGCCCGTGCGTTCCCGCAACGCGGGGGCGATCCGGCGCACCGGCAGGGCATGGTCCATGCACTCCACCGCCGTACGGGCGACGCGGTCCGTCAGCGCGGTGAAGGCACCGGCCGCCGCGTCCCGCACGCGCAGCGCGAAGCCGGTGATCGTGCAGGCCAGCAGGGATTCGAACTCCCGGCGCTCGCGGTTGGCGTAGGAGATGTTGAACACGACGTCGGCCTGTGCGGACTGCTGCGCGAGCATGCGGCCCAGGGCCGCGGCCGTGACCGCGAAGGGCGTCGTTCCGCGCTGTCGCGCCAAGCGCTCGACGGCGGCCCGCACCTCGGCCGGCACGGTGAACATCACGGCGCCGCCCCGTCCGCTCGCCCGCTTCGGCCGGGGCCGGTCCAGCGGCAGGTCGACCGTGAACGGCACTCCGTCGAGCTCACGGAGCCAGAACTTCAGTTTCCGTTCGTCGGCGGCCCCGTCGGCCTGCTCCCGCTGCCATCGCGCGTACGTCACGGGCTGGCACCGCACGGGCGGCAGGGTGTCGGGTTCGCCCGTGACGGCGGAGCCGTAGAGCGCGGCCAGTTCCTTCAGCAGCAGGCTGACGGACCAGCCGTCGCAGGCGGAGTGGTGCAGGACGAGGAGCAGGACCCAGGTGCTCTCGCCGGTGCGCAACAGGCGCAGTGCCACCGGGGTTCCGGCGGTGGGGTCGAGGGGTGTCTCGGCGGCCTTGTCACTGGCTCGTTCAAGGGCGGCCTGCCGCTCGCGCGCGGGCAGGGCGGTGAGGTCCTCGACCGGCAGCCGCACCGGTCGGGGCCGCAGCACCTGCTGCTCCCAGCCGTCGCCGCTGCGGGCGAGGCGGGTCCGCAGGCCTTCGTGCCGCTCGACGAGCCGGGTCAGGGCGGTGCGCAGGGACGTCGCGTCCAGGTCACCGGAGAGGGTGATCCGCAGGGCGACGTTGAAGACCTGTGGGAGGTCGTGGTCGGCGTGCACCGTGGCGAAGCGGGCCTGCTGCGCGGTGGCAGGAGCCCGGCGCTCCACCGTGCCGGGGCCGTCGTCGGCTTCGGAGGGCACGCTCGTCCGGTCGGTCATGTCGCCTGCCGCAGCGGCCAGTTGGGCCGTCATGGCCCGCAGCGTCGGCTCCTGGTAGAAGCTGAGCATCGGGTACTCGGTGCCGAATTCCTCCCGGACCTGGTTGACCAGCCGCATCGCGGTGATCGAGTGGCCGCCCAGCTCGAAGAAGGAGGCGTCGGCCGCGATGCCGTCGGCGTCGACGCCGAACTCGGCCGCCCACAGCTGCCGTACGCGTCGCTCGATGTCGGTGCGGTCGCCTTCCGCCGCCTGCCCGGCGACGGGGCTCGGCCTGCGGTCGGCTGGTGCGGAAGTGACGAGGTCGGGGGCCGGCAGCGCGGATCGGTCCAGCTTGCCGTTGCCCGTCACGGGCAGGGCGGGCAGGACCCGCCAGGCACGCGGCACCAGGTACTCCGGAAGCCTGGCCGCCAGTTCCTCGGCCAGGAGGTCGGCGCACGCCTGCCGGTCGTCGGCCGCCGTGCCGATCTGGTCGGCGGCGACGGCATACGCCGCGAGGTACGCCTCACCGCGGTCGTTGCGGCGCGCCAGCACGGCCGCCTCGCGCACGCCGTCCAGGGCGTTGAGCACGCGGGAGACCTCTTCCGGCTCGACCCGGAAGCCCCGGATCTTCACCTGGTCGTCGGCCCGGCCGCAGAACTCCAACGTCCCGTCGGCACCCCAGCGGACGAGATCGCCGGTGCGGTACCTGCGGGCGTCCGGACCGCCGTCCGGGTCCGGCGGGAAGCGCTCCTCGGTGAGTTCGGCGCGGTGCAGATAGCCGCGGGTCACGCCCGGGCCGCCGACGTACAGCTCCCCCACCGTGCCGACGGGCGCGGGGCTGCCGGACTCGTCGAGCACGCTCAGCCGTACGTTGTCCACCGGGCGCCCGATCGCGATCGGGCGGGCGGCGTCCGGGCTCTGCGCGGCCACGGTCTGGGTGGTGCACAGGACGGTCACCTCGGTGGGCCCGTACACGTTCACCGTCTCGTACCGCGCCTCGGGGCGGGGCCGGGTGCGCAGCACATCGCCGCCGAGCAGCAGGTGGCGCAGCGGCGGCTGGTCGCCCGCCGGCAGCCGCAGCAGCTGTTCTCCCAGGGCGGTGGGGAGGATGGAGAAGGTGGCACGTTGCTCGCCGTACCACCGGGCCAGGGCGAGCGGATCCCTGCGGAGGCCCTCGTCGGCGATGGTGACCGAGGCTCCCGCGGTCAGCGCCGGCCAGATCTCCAGGAGCGAGGCGTCGAAGCTCTGGCTGCACACCATCGCGCTGCGGTCGGCCGGTGTGAAGGTGAAGCGCCGGTGGTGCCACTCGCACAGGTCGACGACGCCGCGGTGCGTCACCACGACGCCCTTGGGGGTGCCGGTGCTGCCCGAGGTGTACAGGACGCAGCACGGGGACTGGTGGTCGGTGGCGGACGCGGCGCGCGGTGAGGGGGGCGCGGTCGCGTTGGGCCGTACGACGGTCACTCCCGTCGGCAGCTTCAGGGCGGCCGCATCGTCGTGCGTCGACACCACGATCCGGGCCCCGCACTCGCCGATGACCTGCTCGGCGCGCGCCCGTCCGAGGGACGGATCGAGCGGCACATAGGCGCGGCCCGCCTTGAGCACGGCGAGCATGGCGACGACGAGGTCGGCGGAGCGGGGCAGCCATAGGGCCACCTCACCGCCCTCGGGCTGCCGCTCCCGCAGAGCTGCGGCCAACTGCTCTGCCCTATCGTGCAGTTGACGGTAGGTCAGTCTCGTATCGCCGCTGATCACCGCGGTGCGGTCGGGCAGCGCTGCCGCCTTTCGGGCGACGAGGTCGTGGACGGTGGTGTCCGTGAGCGGGCGGGTCGGGCCGCGCTGCCAGGACGGCGGTACGGGTTCCCCGTCGGCGGCGGTGTCGGCGGCGGTTACCGGGACGAGCCGGGACAGGGGTGCCTCGGGTGCGTCGACCGCTGCCGCGAGCAGGTCCCTGAAGGTGGCGAAGAACCGGTCGACGGTGGCCTCGTCGAACAGGTCGGTGTTGTACTCCAGATGGCAGCGGATGCCGTGCGGCTGGTCGGTGAAGTAGACCGTGAGATCCGTCAGGGACTTGTCCGGCCCCGCGTCCAGCGGTGTGGCCTCGATGCCGGGCAGTGCGAAGCGGAACGGTTCGGCGCGCTGGAACTCGGCGAACGCCTGGAACACCGGTGTCCGGTCGACCGCCCGGGGCGGCGCGAGCTCACGCACCACCCTCTCGAAGGGCACACGCGCGTGGTCGTACGCGTCGAGCGCGACCGTGCGCACCCGGTCTAGCAGGGTGCCGAAGGCGGGATCGCCGGACAGGTCGAGGCGCAGTGCGAGCGTGTTCACGAAGAACCCGAGCAGGTGCTCGGCCCGCTCGGGCCGGTCCGAGATCGGGGTGCCGATGACGATGTCCGTCTGCCCGGTGACCCGGTGCAGCATCGCCGCGTACCCGGCGAGCAGGGTCATGAACAGGGTGCTGCGACGGGCGCGGCCCAACTCCCGCAGTCGTCGGGAGAGCTCCGGGTCGAGGGTGTGGAAGACGGCCCGGCCGTTGGAGGTCATGGTCGACGGGCGGGGCCGGTCGGTGGGGAGGGCGAGGGCGGGCAGGTCGCCGTCGAGGGTGCGGCGCCAGTAGGCGAGGTCCTCGTCGGCCTCGGGGCTGTTCGCGGCCGCCGCCTGTTCCCTGGCGTGGTCGGCGTAGCTCCGGGTGAGCGCGGGAAGGCCGGGGGCGGTTCCGTCGCGTTCGCTTCGGTAGAGCGCGGAGAGGTCGCGGGCGAGGACGGTGGCGGAGGCCGCGTCGACCACGATGTGGTGGAGAGACAGCACGAGGACGTGCTCCGCCTCGCCCAGCTTGACCAGTCGGGTGACGAACAAGGGGCCGTTCACCAGGTCGAAGCGGCGCGCGCTCTCGGCCGACAGGACGTCCTGGAGCGTGCGTTGGGGGCTGTCGGTGCCGTCCACGCACGCGAAGTCGGGCTCCGCGAACGCCCGCACGACCTGGCGTGGCCCGTCCCCGGTCTCCCGGAAGACGGTACGCAGTCCCTCGTGACGGGCGACGAGGCCGCGCAGCGCCGCGTGCAGGACGGGTACGTCGAGAGGGCCGGCCAGGCGGATCGCCTTGACCTCGTTGTAAGCGGTGCGTCCGGGAAGGAGGCGCTCCAGGAACCAGATCCGTTCCTGGCCGGGCGACAAGGGCGCGTCGGCGGAGGCGGATTCGGCGGATGGCGGCCCGGCAGCCGGCCCCCGGCGGTAGCGGCGGCGCAGTGCGTCCAGCCGTGGCAGCCCGGCGCGCAGCTCGTCCGCTGCGACACCGAAGTCGACGAGCGCCACGATCTCGTCGGCACCGGCCCCGGTCACCGCGTCCACCACCGGGCGCACGCTGTCCACCGTGCCGATCAGGGCACGCTGGTCGCAGTAGCGGCCGTAGGCACGCCGGAACACCGTGTCCAGATCGTCCTCGCTCAGGGCGGACAGGTCGATGCTGTGCCCGAGGCTGTTGGTGACGCCGCTGAACAGGGACAGGGAGGCGCGCATGTAGCGGGACAGCGGTTCGTACGCCTCGGTCCGCGCCGTGTCGTGGTCCTCGGCGAGATAGGTGTGCAACAGGACGGCCACCCGCCCGGCGTCCGGGTCCAGGCCGTGGCGGGCCCGGGTGCGCCGGTAGCGGGCGATGTTCTCCTGGAGCTGTTCGACGGTCTGGGTCATCAGGTTGGTGACGACGCCCAGGTCGTGGCGGGCGGCGAGTTCGTACGAGGCGGGGTTGCCGACCACAGCGGTGTAGAGGGGCGGAGCGTCCTGCACCGGTCGGGGGAAGAGCCGCAGCTCTGCCTCGCCGTCACCGGTCGTGCGGCGCACGGCGTCCCCGCGCCAGAACTTCCGTACCTCCTCGAGCTGTTCGTACATCAGCTCCTTGTGGCGGCCGAAACGGTCGGGGAAGAAGGCGAAGTCCTTGGCGCTCCAGCCACTGGCGACTCCGATGCCGACGCGCCCGCCGGAGAGGTTGTCGACCATCGACCACTCCTCGGCGACCCGGATCGGGTCGTGGAGGGGCAGGACGACCGAGCCGGCGTTGAGCCGGATGCGCTCGGTCTCGCGGGACAGCGCGGCGGCGAGCACCGCCGGGTTCGGGAAGAGGCCGCCGAAGGAGTGGAAGTGGCGTTCGGGCATCCACAGCGCATGGAAACCGTGCCGGTCGGCGAACCGGGCGATGTCCATGAGGAGTTCGTACTGGCCGTGGCGCGGTGAGGACGCGTCCTGAGGGTAGTCGCCGAAGAAGTAGACGCTGAAGTCGGTGGTACGCGTGGCGGGTTGGCTCGCCGGCCGGGTCCGGGATTCGGTGACGGCGGCGGCGTTCCAGGCCATGGCGGCCACTGGGGAAGGCGTCGGCGCAGGTGCTTCCGGTACCGGCGCACAGGGTTCCGGTACCGGCGCCGGTCTCGGTGGCGCGGCCTTCGGCGCCACGGGCCGCCCGCCCGGGAAGAAGCCCGCCGTCCGCAGCTCGCGCAGCGCATCCCGTACGGCGTCCGCCACGAACTCGAGGTCGCCGTCCGAGTGGGCGGTGGACAGGAAGAAGTTGCGCCACTCCCAGACGTGCACGCCGCGCAGCATCAGGTGGTGGTAGAGGAGCTCCATGTCGGCGCGGTGCTCGAAGCGGAACTGGGAGCCGAAGTGGCTCATCCGCAGCGGGTACTCCTCGGCCTCGAAGAAGCCGTTCAGCGTCGCGGCCAGTTCGGCGGTCCGCGCGTTGAGGCGCTCCTGCAGGTGCGGGCTGTGCTCCTTGAGGTGGGTCAGTACGGCGCGCGCGGCGACCATCGACACCGGGTGCTGGATGTACGTACCGCCGAAGAAGGTGGTGTCGGCGGGCGGGTAGCTGTCGTCGCCGTAGGACCAGTAGCCGCCGTCGACGCCGTCCATGAGGTCGGCGCGGCCCGCGATGGCGCCGATGGGGAAGCCGCCGCCGAGGAGTTTGCCGTAGGTGGCGAGGTCCGGTGTGACGCCGTACAGCTCCTGTGCGCCGCGCGGTGCGGGACGGAAGCCGGTCAGCATCTCGTCGAAGAGCAGCACGATGCCGTGGCGGCGGGTGAGTTCGCGCAACCTGCGCACGAACTCGACCGGTTGCAGCGACGGGTGCCTGCTCTGCACCGGTTCCACGACGACCGCGGCGATGTCGTCGGCGTGCCGGGCGATCGTCTCCAGGGCGGTGTCGCTGCCGTAGTCGAGGACCAGCAGATCGGAGACGGCGGCCTGCGGGACGCCTCGGGAGACGGGCACGGTGAGGTGGTCGGCGCCGCTGCCCGAGGGGCGGCCGAGGACGTTGTCGGCGTGGCCGTGGTACGCGCCCAGGAAGGTGACGATCTTGTCGCGGCCCGTGGCGGCGCGGGCGAGGCGGATGGCCGCGGAGTTCGCCTCCGTACCGGAGTTCGCGAACGCCACCCGCTCCAGACCGGTCAGCTCGGCCAGCAGCTCGGCCGCCTCGCCGGTCTCCACGTTGCGCGGGCCGAGCTGGATGCCGCGGGACAGGTGCTCACGGACGGCCTCGGTGACGAAGTCCGGTTCGTGGCCGAAGAGGAGGACGCCGAAGCCCATCGTGATGTCGACGTACTCGTTGCCGTCGACGTCCTGGAGGCGCGCCCCGCTCGCCCGGCGGCCCGCGATGGGGTACAGCATCTCCTTGGTGCCGCTGCGGAAGCCGACGACGGCACGGCTGTCGGCGAGGACGCGGCGGTAACGCTGGGCGATCCGCTTGGAGGTCGGGGTCCTGGCGGTGTAGCGGCGTACGAGGTCGTCCAGGTGCTCCTGCTGGGAGCGCGGGGAGGCGTCCCGCACCATGCCGGAGGTCCGCGCGACCGTCACCCGGGGGCCGTGGACGCGCGGCGGCTCCGGGGCGGTAGCGGCGCCCATCTGCTCGGCGATGCGCTGCGAGAGTTCGGTCATCGCGGCCAGGTCCCGGTCCAGTGCCGCGGATATGCCGTTCAGCCCGGTCACTTGGCCACCTTGCCGTTGAGCCGCTCCGTCACCGAGGCCGTCTGGAGGGCGAGCAGTTGGGAGAGCTGGGACATCATCTGCAGCTGTATCTGTGACATCTGCTGGATCTTGTTGGCGAGGTCCTCCAACTCCTCGCGGGTCGCGTACTCGGATGCGGAAGCGGATGCGGTGGCGGCAGGGGCGGGCTCGGGAGTGGGCGCTGGTGCGGGTTCGGGTGCGGGTGCGGGTGTGGGTGTGGGTGCGAGTGTGGGTGTCGGTGCGGGTTCGGGTGCGGTGACCCAGGGCGTGACGGGCGCCGCCGACTCGGCCCGCTCCACCGCGGGTTCAGCCGGCGCAGTCCCCGTCCCCTCCGGCATGCGGGCGACGATGAACTCCGCGAGCCGCCGTGGCGTACCCGTCTCGTCGAACAGCTGCCGCATCGTCACCTTGACCTGGTGCTCCTGCTCCAGCTCCCGCAGCACGCTGATCATCTGCAGCGAGTCGGCGCCGAGGTCGAAGAAGGACGCGTCCGCGACGATCTCCGACGGATCCTCGCCGAGGTGCCGGGCGGTCGCCTCGACAATGCTGTGGAGTACCCGCGCGACCGCTGCCTCTTGCTGAACCACTTCGGCTTCCTCTCTCGCTGATCTTTCCGTGCTCAGGGCGGTCGACTCCGGCCCTGTCCAGTAGTCCTTGTGCTGGAACCGGTATCCGGGCAGGGGGATGCGTCTGCCCCCGGTGCCGTCCAACAGCACCCGCCAGCCGACGTCCGCTCCGGCGCAGTGCAGTCCCGCCGCCGCACCCCAGAGGGACCCGAGCCCGGTGCCGCGGCGCAGCGACGGCAGCGACCGCACCTCGGGCAGCGCGCGGCGGGCCAGACCGCTGAGGGTGGTGTGCGGACCGATCTCGACCAGTACGTCGGGCCGTTGTGCGCCGATTCCGCGCAACGCCTCGTCGAAACGGACGGGTTCGCGGGTGTGCCGTACGAAGTGGTCGGCGTCCGGGGTCCAGCCGGGCGGGCGGGTCACCCCGTCCAGGGCGCTGACGAAGGGGATGCGCACCGGCCGGAAGTCCACGTCGTCGAGGAACTTGCGGAACTCCTCCAGCATCGGTTCCATCAGGACGGTGTGGAAGGCGCGGGTCACCGTCAGTCGCTGCCCCGGTGTGCCGCGCTCGTCCAGCAGGGCGCACGCCCGGTCCACGGCCTCGACCGGCCCGGCGAGCACCTGGGCGCGCTCCCCGTTGGTCACGGCGACCTCCAGGCCGGGCACCTCGGCTGCCAGGGCGAGGGCGCTCCCCCGGTCGAGTGCGGCCGCCACCATCGCGCCGGGGACGCAACGCTGCTGCATCAGCCGGCCGCGCTCGATGGTGAGGCGCAGTCCGTCGTCGAGCGACAGGGCTCCCGCCGCATGCAGCGCCGCGTACTCTCCGACGCTGTGTCCGGTCACGGCGTACGGTTCGATGCCGAGGTCACGCCAGAGCCGGACGAGGGCGCACTGCAGGGCGAACAGGGCGGGCTGCGCGGTGTCCGTGTTGTCGAACGGTCCCGCGAGCAGGGAGTCGCCGGTGAGGTCGCGGTAGTGGTGCTCGCATGCGTCGAGCACCTCGCGTACGGCGGGGAAGCGCTCGTGGAGGTGGTCGGCCATCCCCGGGTACGGGCTGCCCTGCCCGGTGAACTGGAACGCGACGCGCGCGGGGCCCTCCTGCGGTGTCGTGCCCGTGGTGACCGTGGCTCCGGCGGTCCCGGCGAGCCAGGCGTCGAGGGTGTCGGCGAGGGCGGCCGGGGTGGAGCCGCGGGCCGCGAGCCGGTGGCGGCCGTGGGCGCGGCCGAGGGCGGCGGTGGTGACGAGGTCCGCCAGGTGGGGTGCGGGTGGCTGCCGTAACCGGTCGCGCAGGGCGCGGGCGTTGTCCGCCAGGGCGGCCTCGCTGCTCGCGGAGACCAGGAGCACGTCCGCGGGGGCGGCGGCGTGGGTGCGGGGCGCCGGGTCGGGGGCCTGTTCCAGGATCAGGTGGACATTGGTGCCGCCCACGCCGAGTGAGGTGAGGCCCGCGCGGCGGGGCACGTCACTCTTGGGCCAGGGCCGGGCGGCCGTCGGTATGTAGAAGGGGCTGTCGTCGAGGTCGAGGCGGGGGTTGGGCTCGCTGAAGTTCGCCATCGGCGGGATGACGCCGTGCCGCAGGACCAGCAGGGCCTTGACGAGGCCGGCCAGTCCGGAGGCCGCGTCGAGATGGCCGATGTTGGCCTTGGTCGAGCCGAGGGCGCAGTAGCCGGTGCGGTCGGTGTCCTCGCGGTAGGCGCGGGCGGCGCCGTCGAACTCGATCGGGTCGCCCTTGAGCGTGCCGGTGCCGTGGGTCTCCAGGTAGCCGATGGTGTCCGCGCCGACGCCGGCGCGCCGCAGGGCCTGCCGGATGGCCGCACGCTGGCCGTGTGCGCTGGGGGCGGTGAAGGCGGTCTTGTCCGCGCCGTCGTTGTTGATGCCCCAGCCGCGGATGACCCCGTGGATGGTGTCGCCGTCGGCGACGGCCCGGGCCAGCCGCTTCAGTACGACGGCCAGGACGCCCGTGCCGCCCACGGTGCCGTCGGCGCCGGCGTCGAAGGCCCGCAGGCGGCCGGACTTGGAGAGGATCGAGCCCTTGACGTACCGGTAGCCCAGGGCCCTCGGCACATGGACGGCGGTGGCGCCGACGAGGGCGATGTCGCAGTCGCCCATGAGCAGCGACTGCGCGGCCGACTGCACGGCGACCAGGGAACTGGAGCAGCCCGTCTGGATGTTGACGGCGGGGCCGGTGAGGCCGAGCCGGTGGGCGACCCGGGTGGCCGTGAAGTCGGCGTAGTTGCCGACCGTGATCTGCATGCCGGCCATCCAGTCGGTGGCGGGCCGGCTGCGCAGGACGTTGTTGAGGAGGTAGTTCTGCAGGGCGTACAGGTGGTATCCCGCACTGGCGTACACACCGACGCGGGTGCCGTCGCGTTCGTCCGGATAGCCGGCGTTCTCCAGGGCGTGCTGGGCGCACTCCAGGAACATGCGTTGCTGGGGGTCCGTGAGCCGGGCCTCGCGGGGGCTCATCGCGAAGTGCTGGGCGTCGAAGCCGGCGATGTCGTCGAGCACTCCGGAGGCGCCGACGAAATCCGCCGCCCGGTATTCCTCGGCGGGGACGCCGGCGGCGGCCAGTTCCTCCTGGGTGAATCGGGTGATGCGGTCCGTGCCGTCACGGACGATGCGCCAGAGTTCCTCGGGGGTGTCCGCGCCGGGCAGCCGGAAGGCCATGCCGATGACGGCCATCCGCGGGTCGGACTCGCTCGTGGCCATCAGCCGTGTCCCTCCGTCACCGTCGTCCTGTCCTGGCCAACCGTTTCCTCGGCGCCGGGGTCGCGGGTGCGGCCGCGGCTCAGGAGCAGCAGGAGCAGGGCCGCGCAGAGCACGATCGCCAGGCCGTGGAAGGAGGCCACCACCTGCAGCGGGGAGAACGTCTCCAGCAGGGCGCCGCTGACGAGCATGCCCAGGCCGAAGCCGGTGTTCTCGGCCGAGGCGGAGAGCCCGAAGAGGCGGCCGCGCTGTTCGTCGGGGGCGGTCTGCAGCCGCGACACGTAGACGATCTCGGTGAATCCGTCGGCGGCTCCGGCGACGAGCGCGGCGATCACGGCGGGCACGGTCGGCAGTCCGCTGAAGACCACGATGAACCCGGCCGACATCACGCAGGCGCCGAGTGCGAACGCCCGCTCCCCCGGTGTGCGCCCGGTCTTCTTGGTGACCCGGCCGATCACCTGCTGGGCGACGATGTTGCCGAGGGCCCAAGTGGCCCAGAACTGGCTGATGAACGTGGCCGGATGGTCGGGGTCCAAGCCGCTGGAGTAGATCGGCAAGGCGACGTTGTGGGACGAGGAGCCCAGCCCGTCGACCGCCCGCACGGCGATCATCGCCATCAGCAGCGGGGCCGTGCCCAGCAGCATCCGGGCCGTCCAGCGGGCGGCGCCGGCGGACTTCGCGGAGCCGCCGCCGACGGCATCCTCGGCCGCCCTCGTGCGTACGGGCAGCAGGAACAGCACCGTCGCGGAGACCAGGAAGGTCGCGGCGTCCAGCGCGAACGCCGCGGAGTAACCGAGCTCGGCCACCACCACACCCGACGACGCGAACCCGGCGATCATGGCGAGCGAACGCCCGGTCACCAGCAGCCCGTTGGCACGTACGCGGTGCTCCGCCCCGACGATCTCCGGAATGCTGCTGCGCAGGGCGACCTGGGACAGCGTCGAGCAGCCGCCGGTGACCACGGCCAGGACGTACAGCAGCCCGGGGCGCGTGCCCTCGGGCGCGAGCAGCAGGCTCAGCAGCGCCACGGCCTGGCACAGGTCGGCGCCGACCATCAGGCGCTTGCGGTCGTGGGCCGAGACCAGACGCCCGCTCACCCAGCCCGACACGACGCTCGTCGCCAGGCGTACGGCCATGAAGAGGCCGGCCGCCAGCGCGCTGCCCGTGGCGTCGTAGACGAAGACGTTGAGCGCCACCATGTTCAGGTAACTGCCGTACGCCGAGATGCCGTTGCCCACGACGAGCAGGCGGAAATGCCTCATGCGCCTTCCTCTGGTCTGCATGAAGGGTGTGAGTGAGGTGAGGTCCGGGATGCCGTGCCCGCCGACTCAGTGGCGGCGGGCGGTCCGGGCGGACGGCAGGTCGCGGTGCGGTCGCCCGTCGCGTCCGCCGCGCGGGAAGCGATGCCGCGGGGTCGGAGGCCCGGTCAACGGCCCCGACCGCTCTCGGTGCGTCGGTGCGCACCGATGTCGCACGGCCTGTTCCTGCCCCCATTGCCGGCCCAGCACAAAAACCATTCCCCCTAGAGGCCGCCGTGGACAGCGGCCATCGGTCCGCCACCCAAGCAGATCCGGACACGGCCATTCAAGGCTCCGAGCAGGTCCAGACTATTTCCGGTCCGGATTTGGCGATTTCGGACCACCCCTCCCGTCCCGGCTGGTCACACCGATCACTTCCACCTTGCTGTAGTGTCTGTTCCAATTGGAATGTCCGCTACGGAGCGTGCGATGACCTTGACCGAGCAGCCCGGGCAGCAGGGCCGACATCGCCCGGCGGATCGCGGACGGGGCGACGGTCGTCGGTCACAAGGTCGGGCTGACCTCGGTCGCGATGCGGCAGCTGCTCGGCGTCGACGAGCCCGACTTCGGTCATCTGCTGGACGACATGGTCCACCGCGACGGCACGCCGATCTTCGCGGTGCGCTACTGCCGGCCCCGCATCGAGCCGGAGATCTGCTTCCGCCTCGCGCGGCCCCTGAGCGGCCCGGGCGTCACCGCCCAGGACGTCCTCGCGGCCACGGAGGCCGTCGCCCTGGCGATGGAGATCGTCGACAGCCGGATCCGCGACTGGAGGATCACGCTCGTCGACACCGTGGCCGACAACGCCAGCTCCGCCGGGTTGGTCCACGGCTCGTGGGTACCGCTGGAGTACGCCCCCGACCTCGCGGCCGTCACCGTCGACCTCGTGATCGACGGTGAGCCCGTCGCCTCGGGCGGCGGCAAGGAGGTGCTGGGACATCCCGCGGCGGCCGTCGCCTGGCTGGCCAACACGCTCGCCGCCTTCGGCACCGCGCTGGAGCCCGGGCACCTGGTGCTTCCCGGCGCCATGACCACCGCTCCCTTCGTCAGCGCCGGGCGGCGGACCGAGGCGCGGTTCGGCTGCCTCGGCGCCGTGTCGGTCACCTTCGTGTGAATCGGTCACCTTCGTGTGACGGACCTGAAGGTAACCCGCCTGCACGCTGTTCCCGGCCCAAAGTCGGCCGGGACGACGACTTCACCGACGCCGCCCTCGCCCCGATCGCCGCCCAGGAGGCATCCCCGTGACCGTTCCCTTTCCCCGTGTCGACGTCCACCAGCACCTCGTCCCGCCGTTCTACCGCGAGCTGCTCGCCGAGGCGGGCATCACCGAAGCCGGCGGGCGCGCCCTGCCCGACTGGAGCGCCGAGGGCGCACTGGAGCAGATGGACCTGCTGGGC
This sequence comes from Streptomyces sp. SD31, assembly GCF_052068475.1. Classification (NCBI taxonomy): domain Bacteria; kingdom Bacillati; phylum Actinomycetota; class Actinomycetes; order Kitasatosporales; family Streptomycetaceae; genus Streptomyces; species Streptomyces sp. SD31. Next base: position 127,472 of record NZ_JBQHCX010000011.1, on the reverse strand, counting down.
ACCGCCACGGCCATCGTGTCGGTCTCCACCCCCGGCACCTGCTTCCTCACCGATCCGGCCGAGGCCGCGGATCTGGCCCGGCGGCTCAACGACTTCTGCGCCGCCCTCCCCGACGCCCACCCGGGCCGCTTCGGCTGGTTCGCCACCCTGCCCCTGCCGGACACCGCCGCCTCCGCCACCGAGGCCGGGCGCGCCCTGGACGAACTGGGCGCCGACGGCGTCACCCTTCTCGCCAACAACCAGGGCAGGTACCTCGGCGCGGACGGCCAGAAGGAGCTGTGGCGGACGCTGGACGACCGGGGCGCGGTGGTGTTCGTCCATCCCGCCGATCTGCCGGCACCCGCGGTCGAGGACATCCCGCCGTTCGCCGCGGACTTCCTCCTCGACACCACCCGGGCCGCCTATCTCCTCGTACGCAACGGCATCGTGCGCTCGTACCCGAACATCCGGTTCATCCTGAGCCACGCCGGTGGCTTCGTCCCCTACGCCTCCCACCGGATGGCCGTAGCCATCGCCGCCGACACCGGACGCAGCCCCCTGGACGTCCTGGACGACTTGCGCGCCTTCTACTTCGACACCGCCCTCTCCTCCAGCCCGGCCGCCCTGCCGACCCTGCTCGCCTTCGCACGGCCCGGGCATGTCCTGTTCGGCAGCGACTGGCCCTTCGCCCCGACCCCGGCCGGCCAGTACTTCGCGAACGGCCTCGACACCGGCGTGGACCCCGCCACGCTCCAGGCCATCGACCACGGCAACGCCGAGGCCCTCTTCCGCCGCCTGGGCGGGGCCCGCGTCCCGGCGCCTGCGGCAGGTCTGCGCCACTCCGTCAGGCGGACCGCCGCCCGCCTCGTCTTCAAGCTCGTCCAACCGGGCACCGATTGACAGCCCCGGCGGCGACGGCTGCGCTCGGCGCCTTTCGGCTCATTCGTGTGTGGCGAAGTACCGGGCGATGCCGGCGATTCCGTCGCCGACGGCCCGCTCGACGAGGGGCGCCAGGCCCTCCGGAAGGATCTCCTGGCTGTAGATCCCGCGTGCGCCGTCCCCGTCGGGGAGCACATCGAGGGTGCCGAGGTGGAAGTCGATGGGCAGCGGCAGTCCCTCCACGAACCGGTACGGGAAGCGCCGGGAACCACTCCGGGATCGTGCGCACGTCGGTGAGCACGGCCCAGACGCGGTCGGGGTCCTGCATGACCCGGGTGTCGAAGCGAAGAGTTACCACGTCATCTCCTACGCCGGTAACGGGCACGACTGTGGTCCAGTCCCACCCCGGTGCCCATCCCTGGACTTACGAGGTCTCCGATCGCGTCCATCCATCGTTGCGATGGCCGTCCGCCTCGCCCCCGTCCCCATCGCCCCCGATTCCGATCCAGGTCTTCCCGGCACGTTCGGCGGCGCCGGTGAACGCCTCCTGGGCCCGGTCGAGATCCCGGTGGTGAAGTCGCCGGGGTGGTCGTAGATCATCGACCCGCGCAGCACGAGTTGGCGGCGGACCACGTCGTCGGTGGTTAGCGGCATGTGGTGGGGGGCGAGGCCGATCAGGACGATGGTGGCGCCGGCGGCGCAGCGGTCCACGGCCGGGCGCAGGGCGGGAGCGTGGCCGGAGGTCTCGAAGACGTGCGTGAACCCGGTGCGGCCGTCGTCGGGTGTCGCGCCCAGCCGCCCGGCGCGGGCGAGCCTTTGCGGGTGGGGTTCGGTGACCATGGGCCGGATGCCGAGGCGGGACAGGATCGGGCAGACCAGCAGGCCCTGGGCGCCGGCACCGACGACCGGACAGCGGTCGGCGGCCGTCACGCCGCTGCGGCGGACGGCGGCGCGGGCGACGGTGTACGGCTCGGTGGCGACGGTGTACGGCTCGGTGGCGGCGAGGACGGCGCCGGTGAGGCCGTCGGGGGCCGGGTGGGCGAAGTGCGCGGGGAGGGCGACGCGTTCGGCGAGGACGCCGGGGGCGTCGATGCCTACGATGGCCCGGTGCGGACAGGCCGAGGTCAGCCAGTGGGAGGTGCCGCGCGAGACCCGCAAGGTCATGCGCGATCTCGCCGACCGGCTGGGCCGAGACGGTCAACATCTTCGTCGCCCGGGACGTGAGCCGGGTCTGCGTCGCGCACGAGGAGAGCCCGCACCCGCTGCGCCATGTCGTCGACATCGGCGACGAACAGCCCCTGTGGGCCGGCGCCTCGTCCAAGATCCTTCTGCGCGACGCCTCCGACACCTGCTGCGCCGGGTCGCCGCGTCCTCCCCCCTCACGGCGAGGAGCACGCCGACCGGCTGCGCGACCGGGCCGGGAGTCCGCGCAGCGGGGCTATGCGGTCAGCAGCAGCGAGTTCGACGGCGGACCGACCGCCGTCGCCGTGCCGGTGACCAGCCGCTCGGGCAAGGTCATCGCCTCCCTCTCCCTGAGCGGACCCACCCACCGCTTCCCCTACAAGGCGGTCGAGCGCTTCGCCACCGATCTCGCCGAAGCGGCCACGCTCATCTCCGCCAAGGGCTTCAGCCACCCGCTCAACCAAGACCGCTGAACCCGACGGCGCCCGGCCCGGCCGTTCCTGGTCGCCGCTGCTGCCGTAGGGGTTGCTCCAATTAGAGTGGACGCTTCAGGAGACGACCACTCCACGGTGGTCGACGGCCCGTACGACCGGAGAGGCACCCCATGACCAGGCCGCAGACGGCGCGCAGGAAGCGTGCGAACGGGGTGGAGTCGCGGCAGCGCATCCTGGACGCCGCCGTGGAGATCGCCGGCGAGCGCGGCTACGACGGCACCTCCATCGCGGCCGTCAGCGCCAAGTGCGGGCTGCCGGCCAGCTCGATCTACTGGCACTTCAAGGACAAGGACGACCTGATCGCCGCGGTCATCGAGCGCAGCTTCGAGGCCTGGCTCACGGCCGTCGAGCTGCCGGGCGAAGACACCGGTACACCGCTGGAGCGGGTCACCACCATGGCCGCGAACGTGGCGAAGTCGCTCGTCGACGCACCCGACTTCCTTCGCCTCGGCCTCATGCTCGCCCTGGAACGGCGCCCCACCGAGCCCCGGGGCCGCACGGTGTTCCTCCAGGTCCGCGACATCACCCACCAGAAGATCGCCGAAATGCTCACCACCCTGTTCCCCGCCCTGGACGAGGAGGCCGTACACACCCTCACCACCTACACCGTCGCCGGCGCCGACGGCCTGTTCGTGCACAGGGAGGTCACCGGCGACGCCGTCGACCTGGTGGCGCTGTTCGAGCTGCACGCGCGCCTCGTCCACGACGCGGCTGCCCGTATGGCGGCAGCACGCTCTCAGAAGAGCTAGTGCGCCTGCTCGGTGGCGAGCATGATCCAGCGGGTGTGGGAGAAGGACTCCATGCCCCAGTGCCCATCGAAACGTCCGTAGCCGCAGGCCGCGAGTCCGCCGAAGGGAGCCTGCGGCTCGTCCCCCACCGACTGGTCGTCCACATGCACGATGCTGGTGCGGATGCGGCGAGCCACCTTCAGCCCGTGGGTGCCGTTCTCGGAGACAAAGAACACAGGTATCTGGACCGCGTACGGTGCCCACCAGCTCGCCAGGGGTATCGAGCTGCCCGAGCTGGACAGGTGGGCCTGGGACATTCCGGAAGTCGGCCCCGGCATCGAGGTCTCCGGCGACGTGAAGGGACTGCGCGTGCTCGACCTGGGCAGCGGGCTCGGGCGGCACGCTGCCCACATGGCCGCCCTGGGCGCGAAGGTCACCGCCGTGGATGCCTCCCCCACCCAGCACCAGCGCGCCGCCGCCCGCTACCCCGGCAACCCCGGCCTCCACCTGGTGTGCGCTGACGCCGTGACTCACCTGCGCGATGCCGATCCGTACGACCTGATCTACTCGGTCAGCGGCGTGCCCTTCATGGACCCGCGCCGACTCCTGCCCGCGCTGGCCAACGGGCTTAGCCCCGGCGGGCGCTTCCTGTTCACCGCGCTGCACACCAACTGCCGCGGCGTCGGTCCCACGACCGATGTGGCCGCGCGCACTGAGGTGCTGCGGCTGCCGGGCACCGAGCAGGAGCACCTGGTGCACATGTGGGTCCTCGCGCCGCGGCTGTGGGAGGACCTCCTCGTCGAGCACGGCCTCGCCCTGGAGGCGGTCGCCGCGATCGACGCCCCGCAGGAGGGCAACGCTGCGTCGTACCGTCTGTACGCTGCCCGCCGACCGGAGCGGGTGCCGCGTCGGCCTCGCACACCCGCGACGCCCGCGCCGAACGCTGCGCTCGGCGTCGGCGTGATCGTCCACGGTCCCGACGGTGTCCTGCTGGGCTGCCACCGGCGCGGCACCTGGGAGGTCCCCGGAGGGGCCGTGGAGCCCGGCGAGGCGCTCGCCGAGGCCGCGGTACGCGAACTCGGTGAAGAAACCGGCCTTGTGGCAGCGCCCGACGACGTACGGCTGCTGGGCACACTCCTCAACCGGGTCGGCGACGTCGTCCGGCTGACGGTGCCCGTCCTCGTCACCAGCCGGTCCGACACTCCGCGGCGCCGGGAGGAGACCATCGGGTCCTGGCGGTTCTGGCCCCTGGCCGCGCTACCCCAACCACTGTTCGTCGCCAGCAGCCAATGGCTGACCGCTTGGAACCCGGCCCTCCCGCTCGACCATCCACCCGCCGCGTTCCAGCCCTACAGCAGCCCCGGGCATGCCTAAGTCCGGCGACCACGTCCGCCCGGCGCCACCGCGCCCGGCCCGCACCAAAGGGGGCGGGCGGCACGCCTCTTTGCGATCAACGCCGGACGGCGCGCATCCCCAACTGACGAAAGGAGCCCTGTCGGATACGCACTCGTGGGACACCATCGGCCGTCTCGCCGATCTCTTCACCAGCCTGGACACCGCGCGCGGGATGCCCCCGGAGCAGCAGTGGACGCTGCAAGCGCTCAAGCTCTCCGAGGAAGCCAGCGAGACCGCGCAGGCCGTGATCGGCGCCTGGGGCAGCAACCCCAGAAAGGGGCAGAGTCACACATGGCGGCATGTTCAAGGAGAAATGGTCGACACAGCGATCACCAGCACGATCGGGCTGTACCGGATGCTCGGCGAAGAGGCGCCCGCGTTCTTCGACGCCGTGCTGGCCCAGAAGGCCGCGAAGTTCCTCCCCGAGGGCGGCGTCGAGAGTGCGCCAGCCGCGGAAGGTGCGTGAGGAGTAGGTGAGCATCGTCCTGATGTCCGACCGACGCGTGGCCCCCATCCCCGTCGTGGATTGCGGCGAGCCGCTCGTCGATGTCCGTGGAGTCCTGCTGGTCGACGACCGCAGGGCCGATCCGGCGGGTGCGTTCGCCCATCTCCGTCAGGGAGTTCTCGACCGGCTCCTTCAAGCCCAGTCGCTCCTGCCCGACGGACTGCGGCTGCTCTTCATCGAGGGTTACAGGCCGCCCGCCCTGCAACGACGCTACTTCGAGCAGTACGCGAACGAACTGCGCGAGGCCAACCCTGCCTGGCCCCAGGACCAGGTGCACGAGGCCGCCAGCCGGTACGTGTCTCCTCCGGAGATCGCGCCGCACAGCGCCGGCGCCGCCGTCGACCTCACCCTCGTGGACGCCGATGGCCGCGAGCTGGACATGGGCACGCGCGTGAACGCGAGCCCGGAGGAAAGCGACGGCGCCTGCTACACGGGCGCTCCCTCCATCAGCCCTCAGGCCCGTACGAACCGGACCACCCTGGCCGCCACACTGTCCGCCGCCGGGCTCGTGAACTACGCGACCGAGTGGTGGCACTGGAGCCACGGCGACCGGTACTGGGCGCTGATGACGAACCAGCCGACCGCCCTGCACGGACCACGCGACCTTCCCTGACCAGGCCGAGTTCTGCCGCCTGGCTACTGTCCCACCCCTATTCGGACAAAGAGGAGTTGGAGATGCCACGAACCATACGGTTCGCCAACCTCAACGCGTACAAGCTCGGGCACAGCCTCATCGACACCGACTCGTGGAGGGCGCGAGTCACCTCCATTCAGGACGCGGCCTGAGCGTGACCACCCTCCGCGCCGATGGCACGCCGGGCCCGACAGCCATGGCCAGCAACGTCCACCGCGGCTGGTACACGGCGCTGCTGTGGAATTCGGCGTCGGTGACGCCGGTCGCAGGAGGGTTCCGGCCGTTTGGCGCCCCGGACTTCTGGCACGGGTGCTCCACCCTGGTCGTCGACGTCGGCGCCGACGAGCCGGTCACCGTCGCCTGTCCGGGCCCCGAAAAGAGGCGGGCGCGGTCAGGGCGGGGCGGCGGAAAGAATCAAGTCCCGTAGCAGGCGGAGGAGTTCGTCGCTGCTGGGGCTCCGTACGCAGACGCGACGTCACCGTAGTTGCGCTGGAGGAGTTCCTCATGGCGCGGGCCGAAGTTCTCGCGCCATGTTCCTGTCCTGCCCTGGTGGAAGGTGAAGGAGTTCGGGTTGAAGATCTGCTCGGCGATGGTTGCGGGGTGGGCGGCGTGGTTGCCGAGGAAGTCGGCGATGCGGGCGACGGCGGCCTGCTGGGCGATGCTGGTGCCGCCGCCGTGAGGCCCGATGAGTTCCTCGAACGACACCTTGCACACGGCCGGGTGGCGCAGCAGCCACAGGGAACGGCGGGCCGTCTCCATGCCGGGGAAGCCGGGGTCGGTCAGCGCGAGGTGGAGTCGGGCGTCCATGTCGGGCAGAGAGCGCAGGATGTCGCGGTAGACGCGGTGGTCGGGGAAGGTGCCCACCGGGTCGGGCCGGTCCGGTGGCGCGTCGCGGACCAGGAAGTTGATGGTGGAGACGAGGATGTCCGGCAGGCTCCGGTAGTTGAAGACGATCCTCGGCCTGCCGGTGTCGAGCCAGGTGTTGAGGAAGGCGGGGTCGGCGGCGGTGAGGTCGAGCTGGTGGACGAACCAGCAGCACCGGCCGGGCAGCAGATGGAAGTCGGCTGCCTCCGGCGCGCACAGCAGACGCCCCACCAGGCCGGCGTCCACCCCGGGAACGCCGGGCAGGGACAGCGGTGTGGGCGCCCCGAGCCGGATCGCCCACACCTTGTGCAGGGCCGCGACGACGGCCTCGAACGCTGCCGCCAGCGCCGTTCGGTCGTGGCCGCCGAGCAGCCGTCCGGCCTCCTCGGACCCGTAGGCGACCTCCAGAAGCCGCCGTACCTGTACCGGGTCGGCGAACTCCACGTCGCCGGACGCCCGTACGGCGCCGAACGGCGCATAGCCCAGCGCCTTCATCACCTCACCGATCAGGTGGGTGCCGCTCTTGCGCAGCGACACCACCACAACGTGCGAGTCTGCTGCCACAACCGTCTCGGTCACCGCTGTCCTCCGTGCTCCGTCACGCGCCCAGCGGCCCGCCCAGCCCGGTGCCGTAGTCGGTGTTGGCGCACCTGTTGCGCTGGATGAGCAGCGGCGCCTGCACCAGGTTGGCGCCCAGCGGGGCCGCGCCCTCCTGGGTGCGGTCGGCCTGCGACTGCTGCCCGACGTTCGCGCAGTAGTTGTCGTGGGCCGGCAGTCCGATTGCGCCGATGCCACCCGCGGCGGCGGGAGCGGCGGAAGTACCGACGGCGGCGGCCGCGGCAAGGGCGAGAAGGGCGGCGCGAGACGAAAGATTCACAGGGAGATGTCCTTGTCGTGTGACTTCATCAGCTTGCATGACAAGAACGCTGTTCCGCCGTTCGCGGTAACTCAATGTCACCCGATCCGGTTGCGCGCCGTGCTGCTCTCGCTCGGGCCTGCTGACATTCTCATGACCCGTCGGTGGACGTGTCCGACTCGATGATGAAGCCCGGATCAGTCCCGAGCTGGACAGCCTCGCGATCGGAGGGCCCCACCGAGTCGACGAGGCCGCCCCTGCGCGTTTCGTAGGTGCCGCACCGGAGTGTGCCCCTGCTTCGCTGCATGCCGTTGTGTCGGCTGGATTACGTCGTGTCGCGGCTTTGCGGTCGGGTACGGCTTCGGCAACTGGCCGCCGCTGGGGGGCTGGGGGGGTGGGCCGCACGGTGCACGCTGATCCGAACCGAGGCGCGCCGCGCGCCGTCAGTACTCGACGTCCCCGCTCACCGCAGCCATCACGGTGGACCGCACGTCCCCGAGGTGGTTCCATGCCGGTTCCATCGCCTCCCACAGCGAGCGCCGATCCGACCGTTCCTCCCAGCGGGCGGCGGTCTCGAACCACAGCCGGGCCGTGACCTCATCTGTCGGCGCACCCGAGTACCGCGCATGACGAGCAACGTCGTCGATCGCCGGCTCGGGTAGAACAACGCCATCCCAGGCAACCCGCACGGCCTCCACGTGCCGTAGCACTGGCTGCGCGCCCCGGACATAGAGATCGATCAGCTCGACCATGGGCGAGCCGTCGGGCAGACGGGTGCGCCACCCGGGCAAGAACTCCTCCCGCAGCAAAGCGACTTCCTCGTCCAGCACGACGACGTTCTCCGTGCGCAGCCGCAGTGTCCACGGCCTCGCGCTCGTGTGCCGGGGGAAATCCGGGCGCTCCGCCTCCTCCATGCCCTTAACCAGCTGGAAGAACTCAGCACCGCACGCGACTTCGTCAGCAGTGGGCCGCCACTCGTACTGGTTGAGCGAACGAGCAATCAACCGGAGGGGCTCACAGGGGCCTTCCCGGGTGTTGCTTGCGCCGGCAACTGAGAGCTTGTGGCAGCGGCGGAGGGGGTTGGTGGGGTCGCGAGGGTGGGCAGCAGCCGATTGTACAGCAAGGTAGTGAGGTCGTGGATGGTGGTGCCGCTGCGCAGAAATTCCATTGGTGGGATGTCGATGTTGAACTGCTGTCGCACCGTGACGAGGAGCTCGGTAGCCATCAGGGAGTCGAGCCCGTATTCATCGAGCCGGCGGTGAGGGTCGAGTGCGTCAGGTTCGGTCTGCATGGCAGCGGCGAGGTTCCGGGTGACGGCCTGCTGTAGAGCGGCGCGGGAGTCCTCAGGGGACATGGCCGTCAGGGAGGCCAGGAACTCCTCCTGGCTTTGGCCGTCGATCTCTTCATCGGCGGGGACGAGCAGGGTGTACCGCGGAGCGGTGACGTTAGGCAGCAGGGTGCGGAGCCGGCTCCAGTTGCAGCGCGCGGCGCCGGCCACGGGAATGTTCCGGGTGAGCACGTCGTCGGCGGTGGCGAAGGCGTCCTTGAGTTTGAGTGGTTCCAGGCCTACGGCAGTGAGCTGGCCGGTGAGGTTGTTGCGGAAGACGTATCCGGTCTCGTCGAGGGCTCCCCAGGCGATGGCCTGAGCCGGCAGCCCGGCCTGCCGTCGCTGTCGGGCCAGAGCATTGAGGTAGAGGTTTCCCGCTGCGTAGGGAGCTTGGTGGATGTTGCCGATATCGGCAGCCATGGAGGAGTACAGGAGGAACAGGTCGAGGTCCCGGTTGCGGGTGAGCCGGTCCAACACCATGGCTCCCTGAACCTTGGGAGCCAGCACCTCCGAGAAGCGCTCGCCGGTCAGCTCGTCCAGTGGTGCGTCATCGAGGTGCATGGCGCAGTGCACCACACCGCGCAGCCGGTGCGCGCCGGCATCGAGGTCGTCGAAGAGGGTGCGCATCGCCGCCTCGTCGGTGACGTCGCCGGAATAGGCGCGTGCCTGCACTCCGCGTCGGGCCATTTCCTCCAGGAGTTCCGGTGCCTCAGGTGCGAGGTGGCCTCGGCGGCTGACCAGGGCCAGATGGCGGGCGCCTCGCTCGGCGAGCCAGCGGGCAGTAGCCGCGCCGAAACCGCTGAGTCCGCCGGTGATGAGGTAGGTACCGTCCGGGTCCAGCCGCATCTGTTCAGGGCGGGGTTCCACTGCCGGCTGCTCGTCCAGGGAGTCGAAGGCGACGACGACCTTCCCGATATGGCGGGAATGCTGCATCAGCGCGAACGCTTCATCGACCCGGGCGGCGGGGTAGGTGCTGTGCAGCAGGGGGCGGTAGTCACCGGCCTCCACATGGTGGCCTACCTGCTCCACGAGCCTGCGCGCCGCCTCGGGCTGTTGAGTCAAGGCGGTCAGGTCGACGCCGAAGAACGCCAGGTTGTTCTTGAAGGGGCGCAGGGAGAGCGGATTGTTCTCCAGGATGTCGAGTTTGCCGAGCTCGACGAACCGTCCGCCTGGACGCAGCAGTTCCAGGCTGCGGCTGATGGCTTCCCCGGCCAGCGAGTTCACGACGACGTCGACGCCCTGGCCATCGGTGAGGTTCTTGATCTGGGGGGCGAAGTCGAGGCTGCGTGAGTCGAGGACGTGCTGGGCTCCGAGCAGGTGCAGTAGTTCGCGTTTGGCTTCGCTGCCGGCGGTGGCGATGACGTGCGCACCTCTTCGGGCGGCGAACTGCAGTACGGCAAGCCCGATGCCACCTGCTCCGCCGTGGACCAGCACCGTCTCGCCCTTGCGCAGCCGTGCCAGGTGCTCAAGGCTGTAGTGGACGGTCGAGAAGGCTACGGGGAGTGTGCAGGCATCTTCGAAGGCCATACCTTCGGGCATGTGGCACACCGCTTGCGCTGGTGCGGTGGTGTGGGAAGCGAGGGTGCCGGCAGCCAGTGCGTAGACCTTGTCGCCGATGCTCAGCCCGGTCACGCGGTCGCCGACGGCGGTGACCACACCGGCACATTCGAGGCCGGGGACGGGGCTCGGGTCGCGCTCCAGGGCCTCGGGGGGAAGAAGTCCGGTCGCGGCCATGATGTCGCGGTAGTTCAGGGCGGCAGCACGCACGGCGATTGTCACCTCCTCGGGCCCCGGGACTGGCAGAGCCACCTCCTCCCACACGAGTTGGTAGGACAGTCCGGGCTTTCGGACGCTGAGGGCGTAGGAGTGAGGCGGCTGGGGTGTGGTGGCGGGCAGCGGCAGGAGGCGAGGGACGAACCGGCCGCCGCGGGTGAGGGCCACTTCGTCTTCCTCGGTGCAGGCACGTAGTTCGTCGGCCAGCCGCCTGGCGTCGGAGTCCTGCTCGGTGGATCGTTCCAGGCTGATACGGCGTACCTGGAGGTCGGGAAACTCGTTGGCCAGGGTGCGTGCGGCGCCCCAGGCGGCGGCATCGGCCACATGGGTGGGATTCTCGGGCGAGGGCAGTGCGCCACTGGGCCGGGTGACCAGCCATAGCCAGCCCGGGGACTCTGAGGCCAGATGCTGGCAGGCATGTGCCATGGCGCGCATGAGTGCAGCACGCCGGGTGGTGTGGGCCACAAGGCGTTCGGGCTCTTGGGGGGCGTCATCGGCGAGCAGCAGTACCAGGTGTACGTCCTGGGATGGCTGGTCGATGGCGCGCTGCCAGTCCCCCGCGTCCTCGCTGGCTTGGATGCGCTGGACCTGGACGGGTGAGGTGCGCGACAGCTCCGCCTCCACTGCGGCAGCCAACAACTCTTCACTCACTGCTTCGGTAGCCAGGATTACGGTGCCTGGTACTTGCTGGTCTGCAGGTGGGGCCGGCATAGGCCGGGGCTTGTCCGAGGCGGTGGCCAGGAGGAGGGAGAGCGCGTCGCGCATCGATCCGGGCAGCAGGTGGCTTTGCACGATGTCGGTGAAGCCGCCCTGTCTGAGCAGCTTGGGCCAGGCGTTGCAGGGCAGCAGCGCTGATACCGGGCGCAGGCCGTGGTCGTTTCGATGGTGCCAGAAGCTGTCGAGTAGGCCGACAAGCGTGGCCAGTGCCTCGGTGGAGTGGGATTCGAAGGCCAGCAAATGCCCGCCGGGCGCCAAGAGCGCGTCGATCCGTCGGACGGCGGCGGTGAGGTCTTTGCCGGTATGGAGCGCGTTGGCCGCCACCACCAGGTCGAAGCTGCCTTCGGTCAGCCCTTGGTCTGCCGGGTCCTCATCCATGTCGAAGGTCCCGAACTCGACGAAGTCGTAGCGGGCGAAACGCTGCCGGGCACGAGAGAGGAAGTACGCGGACAGGTCGGTGAACAGGTATGCGGTGCGATCGGCCGGGAGGAACGGCAGCAGAGCGCTGGTCATTCCGCCGGTTCCGGCACCGACTTCCAGAACACGCAGCGGGCGGTCGGCCGGCCAGCGTCGTGCAAGCTCTTGCACGACTGCCTGAGCAGCCTGGTTGTAGGAACGACAGAAACGTCCGATGTCGTAGAACTGCTCCAATGCGGACGCTGCTCCACCGCCCGTCAGCGTTTCCAGCGCGTCCTCTTGGCCGCGAAAGACTGCCTCTGCGTGAGCATGGCTACGGGCCCCAATCACGAGCTCGCTGGAAAGATCGGGGTGGCTACGCGCAATTTCGCAGAAGAGGGCGCGTGCTTGGGGTGCAGCAGTCATTCGCCATACTCCGCCTTCGGCCGGCTCGGCGATCTCGCGCCACTCCTCCATCGACAGAACGTGCTCGAAGAGGGCAACATGCGACGCTTGTAGTCCTGCACGGACCAGATCTTCAATGGCGAAGGGTACGGCAGGGTCAGGCAGGAGTTTTGCCACGTGCTCGGCAATGCCGTGCACATGCAACCGCTTGAGCAGCCCGATGGCGGCCTCGGGACGCCACTGGCAAGCCGCCTGCTGTACTTCGCTGATCTGTCGCTCGCACGCGGTAGCGATCTCAGTCGTGGTGGGGAGAGCAGCGGGCAGCGTCGAAGCGGCCGGCAGGGGCGCGGCACGCATCTCGGTGTGATATCGCATGGCTGGGGCGCTGTTTGGGTGGGTGAACCGGCGCTGTCGGCAGCCTTCTAGCTCGACGGTGACCGTGCCGTCCTCGTCCATGATGGTGATGTCCCAGCACGTCTCGGCATGAGTGAAGGAACGCTCACGTACGTGGACGAGCCCGCGTGGGGAGGGGGTACGCCAGACACGGACCGCCTCGATGCCGGACGGCAAGTAGCCGGAGCTCTCCTCCAGCACCTTCTCCATGAGGAGCGGCGCGCCGGTCTGCAGGGCCCCGTCCAGCAGAGCGGGGTGCACGGTGAAGGGCGAGTCATCCGCGCGGTGCTCGTATTGGGACAGCACCTCCCGGTCCCCCTTCCACAGTTCGGTCAGTACCTGGAAAGCTGGCCCGTACTGCAGACCCTGCCGGTCCACTTCCGCGTAGAAGTCGACAGCCGACAGGGGGCGGTGGCAGCTCTGACGCAGGTCCGCCACTTCGACCTGGTCGGGTTGGAGACCGAGACGGGCCCGTACGCGGGCGCGCACGTGCTGGCGCGGTTGCTGCGTGAGCTGGTCGGTGCTGGTGATGGTGACCAGTCCGTCGTCGGTGTTGATGGCCAGCTGGGTGTGGACGCTGGAGGCGTCGGCCCATGGCACCACCAGCGCCGTGGCGATGTGCAGATGCTCCACCTCCACGGGTGCCCCCAGGGCGCGCTGGCCAGCAGCCAAAGCCATCTCCACGTAGCCGGTGGCGGGCATGACCACCGAGCCGGCGATCTTGTGATCGATCAGCCAGGGAACCAGAGTCGGCTCGATCGCCCCGTGCCACACAGGGTGCGGACCGGGCATGCGCTCGCCCAGGAGGGGGTGGTCGATGAGACCGGTGCCGCTGGTGCGGACCCAGTCCTGCGGAGCCCCCTGCCAGTGACGGCTGCGCTGCCAGGGATAGGCTGGCAGGTCCACCACCCGTCCCGGCTGCGGGAAGTAGACGCTCCAGTCGAGGTCGGCGCCGGCGGCCATCACCCTTTCCGTGGTCTGGCGCAGGGCGGTCGGCCCGCAGGCGTCGCGCCGCAATGTGGGCACCACGGCCGTCGGCATGCGTTCGCTCGCGACGGCTCGGCGCAGGTAGGAGCGCAGCACCGGATGCGGTCCGATCTCCACGAGCACGTCCGCGCCGTCGGTGAGGACCGCCTTGACAGCGGGCGCGAACTGGACGGTGGCGCGCACGTTGTGCCACCAGTAGCCGGCATCCAGCTCGGTTCCCTCGGTTCTTTTGCCCGTCACGGTGGAGAAGAAGGGGATGCGCGCGGGCGACGGGGTCAGCCCCGCAAGGGCCTCACCCAGCGGCTCCCGCAGCCCTTCCATGGCAGCCGTGTGGAAGGCGTAGTCCAACTCCAGTACCCTGCAGGCAACTTCCCTGACCGCCAGGTCCGACGCGAGCCGCAGCACTTCGTCCTGAGGGCCGGCCACCGTCACGTCGCGTTCGGAGTTGACTGCCGCCAGTTCCACCCCGGGATAGCTGGCGAGAAGCTCCACCGCTTGCTCGGGCGGTAGAGCCACGGCCGCCATCCGGCCACTGCCGACCGTGCGTGCCTGAGCCCGGCTGCGCTCCGCGATGACGCGGGCCGCCTGCTCCAAGCTCAAGGCACCCGCTACGTAGGCGGCAGCTACTTCACCCACACTGTGCCCGACCACCGAAACTGGTGAAATGCCCCGCTTGCGCAACACGGCGGCCGTAGCGACCTGCAGAACGAACAGCAGAGGCTGGGCGGTCTCCGTGGCCGCCATCTCCTCTGCGTTGACCGTAGTGAGCCGGTCAAACACCGCCCAGCCCAGATGCGGCCGCAACACGGCATCCACCTCGTGCACCGCATCACGGAAGACAAGGTCACTGGTGAGCAGGTCGGCCCCCATGCCCGCCCATTGCGAACCGTTGCCGGAGAAGACGAACGCCACCCGCCCGCGCTCCGTGGCCTCACCCACAGCCCCGACGCCGGCGTCCGGCACAGGAAAACCTGGCTGCACATCCGCCTCGTCGTCGGATGCCGGAGACGGGGCGAAGAGCCTGCCCAGACGTTGTTGCGCCTCCTGGGAGGTCCGGGCCAGCACGACCGCTCGGTGTCGGTGCAGCCCGCGGCGCCGGCTCGAGGTGTACGCGAGATCGTAGAAGTCAGCCGGGTCGGCTTGTCGTAGGCACATGCCCATGCGGGCTGCCGCCTCCCGCAGCGCCTGCGCGGAGCGCGCTGAGACGATCACCGGGCGCAGCGCGCTGTCCTCGTCGACCGACTGCCGTGCCGCAGGCACCGTGGCAGGAGCAGGCGCGAGGATGACGTGAGCGTTGGAGCCGCCGAACCCGAAGGAGTTCACTCCCACCACGGGCTGCTCAACCGTCTCCAGCGGCATGGCTTGGGCGACCGGGGCCACGTTGAGCGCCGCGAAGTCGATGTCGGGATTGGCCGGCAGGGTATGCAACGTGGCCGGAGCCGTTCCGTAGCGCAGGACGAGCAGCGCCTTGAACAGGCCCGCCATCCCGGAGGCGGGCTCTAGGTGGCCGAGGTTGGATTTAACCGATCCGATGGGCAGCACCGTGGTGCGGCGCACGCCCAGGGCCCGTCCGATCGCCTGGCACTCGGCCGGATCCCCCACCAGCGTGCCCGTGCCGTGTGCCTCGAAATACACCAGCTCGTCGGGCTCCACCCCGGCCTGTTCATAGACCTGCCACAACAGGTCCTCCTGAGCACGGGGGTTGGGCAAGGACACGCCAAGGGTGCGGCCGTCGCTGTTCGAGCCGCTGCCCAGGATCACTCCATGGATCCGGTCCCCGTCGGCCAGCGCATCCTCCAGCCGCTTGAGGACCACCAGCCCGCCCCCCTCGGCCCGCACGAACCCGTCCGCATGGGCCGAGAAGGGCGCGCACCGCCCGTGCCGGGACAGCATGGACGCCTGCGAGAAGCCCACATAGTGGTAGGGACTGAGCAGCACGTTGGCACCCGCGGCGAGAACCGTACGGCTGGTGCCCTCGTGCAAGGTGCGGCAAGCCCGGTCCAGAGCCACCAGGGATGAGGAACAGGCCGTGTCGATCGCCATGCTGGGACCACGCAGGTCCAAGAAGTGTGAGAGGCGGTTCGCCGCGAGGCTGGAGGCGCCTCCGGCCATGGTGTAGGCGTTGACAGAACGGCTCTGCATCATCTGCAGCGCGGCGTAGGAGGCATCTGAGATGCCGACGTAGACCGCAGTGTCCGAACCGGCCAACTCGCGCGCAGAGAGGGCTGCATCGTCGAGTGCCTCCACCGCCAGCTCCAGCAGCATGCGATGCTGCGGATCCATCCGGGCGGCTTCCTTCGGCGTGATGCCGAAGAAGTCAGCGTCGAAGGACGCCACATCATGCAGGAACCCGCCCGCCGCGGTGTAGCTCTTTCCCGCCCGCGGCATGGCCGAGTCGACGAAGCGCTCGCGGTCGAAACGGTCCGCAGGGGCCTCACCGATCAGGTCCCGCTCCTGCTCCAAGGCCCGCCACAAACCGTCAAGGTCGACGATACCGCCGGGCAGTCGACAGGCGGCACCGACGATGGCGATCTGCCGAGACCGCCCCGGGCTGATATTGGCGTTCACTGAAAGTTCTCCCACCGCAGGCTTCGGCCGCCACGGCGCAGAAAGCCGTGATCGACAGCGCGGATGCTCCCATGAACTTCCATTTCGCCGCGCACGAGGAACTGCAAAGCCCTACTCACGCCAGCCCACCGAGAGCCGGTCGATAGAGGCACTGACCAGCAACAACGACTACCCGCTGAATCCGTTCACTCTACACTTGGGGGGGGTCGAAGATCACCTGAACGAGTGATAGGAAAATCGCGAAGGCTATAAGTTGCTACGCGCGCGAATACCCTCACTGCCGAGATGTGAGGTTAAGCGTGCAGAACTACACCCTGCCGACGCACCTGAGCCTCCTTGCCGCCCCCGACAGGAACGTCTCCGATCACATGAACGAATTGACGCAAAAAGCACTGGTTGGCACATGGCACCTCATCGACATGGAAGTGAAGTGGCGCACTCGCCCAGTCCGCATCTACGCCGAGGGCACACTCGTCTACACGCCGCAGGGGGACGTTTCCGTCGTCATGGAAATCGGCCGCTCACAGCGGTTCCACCTTCGTAAAGCGGTCGCCTACACCGGCCGTTATCACGTCGAGGACAACGAAACGGTGCATCAACTCACCAGCTGCACATGGCCGTTCAATCCGAAAAAGCAACTACGTCGGCGTGCACATCTTCTCCCAGACCGGCGCCTGCGCCTCGTCCCGGTCCGAAAAGGAAACACCGTAACGTGCGCCCTCACATGGCAGCTGGCAGACACACGCCTATGAGAGCGCGTAGCGCAGAGGGGTTATCCACTCATCACCCCAATCGCTTGATCAGTTCCGCCCGACCTACTGAGCCCTTTCCAACCTGAGGGTGGAGGCTGGCAGTTGGCGTGCTGTACGAACTGGTGAAGCTCCTGGTAGACGGGTTCACGACCAAGATCACCCGTGTCTGCCAGGAGCTTCGCGTGCTTGTCTACCCATCGGCGATCGATCTGTCCAGCGCGCACCTGCGCCACTTCGCCCAGCATTTGGCTGCCCGTCGGCGCGAGATCGGCACCCGATGGCGTCGGATCACGCCAGGTCGCCAGTCCTTGCTGGTCCTTGCGCACCTACGTTGCGGTGACACCTACGCCCAACTCGCCGCCGGGTTCGCGACGGTCTACCGCTACATCCGCGAGGCGATCGAGGTCCTGGCCGCGTTCGCCCCCAACCTCACTCAGGCCATGAAGACCATGAGCCGCCTGGCGTTCGTGATCCTCGACGGAACGCTCCTGCCGATCGACCGAATCACCGCGGACACCCCGTACTACTCCGGAAAGCACAAGCGCCACGGCATGAACGTGCAGGTCCTCACCGACCCGTTTGGACGGCTGTTGTGGGCCTCGCCCGCGCTGACTGGATCCACCCACGACCGACCGCCGCGCGTGCCCATGGCATCATCGACGCGCTGGCTG
Source organism: Streptomyces sp. SD31 (assembly GCF_052068475.1). Classification (NCBI taxonomy): domain Bacteria; kingdom Bacillati; phylum Actinomycetota; class Actinomycetes; order Kitasatosporales; family Streptomycetaceae; genus Streptomyces; species Streptomyces sp. SD31. The sequence goes on along the minus strand of NZ_JBQHCX010000011.1, from coordinate 109,967 downwards.
GCGTGGCTCTCAAGTGCTGGGCCGACAAGGCGTACCAGGGCGCCGGCCACCCAATCCGAGTCCCCTTCCGCGGTCGACGCCTCACACGATGGAAGCGTCGGCACAACAGCACCCACGCCAAGATTCGCTGCCTTGGCGAGCAGGCCATGGCTACCCTCAAGGGCTGGCGGCTCCTGCGGAAACTCCGCTGCAGCACTAACCGGATCACCGACATCGTGAAGGCCGTCCTCGTCCTCCACCACGTCACGTCAGCATGAGGTTGGATCAGGCTCAGTGAAGTGGGCCAGCTCCGCGGCCGAGTTCCGCTCGAACCGCTCACCCGCGTTCTGCGGGTGGGTCGGCCGACCTAAGAGGTCATCTCATTTGGACGCTTGAGTTGGCTCCAGTACCTGGCGGGCGTTCTCGGCTCCCGCTGGGACCGCGCGCGTGCCCAGGATGATCGGCGCGTTCCACGGCGCGAACGCGGCGATGACACCGAGGGGTTCGCGGACGGCCAGGCTGACACCGCCCGCTTCCTGGGTGGTGAGGACATCCCCGCGTGGCGTGGTGATGGCGGCGGCCTCGCGCAGCACATTCGCGGCCAGGGCGACGTTGAACAGCGACCGTCCCCGCGTCCCGCCCGCCTCCGCGGCCCTCAGGACTGCGGGAGCACACCGCCGGGGCCGGCGGCCTCTACGCCCCCTCTCGGCCGTTCGTCCTGTACTGCCGGGAGGTGACGATCTTCCCGGTCACGTGAGACGGACCAACAGGACACCGGGCGTACGCGGCAGTGACACCCGCAGCCCGTCCCCGTCCCAGACCGCGGAGCCGGTCGGCGCACAGGACGGGTGCAGGACCTCCGCACCGACCTCCCGGCCCGCCAAGTGCGGTACAGCCAGGCCTAGTTCGGACTCGCCGCCGCGCCGCCAGACCGTGATGTACGACGTGCGGTCGTCGGGCGTCCGCATCCCCAGGGCCAGCCACTCGTCCGTCCATCCGGGCAGACCCAGCGGCCAGAACGGCAGGGCCCGCGCGAGGTCCGGGCGGATCGACTTGTACGTGCTCACCGCCTCCCGCACAAGGGCGAGTTGGCGCTGCGACATCCGGTTCAGATGGCCCGACAGATGGATCCGCCCGAGCAGTGCCCCGCCCAGGGTGAAGGCGATCAGGTCGTCGTCGTACTCGGGCTGCGGGTACGCCCAGACGGCGCCCTGTTCGGGTGGTACGGCCGTCGGTGCGGCGGCGGCGATCGGCGGGTAGCGCAGCGGGTCCTGCTGGTCGCTGGTGGACTGGAGCTGGGACACGGCCAGCGTGGCCGCGTCCATCCGCATCCCGCCCGAGGCGCAGTTCTCGATGACCAGCCGCGGATGCCGGTCCAGCACCTCGGAGAGCCAGTCCAGGTAGGCGTGGGCGTGCCCGAGCAGCCCGGCCCCCGGTGCGAGGTCCCCGGGGGCCAGGGTGCCGGGATCGATCACGATGTTGTAGTCCAGCTTGAGGTAGCCCACGCCCCAGTCGCCGACGATCCGGTCCACCGTCTTGTCGAGGTGCGCGCGGGCCGCCGGATGGCGCAGGTCGAGCTGATGGCGGCCCTGCTCGGTGAGGCGGACGCCGTCGCGTTGGAAGAAGGCGTCCGGCGGGAGCGCGGCGGCGACGGGGCTGTGTACGCCGACGACCTCCGGCTCCAGCCACAGCCCGGGCACCATGCCGCGCTCCCGGATCCGGTTCAGGACCGCCCCGATGCCGCCGTCGGGGAAGCGGCGCGCCGAGGGCAGCCACTCGCCGACGCTGTCCCACCAGCCGCCGTCCGCCGAGTCGTCGTACCAGCCGGAGTCCACGCAGAAGTACTCCGCGCCCGCCTCGGCCGCCGCGTCGATCAGGGGCAGCAGCTTCTCGGTGGTCGGGTCACCCATGAGCGTGTTCATGTAGTCGTTGAAGACGACCGGGAGTGCCGTGTGGTCGGGGTGCGGGCGGCGCACGGCGCGGCGGTACGAGGTCAGCGCGCCCATGGCCGCGTCGAACCCGGAGCCGAGAGCCAGTACCCCCGGCACGGTGGTGAACTCCGCGCCCGGGGCGAGCCGGACCCGCCACTGGTGCTCCGCGTCCGTGGGGCCGTTCAGCGCCAGATACGTGCCGTGCGCGCGTTCGCCCAGGTCCCAGCGCCAGCCGGCCGGGGACTCGATCTGCCACAGCCAGGTCCGGCCGCTCCCCCGGTCCGTCAGCGCCCCCATCGCCAGATGGCCGTCGGTGGGCCAGCTGCCGCGCCCGGCGAGGACGAGGGCGGCCCGGCTGTCGTGCTGATGGGCGTCGACGTTGATGTCGGCGACGGTGTCCCGCAGCGGCTCGGCGTACCAACGGCACTCCGCGAGCCAGTCGTTGCGGGCCCGGTGCACATCGAGGGCGTCCGGTGCGGGCAGGCCGCCGATCAGCAGGCTGCTGACGGACTGGACGACGAGGGGCTCGGGGCCGTCGTTGCGCAGCCGCACACGCGAACGCAGCACCGGCAGTCCGCCGGGGGACGTCAGCTCGGCGAACGCCGTCAACCCGGTGGCCGAGTCGTGGAGTTCGACGGTCAGCCACTCCTGATCGCCCCGCCTGCCGGTGCGGTGGTGCCGGTACTTCAGGCGCGTACCGAAGGCGGTGCCGGTGAAGCGTGGGCCGGACCAGCCGCTGCCGTGCCCGAGGGCGGTGAGCTCGACGAGGGGAAGGGCGGATTCCGGGTGGACGGATGCGGCGGGCACTGACCCGGTGTCACCGAGCCGGACCAGCCGCAGCGTCCCGTCGGGTGCTGTGGCGAACTCGGCCGCCAGGGCCGCATGACCCCAAGTGAACATGACTCGCGTGCCGTTGAGATCCGCGTCGGCCGTACCGGTCAAGGCGCTCCCCTTTGTGAATCCCTCGTTACGGTCTCTTGACGGCCCCCATGTGACCGGTCACAATCCTGGCATGAATGTGACCGGTCACACAAGGCGCCCAGCGAGCATCAGGGACGTCGCGACCGCCGCCGGCGTCTCGTACCAGACCGTCTCCCGAGTGATCAACGGCCATCCCAGTGTCAAGCCGACCACCCGGGACCGCGTGCTCGCCGCCATCGACGAGCTGGGCTTCCGGCGCAGCGCGACCGCGCTCGCCCTGGCCAGCGGACGCAGCAGGGCCGTGACCGTGCTCACCGCGAACACCACTCACTACGGCTATGCCTCGATCCTCCAGGGCATCGAGGAGTCCGCCCGTGCGGCTTCCTACGCGGTCGGCATCGGCGTACTGGAATCGGCGGACGACGCCGCCGTTGCCGCCGAGGTGCAGCGGGCGGCGGACGCGGGCGGCGGGCTGATCGTGATCGCCTACGACCCGGCCGGTGTGCGGGCGCTGAGCGCCGTCCCCGCCGAACTCCCGGTCGTCGGCGTGGTCGAGACTCCGGCGAGCCCGCCCGGCGGCGACCGTCCCTGGGTGTGGACCGACGACCGCGAGGCCGCCTACCAGGCGACCCGTCACCTGCTCTCCCTGGGCCACGAGACGGTGCACTACGTCGCCATCCCGTCCAGCACCCGGCGCACCAGCGCCCGCACCAGCGGCTGGCGGCAGGCCCTGAAGGAGGCGGGAGCCCCCGAACCCCGCCCTGTGCAGGGCAGTTGGGGCCCCGCGGGCGGACACGCGGCGGGCTTGAGGCTGGCGCGGGACCGGGCCGTCACCGCCATCCTGTGCGGCAACGACGACCTCGCGCTCGGGGTGCTCCGCGCCCTGCACGAGAGCGGCCGTGCCGTCCCCGGCGACGTCAGCGTGGCCGGGTTCGACGACGCCCCGCACTCCGCGTATCTGACGCCGTCCCTGACCACCGTACGTCTGGACTTCACCGGGCTCGGGCGGGCCGCGTTCGCCCTGCTGCACGGGGCCCTGGAGGACTCCGCGCAGGTCGCCCCGCATCCCGTCTCGGTGCCGGAGCTGGTGGTGCGGGAGAGCTCGGGGCCGCCGCCCGCCACCGCCTGAGCACCCCACGATCCCGAACGCGCCGCACGATTCCTGAACGCGCCGCCCGATTCCTGAACACACCGCACGGTCCCCGAACGCACCGCATGAGCACCGCTGTTCTGATTCCTGCTTCCTGAACCACCCGTTCGCGAAAGGCACGTGATGAAGACAAGAGCTCTTTCCGCCCTGGCGCTGATATGCGCCCTCGGCCTCGCCGCCACCGCGTGCAGCGATCCGACGGCCGGCTCGTCCGGCGACTCGGGCACGGACGGGAAGCAGGCCGCCGTCGATCCGACCGCCCGCCTCGACGGCGTGAAGCTGACGATGTGGACCGCGCAGAACACGGCCAACGCCCCCAAGCAGGTGATCGAGGCGTTCGAGAAGGCCACCGGCGCGACGGTTCAGACCCAGGCGATCCCGGACCTGTACGAGCAGAACGTGCCGACGAAGCTGGCCTCCGGCGACCGCCCGGACCTGATGTTCTGGCAGCCGTCCATCTCCACGCTGCCGTTCATCCAGCCGCAGCAGAACCTCCTCACCCTCGACGGTGAGCCGTGGGAGGCCAAGCTCGGCGACACCGAGAAGTCGCTCGGCCTGATCGACGGCAAGCGGTACGCGGCGATCGTCACCAGCCCCGCCATGCTCGGCGTCTACTACAACAAGGACGTCTTCGAGCGGGCCGGGCTGAGCGAGAAGGACTTCCCGAAGTCCTACGACGAGCTGCTGGCGCTCGGCCACAAGGTCGTCGACAAGACCGACGCCGCCGCCTTCTACGAGGCCGGCGGCGACAAGTGGCCCCTGCAGTGGCAGATGCAGGTCCAGCTCACCGATCTCGACGAGCAGTGGTGGGACGGGCTCAACAAGAACGAGGAGAAATGGACCGACCCGGTCGTCGTCGGCGCGATCAAGAAGTACAAGGAGAAGCTGCTCGACGCCGGGCTCGCGCAGAAGAACTACCGCACCGGCACGTTCACCGGGCAGGCCGACGCGCTGTGGAAGGGCGAGGCCGGCATGGTCCTCAACGTCACCTCCTTCCAGAGCCAGTTGCAGGCCAAGTACTCCACCGCCGAGATCGACAAGAGGATCGGCTGGTTCCCGATCGCCAACTCCGCCGCCACCGGCATGTACTCGCCCGACCAGACCAACGGTGTGGTCGCCTTCAAGACCGGTGACGACAAGCGGCAGAACGCGGCCCGGCAGTTCCTCGCCTTCTGGCTCGGCCCGGACTACGCCGACTACATCAAGGCGATGAAGATCCCGTCCGTGCAGCCGTCCGTGCCCACGCCCGACGGGCTGCCGCAGACGTCCACGGCCCAGGTCGCGGCGCTGCCCACCGCCATCGGCGTCTTCCAGGCCAAGGCGATCGTCGCCCCGGACACCCACCTCTACCTCGCCGACATGATCTTCGACAAGAAGAGTCCGCAGCAGGTCGCCCAGGCGATCCAGGACCAGTTCGCGCAGGTGGCCAAGGCCCAGGGCGCGCCCGGATTCTGACGATGACTCACACGGTTGTACGTGCCGAGCCCGCGCCGGTGAAGGGCACGCCGAAGAAGGTGGGGCGGCTGCCGCGGGCCGCCGTCCACCACCCCTGGTGGTTCGCGCTCCCCGCGATCGTCGTCTTCGCGGGCTTCTTCCTGGTGCCCAACCTGCTCAACTTCTACTACCCGTTCACCAACTGGTCCTCGTACCACGCGGACATCGCCTTCACCGGCCTGGACAACTTCAAGACGATCGCCGACGACGGCTCGCTGCTCCGCGCGATCCGCACGACCCTGCTGTACGCCCTGCTGGCCGCGCTGTTCCAGAACGGCTTCGGGCTCGTTCTGGCGCTCCTCCTCGAGGCCGACAGCCGCTTCAACCGGTTCTTCCGCGCGGTCTTCTTCCTGCCGGTGCTGATCTCGGCGCTCGCCACCGGTTACGTCTTCCAGGCCCTGCTCGACCAGGACGGAGCCGTCAACTCCGTGCTCGGCACGGACATTCCGTGGCTGGGCTCGACGACCTGGACCCTCGTCATCGTGACCCTCATCCACGGCTGGAAGTGGATGGGCCTGTCCATGCTGATCTATCTGGCCGGGCTCAAGGGCATCCCCGGCGACATGCTCGAAGCCGCGCGGATGGACGGCGCCGGCCCTTGGCGGACCTTCTGGTCGGTGCGCTGGCCGATGCTCGCGCCGGCCGTCACCTTCAACGTCACCACCGCGCTGATCGGTTCGATGAACACCTTCGACATCGTGCAGGCCACGACCGGTGGCGGGCCCGCGGCCTCCACGGAGGTCTTCAACATCTACATGTTCCGGATCTTCGGGCAGGGCCTGTACGCCCAGGCCTCCGCGATGAGCCTCGTCCTCTTCCTGGTCGTGGTCGCGGTGGCGATCCCGCTGGTCGTCGGGTTGCGGCGAAGGGAGCAGCTGCTGTGAACCCGTCCGTCGCATGGCGCTACGGCCGCCCCGCCCTGGTCCTGCTGCTCGCCGGTCTCGCGGTCGGCGTACCGCTGTGGCTGGTCGCCGTCACCTCCGCCAAGCCGCAGGCGGAGGCCATCAAGCCCAACCTCGACCTGCCGCGCACCTGGCAGACCGCCGACAACTACGCGGACGCCGTCAGCCAGGGCGAGATGCTGCGCGGCTTCTTCAACTCCCTGCTGGTCGTGCTGCCCTCGGTCGTGCTGGTCCTGCTTCTCGGGGCGGGCGCCGCCTGGGTCTTCGCCCGCCGCAAGTCGAAGCTGGTGTCGGCGGCGTACGCGCTCTGCATCAGCGGACTGCTGCTGCCGCCCGCGGTCATCACCATCGTGATGGAGCTGCGGCAACTCGGCCTGTCGAACACCCGGCCCGGCATGATCGCCGTCTACACCGGCATGTACCTGTCGACGTCGATCTTCTTCATGACGGGCTTCATCCGCGCCATCCCTCTGGAACTGGAGGAGGCGGCCCGGATGGACGGGGCGACGCCGGCGCGGATCTTCTGGCGGATCATCCTGCCGCTGCTGCGCCCGGTCATCGCCACCGCGACGATCATGGTGATGCTCTACGCCTGGAGCGACATCTTCTACGCCTTCTTCGTCCTCGGCGGCGGCGAGCGGGCCACCCTTCCGCTGAACCTCTACCAGGTCGCCAGCGCCCAGCTCTACCTCAACAACTGGCATCTCGTCTTCGCGTACGTCGTGGTGATGAGCCTGCCCATGGTCGCCGTGTTCCTCGTCGGCCAGCGAAAGATCGTGTCCGGAATCACCAGTGGAGCCGTCAAATGACCGGAGGTCCAGCAGCGTGATCACCCCCGCCCGCGCACGAAGCCGCACCCGACTCCGTACGAGATTCCGTACGGGATTCCGCGCCAGAACCGCCTTGATATCAGCCGCACTTGGAGCAGCCACCATGGCAGCCACTCTCCCCGCCGCGGGCCCCGCGGCCGCTGCCGACCCGCAGCGCCTCACCGTCGACCTGTCCGCCTCCGAGGGGCCGGTGATGCTCGGCGCCAACGGCGCGCTGTACGGGCTGAGCGACGACGGGGTGCCCAGCGACGCCGCGCTGGAACCCCTGAAGATCACCAGCATCTCGCAGAAGCCGGAGGGCGGCGCCCAGCACCCCAACGGCGACGCGCTCACCGTCTCGAAGTCGTTCTTCCGCAACGGCGGCGGCGAGATCAACGTGATGATGCAGGACATCTACGCCAAGTGGCCGTACGAGGATCTCGGCATCGACGACTACCTCCCCAAGGTCGACAAGATCGCCAAGGAGGTGTCGGCGGACCCGAACAGCGAGCGGTTCGTCTACATCCCGTTCAACGAGCCCGACCAGATCTGGTACAAGCTCGGCGTCGCCGACCAGGCCCAGTACGAGGCCAACCGGGACCGGTTCTTCAAGGACTGGAAGACGGTGTACCAGCGCATCCGCGCGATCGACCCGGACGCGAGGATCGCGGGCCCGAACGAAGCCGCCTACCACACCCGCCTGTTGAAGGACTTCCTCGACTTCGCCAAGCGGGAGAACGTCCTGCCGCAGGTGATGACCTGGCACGAGCTGGGCTCCGGCTCGCTGCGTGACTTCCAGGCGCACTACGACGACTATCGCAAGCTGGAGCGCGAGGCGGGCATCGCCCCGCTGAAGATCAACATCGACGAGTACGCCAACCGCCGCGACCTTTCCGTCCCGGGCCAACTCGTCCAGTGGGTCTCGATGTTCGAGCGGAACAAGGTGTACGCGAACCAGGCCTACTGGGATGCCGCCGGCAACATGGACGGCAACGTGGTGCGCTCGAACATCCCCAACGGCGGCTGGTGGTTCTTCCGCTGGTACGCCGGGATGACCGGTGACACGGTCAAGGTGACCCCGCCGCAGCCCCACACGATCGACACCCTTCAGGGCCTGGCTTCGCTGGACCCCTCCCGCCGCCAGGCGCAGGTCCTGCTGGGCGGCTCCGCCGGCGACTCCGACGTCGTGGTGCGGGGCGTCGACCGGTCCCTCTTCGGGGGTACGGTCACCGCGACCGTCGCCGAGGCCGCCTGGTCCGGCTACGAGGGGCAGCACGCGACGCCGCAGGTCCTCGCCCGTACGAAGGTGAAGGTGGCGGACGACGGCTCGGTGACCGTCCCGCTGCGCGGCATGCACAAGATGTCCGCCTACCGGATCGTCCTCACCCCCGGCGGCACGGGCACCCCCTCCCCCGCCACCGTCCCCTGGTCGGCGTCGTACGAGGCCGAGACCGCCGCCATCACCGACGGCAAGGTCTACACCCAGGGCACGGTCCAGAACGCCAACGGCTACGCCGCCTCCGGCACGAAGGACGTCGGCTCCCTCAACCAGGCCACCAGCAAGGTCGACTTCACCGTCACGGTGCCGCGCGAAGGGTCCTACGACCTGGCGATCCTGTACGGCAACCAGTCCGGCACCCCCGCCACGCAGAAGCTGTCCGTCGACGGAGGGGCCCCGGTCACGGTGACCTACCCCTCCACGGAGAACTGGACCTACCGCGCCAAGAAGGACGTCACTCTGCGGCTGTCCGCAGGCACCCATGTCCTCACGCTCGCGAAGGGCGACGCCGAGGTCACCCTCGACCGCGTCGACCTGACCGCTCGCACGGGCGCGGCGTCCGCGTCGTACGAGGCCACGCTGGCGGACATCAGCGGGAAGCCGTCGTACGACTACGCGTCGTCGGCCGGGGTGGGCACCGGCTCCCTCGTCCTGCGCTCCGGGGACAAGGCGGTGTTCGACGTCTACGCCCCGCGCGACGGCTACTACACGGTGGTGCCGCGGGCCTCCGCGCCGGTGCGGCTCGCGCTGCACGGCGAGACGGTGACGGTGGCGCCCGGGCGCGCCCTGCGGCTCTACCTGGTGGCGGGCAACAACCGCGTCGCGGTGACGGCGGGGCACGCCTCGGTCCGCTCCCTCGACGTCTCGGGCGACGGATCGACGTCCGGCACGCTCTCCTACGGGGCCGCCTCGGCCACCCTCGCGGGCGGGGCCGAACTCGTCGACTCGGCGTACGCCTCCACCGGTTCCTACATCGGCAAGCTCGGCAACAGCCCCTCCAGCACCGCCGAGTTCACGGTGCGGGCGCCCAGCGCGGGCCGCTATGTGCTGGTCGTCCACTACGCGCACAACGACCGGCGCGACAACGGTCACGCCTACAACACGGACATCATGTCCCGTACGGCGGACATCACCGTGGGGAACGCGGCGCCGGTGAAGGTGACCTTCAAGAACACCTGGAGCTCGGACGACTACTGGACGCTGGGCGTCCCCGTCGACCTGAAGAAGGGCGCCAACAACGTGACGTTCGGCAACGCCACGGCGTGGGCACCGAACATCGACCGCATCGAGGTGGGCCGAGTCGTCGACCGGCCGTAGTCCGGCCGCTCCAACCGGCCCACCCGCTGCACCCGGCCTCGTACCGAGTCGGTACGAGGCCGGGTGCGAGGTGGACGCGCGTCAGGCGACCTGACCGCTGTGCAGTGCGGTGTACGCCCCGTTGCGGTGCAGGAGTTCCTCGTGGGTGCCGATCTCCCGGATTCGGCCGTCGCCCATCACCACGATCCGGTCGGCACCGCGCACGGTGGACGGCCGGTGTGCCACCACGAAGGTGGTGCGGCCGTGCAGGAGGCGGGCGAGGGCCTGCTGGACGAGGGTCTCCGAGTGGGTGTCCAGGGCCGAGGTCGCCTCGTCGAGGACGAGCACCCTCGGGTCCCGGATCAGGGCCCTCCCGGAAGGTTCAGACGGCGGCGTCCAGCTCCGCGATCTCCTCGGCGCCGAGCACCAGGTCGGTCGCGGCGAGCGAGTCCAGGATCGTCTCCGGCCGGCTCGCGCCCGGGATCGGCACGACGACCGGCGACTTGGCGAGCATCCAGGCCAGGCACACGCGCTGCGGGCTCACCCCGTGCGTCTCGGCGACCCGGGCGAACGGGGCGTAGGCGGAGCCCAGTTCGCGCGCCCGGGAGATGCCGCCGAGGGGGCTCCAGGGCAGGAAGGCGATGCCGAGTTCGTCGCACAGGCGCAGCTCCGGCTCGCTGGAGCGGAACGCCGGGGAGAACTGGTTCTGCACGGAGACCAGCCTGCCGCCCAGGATGTCGTTCGCCTGCCTGATCTGGTCCGGGTTCGCGTTGGAGATGCCGGCCATGCGAATCTTGCCCTCGTCGAGCAGCTCCCGTACGGCGCCGACGGACTCGGCGTACGGCACCCTCGGGTCGGGGCGGTGGAACTGGTAGAGCCCGATGGCCTCCACGCCGAGCCGGCGCAGGGAGGCCTCGCAGGCGTCCTTGAGGTGCCGGGGGCTGCCGTCCTGGGTCCAACTGCCGTCGCCGGGGCGCAGATGGCCGCCCTTCGTGGCGACCAGGACGTCCTTGCCCAGGTCGTGGGAGGAGAGGGCCTTGGCGATCAGGGTCTCGTTGTGACCGACCTCGTCGGCGTCTCGGTGGTAGGCGTCCGCGGTGTCGATCAGGGTCACGCCGGCGTCGAGCGCGGCATGGATCGTGGCGAGCGAACGGGCCTCGTCCGGGCGCCCCTCGATGGACATGGGCATCGCGCCCAGTCCGATCGCGCTGACCTCGACGTCACCGATGCGGCGGGTGTGCATGGGGTCGTGACCTCTTTCGGCTGTCGCGCGGGAAACGTTGTCGTCCGGCGAGTGGGCCGCGGATCACGGCCGTTGCGGACCGACTCCAGCGTGGCTGTCAGGACGCGAGAGGTCCAATAGAAGAAAGAGAACGCATTCAGCGACGGCGCCACTGAATCCGTGGTGCCGAGTTCGGCCGCCCGTCCGCCCATCCGCTTGCGCGGCCTCCCGGTTGGTGTGGCACGCTCACCCTCGACCGACCGGCTGATCGGGTATCGGCCTGCCTACCGTCCCGGCGTCGGTCGCGGAGGTTTCGGCACAGTGATCGGCACAGTGAGAGGCGGCGGCATGCGCATCGGACTGCTCGGCACCGGCCCGTGGGCCCAGATGGCCTACGCTCCCGCCCTGGACCGGCACCGTGAACTGGACTTCGTCGGAGTGTGGGGCCGACGTACAGCCGCCGCAAAGGAGTTGGCCGACACCTACGGCGTGCGTGCCTACGACGACGTGGACGAGCTGTTCGCCGACGTGGACGCCGTGGCCGTCGCCCTGCCGCCGACCGTGCAGGCCGACCTGGCGGTGCGGGCCGCGCGGGCGGGCTGTCATCTGCTGCTGGACAAGCCGCTCGCGCTGACGGTTCAGGAGGGGCGGGCGGTCGTCGAGGCCGTCGAGGAGGCCGGTGTGGCCTCGGTCGTGTTCTTCACCGTCCGTTTCCAGTCGGAGACCGAGGCGTGGATCACCGAACAGGCGGCCGTCGAGGGCTGGTTCACGGGGCGGGCGCAGTGGCTCGGCGCCGTGTTCAGCGATGACGGCAGCCCGTTCGCGCAATCGCCGTGGCGGCGGGAGAAGGGTGCGCTGTGGGACGTGGGCCCCCACGCCCTGTCCGTGCTGCTGCCGATCCTGGGTGACGCCCGGCGCGTGACGGCGGCCGCACACGGGCCCGGCGACACCGTCCATCTGGTCCTCGATCACGTCAGCGGCGCGTCGAGCACGCTCACCCTGAGCCTCACGGCGCCGCCCGCGGCAGAAGGGGCAGCGGTGGAGCTGCGGGGCACGGCCGGAGTGACGCTGCTCCCGGAGAGCGCCGACAGCGCGGTGTCCGCTCTGATCCGAGCCGGGGACGCCCTGCTGGCCGCCTCCCGAACCGGGCGCGCTCATGCGTGCGACGCGGCGTTCGGTCTGCAGGTCACCGAGATTCTGGCGGCGGCCGAAGCGCTGTTGAACGGCGGTGCGTGACGGCGTGGTGGGACAGGTCCGGTAGGTGGTAGCCGCCCGATACCTCGATGTCCCGGGCGCTGACCCAGCGGCTGCTCCCGGAGAGCACTGTGGCAATGATCGCGCCGCTGTCGTCGGGTTCGCCACCCCGGCTGAGCGCGGTCCTCGCGGCCTGGGCCGGGACCTGGCCCTACTCTTCGAACGGCTCGTCGCTCCACCGGAACCAGGCTCTGTCACCCTCGATGTGCAGCAGGAACTCGGCGACCGGGCCGTCCGGCGAGGACAGTGAGACGCGTCTTCGGATCTCGTCGTAGGCCGCCTCCCACGCCTCCCGGACCTCGTCGTAGTCCCGCTCCAGCAGGGCCAGTTCACGGGCGAACAGGTCGCGTACCGCGTCGTACCCCGGACCGGGCGTGAAGCGCCCCGACAGCCACGGGAAGTCGGCCTCGTCGATCAGGATCTCCCCGACCGGCTCGTCGCTGCTTCGGACCTGCCAGACCTCGCCGTCGAACCCCATGCCGCCTCCGTGGCCCGCTGTCGATCACACCGCCGACCAGCATGCCACCCGGCACTGACAGGCGGCCCGGACCCGAAGTCGGACCGGGCCGCCCCTCAGCGACTGCTCCTCAGCGACTGCTCCTCGGCTCTACGCCTCGCTACGCCGACTGCGCCGCATGGAAGTTGATGCGCTCGCTCACGACGGGGAAGCCCGCCTTGGCGAAGTTCGCGGCCATGGGGAAGTTGCCCTGGTCCGTCGCGCCGCTGACGAACTCCGCGCCCCGCTCGACAAGGAAGTGGGTGCACTCCGCGAGGAGGTCGTAGGCGTAGCCGTGGCCGCGGTGTTCCGGGACGACTCCGATGAAGCCGATGGTCGGGCCGGAGGGGTTGTGCGCCGGGATGTGGATGCCGGCGAGGTCGCCGTCCGGGGTGTGCGCGAGCTGCCACCACTGGCGTGGGGACGGGCACCAGTGGAAGAAGTCGAGCTCCTCCTGGGCGGCCCGGTCCAGGCCGCCCTCCTCGATGGCCCGCAGCGCGTGGGCGTCGAGGGTGACGGAGTGGATGCGGCGCAGCGCGTCGAAGAAGACCGCGTCGTCGGGTTCGGCGCTGAAGCGCAGGCGCCCGGGCCGCTCGGGCAGGCCGTGCTCCGGGGTCCAGCGGTACAGGAAGCGTTCCACCAGGAGTTCGTAGCCGGCCGCGCGTGCGGCGGTGAAGCGGGCCTCGGCGGCGGCTTTCAGGTCGGGCTCGTCCCGCCAGCCGCCGGGCAGGTTGATCTCGAGTTCGACCTGCCAGGGGGCGGAGCGCAGGAGTTCGGCGCCGGCCTCCTCCTCGCCCTCGGCCACGTCGAACCAGTTGATGTTGACGGGCTCCGAGTCGTCGGGGCCGCCCCACCAGGCGCCGCGCGCGACGACCGCGCCGTCGCGCAGGGCGACTCGCTTCCACTCGGGGCGGAACCGGGTGCGTCGGTGGCCCTCACGGGCATTCAGCGGGTCGGGATGGGCGTCGAAGAGATGGGCGTCGCTCGCGGAGAGCGCGCGGATGACCGGATCGGTCACGGATTCCTCCGGGATAAAGGCTGCTTGGAGCGCTCCCGGTCAGATCTGACGCAACACGCCGGGGCAACGGGAAAGGGAGCGCTGGAAAGGTGTGAACCGCACGGCACTCGCCTCCTTCCGTCCGTCTCAGGGCGTGGAGCCACACGGTACGTGATCTTCATGGGTGCCGTCCACAGGTTTTCGCCGAGCATGGGAGAGCGCTCTCAGCGACCTAGTGCGACTTAAGTGGGCCTTAGGAGAGAATTAAGCCGTCGTGGTCATTCCGTGCTCTTTCAAGTCCCCCCAGCTGAGCGGAGTTTGGGCACGATGCAGACCCATTGGCCGATGCGGGGGTCGTGCGTAGCATCGGGGCCCATAGGCAGCGGTGACGCTTGGTTTGAGAGCGCTCTCACGCCGACTGTACGTCCCGCCGCCGCAGCCCCAGTACCCCCACAAGTACTCCGGGAGACCCCCACATGACTTCCCGCCATCAACGCCCTCTCGGTCGCCGCAGGCTCCTCCTCGCCCTCGGCGGCACGGCGGTGGCCGTCCCCGCCGTCGCCGCCGTGGCCCCGTACGCCCTCGCGGGTACGCCCGCGGACGGCGTCGCGCCCGCCGCGGCGGGCCCACTGCCGCTGACGATCGTCAATGACAGCGGCTCCTTCGGGAACGCCAACGTCCACGTCTACATCGTCGGCAACCAGGACGGCAGGCAGGTGCGGGTCACGCCCGACGGCACCCTCGCGCCGATCGCGCTGTCGGACAACGGCCCCGACGGCTTCACCGACTACGCCATCGGCCTGGCCGGCAGCGGCGAGACCCGGCTGTCCCTCCCCCACATGTCCGGACGGATCTATGTGTCGCTCGGCCAGAAGCTCAAGTTCAAGGCCGTCACCGACGGCAACGGAAACGCCGCGCTGCAGTACCCGGCGGGCTGGGTGACGTCGGACCCCAACTACCCGGTGCTGCACGATTGCGCCGAGTTCACGTACAACACCGCCGGCATGTTCTGCAACACCACCATGGTCGACATGTTCAGTGTGCCGCTGAGCATTCGGCTGACCGGCGCCAAGGACCAGACGGCGGGCAGGCTGCGGGCCGGCGGGCGGGCGGCCGCGTTCGCCGCGGTGCGCCAGGTCGAGGAGTTCGCACGGCTCGTCGTGGACGACACACGCGTCATCGCCCCGGGGCACGGCCTGGACGCCGGTCTGTTCGCCAAGGACTACCTCGCCCCGTACATCGACGAGGTGTGGAGCACGTACACCGGGCGGGATCTGACCGTCACCACCAACGCGGGGACGTTCACAGGACGGGTGCGCGGTGATCGGTTCACCTTCGACGGACCGGCCCAGGTGTCCTTCGCCAAGCCGTCGACCCGGGACGTGCTGTTCTGCGACGGCAACCTCGCCGCCCCCAACGACGGCACGACCGGCCCCGTCGCCGCCGTACTCGGTGCCGGATTCAACCGCTCGACGCTGCTCAGCCACCCGGCCCAGCCGACGACCGACGCCGCCGCCTTCTACCGGACCGGCCTGACCAACCACTACGCCAAGGCGATGCACACGGCCACCGAGGACGGCAAGGCGTACGGCTTCGCCTTCGACGACGTGGCCGATTTCGCCTCGTACATCCAGGACACCGCGCCGACGGGGATCAGGCTGACGCTCACGCCCTTCGAGGGCTGACGCGGCCGGCGAGGACGCCCGGTCATCGGGCGCGGTCGGTTTCAGCGCGGGAGCGGAGAGGTACCCCGGGTGTCCAGGGGCCGACCGGTGCGCAGCGGGTCCCTCACGGCGTCTCCGGATGCAGGGTCCGCTCCGGCGTTGAATGGTGATAGCAGACCCGATGACCGCACCGGGCCCGAAGTAGTGATCCGGATCCGAGGAGCAGAGATGATGCCGACGTCCCAGCCCGAAGCCTCCGGGCCGTCCGGGGAGCGCACCACCCCGGACGACCTGCTTCACGCCCGCACCGGTACCGATGTGTCCGCCGAGGACATCGTGCTTGCCTCAGGCAAGGACATCACCCCGCGCAACCTGGAATGGGCCAAGCGCAAGCTGGAGGCAGAGGGTCCCGCCGCTCTCGACAAGCTGCTGCCCTAGCCGAGACGGCCACGAGCCGCACGACCGCCCCCGGGTGCGGGCCGGCACCCGGGGCGGCGTGTGCGCCTGCCGTGCCGCACCGCCCCGGCCAGGCTCACCCGCCCTCGCCCTCGTCCTGCTGCGGACAGACCACCGGCACCCGCTGCACGAGGTTGTTGGCGAAGCCCCCGCGGTTCCAGGGCGGGACCAGTGGCTGGCTGTGGCCCCCGGCGTCGGTGGCCCGTGCGCTCAGCACGTGTACGCCCGGGGTCGCCGTCCAGCTGTGCCGCCAGCGGCGCCACGCCCACCGGTGACCGTTGTCCGGCTCCAGCTCGGCCTCCTGCCAACTGCGCCCTGCGTCCGTGCTGACCTCGACGCACGTCACCGGCCCGCGCCCCGACCAGGCCCGCCCCTCCAGGATCTCCGGGCCGGGCCGGACCACGCGGGAACGGGACATGAAGTCGGGAAAGCCCGGCGGGACGAGCAGGGCGCGAGGAGCGATGCGGGTAACGGGTTCGCCCTCCTCCTCGGGGCGCCGGCGCAGCCGGTAGGCCACGGCCTGCTGGAACCCCGTGAAGGGCACGTCGGTGACGGTCACCTCGCGCAGCCACTTCACGTGTGCCATGCCGTACCAGCCGGGCACGACCAGTCGTAGCGGGCGGCCGTGCTGCGGGGGCAGCGGGGCACCGTTCATGGCGTACGCGACCAGCACCTCCGGATCGCTGCCCGTGGCGACGTCCACGGGCAGGGCGCGCTGGTAGTCCTGCTCGACGCCGCGCTCGACTCCGTGGTCGGCGCCCGTGAAGACCACGTCGACCGCGTCGGCCCCGACTCCGGTCTCGGCGAGCAGCAGGCGCAGCGGTACGCCCGTCCACTCGGCGGTGCCGACCGCCTCGACCAGCCAGGGCTGGCTCACCGGCCGGGGCGTGAGCAGGGCCCGGCCATTGCCCGCGCACTCCAGGGTGACCCGGGTGGTGACCTGCGGGAACGTCCGGAGGTCGGCGAGGTTCAGACGCAGCGGGTGGCGGACGCGGCCGCCGAAAGTCAGCTGCCAGGGGGCATCGTCGGGGACGTACGGGATGTCGTAGTGGGTCAGGACGTAGTGCAGGCCCGGCGGGGTGAGGTCGTAGCGCAGGGCTTCGAGCGGCAGGCCGTGGTTGCGGGTCGCGAGCGCGAGTTCGTCCCGGCCGATGCCCTCGTCGGGGGCGGCCAGCCTGGCCGGTGCGCTCACGTCGGCGAGTCGATGCCCCATACCGGCATTATCGACCCATACGTGTATGTCGTGCCGGACCGCCGTGACCGACCCCGGCAGCCCCGGCGGGGGCCTGGGCGCTCCGGCATCAACAGATGGGCGGCACAACTCCCCTTGCTCCCCTGTCACTTCACCCCGGCAATGGTTTCGGGCTCACCCTTCCGAAAGGGGTCTCGCGACTGTCAGACTCCTGAGGGTGCCCGACTTCGACATGCTCGTCATCGGATCCGGACCGGGTGGCCAGAAGGCCGCCATCGCCGCGGCCAAGCTGGGCCGCCGGGTCGCCGTCGTCGACCGCCCCGACATGGTCGGCGGCGTCTCCATCCACACCGGGACCATCCCCTCCAAGACCCTGCGCGAGGCGGTGCTGTACCTGACCGGCCTCACCCAGCGCGATCTGTACGGCCAGAGCTACCGGCTCAAGGAGGACATCACCGTCGCCGACCTGACCGCCCGCACCCAGCACGTGGTCGGCCGTGAGGTGGACGTCATCCGCAGCCAGCTCTCCCGCAACCACGTCTCCCTGTTCGCCGGCACGGGGCGGTTCGTCGACCCGCACACCGTCGCCCTGCGCGAGGTCACCGGGCACGAGCGGCTGCTGACCGCCGAGCGCATCGTCATCGCCACCGGCACCCGGCCCGCGCGGCCGAGCAGTGTGGAGTTCGACGGGCGGACGATCATGGACTCGGACAACGTCCTGGCGCTGGAGCGGGTGCCGCGTTCCATGGTCATCGTCGGTGCCGGTGTCATCGGCATGGAGTACGCCTCGATGTTCGCCGCGCTCGGCAGCAAGATCACCGTGGTGGAGAAGCGCGCGGGCATGCTCGACATGTGCGACGTCGAGGTGATCGAGTCGCTCAAGTACCACCTGCGGGATCTCGCCGTGACCTTCCGCTTCGGGGAGACCGTCGCCGCGGTGGAGCGGCATGCACGTGGGACGCTGACCGTCCTGGAGAGCGGCAAGAAGATCCCCGCCGACGCGGTGATGTACTCGGCGGGGCGGCAAGGGCTCACAGACGAGCTGGACCTGGACAAGGCCGGGCTCACCGCGGACGCGCGCGGCCGGATCACGGTCGACGAGCACTACCGCACCGAGGTGCCGCACATCTATGCCGTCGGCGACGTCATCGGCTTCCCGGCGCTGGCCGCGACCTCGATGGAGCAGGGGCGGGCGGCGGCGTACCACGCCTTCGGGGAGCCGGTCGGCCGGATGCACAACCTCCAGCCGATCGGCATCTACACCATCCCCGAGATCAGCTTCGTGGGGCGGACCGAGGACCGGCTCACCGAGGACCGGGTGCCGTTCGAGGTCGGTATCTCCCGCTACCGGGAGCTGGCCCGCGGGCAGATCATCGGCGACTCGCACGGCATGCTGAAGCTGCTGGTCTCCCCCGAGGACCGCACGCTCCTCGGTGTGCACTGCTTCGGTACGGGGGCGACGGAGCTCATCCACATCGGGCAGTCGGTGATGGGGTGCGGCGGGACGGTCGACTATCTGGTCGACGCCGTGTTCAACTACCCGACGCTCGCGGAGTCGTACAAGGTCGCCGCCCTGGACGCCACGAACAGGCTGCGCCAGATCGACCGGATCGGGGAGTGAGCTCCTCGCTTCAGCTCTCCTGGCCGCCCTCCGGCAGGCGGGCGTCGTCCTCGACCACGTGCATCGCGGCCTCCTCCGCGCCGGCCGCTCCGCCGTCGACGCCCTGGTCGAAGGCGATCTCCTCCTTCGTGATGTCGGGGCCGGTGCCCTCGTCCGGGGCGAGCAGACGGCCCGCTCGGGCGGCGCCCGCCTCGGGGTCGACGGGTTCGCCCTCGCCGCCCGGCAGGTCGCCCACACCGTCGCCGGCGGGCTCGGCCACCTCGGGGACCTCCTGGGTGAGCCGCTCGTCGAGGGTCTCGCCCTCGTGCTGCTCGGCGGCCGTGGTGCCGTGCTTGGTGACCCCGAGCGGCTTCTCCGGCGGGGAGTAGCCCTCGTCGAGGGTGTCGTCGTAGGTCCGCTCGTCGACGGCGTCCTGCAGGTCGAGCGGCGCCGCGTCCTGCTGTTCCTCATTGCCGCCGGTGGGCTGGTAGGCGTCGTCCGCCATCGGCTCGGAGGGCGTGTGTCCGGTGCCCATGCTCGCCTCCCTCACTCGCGTGCGTCGGCTGGTCGTGCTCTGTGCGTGTCCTGAACCGCGTTTCCCGTTGCGCGCTCTCCAACCCCGGAAGATCCAGGCGACCTTGAAGGCTCAATGAGGGGGGCTATCATCACTCGCACACACGGCGTGACCGTACGGCGACGCACCGACGTGCCGTATCCGCCACCCCTTTGTGCCGCCCCTGCCCCGAGGTCATCCCTCAACGGTTCGTGGCGTTGTACCACCCCACCCCCCATACGCCGTCGGGGCCGGTTCGCCCCCGCGTCGTGCACAACGGAAAGCAGCGCATCCATGAGCAACAACAGGGGCAGAGGGCTGCAGGCCAATGTCCTCGGTACGTTCGACACGGTGGTGATGGCGGTCGCGGGCAGCGCCCCGGCGTACTCGATCGCTGCGACCACGGCGGTCCTCGTGGGCACGGTGGGCCTGGCCAGTCCGGCCGCGCTGCTGTACTGCGCGATACCCATGCTGGGCATCGCGCTGGCCTTCAGCTATCTCAGCCGGATCGATGTGAACGCGGGCGCCAGTTACTCCTGGGTCGGGCGTACGCTGCACCCGTTCCTGGGCTTCATCAGCGGCTGGGCGCTGGTGATCTCGGCGACCATCTTCATGGTGGCGGGTTCCCTGCCGGCCGGGTCGATGACGCTGGCCCTCTTCGACGGGGAACTCGCGGAGAACACCGCGCTGTCGACGCTGGTCGGCGCCGGCTGGTTCCTGATCATGCTGTTCGTGGTGCTGGG
Organism: Streptomyces sp. SD31; assembly: GCF_052068475.1. Classification (NCBI taxonomy): domain Bacteria; kingdom Bacillati; phylum Actinomycetota; class Actinomycetes; order Kitasatosporales; family Streptomycetaceae; genus Streptomyces; species Streptomyces sp. SD31. Next base: position 90,029 of record NZ_JBQHCX010000011.1, on the reverse strand, counting down.
CGGCGCCCGCCTCACCGTCCGGGCGCAGCTGGTGATGTCCGGTGTCGAACTCGCCATCCTGGCCCTGTTCGCCGTACTCGCCCTCTTCCACTCGGGAAGCGCCCGGGCCTTCGACTGGTCCTGGCTCGGCTTCGGGCACTTCGACGGGGTGAGCGGATTCGCCTCGGGGGCGCTGATCGCCGCGTTCTACTACTGGGGCTGGGACGTCACCAGCAACCTCAGTGAGGAGACCCGCAACAGCCGCCGTACGACGGGCCTCGCCGGGCTCATCGGGGTCGGCATCGTGTTCCTGCTGTTCGAGGTGTTCACCATCGCGGTGAACGTCATCGTCTCCTCGAAGCAGATCCAGGACAACGACGCCAACGTGCTGGCCGTGCTCGGGGAGGAGGTGTGGCCGGGCTGGGGCGGCAAGTTGCTGATCGTGGCGGTGATGCTGTCCACCATCGCCACCCTGGAGACCACGCTGATCCAGGTCACGCGCTCACTGTTCGCGATGGGCCGCGACCGTACGATGCCGTCCGCGCTGGGCCGGGTGCACCGCCGGTGGAACACGCCGTGGGTGGCGATCGCGGTGGTCGGCGTCGTGGCGCTGGCCATGTTCATCGCCGCCAACTCCCTTGGCACGGTGGGCGACATTCTCTCCGACGCGATCTCGGCGATCGGTCTGCAGATCGCCGTCTACTACGGGCTGACGGGCCTCGCGGTGGTCGTCGCCTACCGCAAGATGCTGCTGAAGTCGGTGGGCAACCTCGTGCTCGGCGGTCTGTGGCCGCTGTTCGGGGCCCTGTTCATGTTCTGGGTCTTCGTCGAGTCGCTGGGTGAGCTGAGCCGGTCCGCGATCGCGATCGGCCTCGGCGGTCTCGCGGCCGGGCTGGTCCCGATGCTCTGGTACTGGCGGCAGGGCAGCGACTACTACCGGCCGGCCAAGCTGGACGCCGCGCGGACCGTCGAGGCGGACTACGTCCCGGCCGGCGCCGGCGGCACGAACTCCCTTGTCCACGAGGGTCTTCCCACCGACTTCTGAGGGGACCCACCATGCCGAGAGGCACCTCGAAACGCGACCTCACTCCCGACTTCGACCCCGACTGCGGGGACGCGCCCCTCACCCGCGCCCGCCAGGACATCGTCATCGGCCGCTGGCAGGGACTGCGGGAGCTGTTGCGGGTCACCGGCCCCGACTGGCTGGTGCGCGGGCACCGGGTCCGGCTGCTCGCCCAGGCCTGTGCGGGCAGTTCGACGGTGGAGTCATGGCTGGCCGCCGAGCCGCACAGCGCCGACGCGCTGGTGCTGCGGGCGGCGACGGAGACGGCCCGGGCGTTCCATCTGGCCATCACCGCGGGCCGGGGCGTACCGATCGACCGGCAGCGCATCGACACCGCGGTGCTGTCCTGCCTCAGGGCCGCCGACGCCTACCCGGACGATCCGACGCCGTGGATCTCGCTGATCTCCGTCGCCCGGCTGTATCCGTCGGGCGTACGGCGGCAGGAACTGGGGCTCTGGTGGGACGAGTTGCACCAGCGCGACCCGTACAGCGTGGAGGGCCACCTCCAGGTTCTGCACTACTACTCCTCGCGCTGGCACGGCACCCACGGCCAGATGTACGACTTCGCCCGCGACGCGGCCGGCGTCGCACCGCCCGGCTGCGCGCTACCGGTGCTCGTGCAGTACGCCCGGGTCGAGGAGTTCCGCTACGCCCTGGACGCAGCCAAGGGACAGCATGCCTCCGTGGGGCTCGGCCAGCACTGGAGTCACGACGGCGCCGTCAGTGACGTACGCCGCACCTGGGAGCGCTGGATCAAGGGCCGCACCGACGACAGCGTGCCCCCCGGCGAGCTGCGCGACCTCAACTACCTGACGCACGCAGCGTGTTACGCGGGCGCCCACGACATCGCCGCGCCCCTGTTCCGGATGCTGGGCCGCCGCGCCACGCGGGCTCCGTGGGTGTATCTCGGCGATCCGGAGAAGCAGTTCGTGCGGTGGCGGGGGGAGATGGCGCTGCGCGGGTGACGGTTCGTCCTTGTCTCAGGGCGATTCGGCGCGCGGACCGGCTGTCCATTTCTCCTCGATCCGGCCGATCCGCCACACCAGGAGGGCGACGATCCAGGTCACGGCGAACAGGCCGACGACGACGAAGCCGGCCGTGTTGAGGTCGAGGCCGGTGATCCAGGTCCAGAACGGGCCGTGCAGGGCGATGCGGTCGGCGAGGAGGGCGAGGAGTTCGACCGTGCCGATGAGCAGGGCGACCGCGACGGACAGGCCGGTGACGGTGAGGTTGTAGTAGACCTTGCGGACCGGCTGGGAGAACGCCCAGCCGTAGGCGAAGTTCATGAACGTGCCGTCGATCGTGTCCAGGAGCGACATGCCGGCGGCGAAGAGGACGGGCAGGCAGAGGATCGCGTACCAGGGCAGACCGGAGGCGGCGCCCGAGCCGGCCAGGACCAGCAGGGCGACCTCGGTCGCGGTGTCGAAGCCGAGACCGAAGAGCAGGCCGAGCGGGTACATGTGCCAGGGCTTGGTGACCGATCTGGTGACCCGGCCGAGGAGCCGGTTCATGAAGCCGCGCTTGTTCAGCTGCTCTTCCAGGGCCACCTCGTCGTAGCGGCCCGAGCGCATCCGGCGGAACACCTTCCAGATACCGGCGAGGGCGACCAGGTTGATCGCCGCGATGAGATAGAGGAAGGCCCCGGAGACCGTCGTACCGATCAGGCCGGTGATGTCGTGGAGGCGGGAGCCGTCGTCGCGGACCGGGCCGGCCAGGGACCTCACGCCGAAGGAGAGCAGGAGCACCAGGGCCAGGACGACGCTGGAGTGGCCGAGCGAGAACCAAAAGCCGACCGACAGTGGCCGCTGCCCCTCCCCCATCAGCTTGCGGGTGGTGTTGTCGATCGCCGCGATGTGGTCGGCGTCGAAGGCGTGCCGCATGCCGAGCGTGTACGCGGTGACGCCGATACCGATGCCGAAGGACTGCTCGCCGATGCTGTAGTGCTCGGGCGCCACGACGGCGACGAGGGTGAACCAGCCGATGACATGCAGGGCCAGCACGAACGCGGCCATTGCCCCGACCCTGCTCCACTCCTGCCGCGTCATGGAGGTACGGACGCGGTGCCAGGCCGCCGTGCGCTGTGCGGGGGCCGTGGCCGGGAGGGTCGGAGTGGAGTCAGGGGCAGCCGTCATCGGGGAGGGAGTGACTTTCTTGTGGAGGGCGACTGCGTTGTACAGCCTGCAGCCATCCTCCAGTACTTGCAAACCATGTGCAGTAAAGGCCCTGGCAGTTCTTGGCCATGGAAGCCAAAGCGCTTGACCATGGGGAGGGAAAGCGGTGCGGGAAGCGGGAGAGGGAGAACCCGGAGAGTGGCCTGACGGCCCGTCAGGGGGTGGCGTTCGGGCCGTTGGGACGGCTGCGGCGCTGCTCCACGATCTCGCGGCTCAGCTCCTCGGTCTCGGACTCGGGCAGCCGCTCGAAGCCGTCCTCCGTGATCACCGAGACGATGGGGAATATCCGGCGGTTGATGTCCGGTCCGCCGGTCGCGGAGTCGTCGTCCGCCGCGTCGTACAGCGCGTGCAGCGCGGCCAGGGCCGCTTCGCGCCGGGACATCCCCGGACGGTACAGCTTCTTCAGAGCGCCGCGGGCGTACGGCGATCCGGAGCCCTCGGCGTGGAAGTCGTACTTCTCGTACGGTCCGCCGGTCACCTCGAAGTCGAAGATGCGTCCTCGCGCACCCTTGGGGGCCCCGAAGTCGTAGCCGACGAGGAGCGGGACGACGGCGAGGCCCTGCATGGCCTGACCGAGGTTCTGGCGGATCATGGCCGCGAGCCGGGTCGCCTTCGCCTTGAGGGTCATCGGGATGCCCTCGATCTTCTCGAAGTGCTTCAGCTCGACCTGATACAGCTTCACCATGTCCAGTGCGAGTCCGACGGTACCGGCGAAGGCGACCGCGGTGTGGTCGTCCGCGGGATGGACCTTCTCCAGGTCGCGCTGGGCAATGAGGTTGCCCATGGTGGCCCTGCGGTCGCCGGCGATCAGTACGCCGTCGCGATAGGTGAGGGCCAGCACCGTGGTGCCGTGCGGGAAGCGGTCGGCCGCGGCGCGGACACCGTCGGGTAAGGGGCGGCGCATGGGCAGCAGGGCCGGGCGGTGGGCGGCCAGGAACTCGGTGAAGGACGAGGTCCCCGGAGTGAAGAACTCCTCCCCCAACCGCCCTTCGTGCTCACTGCTCGCCATCACGCTCCCCCTCCTCCACCCGGACCGCCGACCGGCCGACAACCGGACTCCTACCTGAACCGACCGCCCGGGAAACGCCTTTGGCGCGCACAGCGTCGAGGGAGCCGAGGCGGCTGGGTGTGTGCAGCAGGCCGGCCGCGATGCCGACGGCGCCACCCCAGCCGCTGGGAGGGCGCTGCCCGGGTGACGGCGATCAGCGCGACGCAGGGCGGCGTCACGTGGGTGACCGTGGTGGCCGTCGGCGGCCGGAGCTGGTCGGCGCCGGTCTCCGGCCCGGGATGTGGCGAGTCGGCCGGGCGAGCGGCCGTCAGGGCGGCGAGGGAGAGGGCGGTGTGCCGGTGGGCAGGTCCGCGCCGGGGCGTGGCGAGGGCCTGCTCCGGCGTTACGCCGGCCCGCCCGGGCCCGGGGCGATGCGGACCTCCAGGCCGTCGAGGCGGTGGAGCTGCCAGTCGCGGGCATACCGGGGCGGCTTGCCGCCGGGGGTGGTGAGGGCGCCGACCGGGACGCTGCGGGCGGTTCGCAGGATGTCGGCCTCGGTGGTGTTGGCGTTGTGGCCGTGGGTCGCTCCGGAGGAGCAGCCCGCGTAGTAGCCGACGGGAATGGCCTCCTGCCCGGTGAGCAGACAGGGCGGGCGCACGCCGAGGCGATGGAGTTCGGCGGCGGAGCGGGCCCAGGCCTCGCGGTCGGCGGTCGTGCGGTTCACGGTGCGGTGCAGGACGGCGTACTGCACGGCCAGATGGCCGGCCAGCCCGAGCGCGATCACCGCGGCGACGGCCGGACGCCACCGGCCGGACGGCGTGATGACGAGGTCGAGCAGGGCGTCCGCGACGGGGATGGCGAGGAGTGCGTAGGCGGGCAGGAGGAAGCGGGGTGCCGCGTATCCGATGAGGAACAGGTAGGGGAAGGCGGCCGTCGCGGCGCAGAGCAGCGGGACCAGGGTGCGGGTGGTGCGTACGCCGCGGATCGCGACCGCCAGACCGTACGCGGCCAGCAGGGGGAGCACGAACCACCAGACGTAGACGACCGGGTGGGGCATTTCGCCGTTGCAGGGCCGGCACAGGGCACTTCCGACGAGGCTGCGCAGCTGGTCGTCGACGGCGAAGTTCCAGCCGAGGTCGCCCTGGATGCGGGAGGCCTCGTTCAGCCGCTCGCGCAGGCCGCCGTAGCCGAGGTACGCCTCGATCACCCACTGGACGCCGCCGGCCGCCAGGCCCCCCACGAGGGCGGCCCCGAGTCGCCAGTGCTGTGCCACCAGCGCGAGGACGAGCAGCGGCAGCGTGACCCACACGGCGTCGGTGGGCCGCATCCACGCCATCAGCGTGGCACCGGCCACCACGCCCCACAGGGCCCGCCGGTCGAGGTGGCGCAGGCGGTCCGCGCGGGTGCGCAGGAAGCAGCCGACGCAGAGCAGGGCGCCGAACGCGACCCAGAGGTTGGGCATGGCCTGCGGGCCGTAGAAGAGGGTCACCCACAGGGTGGCGAAGAAGGCGCCCGCGCCGGCCAGGACGCGGGCCGGGAACAGTCCGCGCCAGGCGCGCAGGGCGAGGTAGAGGCCGAGTCCGGACAGGACGGCGAGAAAGATGCGCAGCAGCGTCGTGGACGACGACCAGGAGGCGATGGGCCACACCAGCAGCGAGACGCCACGCGCGCGTGGCGCGCTGAAGAAGGCGGCCGGCGCCTCGGTGCCGACCTGGCTGACGTACACCACCTCGTCCCAGCCGAGGCCCATCGAGGGCCGTACGAGGAGCAGTTGGGCGAGGCTGAAGAGGCCGGCCACGGCGGCGAGCAGGCCGTCACCGCCCGACCGCCACGACCTGTCGGCCACGAGCGCGTCGTCGCGCCACCCCGTACTCATGAGCATGGGCTTCGTGCCGTGGGCCATCGTCCGCCCCTCCCCCTACGCGTCGTAGGGTTTCTGAAAACCCCACAGCCGGGCGAGTTGGGCAGCGGGGAGCCGAAGAAACACCAAAAACACGAACAAACTAACCCGTAGGGAACAGGCGTGCAGTGCGATCTTCGGCCATGTGCCTGACGCGATCCCGCCATCCGCCGCCCGCCCAACGGGCGTCTGCGCGGAGCGACTCCCTCGCCAGGAATCTTTGTGTCCGGCCGGAAGTCACCGCCGACCGGGTGACACACTCTGCGGTGTGGCCCTGACCTTCGAGGATCTCCTCGCCCGCGCCCGGTCCCTCCCCCGCGACGGCCGCCGTGCCGTCCTCGGCATCGCGGGCAGCCCCGGTGCGGGCAAGACGACGCTCGCCGAGCGCCTGGTGCGGGAGCTGAACGGTGCCGGGGAGCCCTGGGTCGCGCATGTGCCGATGGACGGCTTCCACCTCGCCGACGTCGAGCTGGACCGGCTCGGGCGCCGGGACCGCAAGGGTGCGCCCGACACGTTCGACGCGGCGGGGTACGCGGCCCTGCTGCGCCGCCTGCACGAGGAGGCCGGCGGCGCCACCGTGTACGCCCCCGGCTTCGAGCGGGTCCTGGAGCAGCCGATCGCGGGGGCCGTTCCCGTGGAGCCCACGGCCCGGCTGGTGGTGACCGAGGGCAACTATCTGCTGCTGGAGACGGGGGCGTGGGCGCGGGTGCGGCCGCAGCTGGACGAGGTGTGGTTCTGCGAGCTCGACGAACCGGAGCGGATCCGGCGGCTCGTCGCCCGGCACGAGGAGTTCGGCAAGCCGCACGAGCAGGCGGTGGCGTGGGTGCTGGGCTCGGACCAGCACAACGCGGAGCTGGTCGCCGCGACCCGGGACAGGGCGGACCTGATCGTGCCGGGCACGGCGTTCTCCCTCCCCGGGGAGCCGTCGGCCGCCCGCGCAAGGTCCTGAGCGTCCATGGGGCTGGACATCACCGTTCTCGCGGTGGACTGGGAGCGGTTGGAGTCGACCGAGGTGGGTCGGCGGCTGGAGTTGCTGGAGGATGCCGCGTTTCCCGACCTCGAGCTGGATCTCGAGGCGCGGCCGGAGGTGGGTTGGGTGTGCCCGGCGGCACCGGATCTGCCCTGGTGCGCCCGGTACGCGTTCCACTGCACCAGCGGCTCGTACAAGCCGCACTTCTGGGCCGGACAGGCCTGGGACGACGTACGGGAATTCGCCGAACCCGGGCTCCGCGAGGGCCTCGACGGGTTCCTGCGGGACCTGTTCTGGCACGACGACCCGGTGCCCCCGCCGCTCGACGGGCTGGTCCATGACGCCGACGATCCACGGCGGCCGGGCCTGCTCGTCGCCTGCCCGCCTAAGACGGTGTCGGCCCTGGCCGCCCGCTGGGCCGTCGTCGAGCCGGCGCTGGAAGGGCTGCGTGCGGCGTACGACGTCCATGCCGCACGTCCGGGCGGATGGATCGAGGACTTCGACGCGTTCGCCGTACTGCTCCGCGAGTGGGCGGTGGTCGTCCGCGCGGCCGAGCAGCGCGGGTGGGGGCTGCTCGGCCTGCCGTGGTGAGCCGGTGCGCCCCTATGCCGCCTTGAGTGTGAGCTCAGGCTCCCCGTGGCTGTCGCCCGCCGCCTCGCCGATCACGGCGGTGAACGCCTCGGTGCGGACCGTCAGCCCGGAACCGTCGTGCGTGAAGGAGGGCGCGAACGGGCCCGTCCGTCCGTAGCGTACGGCGAAGACGTGCAGGCCCTCCGGGGCGCCGGGGGCCGGTTCGGCCTCCAGGGCTGTGGAGCTGACGAGGTGGCTCCAGCCCTCGTCGGGGTTGCCGTAGCCGCGGGGGTCGGCGGCCAGGGCGAAGGCCGCCTGTTCCTGGGTCAGGTCCGTGCGGGCGTCGAAGTGGTCCACGCCGTCGGACTCGGGGTGCGTCAGACGGAGTTCACCGGCCGCCGTGACCTCGCCGTGCGCGGTCCTGCGTACGCGGTCGCCGTCGTCGGCGGCGTACGGCAGGCCGGCGAGCAGGTACGGCGTTCCGGGGAGCCGTTCCACCGCGACGGTGGTCCACAGGCTGGTGCCGTCGGTGACGTACAGGGACCGGACGTGGCGAAGTACGTGGTCGCGGCCGACGACCGGCTTGGTGACCAGCTTCGCCGTCAGGCCGTCGGCGTCGAGGTCGCGGACGCGGACCTCGCCCATCGGACGGCAGAGCAGGAAGCCGTCCGTCACCGGGCCGAAGCCGTGCTGCCGGTTGGCTGCCGCGGCGAGGTAGTAGGTGCCCGCGGCCTCGACCAAGGACGGGGTCATACGGTCGTCGAAAGCCACCGAGACCGTGCCCGCGCGCAGTTGGTGACGGGCGGGAGCGGTGGACGGAGTGCGGTGCCAGCGGGTGGTGTCCTGGATCTGCCAGACCAGCATCCACGCGAAGTGGCCGTCGACCGAGCCGTCCGCCTTGACCGCGTGCCGGCCCCAGCGGGTGTCGCCCCGGTAGCGGCCGAGGTCGGAGCCGATCCGGGCACTGAAGTAGCGCAGGCCCAGGACCGACTCGAAGCCGCTGTGCTGCTCGCTGTAGCGCGGACCGCCGTTGTCGAAGCCGCCGACGGTCAGGCGGGCGTCGATGTAGCGGGCCAGCGCGTCGCCGTCCTCGGCGAACATGTCCTCGCCGCTGATCCGGTGGGCCTGGGCGAGGAAGGACAGGGAGATCGGACCGTAGTTGTTGTCGTAGGCGCCGCCGTGCTCGGGAGGCAGCAGTGCGCCACGGTCCGCGACACGGTGGGCGCGGATCTCCTCGACGTACAGGGCGAGCGCGCGCGACCGCACCGGCTCGGCCTGCTCCGGCGGGAGATGGCGGGCCAGCATCAGTCCGCCGACGACGCAGCCGATGGCCTGGTTGCCCGCCTCCTGCGGGTTGAAGAAGGTCGCCTCGGTCAGCCAGCGCCAGTAGCCGTGCGCCACCTCGACGAGTTCGGCGCGCTGCCCGTCCTCGACGAGGCCCTCCGCCAGGTCCAGCACGTCGACCGCCTGGAGCAGCGCCCACACCGTGCTCGGCCAGTCGCCGATGGGGTGGGCGCCGGGGGCGAGGGTGTAACGGGCGTACGGCAGACCGCAGTTGCGAACCTTCAGGTTCGGGTAGCCGGGGTTGTCCTCGGTGTACACCCGCTCGCGCAGGTGGAAGGCGAGGCTGCGGCGCACCGCCTGAGGCAGGCGCGGGTCCTTGCCGCGCTGCCAGGCGAGGGCGAGCAGTGAGGTGATGCCGAGCGAGGTGTCGCCGATGTCGTCGACGCAGTCCGGGTGTTCCAGGTTGCCCTCCGGCGTGAGCCGGGCCAGGGCCGCTTCCACGACACCGGCGAGGACGGCGTCGTATGCCTCCGGGGTGTCGGGGAGGTCGTGCAGCGGGCCGCGCTGGTGCGTGAGGTGCACGGGAGGGGACGTGAGGTGCACGGGGATCAACCCTTCAGGCCTGAGATGGCCGTGGCGTGGTTCGTCGGGGTCACACGACAGGTGCGGGCCGGCGGGCGCGCAGCGCGACAGTGAGTGTGTGCGGGCCATGTCCACCGATGTAGACGTGGTTCCCGCTCGTCGCATCGGTGCCGCCCGCCACGGTGTAGTCCTGACCCGGGTCGTATCGCAGTATGTCGCCCCGGTCCGGTCCGGCGAGCGGTTCGCCCGCCTCGACGGCGGCCTCGACCCGGATCTCGTCGTCGCCGGCCCGGTAGGTCAACGGCTCGGTCGTCAGGCACCAGCGTCCCTCGCCGAGCGGTACGGCGCCCTGCGGCTCGCCGCCCGGCCGGAAGGTCAGTTCGAGGGCCCAGGGCACCGGTGGGCCGCTGATGTCGATCCGCAGGTCGGCCCCGTCCTCCCGCAGGTCGACCTCGACTCGAGTCGTGTGGGAGACCTCGTCCTGAGGGCGGTCGGGGAAGGCCATCGCCGCGGAGAAACGGCCCTCGTCCAGCAGGCGGTAGGCGCCGTCGTCGCGCCTCCGGTCCTTCGGGAGCGGCTGGTAGTAGGCGGTGGTGAGGGTTTGGGTGAGCCGGTACCGGTTGTCGGCGAGCTGTTCCATGTCGGCGGCGCGGAACGGGCCCAGGTCGAAGAACACCCGCGAGAGGCGGACCGCGTCGAGGACGGCGGCACCGGCGAACATGCGCAGGAAGGTGGGGTTGCAGGCGAGGCCCGAGCGGATGCGCCGGTGCTCGGGCACGTCGGAGCCGCCGTACACCACCGTGTGCGCGGTGGCCGAGGCGTGTGCGGCGAGGCGCGCGGTGGTGAGGTACCGGTCGCGCGGAAGTGTTTCCGCGACGGGGTCGGGCAGTGCGCGGCACAGGTCCGGGGTGAGGAGGGTCTGGGCGAGCAGGTCGGGGTCGTCAATGCCGTCGGCGGCCGCCAGGCGGGCCGCGCGGGCGAAGTCGCCCCGGCCTGTGCGGATCGCGAGCAGCCGGTAGTGCGGCAGGTAGGGCCACAGCGCGAACGACAGCTTCTGGTCCTGGCGGCGCGAGTGGACGGTCTCCACCGTGCCGTCCGGCCTGATCAGGTCCAGGGTCGCGGCGAGGTTGCGTTCGACGGCGTCCAGGAGGTCGGTACGCCCGAGCACCTCGGCCAGCAACAGCAGCGCCGGGTTGGTCACGATGGACGCGTAGACGGCACTGCGTTCCGAGTACAGGCCCTCCGTGTCGATGTCGACGCTCTCGGCGAGCCACTCCTCGACGCGGGCGGGCAGCCGGTCGTCGGGGAACGACCGGTGCAGCCGGGCGAGCGCCGCGCACAGCTCCCAGCGGTGGTTCGGGGTGTGCACCCCACCGGTCAGGAGACTGCCCGCAGAGGCGCCGGCGATCTCGGCGAGCGCGGCCGTGACGTCGTGCAGTTCCGGCCCCGCGCCGGCGGCGAGGACGTGCGCGTCGCATACGTCGTTGACGGTGAACGCGGAGTCCGGCGGCGACTGCACGTTGTCGCCGCCGGCGAAGAGGCCGGTGGTGGTCTGCGCGGCTCGCAGGACGCGCAGGTGGGTCATCGCGGCGGCGATGGCCTGTGTGCTGCCGTGCAGTGCCGAGTCCGGGGAGCGGTATGCGGCGACCAGGGTCTTCACCCGCCGCGCCAGACCGCGGTGCGGCACACCGGCGGGCTCCTCGTCGGGACCCCCCGCCAGCGGGACGGCCAGCCGGTCGGCGGCGCGCGCCGCCGACCGGACGAACTCGTGGTCGAGCGGGGTGGGCAAGGTCAGTCCTTCAGTCCGGCGTTGATGTCGGCGTTCATGACATAACGCTGGAACACCAGGAAGACGACGATCAGCGGGACCATGGAGATGACCGAACCGCCGAGCACCACCGACCAGTTGATGTTCTGCGCGCCGACGAGGCTCTGGATGCCGATCTGAACCGTGAACTTCTCGGGGTCGTTGAGCATCAGAAGCGGCCAGATGTAGTCGTTCCACCGCCACTGGAACGACAGGATGGCGAGCGTCAGCATGATGGGCCGGGAGATCGGCACCATGATCCGCAGGAAGATCGACAGCTCACGCGCCCCGTCGATGCGGGCGGCCTCGATGAGCTCGTCGGGGACCGTCAGGAAGAACTGGCGGAACATGAAGCATCCGGTCGCGGTGAGCACGGCCGGGAGGATGATGCCGGCGAGCGAGTTGAAGAGGCCGAGGTCGCGGACCACCAGGAACTGCGGGGCGAGCATGACCTCGGACGGCAGCATCGTGGTGGCCAGGATGCCGACGAAGAAGACCTTGAGCCACTTGTTGTCGTACTTGGCCAGCGCGTACCCGGTGCAGCAGCTGACGCCCACCGTGAGGATCGTCGCGATCACGCACACGATGGTGGTGTTGATGAAGTACTGGGAGAAGTTGGCGCTGTCCCACGCCGCCTTGTAACCCGACACGGTGGGGTTGTTCGGAAACAGCGTCAGCGGAAGGGAGAACAGGTCTCCGGCCGGCTTGAAGGAGCTGAGGACGAACCACAGCACCGGGAGCCCGTAGACGGCCGCCAGGACCCACAGCAGTGTCGTCGGCGCCACCGCGCGCCGAAGCCCACCGGTGGCCGCGCCGCTGGGGCGCTTCTTACGGACAGCCCGTCCGGGCCCGGCGTCGACCTTGCGAGGCATGTCTGTGGTTGTCATCGGTTCTCCACCCGCCGGTTGACGACCAGCTGGATGATCGCGACGGCCATCAGGATGAGCATGAGCACGAACGAGGCGGCGCTCGCGTAGCCGATCTGACCCGCTTTGAAGCCGGTCTGGTAGATGTACTGGACAAGCAGGTTGTTCGACGTTCCGGGTCCGCCGTTGTTGAGGGAGGCGAACAGCGGATATTCCTTCATCCCGTGAATCGTGTTGAGCAGGATGACGATGAAGGAAGTGGGCGCGATGCTCGGCAGTGTGATGCTGAAGAACTGGCGCCACGGACCGGCGCCGTCGAGCGCGGCCGCCTCGTAGTACGACGTCGGCACGTTCTTGATCGCCGCAATGAACAGCAGCATCGAGAAGCCCGTCCAGGCCCAGGACGCCGCCACCACGACCACCAACAGCGACAGGTCCGCGTTCGACTGCCACGGAACGGCACTTCCGCCGAACTTCTCGATGAGGTAGTTGACCAGTCCGAAGTTCTCACCGAACAGCCACCGCCACAGGACACCCACGACGATGGGCGACAGCAGCCACGGGATGAAGAAGAAGACGCGGGCGACCGACACGCCCTTGGCGTGCTTGCTCACCAGCACGTTGGCGATGAGCAGCGAGAACACGAAGTTCAGCGGGACGAAGAGCACGGTGTACAGCAGCGTCCGGGTCAGCGCGTCGTAGAAGGCGGAGTCCCCGGCCAGGTTGTTGTAGTTGTCCAGCCCGACGAACTGGAACGCCCCTACGCCCGTGTAGTTCGTGAAGGAGTAGACGAGCCCGATCACCGCCGGCCAGAGGAAGAACAGCGCGAAGAGTACGACGTTGGCCGAGATGAGGACGAGCGGCGCAAGGGTGTACTTACTGCGTCTCCTGGGCGGGCTCGCGGTCACGTCCGAGGCGCGTTTGGTCATCTTCCTGACTCCGTGCTGGTGGATTGGGTTCCTGTGGGCTCAGGCCATGAGCCCCGGCATCGGGTGGGCCCCGAGGCCGGGCGGCGGGGTCTCGGCCCCGCCGCCCGGGCCTGCCGGCCTACGATCAGCCGCCGACCTGCTGGTTGTAGCCGTCCACGATGTTCTGCAGGGCCTTGTCGGCCGACTGCTGGCCGTTGATCGCCTTGCCGAGCTCCGTCTTGGTCGGGTCCTCGGTGAGGCTCTTGCCCTTCAGCACCCAGTTCGTCTGCGCGCTGTTGAAGTAGCCGGAGATCGGGGCGTAGAGCGGGATCGACTCGTTGTAGAGCTTGAACGCCGCCTGCGCCGCCTCGGACTTGAAGGGGTACTTCGGGTTCAGACCGCTCTCGACCGGCAGGAAGCCGGACGCCTCACACAGCGCCTGGTAGTGGGCCGGCTCGTACAGCCAGGACAGGAACTTCGTCGCGGCCTTCGCCGCGTCGGCGTTGTTGTTGAAGCCCACCGTCATGCCGCCGCTGTTGACGTCACTGGCCTGCACCGGCTGGGCGGGGGTCGGGACGCTCGCCCACTCGAACTTCTTGATGCTCTCCGAGAAGGCGGCGACCTGCCACACGCCGGACCAGTAGGCGACCACGTCACCGCTCTGGAACATGGCGGACGGGTCGGCGCCGCTGGTCCACACCGACTTCGGCATGGTCTTGTCGTCGTTCCATCCGACGAAGGTGTTCACGGCCTTCTTGGTCGCCGCGTCCACCGAGAACTTGCCGGAGGAGTCCGCGTGGACGTACTTCCCGCCCATCTCGTACACCATGGCGCGCAGTCGCGACGGCGACTGGTCGAAGGTCAGGGAGTACTTGGCGTCGGTCTTCTCCCGGACCTCGTTCGCCGCCTTGATGAACTCGGTCCAGGTCCAGGTCTTCTCGGGCGAGGTCGGGTAGGAGACGCCGGCCTTCTCGAAGAGCGACTTGTTGATGAACATGCCGGACGCGGTGACGTCCGAGGGGATGGACAGCACCTTCCCGGACGAGTCCTTGGCGACGAAGTTCGCGTTGATCTTGTTGGTCTTGTTGTTGGCGATGGAGCTGAGGTCGATCAGCTTGTTCGACCAGATCGGGTCCAGCTTCGGCACCGCCGCCACGTCGGGCAGGGAGTTCGCCTGCGCGGCGTTGCGCAGCTTCGCGTCGTAGCCGTCGTAGGGGATGTTGACGAGCTTGACCGCGACGCCGGTCTCCTTCTTGTACTGCGCCACCATCTTCTTCCAGCCCGCGTCCTGCCCCGGAACCGTGGAGATCCAGAACGTCAGCGACTTGGAGGTCCCGCCCGAGCTGGACCCGGACCCCCCGCAGGCGGAGAGCACAAGGGCACCTGCCGTGGCCACGGCAGCGAGGGGAACCAGGCGGCGCATACCGCCGCGGCCGAGTCGGCGGGAGCGCCGCACACCCACAGTGGTCATCTTCGATCCCATTTCGTGGTAGGGGACGGAGCACGGCGCCGACCGAGGCGGCACGGGTGCATTTTGCAGAGAATTTCGCTTTCTGGGGGCGCGGCCTCGCCCGGCCGCGTCGCCTTGACGGGTGGCGTCCCCGGCCATGAGGGCCGTCGTCGCACAAGCACGCCCTCGTGCGGCTGCCGTACTTCGCGTACGGGCGGGAGGCTCACCCGGAGTCGGCGTCCCGGCCAACTCAGAAAGCGCTTGTCCGGACATTGGCAGATCGAGTCGGAAGCCGTCAATCCTTCGACCCCGCGGCCTCGGTCACGGTTTGGACTCCTCGGGAGACCGCGAGCCGGGCGGCGCCCACGACCGTGCCGAGGTCCCCGACCGTGCTGCTGACCACTTCGGTGGGCCAGCTCAGCCGGGCGAGTTCGGCCCGCACACCGGGCAGCACCTGCGGGTCCGCCCCGGTGCTGCCGCCGAGCACGATCAGTCCCGGGTCCAGCACGGCGGTCACGGCGGCGGCGAGACGGCCGACGTCGGTGGCATGGCGGCCGATCACGGCGCGGGCCGCCGCCCGGCCCTCCCCGGCCAGGGCGAAGAGCTGCTCGGCGGTGCGCGGGCACGGGCCGTCCTCGTCCGGCCAGGCGGCGGCCGCCCGCCGCAGGAGCGAGCGGGCGCCGATGTACTCCTCCAGGGCCTCGTGGCGCGGCTCACGGCCGTCGTCCCAGGGGTAGGGCAGCCGGGCCAGCTCACCGGCGGCGCCGTTGGCTCCGCGCAGCACCTGTCCGCCGACCACGATGCCGAGGCCGATACCGACGCCGATCCGCAGGTAGCCGAAGGTGCCCCGGCCGCGCGCGGCGCCCTCGTGCAGTTCGGCGAGTGCGGCGCAGTTGACGTTGTTCTCGAGGTGGACGGGAACGCCCGGCGGCAGGGCGACGGCCATGGCGTCGAAGACGGGGCCGGCCTTGGCCGTGGCGGGGCGCATGCGGGCGCCCTCCTTCTCGCGTGCGGTGACGTCGCCGACGGCGACGACGACGGTGCGCAGCGGGGCGTCGGCGGGCAGCGCGACGAGGGCCTCGCGCACCACGTCGGCGCCCTCCTCCCGGGTCCCGGTGGCCTGGGCGAGCAGGGTGCCGTCCAGGGCGCAGCCGCGCACCCGGGTCAGGGAGGGGCCGAGGTCGACGGCGAGTACGGCCCCGGCGGCCGGCCCGAGACCGTAGACGGCGGCGGAACGGCCCGTGCCGCCGGAGGCGGTGCCGGAGTGGGCGGCGAGCCGGGCGCTCTCCAGCTCCGCGACGGCGGAGGACACGGTGGGCTTGGACAGGCCCGCCAGGCTCGCGAGCTGCGGCCGGGTCGCGCTGCCGGCCGCGGCCAGCACGGCGAACACCGCACGCGCGCTCTCGCTCAGGTCCATGCTCTCCCCAGGTGGTACTGCGGCGGCCGGGGCGCCGCCGGAGAAGTCCGGGCGCGCTCCCGTGCCGCCCGGCACACAGTCTCGCCGCACCGGCCGAGGCCCCAGTGGCTCTCCCCCGGTCTCAGCTTCGTTCGACCAGGGGCCCCCACCGAGAACCCTCGTCCGCACGCCAGGAGCACGCACCGGACGACACGGGAACGCACCCGGACTTCCCTGGCTCCGCCAAGGGCCGCCAAGGTCGTTCGGCATCGGGTTTCCGCGCCTCTTGACGCGCACCCTACTTCGTTAGTTAACTTCCTAACGAAGTACACGGTACTCGCCTGCCGTGTTCCGCACGAGGCCCGTCCCGGGGCTTCCCGATCTCACAACTTCCGTTCCCGAGCACGGTTCGCCCGCCGTCATCGCGCTGCGCAACGACGAAAGAGGACTCGTGCAGGAGACGACGCCACTCGTGGTCGGCATCGACGTGGGCGGCACCAAGACGCATCTGCGCGCCTACGCGGACGACGCCCTGGTCGCCGACCACGTCCGGACGAGCGGCGGCTGGCGACCGCACGACCCCGTGGCCGCCGCGGGCTGGCTGGCCGCGCTGGTCGCCGAGGCCCTGCCCACGGGTGCCCGCCCGTCCGCGCTGGCCCTGGGCGGGCACGCCTGTGAGACCCCCCGCCAGTGCGACCAGATCCGTACCGCGCTGCAACTCCACTTCGACGCGCCCGCGTTGGTGGTGGGCGACGCCGAACTGCTCGTCCCCGCTGCCGGGTTGGACAAGGGGGTCGGCCTGGTCGCCGGCACCGGTTCCGTCGCGGTCGGCCGGCTGGCCGACGGCACCCCCGTGCAGGTCGGCGGCTGGGGTGCGGCACTCGGCGACGAGGGCGGCGCGGCCGGTCTGGTCCGCGAGGCGGCACGGGCCGTGTGGTCGGCACACGACTGCGGAGAGCAGCCCGACGCCCTGGCGCTCGGGCTCCTCGACGCGTTCGGAGTCGCCGAAGTGCCCGCGCTCGGCGCGGCGCTGGAGAGCGCCACGGACATCTCCGCCCAGTGGGGCCGGCACGCGCCGGTGGTCTTCGCGGCCGCCGAGGCCGGTTCGCCGCTCGCCCGTGCGGTGATCGACGAGGGCGCTCGGGCGCTGGCGGCGCTGGTCGGGCAACTCGCCGCCCGCGGGGTTCCCGTGGACGACGTCGTGGTCGCCGGCAGCACCATTCTCGCCCAGTCGGTCCTTTACGACGCCTTCGCCTCCGCTCTCGCCGACTCGGTGCCGGGGGCCCGACCGCGGCCCCTGCGGGTGCCGCCGGTCGAGGGCGCGGTGTCACTCGCCCGTTCACTCGTGTGACACCTGCCGGATGCCGGGCCATCCCGACTCCGACACAACTCGCCCGTAGATCTTCGCTCGTACGACTCGATCCCTCCTGCGCCTCGTACGTCTCCTGCGCACCGGACGATCGACTCGATCATTTCGATCCCCTCCCGGCCGTAGGGCCGACGAACTCGAGAGAGGCACGCATGCCGTCATCCGCCGGGCGTCACACCACCCCGTCCATGAACAGAAGGCGCTTTCTGATGACCTCGGTCGGCGGTGGGGCGGCCTTGGCGGCCATACCCGCCTTCGCCGGCTGGCTCCCCGCCGCGGACGCCAAGGCCGCCACGAACGCCGCCGCGTTCGTCGACGACTACAAGACGAACGTCGTCGCGAACCAGACCCCCGAGACCAACGCGGTGGTCCGCATCCTCGGCGGCTTCGCGCAGGTCTGGAAGACCGGCGACGCGTGGAACACCGGCATACCGCTGATGGCCGAGGTGCTGCGCGCCAACATGCGCTACTGCGCCCGCGTCACCGCCGCGCGCACGGACGCGCAGGCGAAGGAAGCGTTCATCATCGACCGTCAGCACCAGAGCTACTCGGTGATCGCCGGGCTCGGTCCACTGGCCGAGTTGTACAAGTCGGGCGCCAAGGCGGTCACCTCGATCACCAGCGCGCCGGACGGCACCCCCGCCGGGAAGGTCAGCGACGCCCTGCCCGCCGACGCACCGGCCGGTTCCGCGATCGGCGCCGGTTCGTACGACTCGGAGCTCGGCAAGGTGGCCAAGCTGGTCGACACCGTGCGTGGCCCCTTCGCCTCCGGCAACCCGGCCAAGTTCGCCTTCCAGTACCCGCGTCCGTGGCGGATGAACGAGGACAGCGAGGTCGTCGACACGGGCAAGAAGGACGAGTTCGGCTTCCCCGTCTACGACTCGGAGGTGGTCGTCGCCCCGCAGCTGCTGCGGCAGCGCGCCGAGAACCCGGCCGAGGACGGCGGCTTCCCCAGCGGCCACACCAACGCCCTGCACCTGGCGGCCCTGGCGTACGCCTACGCCGTGCCCGAGCGTTTCCAGGAGATGGTGACCCGCGCCTTCGAGCTCAGCCACACCCGGATCGTGGCGGGCATGCACTCCACGGTCGACGTCCTCGGCGGCCGCGTCATGGCCACCGCCCTGGCCGCCGCCGCCCTCACCGACCCGGCCAACGCCGAACTCAAGGCCGCCGCACGGGCCCAGGCCCTGGCGTACTTCGAGGAGCGGACCGGCACGACGGCCGACACCCTGTACGCGTACGCCCACTCGGCCGGCACCGACACCGACCCGTACGCCGACCGGGCCACCAACGCCCGCATGGTCAAGCCCAAGCTGACGTACGTACTGACCCGGCAGGGCCGCAACGAGCCCCTGACCGTGCCCAAGGGCGCCGAGGTGCTGCTGGAGACGCGCCAGCCGTATCTGACCGCGGCCCAGCGCCGCGAGGTGCTGCGCACGACCGCGCTGCCCGCCGGGTACGTCCTGCTGGACGGCTTCGAGCAGTGGGGCCGGCTGAACCTGTTCGCGGCGGCGGACGGTTACGGCGCCTTCGACTCCGACGTGACCGTCACACTCGACAAGGCGGCCGGGGGCTTCGGCGCGGCGGACAGCTGGCGCAACGACATCGCGGGCGACGGCGGTCTGACCAAGCGGGGTACCGGCACGCTCACCCTGACGGGCCACAACCGGTACCACGGCGGCACCGTGGTCGAGGACGGCGTCCTCGTCGCCGCGTCGCCGGGCGCCCTCGGGCAGGGCGACGTGCGGGTGGTCGGCGGCACGCTCCGCGCGGACAAGGTCCTGCGCGTGCGCGGCACGTACGTCCAGCAGGGCGACACGACCCTGGAGCTGCTGGTCCGCAAGGACCACGGTCCCGCCCTCGAGGTGTCCCGCCGGGTCCAGCTGGGCCGGGGCAGCGTACTGTCGCTGCGCCTGGACGCCGAACGCCCGCCCGTCGCCGGGACCACCGTTCCCGTCATCGAGGCGTCGCAGCTGCGCGGCCGGTTCGACCGGGTGGAGCTGAACTCCGACACGCTGCGAGCCGTACCCGTGTACACGACGGATGGTCTGTCGGTACGACTCCTGAAGCGGTAACGCGTCTCCCGGCGGGAGCTGATGCAGAGTAGGCCCATGGGCCGGCTCCGGATCAGCTCCCGCCGCCGCGGGGGCGACGGCGCCGCGGAGCGGATGATGGCGCTCGAACGACACTCGGCCCCGGTCCCGGCCTCGGCCTCGGCCCCGGAGGCCCCCTGCGCGACGCCCACGCAGCCCTCGTGGGCGTCGCGCAGGCGGTGGCTCGTGCCGCTCCTCCTCGTCGTGCTGCTCGGTCAGATGGCCGTCGCGATGGTGACCACCGCCGTGCAGCAGACGCCGACGATCGACGAGCCCGTGTACGTGGGTACGGCGGCCGAGTATCTGCATGAGCACCGCCTGCGCCACAACCCCGAGCATCCGCCGCTGGGGAAGCTGGTCATCGCCGTCGGAGTGGGGCTGGCCGATCCGCATGTCGACGGGTCCTTCACCGGTGATCAGGGCCGGCTGGGGCGGCATCTGCTGTACGAGTCCGGGAACGATCCATGGCAGCTGATGCTGTTCGCCCGACTCCCCGTGATCGTCTTGACGCTTCTGTTCGGATTGATCGTCTTCGCCTTCGCCCGTGAACTCGTGGGCGTGGTGGGCGGTTTGATCGCGCTCGGTCTGTACGCCTTCTCCCCCGACGTCATCGCGCACGGCGCACTGGCCACCCTGGACGTGCCCGCCGCCGGATGCGTGCTGACGTCGACGTGGCTGTTGTGGCGGGCCCGCCGACGGCCTCGTCTGTTCCTGCCGGCGGCCGGCGTGGCGCTGGGCGCGGCCCTGGCCACGAAGATGAGCACGCTGGCGGCGGTCCCGGTGCTGCTGGGGCTCGCCGCGCTGTCGGTCTGGTGCGCGCGGCCGGCCTCGGAGCCGTCGGACTCCGAGCCGACGGCCTCGGAGCCGCTGCGCGGGAAGCTTGTGCGGGCGGTGGCGGGTGCGGGTGTCGTGGCGCTGGCCGCGGTCGCTGTCGTATGGGTCTCGTATCTGGTGGTCGACCCACGGCTGCGCTGGTCGCCGCAGCAGCACGTTCCCGATGTGCACGGGCTGCGGGGGCTGGTCGTCGAGCTGCTGCCGTTCCCGGAGGCGTACCGGGACGGGATGCGCATCCAGTTCGGCTTCGAGAACCACCCGTGGGAGGGCTTCCTGTTCGGGCGGCTCTACACCGGGTCGCTCTGGTACTACCTGCCGGCCGCGCTGCTGGTGAAGACGCCGCTCGGCATGCTCGCGCTGTGGGCGGCGGGTGCCGTCGCGGTCGTGACGGTACGGCGGCTGCGGCCCGCGGCGCCCTATCTGCTCGTCCCCACCGCCGTACTCCTGGCCGCCGCGATGACCGGCTCGCGGGACTTCGGTACGCGGTACGCCGTGTTCGTGCCGATGTTCCTGGCGGTGGCGGCGGGCTGTGTGCTCGCGGTGCGGTGGCGGTGGGCACCGGTCGCGGTGGGCACGCTGGCGCTGTTCGTCGCGGTCAGCTCGGCGCGGACGTACCCCTACTATCTGCCGTACTCCAACGAGGCGTTCGGCGGCCCGGAGAAGACTCGTCTGCGGTTGCACGACTCCAACGTGGACTGGGGTCAGGACCTCGGCAGGCTCGCGGACCGGCTGCGCGAGCGGTACCGGGGCGAGCGGGTCTGGCTCGTGTACAAGGGCAGCGGGGTGCCGTCCTTCTACGGCATCCGCGGCGCCGATCCGCGCGAGGTGCCCATGGGTGAAGTGCGCGGGCTGCTGGTCGTGTCGGACTCCTCGGCGGCGAAGGCGACCGGGCGGCTGGCCGAATTGATTGACACCAGTCGTCCGATCGAAACAGTCGGTCATTCGATCACGATCTATCGCCGGTGAGCGTGGGCTTTCGGAGCGACCCGGGTCACCACGTTGTGTGAGCTATGTTGAAGCACTGTGGAAGACAAAGGAGGCGCCTCCCTGCCATCGCCGCAGCAGGCACGCGCACAGGCATCCGCGATCACCTCGGGCAAGAGCGCTCCGGAAGTGGAAGCGTCCCCGACTTCCCAGCTCAGGACCCTCTTCGACCATCCCCGGCTCTCCCCCGGGCAGCGGCGCATCGCCCAGTATCTGATCGAGCACATCACCGAGGCCGCGTTCCTTTCGATCACCGATCTGGCGGAACGGGTCGGCGTGAGCCAGCCCTCGGTGACGCGTTTCGCCGCGGCGGTCGGCTTCAGCGGTTACCCCGCGCTACGGGAGAAGCTCCAGTCGATCGCCCTGGGCACGCTCGCGAAGGGCCCCGAGGCCGCCGAGGAGAACGGCGCCAACGAACTGCAGTCCGCGGTGGACGCCGAGATCGACAACCTGGAGAACCTGCGGCGCGACTTCGCCGACCCCGACCAGGTGATCGACATCGGCCGCAAACTGTCGCAGTCGACCCCGCTGACCATCCTCGGGCTGCGCATCTCGGCCTCCCTCGCCGAGTACTTCGCCTACGCGGCACGCCGCATCCACCCGGACGTGCGGCTGGTGACGCGGGGCGGCAGCGTCGCCTACGACTCGCTGCTGCAGTCGCGCGAGGCGGGCGGCACCTGGGTGCTGGCGTTCTCCATGCCCCGGCACGCCCAGGAGACGCTCACCGCCGTACGGGTCGCGCGCAGCGCCGGGCTGCGGGTCGCCCTGGTCACCGACCTGGCGCTCGGGCCGGTGGCCGACACGGCCGACGTCGTCTTCGCCACCGGCACCGGCTCCCGGCTGGTCTTCGACTCCTACGCCGCGCCCGGCGTGATGGCCGCCGCCCTGCTGCAGGCCATGACCGACGCCGACCCGGAGCGGACACAGGCGCGGCTGGAGGACTACGAGCAGATCTCCGATCAGCACCAGTTCTTCCTCCGGGACTGATCCGGCCTTCGCCGCGCCCGGCGTCGCGGGCGAATCCCCACCCCAGACAAACTGCACCGCAGGGGCACCATTCACGCCAAATCGCGCATGAATGTTTTCATGCTCCTTGCAAAGCGGACGGCATATATAAATACTTCACACGCATCATCCGCCCGCAGGAAGCAGCCGGTCCGCTCATGCGCACGTCACCCCATCCGCCGTGCGAACGCCGTCTGCCACTCCGGGCTCCTCAACGGACAGCCGCAGCCGCCGTCTCCTACCCGCGTCGGCGCTCGGGCTGTTCGGTCGGGCATCGCCTGCGCGAGCGCCCGTGGCGGCGGCCCCGGTCATCCCCTAGGCCGGGGCCGCCCCGACCCCGTCGGACACCCTGAACGACGCCGCACACCCGGAAGCGATGACCATGCCCCTGACGACCACGCGCATCAGCTCGGACTGGCCGTGCCAGGTCAAGACCCCCGGTTCCTACGACTGGGAGCGCTCGGCGGCCAAGTGGCTGCGCGAGCTGGTGCCGGCCCGCTACGCCAGCTATCCGGCCCTGATCCGCCACCCCGTCCTGCTCGCCCGCCATGCGCAGATCCAGGTCCAGAACGAGATCCGCGTCGCCCGCACCGCGCTGCAGACCGCACGGGCCGACCTGCCCGCGCTCGGCATGCCCGAGTCGGTCATCGAGCACACCATCAAGCTGTACGCGGCGGAGGTCATGCAGCTTCAGCACATCGCCCGCAGCGTGCGCGCGGTGTCCCAGGCACTGATCGACCACGGGCGCTGATCGACCACGGGCGCTGACCGGCCCCGCTCGGGCCGAGCGCTCTCGAGGTCGCGCCGGGCGTCAGGACGCGTCGTTCGTCGCCGCGCAGGTGACCTTCGCCGAAGGGGCACCGGTCGAGGCCGAGGCGTCGGCGATGAAACCGAACTTGACGCTCGCACCGGGCTCCAGCCTCCCGTTCCATGACGCGTTGGCGACCGTGGCCGTGCCGTCCCGGGTCGTGGTGAGGGTGCCGTCCCAGACCTGGGTCAGGCGGGCCCCGTCGGCCGGTACGACCGTCGCGGTCCAGCCGGAGACGGAGGAGTCGGGCGCGTTGGTCACCGTCACCTCGCCCTGGTAGCCGCCCTGCCAGCTGTTGACGGTCCGGAAGGACGCGGTGCAGACGGCAGGCTCCCCGGCGTCACCGGCGCCGGATCCGCCCGGGGCGGTCTCGGTGGGGGCGGACGATGTGGAGGCGGTCGCGGACGGCGCCGCGTCGCCGGCCGACGCTGCGTCGCCACGGCCGGAGAGCAGCAGCGCCCCACCGAAACCGATGACCGCCGCCGCCGTCACGGCGACCGCGACGGCGGCGCGGCGAAATCCGGGGCCGGCTACGGCCGGGTCGGGGCGGTCGCCGCTGCCGCGCGGCGCGATCCACCTGTCCGCGGCGACGGGCGGGAGTTCCTGTGTCGCGTCCTCGGCGCCTGGCAGGGCCCCGGGAACGGCCACGCTCTCGTAGCCGTTGCGGTCCTGCTCCAACTCCTTGAACAGCTCCGCCAGGGCGTCGGTGCGGCGGGGCCGCAGGACCCGGATCGGTTCCAGGGCCGGCTCTTCGTCGGGCTGCTCGGCGTCGGGCCGTGTGGACACGCCGCTCTCCTTCCGTCCCGTCTTCACGGGCTTCGCCATTCCCCGAGGAGTGATACGGGGCCGCCGCCCCGGCGGTTCAGCGGGCGCGAGCGGGTACCCATAGGTGCGCGACGTCCCCCTGCTGGATGGCTCAGCGGTGATCTGCGTGAGCGATCCGATGCGGATGCAGACGAGCCTGACACTCCCCTGGAACGTGCCGTGTCCGCGGTGATCGCCAAGCCGTCCACCGTGACCTCGGCGACGACCGGCTCCTCACTGAAGCTCACCTTCGCGGACCCGAGCACGACGAAGGGTGTCACGCAGAAGATCACCGTCCGGCTGGAGTGAGCGGACGGCTGACCGCCGTCAGGACCGCGCGGCGACGAAACGGTGCAGGGACGCCTTCATCGCGGCCACGAAGGCGTCCCGTCGCGGGTCGTCCAAGGCGTCCAGCGACAGGTAGGGGTTGAGGTCCTCGAGCTCGACCAGCAGAAGCTCGCCGCCCGGCGCACGGCAGGCGTCGACGCGCTGGATGCCGTGGCCGATGCCGTTCCACTCGATGAAGCGCCGGGCGAACTCCAGGTCGCCGTCGGTGGGTTCGTACGGCTCGAGCTGCCAGCGCCGGTCGGTGTGCGGCGCGTACAGGGCGTACTGGAAGTCGTGGTCGACGAAGTAGAAGGAGACCTCGTAGGCGAAGTCGACGCAGGGCTGGACGAGGACGTCCCCGTCGACCAGCTCGCGCACGCCCGCCGCCTGCACGGTCCGCAGCCCGATGGAGTCGGCGCCGAGTCTGGGCTTGACGACGTACCGGTCGGCCTCGGGCAGGAGGTTCAGATCCTCGGCGCGGTCCACGGTGGGGATGACCGGATATCCGGCAGCGGTCAGGTCGAGCAGGTACTGCTTGCCCGCCATGTCCGCCTTGCCGGAGAGCGGGTTGTACACGCGCGTCCCGCCGGCGATCGCACGGCGGCGGAAGTCGTCGTACGCGTCCTGGTAGGCGATCACCGGACCGCTGTTGCGGACGACGACCGCGTCGAAGGCGTCCATGAGCGCGGCCGCCTCCCGGGGGTGGCACAGGGCGAGGTCGAAGTCGTCGCGCAGTCGGGAGGTGAGGTGGATGTCCTCGTCGCAGTAACGGCGCCCGCGTGCCTGGTAGGCCAGGTCGGTGACGTACAGGATGCGGGGGCGGGCGGACGGCATGCGGGGCTCCTCGGCTGCGGCGGCAGAACACTCATGACGATCGTCGGTCGCTCATTCGGCGATCGGTTCAC
The DNA here is from genome assembly GCF_052068475.1 of Streptomyces sp. SD31. NCBI lineage: Bacteria > Bacillati > Actinomycetota > Actinomycetes > Kitasatosporales > Streptomycetaceae > Streptomyces > Streptomyces sp. SD31. The sequence goes on along the minus strand of NZ_JBQHCX010000011.1, from coordinate 64,966 downwards.
CGCCGCAGGAAGAACGGATCCTCAACTCCGGGAGCAGGTCGAGGTGTTGGCTCGGTGCCGGCTTTCGCCCGCTTCGGCGTTCCGCGAGGCGTTCCAGCAGGAGCTTGGCGGAAAGTTCCCCCACCGCGCGGGTGGGGGGCGCGACGGCGGTGAGCGGTACGTCGGAGAGGCCGGCCACCTCGTCCTCATAGGCGATCAGCGCGAGGTCGTCCGGGACCCGGATGCCGCACGCCTGCAGCCGCGGCACCAGCACGATCGCGTCCTCGTCGCTGTGCACCAGCGCGGCGGTGACGCGCCGCTTCTCGACCGCCTCGACGAGGTAGTCGACGCCGGCCTCGTAGTCCCCGTGTTCGCGCACGGTCGGGGCGCCCTTGTCCACGTCGAGGCCCAGGGCCTGCACGGCCGCCTGGTAGCCGGCGGTGATCTGGGTGGCGTGCGGGCCTTCCTGCAGGACGGCGGTGATCTTGCGGTGTCCGAGGCTCGCGAAGTGGCCGACGGCGACGGCGGCGCCGTGGGCACGGTCGGTGCGGACGCGGTCGAGCACCGCGGCGGGGTTTCCGGGTGGGGCCAGGCGCTCGACCAGGACGGCGGGCACGTCGTGCTCCAGCAGCCACTTCTCCTGGCCGTTCTCGGGCACTCCGCCGAACCAGCTGGGCGCGGCGAGCAGTCCCTGCACGCCGCCCGCGAGGAGGTGTTCGGCCTGGACGGGGTCCTCGGCGTCGACGTATCCGGACACCCCCAGGACCAATCGGCCGCCTTGTGCCGCCACGGCCTCGCGGGCGCCGCGGACGATGTCCGCGAAGATGTAGCCGGTGGTCGGGACGATCATTCCGATCACCACGCGCTCGGCGCCCTGCGACCGCTCCCGCGCCTCGACGGCCGTGTCCCCCGGCCACACCACCGCACCGTGCAGCCGCTGCACCCGGCCCCGCGCGGCGAGTGCTTCGACGTCCCGCCTCAGGGTGACCACCGAGACGCCGAGTACTGCGGCGAGTTCGGAGACCCGGAGACTGCCCCGCTCCCGGACGAGTTCGAGTACCCGCTCATGGCGCTGGTCGACGTGCAGTCGCATCGATTCCCCCTGGGGCAACGGTCGAACGATCCACGGGCACACGCGAGGTGTGATCCCGAGCCGCACACTCTACGCCCACGATCTACCCCCACAATCGTATCGATCGTTTGCAATCAATACGATCACCAAAGCGCTCACTCAGGCGCTCGGGTCGGCGAGCTCCCCACGCAACCGGCGTGTTCGCAGGACCAGTTCGAGTTCGAAGCGGCGGTCGGGGTCGTCCAGGTCCTCGCCCCACAGGTCACGGATCTGCCGCAGGCGGTTGCGCACCGTCTGGGGGTGGACGCCGAGCCGGGCGGCCACCTCGGGCGCGCCGCCCTGGGTCTCCAGCCAGGCGAGGAGTGTCTCGGCCAGGCGGCGGGCCTGTTCCGGTCCGGCCTCGGTCAGCCGGGCCAGCCGGCGGCGCGCGAGGTCGTCGATCAGTTCCTCGGCGGGGAGCAGTACGAGAGCCTCGGCGTGTTCGCTGCAGCGCAGGAGTCGGCCCTGCGGCAGCAGGCCGTCCTGGATCATCCGCGTGGCCGCCGCCGCCCAGTGCAGTGAGGTGGCCGCCTGCGTCACGGGAACGGCGGGGCCGATGGCTCCGGACCAGCCCCCCATGGCACGGTGCAGCCGCTCGATGCGGCCGGGTGCGTCGGGGTCCGCCAGTACCAGCCGGGGCTGCTCGCCGTCCATGTCCAGCAGGACCTCGCCACCCAAGGCGGGCGTGACGAGTTGCTGGGCGGGGCGGAGCAGGACGGCCACGGCGACCTCCGCGGGCAGCGGCCAGTCGACGGCTGCGGCGCGTTCGGCGAGAGCGTCGGACGGGTCGGTGCGGTGTTCGGTGAGGAGAAGGTCGACCAGCAGGCGCTGGCGACGGATCCGCTCCCCCGCCTGACCGGCGGCGACCTCGGCGTAACCGCGCACGGAATGGGACACGAGCTCGTCGAGGTACTCGAACGCGGACTCGGCGAGTTCGTACATCGCCGGTGGCGGAATCTCGACCTTCTGCCCGATCTCGGCGAGGCTGCGCCAGGCCAGCCGTACGTTCAGCCGGTAGATCGCCTGGAGGGAGTCGAGCCGACGCCCCTTGAGTGCCTGATTGCGTCCGAACTCCCGGAAGACCTCGGCGAGTTCGCGGGGTCGTTCGATGTCGGTGGTCAGCTGCGCCACGAAGCTCTCCAGTGCGAGCCGGATCGCCAGGAGTGCCTTCGGCACGCCCGTGTCGTCGGTCGTCAGCTCGAGGTTCGGGAACTCCTGGCGCATGGTCCGCAGGATGTCCCCCGCGATGTCCGGTACCTGCTCCATGGCCAGGTCGGCGAACCGCCGTACCTGTTCCGGGGGCACCTTGTGCCAGGCGGGGGGCGCGGGCACGGGCACCATCTCCTAGCGATCAGCGATCAGCGATCAGCGGTCGGCGTGCGTGGCACGGAAGCTGCCCGGTCGCCCGCCGGTTCGGGGAAGGTGACCAGCGGTACGTTCGGCTGCTCGGGAGCGGCGGTCAGGGCGGTGACGAGGCCGAAGGCGGCACCCGCGGCCAGGGCGGCGGAGAGTGCGCACGCCAGGAGGACGGCGACGATTCTGGACATGGGGGCGAGAAGCCTCTCGGTCGATGAGGTTGTCACCCAGCGTTCCGGCCCGGTCCGGCACGATCAGTATTAAGTCAGTGTTGACACCTGGTCAATAGCGGCTTAATTTCGCCGGTCATAACTACTTACTCCCCGGTAGGCCAGATTCGCCCCGGGTGACCCGGACTGGCTCGCGCCCCGTCGCACAGGTCGCACAGTCTGCATCTTTCCGCTGCCACCGGAGTGCCCTCATGCGCCGCACAGCTTCCGTTCTGCCGTTGATTCTGCTCGGGTTGGGCATTTTCACGCTGGTTTTCGGCCAGCTGCTCGACCGGTATGTGGAGCCACGGGTCAAGCGCACACCGGTGGACGTCGCGACGGACTCGGTCCTCACCGGGACCGGGAGCTATTTCGATACCGGTGCCCTGGAGACCGTCCACGGGAAGCGGATCACGATCACCCGCCGGATCGTGGGCGACGTGGCCGCCGCCGAACGCAGCGGCAACGCGGTGTGGAACGTCTCCACGCAGATCGACACCCCCACCACACTGCCGCTTCGGGACCCACGCAGGTCGCTTCAGTGGACCACCGAGCGCTGGGTCACGGACCGGCGGTCCAACCTGCCGGTGCACTGCTGCGGCGAGCAGCCGTCATTCCGGGGCGACGCCTATCTGAAGTTCCCGTTCGACGTGCAAAAACGCACCTACCAGTGGTGGGACGGCGTGCTGGGCGCGGCGGTACCGCTGAAGTTCTCCGGGACCGAGAAGGTGCTCGGACACGAGGGCTACCGGTTCACCGGCGCCGTGGAGCCCAGGCGGACGGGCGTCACCCGTGAGGTGCCCGGATCGCTGGTGGGACGGCCGAAGCAGCGGCAGGTGGCGGCCGAGGAGTGGTACGCCAACGCCGGCATCGAGCTGGTGGTGGAGCGGCGCACCGGCCGGATCATGAACGCGCGCATCGCGCCGAAGATCACGCTCCGGGCTCCCGGTGGCCGGTCCGACGCCGTGACGCTGCTGGCGAGCGACCGGGTCGAGTTCACCGAGGCGACCCGGCGCACCCAGGTGGCCGAGACCGCGCGCGACAGCCGGCGACTGGAGATCCTGGGCGAGACCGCGCCCACGCTCGCCACCGTCGCGGGCGGTGTGCTCACGGCTGCCGGGCTGACGCGCCTGGCCCTTGGACGGCGGCGCCGAGCCGTGCCGGAGGACTCACAGAGGGTCGACAGGACTCACACAGGTGACTGATCCGGGGGAGCGAGCAGGGACAAATTGTCACCTGCGTGCGTAGCCAGATCGAACGCTCAATCCGAAAACTTACGTTACTAACCAGTACATCCGCGTTCTCCCGGAACCGGCCCAAACGTCACCCCCCGTCCCCGCCCAGCGTGTCTCCCCGGTCGCCCGGCTCCCTCCCTCCTCTCTCCCCCCGTATCCGACGAGTTGGAGCAACGATGCCCCAGCACGCTTCCTCCCTGGTTTCCGGCCAGGAGAAGACCGCCGCCGCTCATCCCCGCAGCACCGGCCGCCGCACCCCCGGCCCCGAAGTCACCGCCTCCGGCTCGTCTTCGTTTCCGCGCCGGATCGTCTTCCTCGCCCGCCGCGATCTGGACAACCCGGCCGCCGGCGGTTCCGAACTCCTCGTCGACCGTGTGGCCGACGGACTCACCGCCGCGGGCCACCAGGTCACGCTGCTGTGCGGCGGCCCGGCCGCGTACCGCGACTACCGCGTGGTGTCGGCGGGCGGCGACGCCGGTCACTTCCTGCGCGCCAAGCGGGCGTTCGCCCGTCAGGTCGGAGGTTGCGACCTCCTGGTGGAGGTGTGCAACGGCATGCCGTACCTGGCTCCGCTGTGGCACAAGGGGCCGACCCTGTGCCTGGTGAACCATGTGCACACCGACCTGTGGGACATGCGCTACCCGGGCCCCATGGCCCGGCTCGGCCGCAGGCTGGAGCACTGGGCGCTGGCCGGCCCGCACCGCGACAGCCTCACGGTCGCCGTGTCCGACTCCACCGCCGCGGCCCTGCGCGCCATCGGTGTCCCGCCGGACCGGATCAGGGTGGTCCACAACGGCGTCGACGCACCCGGACCGCTGCTGCCCAAGGCCTGCGAGCCGCTGTTCGTCGCGGTCGGGCGGCTGGTCGAGTACAAGCGGATCGATCTGCTGCTGCGGCTGTGGGAGCGGGTGCGTCCGGTCACCGGCGGGCGGCTCGTCATCGTCGGTGACGGCCCCGAGCGGGAGCGGCTTCAGGCCATGGCCGGGCCGGACGTGGTGTTCACCGGCCGGGTCTCGGAGGCGGAGAAGCACCGGCTGCTGTGCCAGGCGTGGCTGCTGCTGCATCCGTCCCTGGTGGAGGGCTGGGGCCTGGTGGTCACCGAGGCCGCCGCGCGGGGCACCCCGGCCGTCGGCTTCGACATACCGGGTCTGCGGGACTCCGTCGTGGACGGGGTGACAGGCGTGCTGGCCGGGGGCGAGAGCTCGTTCGCCGCCGCCTGGTGCACCCTCGCGCTCAGCCCGGAGCGCCGTAGGGTCATGGGCCGTGCCGCCGAGGCGCGCGCCGAGAACTTCCGGTGGAGCAGCACCGTCCGTCAGTTCCGTGAGGTGGCGGCGGAGGCCTGTCGCACGGTACGGCCCGCGCAGGGTGGCCCGCCCATCGCGCCCGGCGTGCCCCTCCCCCGCATCGCGCCCGGACCGAGCGTCCCGCCGGCGGTCGCCCTCGACCCTTCCGACGGCGCGTGAGGTGGCCGCACATGACTGAGGTCGTCGACCGTCCCCTCAAGGACCCTTCCCTGCGCCGCTCGCTCGCGCTGTTCCGAGCCTTCATGCGCGAGCAGACCGACCCCGAGGGCTGCTACTCGCTGCTGGCACGTGACGCGGTCGCCCAGGTGGCGCGCCACACCGACCTGCGGGGCCGGATCGTCCTCGACGTCGGGGGCGGACCGGGCCACTTCACCGAGGAGTTCCGCCGCCGGGGCGCCCACGGCTACCTCTTCGAGCCCGATCTCGGCGAGTTGGGCTCGCGCGGTCGCCCGCCGGAGGGCGCGGTGGTCGCCGACGGCTATCTGCTGCCGGTGCCCGACGGTGCCGCGGACGTGTGCTTCTCCTCGAACGTCCTGGAGCACGTGGCCGATCCGGAGACCTTCCTCAGCGAGATGGTCCGGGTGACCCGGCCGGGCGGGCTGATCTACCTGTCGTTCACCAACTGGCTCTCCCCGTGGGGCGGCCACGAGACGGCGCCCTGGCACTACCTCGGAGCGCGCCGGGCCCGCGAGCGCTACCGGCGACGGACCGGCCGCGAGGCCAAGCACACCGTCGGCGAGAACCTCTTCCCCGTGCACATCGGCCCCACCCTGCGGCACGTACGCGGACGCGAGGACGTGCGCGTCGTCTCGGCCCGATCCCGCTACTGGCCCTTCCTCCCGGGCGCCGTCGCCCGCATCCCCGGACTGAGAGAGATCGCGACCTGGAATCTCCTGCTGATCCTGCGCCGCACCGGATCCGAGGCGACGCCCGTCGGCAACCAGGCACGTTCCAGCGAGGCACCTTCATGAGCACCACCGTCCAGGCTCCCGCACACTCCACCCCCGCACCCGCGCCGACGGCCCCGCCCGTCCAACGGCGCGGACGACGCCTGCTGTTCGGGTTCTGGGCGGCCGTACTGACGGCCTTCCTCTCGGTGTCCCCGGGACGGATGACCTTCGAGACGAAGCTCGGTGTGGCCGCAGATCCGCTGCGCTTCCTCGGCGACCTGGGTCAGTTGTGGCACGACCGGGCGGGCTTCGGCGGCATCGCCGACCAGTACGTCGGTTACGCCTTCCCGATGCTGCCGTACTACGCCCTGACGGACCTGCTGCACCTGCCGGTGTGGCTGGCCGAGCGGCTGTGGCTGTCGATCGTCGTGACCACGGCGTTCTGGGGTGCCCTGCGGCTGGCCGAGCGGCTGGGCGTCGGTTCGTCCGGGACCCGGCTGCTGGGCGCGGTGGCATACGCGCTGTGGCCCACCTTCACCGTCGTCGTCGGCTCGACGTCCGCCGCCGCGCTGCCCGGGGCGCTGCTGCCCTGGGTACTGCTGCCCCTGACCTCCACGACGTCGAGCCCGCGCATCGCCGCCGCCCGCTCCGCCCTGCTCATCCCCTGCATGGGCGGGGTCAACGCCGCCTCGACTCTGGCGTCATTGCTGCCAGTTGGCCTGTATCTGCTCAGCCGCCCGAAAGGCCCCCGCCGCCGCAAGCTGCTCGCCTGGTGGCTGCCCGGTGTGGTGCTGGCGACCGCCTGGTGGACGGTGCCGCTGCTGCTTCTGCGCGTCTACGGCGAGGACTTCATGCCGTACGTCGAGCAGGCGGACACCACCACCGCCACCATGTCGGCGACCGAACTGCTGCGCGGCGCGGGCAACTGGGTGGCGTACCTCCACTTCGGTGAGGCCTGGCTGCCGGCGGGCTGGACCGTGGCCGCGTCCGTCGTCACCGTGCTCGGCTCGGCGTTCGCCGCCGCCCTGGGCCTGGCGGGTCTGGCCCGCCGGGACGTCCCCGAGCGGCGCTGGCTGCTGCTGACCGTGCTGGCCGTCGCACTGATCGCCCTCGCCGGATACGGCGGCGCCCTCGGCGCGCCCTTCCACGACACGGTGCAGGGGTGGCTCGACGGTCCGCTCAGGCCGTTCCGCAACATCTACAAGTTCCAGCCGGGGCTCGCCCTCGCACTCGCCCTGGGCCTCGCGCACCTGACGGCGGTGCTCGCCGAACGCCGGGGCACCCGGGCATCGCGCTCTCGCCGCTACGTCCCGGTGGTCGCCGCGCTGCTCATCCTGCCGGGTCTGGCGTGGCCGTACGTGAACGGCGGCATCCTCCAGCCGGGCGCGTTCAGCAAGCTGCCCTCCCACTGGGAGCAGGCCGCCGACTGGCTGGACGAGCACGCGGCGGACAGCCGGGCCCTCGTCGTACCGGCCACCGCGCACGGCACCTACACCTGGGGCTCCCCGATCGACCAGCCCTTCGACGTGCTGGCGAAGACGCGGTGGGCGCAGCGGGACTTCGTGCCGTTCGGCACCGCGGGTTCGCGCCGGGCGCTGGACGCGGTCGAGCAGGCGCTGATGTCGGGGAGAGAAGTGCCGGGCCTGAAGGCGTACTTGGCGCGGGCCGGGCTGCACGAGGTGGTCGTGCGCAACGACCTCGACCCCGACCAGATCGGTTACGTACCGCCGCAGACGGTCCGGCGGACCCTGGAGGCCTCCGGCTACCGCAGGGCCGCCGGCTTCGGCCCGCTCGTGACCGCCGGACGCATCCCCGCCGACACCCCCGTCCAGGTGCAGGGCCTCTACCCGCGCCTCCAGGCGGTCGAGATCTACGAGCCCGAGGGTGCCGCCGACCGGCCGGGACTCGTCGGGGTCGACGCGGCCGCCGACACGGCCGTGGTGAGCGGGGGCCCCGAGGCACTGCTCCAGCTCTCCGCCGACCCGGCGCTGCGCGACCGGCCCGCCGTGCTGGCCGGGGACGCCCACCCCGGCGTCGACACGCCGGCGGTCAAGGCCGAGGCCGACGGACTGCGCCGCGCCGACACCCGCTTCGGCCTGGTCAACTCCAACACCTCGTACACCTATACCGCCACCGAGCGGAACCCCTCCGGCAGTCTCCAGGACCCGGGCGAGCAGCCGAAGCAGATCCTGCCCACGCAGGGCGCCGGCCATCAGACGACGGCCGTACTGCGGGGTGCGGCGTCGGTGACCGCGTCCAGCAGCGGGAACTGGCTGTTCCAACTGCCGCAGTACGACCCGGTGAACGCCTTCGACGGCGATGCCGGGACCGCGTGGGCCGAAGGCAGCCCGGGTGAGCCGACCGGCCAGTGGCTGCGCGTGGACTTCACCGCGCCGGCCGACCTGCCGGCGTCGCTCCGGCTGACCCCGCTGCCCGCGGACGCCACGCGGCCCGCTCCCACCCGGGTGCGGATCGAGACGGACCGGGGTTCGGTCGACAGTGCGCTGCGGCCGGACGGTGAGCGGCAGTCGGTCCGCGCGCCCGAGGGCCGGGCGAAGTGGCTGAGGATCGAGATCCTGGACGCCGAGTCGGCGCGCCCCGGGCTGTCCGGCGCCGGATTCTCCGAGGTGACCGTGCCGGGGGTGAAGGTGACCCGGCTGCTGGCCCTGCCGACCGCCGCCGAGCGCATCCAGGCCGACGCGCAGGTGTACTCGCTGCACCGCGGCACCGACCCGGGCGGCCTCGCCCCGGCCTCGACGCAAGCGGGACTGCACCGGCAGTTCCACACCCGTGAGGACACGGGTGCGTACGACGTGACGGCGCAGGCGGTGGCCGTGCCCGGAGACGCGCTGGACCGTCTGCTGGACCGCGTCGCCCCGCAGCAGCGGCAGCGGATCACCGTGTCCGCAGACTCCACCAGCCGCAGCGGCCTCGCGCTCGGCGCGCGCAACCTGGTCGACGGCGATCTGACGACGGCCTGGATCGCCGGGGACCGGCCCGTGATCCATCTGAGCTGGCCGGGCAGGAAGAAGATCGACGAGATCGTCCTGGGTGCGGCGGGCGGCCTGTCCTCCCGCCCCGAGCGGGTGCGGATCAGTTCGCCGCACGGCACGGCGACGGCCGACGTCGACTCCGACGGGCTCGCGCGGTTCGACGCGATCACCACGGACCGCCTCGACATCACGGTCACCAAGACGGCACCGCTGACCCTCCACAACCCCGTCGCCGACGAACGGCTCCAACTGCCCGTGGGCCTGAGCGAGGTGTACGTGCCCGCGCTGGCCGACCTGCGGGCACCGCGGCCCAGGGCCGACGCCCGCTTCTCGCTGCCGTGCGGACAGGGCCCGGCGCTCGACGTCGACGGCACGCTCCACCCGACGAAGGCGTCCGGGCTGGTCCGCGACCTGACGGAGCGTCGGCCGGTGAGGGTGGAACTCTGCGCGAGCGACGAGGCGAAGAGCGGCAGCGTGGAGCTGGCCTTCGGCAGGCACCGCGTGGAGGCCGGTGACACCGGACCGCTCGCGATCACGGACGTCACGCTGTCCCGGGGCGAGCCGCGTGCCGTCTCCGCTGCGGCGGGCCGCGAGGTCACCGTACGGAAGTGGACCGGCGACAGCCGGACGGTCGCCGTGTCCGCCGGGTCGGGCGAGGCGTCGTACCTGCGGACGTACGAGAACGTCAACGACGGCTGGAAGGCCACGCTGAACGGCGAGGAGCTCACGCCGGTCCGGCTCGACGGCTGGCAGCAGGCCTGGTTGATCCCGGCCGGGAAGTCCGGCACCGTGCACCTGGAGTACGAGCCCGCGGGGCCGTACCGGACCGCGCTGATCGGCGGGGCGATCGGTGTCGCCGCGCTCGTGGCCGTCGCCTTCGTGGGTCGGCGACGTACCGACCGAACCCCGGCCGGACACACGGACGTTCCCTCGGCGCCAGGGCTGCTCCTCGGAACGGTGGCGCTGACCGCCGTCGTGGCACTGGTGGCGGGACCGCTCGCCCTGGTGGTCCCGGCGCTCGCGCTGATCGCCCGGCTACGGCCCGGCGCCCTGGTCCCGGTCGCCGCGGTGGCCATGGCCGGGGCGGGGATCGCCGCGGCGACGGGGGCGGGCGCGCCGGTCTCCGCGGATCGCGGGGCCTTCGGTGCCCTCGCTCAAGTGCTGGCAGTGGTGGCCCTGTGCGCGGCGGTCGTGACGATCGGCCCGGGCAGGGCGGGGAGCGGTGAGCGATGACCGCGCTCGAGAGCGATCCCCTCACCGGGCGCGGTACAGGCACGGTTCCGGCGCGGCTGGCGTTCCCGGTCGTCGACGAGGTGTCCCGGCACTGCCTCAGCGACGACGAGCCGGAGACCGTCCACATCGAGGTCCATCTACCCGGCCGACCGAACGGGCAGCGGTTGTGGGAGGCGTTCCGCCGGGCGCTGCTCGTCCACTCCCGGGTCCTCGTACGCCAGGCGCCGCACCGCTGGTACCGGCGGTCCTACGAGTGGGAACTGACCGGCACTTTGGACGTGGACCCGGTGAGTTTCGCCGGGCCGGGGCCCGACGCCCTGGCCCGTGCCCGCGCCCGGGCGCTCGCGCTGTGCCCGCCGCTGTCCGAGTCGCCGCCGGTGCGCCTGGAGGTGGTCGCCCTGGACGCCGTACGGTCCGTCCTGCTGCTCACCCTCCACCACACCGCACTCGACGCGCCGTCCGGGTTGCGGTTGCTCGCCACGACGGCCGCGTTCTACGGCGGGCAGGGCGCGCTCCACGGCGGGGAGGGCACGGCCACGACACCCCTCGCGCCCGTGCACCGGGCGCCCGCCGGGCGGCACCGGGACGGCCGTACGCGAGGGGCCCGGCCCGCACGGCTGGCCCCCGACACCACTGGCAGACCGAGGCGAGCGAGTGCCGCGGCGAACGGCATGCTGCTGCTGGACCTGCCCCTGCCACCAGCGGACCCGGCCGCTCCGTGGACCGTCAACGATCAACTCCTGGTCGCCGCCTCCCTGATGGCGAGCCGCTGGAACCGGTCGCACGGCAGGCCCGACCGGCCGGTGCGGATCACCATGCCCGTGGACGACCGCTCGCGCGACCTGGCGATGCCGCTGGGGAACGGGACGCGGCTCGTCGAGGTGCCGATGACGCCCGAGGACCGGTCCGACGCACCGCTGCTCCTCGCAGGGCGTCCCGATCCGGCGGCCGTGACCCGGCTGCTGCACACCACCGCCCGGCGCACCCGGGCGCTGAAGTCGCAGACGCGCGCACCACTCGGACCGGGGGCGGCCCTGCTGACGGCCCCTCTCCTTCCGGTCGGGGCGCGCGGCGCGCTCACGCGTGGGGTGCGTCGGGCCGTCGCCCCATGGACATCGACCCTGCTGCTCAGCAACGTCGGGCGGGTGCCGTATCCGCTGGACTTCGGCGAGGCGGGGCGGGCCCGTGCCGTGTGGTTCTCCGCGCCCGCCCGCATGCCCCGCGGACTGAGCCTGGCGGCGGCCTCCACCGGCGGACGGCTGCACCTGACGCTGCGCTGGTCGCGCGACCTCCTCGACGACACGGCCGGGGCAGCCCTTGCCGGTCTCTTCGAGGACTGCCTCTCGCTGACGTACGGCCCTCGGAGCACGCCATGAGCACAGCACCGCCGTTTCCTGCCACCACCACGACGTCCTCGCCGGGACTTCGGGACTTCTACGAGGACCCGGCCGTACCGGTCGCCTCCGGGGAGGACCGCAGCCTGCGGCAGGCGCGGATGCTGGCCCGCGCGCTCGGCACCGTAGGGCCGGGCCACCCGCCCGCCACCGTGCTCGACGTGGGGTGCGGGGACGGCTCGGCGGCGGCCGTCGCCGCGCGTGTCCTGGACGGGCACCGGATCGTGGGCGTCGACTGGTCGCAGGACGCGCTACGCCGGGCGGCGCGGCGGCTGCCCTCGGTGGTGCGCGGCCAACTGTCCGACGGCGGGCTTCCGTTCGCGTCCGGCAGTGCGGACGCGGTGCTGTTCAGCGAGGTCGTCGAGCACCTCGTCGACCCCGACGGCGCCCTCGACGAGCTACGCCGGGTGCTGCGACCGGGCGGCCATCTCATGCTCTCCACGCCGAACCTCGCCGCCTGGTACAACCGGGCACTGCTGCTCGGCGGGGTCCAGCCCGTCTTCTCGGAGGTGAGCCTGCGCCGTGTCCACGGCAGGCCGGGCAGCCAAGTGGTGGGCCATCTTCGGCTGTTCACGGCGCGTGCGCTGCGGGAGTTCGTGACCGCGTCCGGCTTCGAGGTCGTACGGCTTGAGGGTGCTCCCTTCCACGGGGTTCCGCGTCCGCTGCGCCCGCTCGACCGGCTGGCCTGCCGGCTGCCGTCCCTCTCCTCGATCCTCCTCCTGCACGCCAGGAGGAGGTAGCGACGTGGTCTGGGGAGTGGTCGCGGCGCTGCTGGCGAACGTCCTCTACAGCACCGGGTTCGTGCTGGAGAAGCGGGCGCTGGCCGGTCTTCCGCCGCTGCGCGCCGCACGGCCGGGCCGAGCGCTGCGGCTGCTCGCGGGCAGCCCGCTGTGGATCGGCGGCGCGCTGGCCCTGGCCCTGGGATTCGCCGCTCAGCTGGCCGTCTACCGGGTCCTGCCGATCGCGGCGGCACAAGGGCTGTTCGTCTCCGGGCTGGTGCTGCTGCTCCTGCTCTCCTCGGTGGTGCTGGGCGAGCGGCTGACGGCCGCGGAGCGACGGGGTCTCGCCGTCATCGGGCTGGCGCTGCTGATGACGGTGGCGTCGCTGCACGACAGCACCGAGCCGATCTCCCGCACCGCCCCGACCGGCACCCTGCTCGCCCTGTGCGTACCGGCGCTCGCCCTCGGCCTGTGGCTGTACGGCACGGCCGAACGGCGGGCCCGGCGCCGCCATCGGACGCCGACGACGGGTGTGGCGTACGCCGTGGCGATCGGGCTGCTGTACGGGGTGAGCTCGCTCGCGATCAAGGGCGTCTCGGGCCGGCTGACCACCACGGGGCTCGGCGACGCCGTACCGGCCCTGCTCACCTCCCCCTACCCCTACCTCCTGCTCCTCACCGGGGCCTTCGGCCTCGTGCTGTCGCAGACCGCCCTGCAGCGTTGCCGCGCCTCGCTGATCGTGCCCGTGTGCACCACCGTCACCTGCGTGTTCAGCGTGGCGAGCGGCACGGTCGCGTTCGGCGAGCCGCTCCCGCAGGACCCGCTGCGGCTGGCCCTGCGATTGGGCGGCACCGCGCTCGCCCTGGCCGTCGTCCTCACCCTGCCGCGTCACGACGCGCACCGCCCCACCTCCGAAGGGAACCGCTCATGAAGCCCGACGACCCGCTGCTGAAGATCCTGGTCTGTCCCCTCGACAAGGGCCCGCTGATCCTGGACGGACCGGGCTCCGCGCTCTACAACCCCCGTCTGCGCCGCCGCTATCCCGTGCTCGACGGCATCCCCCAACTGCTCCCCGACTCGGGCGAACCGGCGTCGGACGAGGAACTGGCAGCACTCAGTACCCTCCCTACAGCGCACTGAGTGCCATGGGCCTCGCTCTGGTGCTACGTTCCCGTCCATGAGCACCAGCAGCGCGTCCCCCGGCCGCGACGAGAAGACGGAGGCCGGGGCGGCGAAGCCCCCGATGCGGGAAGCGCTGGTCGCGGCCGCTTTCCAGCTGTTCCTGGAGCGGGGCTACGAGCAGACGACCGTCGACGACATCGTGGCGCTGGCCGGCGTCGGACGGCGGTCGTTCTTCCGCTACTTCCCGTCGAAGGAGGACGTCGTCTTCCCCGACCACGAACGGTGCCTGGCCGACATGACGGCCTTCCTCGCGGCGAGCGGCGAGGAGCACGAGCCGGTGCGCCGGGTGTGCGACGCGGCCCGGCTGGTGCTGCGCATGTACGCGGAGAACCCGACCTTCTCGGTGCAGCGCTACCGGCTCACCAAGCAGGTGCCGGGGCTGCGCGCCTACGAGCTGTCGGTGGTGTGGCGCTACGAGCGCGCCCTGGCCGAGTATCTGCGCGAGCGCTTCGCCGGCCGGCGCGACGGGACCCTGCAGGCCGATGTGATCGCCGCCGCCGTGGTCGCGGCGCACAACAACGCGCTGCGCTCCTGGCTGCGCTCGGACGGCCAGGGCGACGCGAGCACCGCGGTGGACCACGCCCTCGGGTATGTGCAGACCGCCTTCGGCGCCGCCCCTCCCCCGCGCCCCGCCGACGACGAGCGGCCCGAGGACGTGGTGGTCGTCGTGTCCCGGCGCGGCGCCCCGCTGTGGCGGGTCGTCCAGGAGATCGAGGCCACGCTCGGGCGCGACTGATCCGAAATCCCGGACAGATTAAGGGTACGGAGTGCCTTTACCTATGGCACTGAGTGCCATACGCTGACGCTGTGCACGGTGGCACGGTGAACCGGGCACGTGCGTGCACGGGTGTCCCGCGCACGTGGGATTCCGGCCGAGCGCAGGGAGTTGACCAGCGTGTACCACCACTCAGGAAGCGTTGTTGCTCGTCAGACCGCCGGTTCCACGACCGGCGTACTCGACCCCGCGGCCCCGGCCACGGAGGCCGTCCTCTTCCAGCGCTGCACCTGGTGCGGCACCGCGATGTACCACCGGCTGCTGTGTCCGGTCTGCCAGGGCAGTGACCTGCGCACGGAGCGCAGCGAGGGCGTGGGGACGGTACGCCACTCGACGGTGGTCCACCGCAACACCCCGGCCGCGCGCAATGTGTCGCTCGTCGAGATGGCCGAGGGATTCGTCGTGCGCGGCCGGGTCATGGGCCCGCCCATCGGCATCCACAGCGGGGACCGGGTCCGGCTGTCCACGGCGAAGGACCCGGTCCGGGGCGAGCCGGTGTTCCAGCTGATCGACGAGCCCTACCGGGCCTGGACCTGAGCCCTGCGTGAATTAGGCCGGCAGGTCAGGGCGTCAGCGTGATGCGTATGCCGACCGTGCCGTTGACACCGCGGCGCAGTCGGCTGCCGAGCAGCGTGAGGCGGCCGGTGATCCCGTACTTGCGGGCGATGAGCCTGCGGTAGCGGGCGCTGGTCGCCTCGTCGCAGATCTCGGCGGTGGCGGGGACCTGGTCGCCGGTGGGCCTGCCGCGCAGGTCGCAGGGGCCGACGAGGACGTCGCCGCGGGCGCGGATGCGCTTGACCTTCCAGGAGTCGGCGACCGTCCACACGCCGAGCGCGTCCGCGTCAGGCACCACCCAGACCGGCGTGGCGACACCGGTACCGTTCTTGCGGTAGCTGGTGATGAGCAGGTACTTGCCCGCGCCGAGCTGCTCCAACGACGTGTCGTCCATGGCGGGAAGTGTAGGCAGGGGGGTGGGGATGCCGACCGGCGCCCCCACCCCCCTGCCGTCACTCTCCCTGTCCCTGGCCCGTGCCGTCCCGGTCGAGCGCCGCCGCCATCCGCCGTACGCCTTCCCGGATCAGCTCCGGCGACGTCGCCAGGTTCAGCCGTACGTGCCCGGCTCCTCCGGTGCCGAACGGGATCCCGGAGCTGAGCGCCACCCGGCCGCGGCGCAGGAAGACGTCGGCCGGGTCGGCAGCGTCGCCGAGGCCGAGGGCGCGGCAGTCGAGCCAGGCGAGGTAGGTGGCCTCGCCGGGGCGGTAGGTGATCGCCGGGAGGTGCTCGGCCAGGAGGTCGGCGAGCAGGCGCCGGTTGTCGTCGAGTGCGGACAGCAGGGCGTCGAGCCAGCTGCTGCCGTCGCGCAGGGCGGCGGTGTGGGCTATGACGCCGAGGTGGCTGGGCCCGTGGCTCACCTCTTGGGGCATGCGGGCCAGGTCGGCGGCGGCCGCGGGTCCGGCGACGGCCAGGGCCGCCTTGAGACCGGCCAGGTTCCAGGCCTTCGACGCCGACATCAGCGACAGCCCCCACTCGCCGCCCGGGACGCTCAGGTACGGCACGAACCCGGCACCGCCCGCGGTGATCGGTGCGTGTATCTCGTCGACGACGACGCGCACGCCATGGCGGTCGGCGAGGGCTGCCACGGCGGCGAGTTCGTCCGCGGTGTGGAGTGTGCCGGTCGGGTTGTGGGGGCTGCACAGCAGGAAGGCGGCGCGCCGGCCGGTGGCGACCGCCAGCCGGAACGTTTCGTCAAGAGCGTCGAGGTCGATGCGCAGATCCACCCCCAGCGGGGCCTCGAGCACCCGCCGGTCCATGTGCTCGACGAACTGGTAGAACGGCGGATACACGGGTGGGTTCACGACGACCGAATCGCCCGGCCCGGTGACCAGTTTGAGCATTTCGACCACACCGAGCATCACGTCCGGCACGATCGCCGTCCGCTCCACGGCCAGCCCGTCCCAGCCCCACCGTTTGGCCGCGAATCCGGCCAGCGCCTCGGCGTAGCCGGTGCCCGTCGTGTAGCCGGTGTCGCCGAGTGCGAGGGCGTCGGTGAGCGCGCGGAGGACGGGTTCGGCGAGCGGTACGTCCATCTCGGCCACCCACAGCGGCAGGACGTCGTCGGGGTAGGTGCGCCACTTCGCGCTCGTACGACATCGGAGCCGGTCGAGGGTGAGTGCGCGAAAGGGGTTCGGTTCACCGGACGTTGCGTACGGGATCCTGGTCATGGGGCACAAAGATAGAGGCCTGTGAGGTGGCCCGGAACAGCGAGGACGGGAGCGGTCGGGGCCGGGTGCGGGCGCCGGCGCGAGAACGATCACCTGTGCGGTGAACGCGGGCGGGCCGGGCCACGTATGGAGAGAGGGTGCTCAACTCCGGGAGGGCCCCGCGGCGTTGCCGCCGCGCTGTACTGGTTCGGGAGCCATGCATGAGGCACGCACGACGACGTCTCGTCCGGCGAGTGACACGGCTGGCGGCCGTCGGCGGACTCCTCCTTGGAGGAACGATGGTCACACGCGCCGTGGCGAGCGAACCTCCCGACGGCGCCACCGTCCCACGCACCTATGCCGCTTCGGCCGCCGACACCGGCAGCGACCTCGTCGCACGCCTGGGTTCTTCCCGTACGGCGGGCACCTGGATCGGTTCCGACGGCAAGCCGGTCGTCGCGGTCACCGACGAGGAGGCGGCCGCCGAGGTGCGGCAGGCCGGTGCCGAGGCGAAGATGGTCGACCACAGCATGGACGAGCTGAAGTCGGCGACGTCGACGCTGCGTTCGGCGCCCCGGGTGACCGGTACGGCGTGGGTGATGGACTACCGGTCCAACGAGGTGGTGGTACGGGGCGACAGCACCGTCTCGGCAGGTGACTGGTCCCGGATGACGAAACTCGCCGACGGCATGGGCGACTTCGTCCACATGGAGCGCACCGAGGGCACGTTCACCACGCGGCTGAACGGCGCGCTGCCGCTGTTGTCGACCGCCGGGCGCTGTTCGGCCGGCTTCAATGTCACCGACGGTGAGCGCGACTTCATCCTCACGGCCGGGCACTGCGGGCCGGACGGTTCCGTGTGGTTCGCCGACAACCGGGGCACCCAGCAGATCGGCCGGACCGTCAAGCAGAACTTCCCCGGCGCCGACTACTCCCTGGTGGAGTATGCGAGCGGGGACGCGGGCGCCGGCGCGGAGGTCGTGTCCATCGGGGACGGCAAGGGTGTGCGGATCACGGGCCTGGCCGATCCGGCCGTGGGGCAGCGGGTGTTCCGCAGCGGCAGCACCACCGGGCTGCGCGACGGTGAGGTGACCGCGGTCAACGCGACGGTCAACTACCCGGAGGGCACGGTCACGGGGCTCATCGAGACGAACGTGTGCGCCGAACCCGGGGACAGCGGCGGTCCGATGTTCTCCGAGGGGATCGCGCTGGGTGTGACGTCGGGCGGCAGCGGCGACTGCAACGCGGGCGGTACGACCTTCTTCCAGCCGGTGACGAAGGCGTTGGACTCGCTCGGCATGAAGATGATCGTCGCGGCGCCCGGCGGCTCCGGGCAGCAGAGCGGCTCGCCCGCTCCGACACCGTCCGCGTCGGCCACGCAGAGCGCGATCGCGCCCGGTGCGGCGTCGCCCGGCTCGTCGACCCCGATCATCGACGTCGATGCGTCGACCCTGCTGTCGCGGCTCGCGGACCCGAAGAACGTCGGCCCCGGGCTGCTGGTCATCGCGGGGAGCATGGTCGCGCTGGTGGCGACCCGGTTCATCCGCGCGGAGCAGGACCGCAAGGCGTACCGGCGCTACTACTCGGCGACCTGGAGCTGACGGGGCCGGCTCGTCAGCCCAGGGTCAGCAGCACGGTGGCCGCCGCCGCACCGGCCAGCCCGATGGCCCGTCGGCCGGTGAGGGGTTCGCGCAGCAGGACGAACCCCAGCACGACGGGCAGTGCCGGATAGAGCGAGGCGAGGACCACGGCGACCGCCAGCAACTGCCGCTGGGCGGCGAGCAGATAGAGGATGAGGCCGAGCGCGGCTCCCGCTCCGACCAGCAGCGCCTGGACGCATCGCCGTACCGGCAGCCGCAGTTGCCGGGGGTGCCGGGCGGCGACCGGCAGCAGCACGAGTACGGCGGCGACGCGGCCCGCAGCGACCGGCCACAGCCCGCTCGACGCATCGGCCTGGCCGAGCGCGAGGTACTGCACGGCGACACCGGCGCTGGCGAGCAGGCCGTCACTCACGCCGCGGGCCGGCCCCGGCCGAGGGGGGCTCCCGGTGCGCTGCGGGCGCCGGGCAGTCCCGGCGTCGAGGCCAGTCGCGGCTTTGTCGACCGGCCCCTTGCGATGCCCTTCGCCGTCGCTCGGCCGCGGCCCGCCCCGGTCGTCCGCGACGAGCCACAGCGCGGGCACGGTGACCGCGAAGCCGGTCCAGGCCAGGGCCCCGGGCCGGTCGCCGAGCAGGAGCACCCCGCACAGCACGGACAGCGCGACGGAGGTGACGGCGCTCACGGGAACGACCGTGCTCATCGCGCCCCGGCTCAGGCCCCGGTTGAGGAAGTGCATCGCCGCCCCGCTGCCGACGCCGGACAGCGCTCCCCACAGCAGATCCGCCGGGCGGACGGCACCGGCGGGGACGAGGAGGGCGGCGGCGAGGGCGAGGAGCAGCCCGCCGAGCTGGCCGAGAAGGGTGACGGCGGTGAAGTGGGCGCGCCGGGAGAGCATGCCGCCGGCGAAGTCGACGATGCCGTAACAGACGGCCGAGGTCAGTGCGAGAAGGGCACCCATCCGGTCAGGAGTGCCCCGGGAGGGTGTTCCGATGCCGGGCGAGGCGCGCCGAGGACGGTGCTCGGGCGGCCGCTGAGGCTGGTGCTCAGGCCGCCTTCGCCGGCTGTGGGACCGCGGCGGCCCACTCCAGGACGAGGCGCTGGTACTCCTCGCGCTCCTCGACGCTCAGTGTCCCGCCCGCCCGGCGCCACAGCGCCCGGATCTCCTCGTTGACCTCGTCAGCCGAGCGATCGGAGGCGAATTCAACAGTGGTGGACATGGTGTGAAGCATACGGCTCCCGAGGTGAAGGCACTGTGAGCAAGCTCGCACAATACGGACATATCGGGCCGTGTTGCTGATCACGTCCATCT
The DNA here is from genome assembly GCF_052068475.1 of Streptomyces sp. SD31. Lineage (NCBI taxonomy): Bacteria > Bacillati > Actinomycetota > Actinomycetes > Kitasatosporales > Streptomycetaceae > Streptomyces > Streptomyces sp. SD31. The sequence continues at coordinate 45,478 of NZ_JBQHCX010000011.1, read as the reverse complement.
GTCCACGCGGATCGAGGAGTTCAGGCGTCCGCCGCCCCGAGCACCAGCACCTGGATCGCCAGAACGGCGGCACCACGCGCCCAGTCGTGAAAGTCGGACACCTTGGTCTCCAGGACGATGGGGGCCGCCAGTGGGTGCCGTTGAGCGCGGATGGCCTCCGTCACAGTCTCGCCGGCGACGTCCATGAGGCCCACCCCTTCTCCGGCGAGCAGGATCTTCTGCGGCAGCACGAAGTTGCCGATCTGGGCGACCAGGGTGCCGAGGGCATGGGCCGCCTCCCCGATGACACGGGAGGGCATGGGTTCGCCCGCCGCGGCGAGCTCGAGGATCTCCTCGTAGGTGTGGTCGCGGCCGGTGGCGGCCTGCACCTGGTAGCGGATGTTGGGGATGGTCAGCAGGGAGACGGCGCTGCCGCGTGCCCCGTCGGGGGTGAGCGGACCGTTGGGGTTCACGATCCAGTGCCGCCCGAAGCCCCGGTCCTCCTCGGCGTACGGCACCCGTTTACCGCCCAGGACCAGCCCGTAGCCGATGCCGGCACCGATGGTGAGGACGACGAAGCGGTCGAGGCCGCGTCCGGCGCCGAACCAGGTCTCCGCCTCGACGAGGGCGGCCACGTCGTTCTCCACGACGACCGGCAGCCCCGTGCGCTCCTCGACCAGTTCGGCGAGCGGAACGTCGCTCCAGTGCAGGAACGGGGACTCCCCCACCACGGCACGGCCCTCGACGAGACCGCCCACGCCGATGCCGATGCCGGCGAGCCGGGGGTGGCCGGCGGCGAGTTCGTCGGCCATCTCCCCCAGCAGGTCCACGACCTCGGCAGGGTCATGGGTGGTGAGGGGGCGGTCGTAGCGGGCGACGATCTCGCTCCGGAGGGTGGTGACGACGCCGTAGACCATGTCATCGGTGATCTTGAAGCCGATGAAGGAGCGGGATTCGGCGACGACGTCCAGCGGCTGGGACGGACGACCCTGACGCACCTCCGCCGGGGCGCCCGCCTCAGGGACCTCGACGAGGAGGCCCGACTCGATCAGCGGTTTGGTCAGCCGGGTGAGGCTCCCGGCGGAGAGATCGAGCCGCCGGGCGAGTTCGGTGCGCGACACGGGGCCACCGAGGAGTACCTCGATCGCCACCGAGCGCTCACCGGGGCTGAGGGGAAGCCAGCTGGCGGCTACTGCGGTCATGGTCGTCAGGCTCCCACATGATTTTTTTCTCCACAAAAGCAACCACGCCAGTCTAAGGCGGTCCACATGGCCTGGTGAAGATGTTTGCACGACTCTTGACGGCTGGATTCTTCCGCCACAAAAGTAAGTGGCTGAGGACGAGCCGCAGACGAGGGAGTCTCCCGATGACCATCGCGTCCAGCAGCCCTCCGTCGCGTCTGCCTTTGGGCGACGCCGAGGGGGCAGGGATCAAGTCGAGGACGCGGGCCCGCTCCCGCGAGGAGCAGGGAGACGGGCGGCTCGCCGCGGTGTTCATCGCTCCGGCGCTGCTCGGGTTCCTGGTCTTCCTGCTCTGGCCGACGCTGCGGGGCGTCTATCTGAGCTTCACGCGCTTCAACCTGCTCACCCCGGCGGAGTGGGTGGGCCTCGACAATTACGTGCGGATGATCAACGACCCGATCTTCTGGAACTCGTTGACGGTCACCGTCGAGTACGTCTTCATCAACATCGGCGTCCAGACGGTGGCGGCGCTCGCCATCGCCGTCCTGCTCCAGCGGCTGACCCAGTCGGCGCTGCTGCGGGGCATCGTGCTCACCCCGTACCTGATGTCGAACGTCGTCGCCGGCCTGGTCTGGCTGTGGATGCTCGACACCCAGCTCGGCATCGGGAACGAGATCGTCAGCGCCCTCGGTGTGGACCGCATCCCGTTCCTCGCCGACGAGACCTGGGCCATCCCCACCATCGCCCTGATCAACGTCTGGCGGCACGTCGGCTACACCGCGCTGTTGCTCTTCGCCGGTCTTCAGGCGATCCCGAACGACATGTACGAGGCCGCGAAGGTGGACGGCGCGAGCGAGTGGCGCATGTTCTGGCGGATCACGATGCCGTTGCTGCGTCCGGTCCTGGCAGTCGTTCTGATCATGACGGTGATCGGTTCGTTCCAGGTGTTCGACACGGTCGCCGTGACGACCGCGGGCGGTCCTGCGAACGCCACGAACGTCCTCCAGTACTACATCTACGGTTCCGCCTTCGGCCGCTTCCAGTTCGGCTACGCCTCGGCGATGTCCGTCGCCCTGCTGGTCGTGCTCAGCGCGATCACCGTCCTGCAGTACCGGCTCACCCGGGCCGGCCAAACCGACCTCGGCTGACGGAAGGAGACAGCGAGATGGCTGCCGTGACAACGACCTCGACGACCGTACGGCCGGTCAGGCGCAGGTTCTCCCCGGGGCGGGCCGCCGCCTGGGCCCTGATGGGGCTCATCGTCCTCATCACCCTGCTGCCGTTCTACTGGATCCTGCGCACCGCGCTCTCCACGAACGCGGGTCTCAGCGCCGACCCCACCGATCCGCTGCCCGTCGATCTCACCGGCACCGGCTTCCAGCGGGCCCTCGGCCTGCAGTCGGCCGAGGAGGCGGTCGCGCAGGGCGGCGCGGGCGGCGGGCTCGACTTCTGGCGGTACCTGCTCAACTCGGTGATCGTCTCGACCCTGATCACCGGCTGCCAGATCTTCTTCTCCGCAATGGCCGCGTACGCCTTCTCACGGCTGCGCTGGCGCGGCCGGGACAAGGTGTTCGGTCTGTTCCTGGCCGGGCTGATGGTGCCGACCATCTTCACGCTGCTGCCCAACTTCGTACTCATCAAGCAACTCCACCTGGTGGACACGCTCTTGGGCATCGCGCTGCCCAGTCTCTTCATGACCCCGTTCGCGGTGTTCTTCCTGCGGCAGTTCTTCATGAACATCCCCCGGGAGGTCGAGGAGGCCGCCCTCCTCGACGGCGCCGGGAAGGTCAGGGTCTTCTTCCGGGTCGTCCTGCCGATGGCGTCCACGCCGATCATCACGCTGGGCGTGCTGACGTACATCACCTCCTGGAACGACTACTTCTGGCCGCTGATGGTCTCCTACAGCGACAGCTCGCGCGTGCTGACCGTGGCGCTGGCGGTCTTCCGGGCGCAGACCCCGGCGACCGGCGTCGACTGGTCGGGGCTCATGGCGGCGACGCTGATCGCCGCGCTGCCGATGCTGGTGCTGTTCGCCTGCTTCGCCCGCCGCATCGTCAGCTCCATCGGCTTCACCGGGATCAAGTGAGGGAACGCGCATGCGACTTCGAAAGCTGACTGCGCTCGGCGGAGCGCTGGCCCTGTCCCTGGCGGCCGGCTGTGCGAACGGCGGCTCCGCAGGGGCGTCCGCGAACACGGTGACGTACTGGCTGTGGGACGCCAACCAGCTGCCCGCCTACCAGGCCTGCGCCAAGGGGTTCGAGAAGGAGAACCCCGGACTCAAGGTCAAGATCACCCAGTTGGGCTGGAGCGACTACTGGACCAAGCTCACCGCCGGCTTCATCGCGGGCACCCAGCCGGACGTGTTCACCGACCACATCCAGAACTTCGGCCAGTTCGCCGACCTGAAGGTCCTCGAACCGCTCGACGACCTCGGTATCGAGAACTCCGACTACCAGCCGGGACTCGCCGCCAACTGGATCGGCCAGGACGGCCACCGGTACGGCGCCCCCAAGGACTGGGACACGGTCGCGCTGTTCTACAACCAGAAGATGGCCCGGGCCGCCGGGCTGACCGCCGAGCAGCTGAACAACCTGGCCTGGAACCCCAAGGACGGCGGCACCTTCGAGAAGGCCATCGCCCACCTGACCGTCGACAGGAACGGCAAGCGCGGCGACGAGCCGGGCTTCGACAAGAACAAGGTCAAGGTGTACGGCCTGGCCAGCAACGGCGGCGGCTTCGGCGACGGCCAGACGCAGTGGAGCAACTTCGCGGCCTCCGCCGGCTGGAGCTACCTGGACAAGCCGCGCTGGGGCACGAAGTACCAGTACGACAGCAAGACCTTCCAGTCCGTCATCAAGTGGTACTTCGGTCTGGCGAAGAAGGGGTACATGCCCCCGCTCTCCGACTACAACGTCCAGTCCAACCAGGCGAACACCCAGGTCGCCGCGGGGAAGGCCGCGGCCGCGTTCGACGGTGCCTGGATGATCTCCACCTACGCGGGCTTCAAGGGCCTGGACATCAAGACCGCTCTCACGCCGGTCGGCCCGACCGGCAAGCGCGCCACCATGATGAACGGGCTCGCCGACTCCATCACCAAGGCCGCCAGGAACAAGGAGGGCGCCCGCAAGTGGGTGACCTATCTGGCCTCCGACGAGTGCCAGACCGTCGTCGGCAAGTACGGCGTCGTCTTCCCCGCCACCCCGGCCGGCACCAGGGCCGCCGTCGCCGCGTACGACAAGAAGGGCATCGACGTCTCGGCGTTCACCGAACCCGTCGCCGACAAGAAGCGCTTCAGGACCTTCTCGTATCCGATCGCCAGCTACTCGGCGGACATGACGGCGCTCATGGCGCCCGCGATGGAGGACATCTACGGCAATGGAAAGCCCGTGAGCAGCCTCGACCAGACCAACGACCAGATCAACCTCATCCTCGGCCAGTGAAAGGCACCCACTCCATGACGTTCTCCCTCGGCATCGTCGGCGCCGGCCAGTTCTCCGGCCAGTTCGCCACGCTGTTCCAGGCCCACCCCGGTGTCAGCGACGTGTACGTCACCGATCTGCTGCCCGAGCGGGCCGAGCAGCTCGCCGACGCGCAGGGACTGGCCGGCACCTTCCCCTCGTACGAGGCGATGCTGGAGTCGAAGGCCGTCGACGCGGTCGCGATCTTCACCCAGCGCTGGACCCACGGCCCACTGGTCCTCCAGGGCCTGAACGCGGGCAAGCACGTCTACTCCGCCGTCCCCATGGCGATCACCGCGGAGGAGATCGCCGCGATCATCGACGCGGTCAAGGCGACCGGGCTGACGTACATGATGGGTGAGACCAGTCAGTACAACCCGGCGACCGTGCACGCCCGCAACCAGATCGCCGAGGGCGCCTTCGGGCGGCTCTTCTACGCCGAGGGCGACTACGTCCACGACATGGACCTCGGGTTCTACGAGGCGTACCAGTACAGCGGCGGCGAGAACTGGAAGGCGACCGCCAGCTATCCCCCGCTGCTGTACCCGACGCACGCGGTGGGCGGCGTGCTCGGGGCCTGGCGGACGCACGCGGTGAGCGTGTCGGCGATCGGGGTCGTGGACGACCGCGGCGACGGCGTCTTCGACAAGTCCGTCAGCCAGTTCGGCAACGACGTCTCCAACGCGACCGCACTGTTCGAGGTCGCGGGCGGCGGCTCGTTCCGTACGAACGAGTTCCGGCGGGTGGGCTACCCGTCCCACATACGGGAATCCCGCTTCCGCTTCTTCGGCACCGAGGCGAGCATGGAGCAGCTCGCCACGGTTGCCCTGTGGCAGGACAAGAAGGGCGTGCAGGACATCAGCGAGCTGCTGGAGCCCAAGCCGACCATGGCTCCTGACGACCCGTCACTCCAGCACATCGCGCCGGATCTGCGGGCCGCTTTCACCTCGGGTTCGGCGCCGGTGCACGACCGCTCCCGGCTGCCCCGGGAGTTCGACCATCTGCACAACGGCCATGAGGGCAGCCACCACTTCCTGGTGGACGACTTCGTGACGGCCGTCAACACGCGCACCCTGCCGTCCGTGAACGCGTGGGTCGCGGCCCGCTACACCCTGCCGGGCATCGTCGCGCACGAGTCGGCGCGGCAGGGCGGGGTCAGGCTGGAGATCCCGGACTTCGGAGACGCCCCCGAGGCGTGACGTTCCCGCGCGAGCCGGGTGCCTGTGCTCCATCAGGTGCCCGGCTTGCGGCCGTACACGTAGACGTCGTCGCCGTTCTTCAACAGCGACCAGTACTTCTTGGCGACGGTCTTGGTCATGTTGACGCAGCCGTGCGAGCCCGGCGGGTTCCACATGCTGACGCCGACCGAGTGGAAGGCCTGGCCGCCGTCGAAGAACTGGGAGTACGGCATCGGCACGTCGTAGATGCTCGACACGTGGTCGATGTCCCGCCAGTAGATCTTCTTCAGGCCGGTGCGGGTCTCGTAGCCGTTGCGGCCGGTGCGCACCGGTACGGGGCCGTAGACCAGCCTGCTGCCGTCCTGGATCCAGCTCAGCTGGAGCGTGAGGTTGACGCAGGCGATGCGGCCCTTGTTCGTCGGGCACTTGCCGTCCTTGTTGGGGTTGTTCCCGACGGCCTTCTGCTTGTTCATCAGGTCCATCACGCCCCAGGTGACGGGACCGGCGTAGCCCACGTTCGGGGTGATGCCGTGCTTGTTCTGGAAGGCCTGGATGGCCTTGCAGTCGGCGGCGGACTGCTTGCCGTCGACCGGTCGGCCGAGGAACTTCTCCACCTGCTTCTGGTACGGCCCGGTCTGCGTCGTACAGCTCGCGGCCTGCGCCGGCGCGGCGCCGAGTGCGAGCGTGAGCGGTGCGACCAGTCCTCCGGTGATGCCGAGCGCGACTGCTCGTCGTCTGCGTATGTCCGCCATGACCAGGCCTCTCCCCATGCGGTTCGTGTGTTCTCTGCCAGCTAGACAGGTCCACGGGGTCGTGGGTTGTGGGCCTCGTGCGGCTGTGACCGAACGGTGAAGTTTGTTCCTGCGCTACCGCTGTGCACCCCGCGGCGGTGCGACGCCGGCCGCGCTCGCCGGGGACGGGGCTGACGAGCACGTACGCCGTCGCCCGGGAATGGCTGGGCGAGCGCGGCGGCATGCTGTCGGGCGGCGCCCGCTCCACCGTCCGCAAGGCGCCGGCCGGGCTCGGCGTCGGCCTGGACCGGCTGCGCCGCCTGCCGCTGCGGCCATCCTCCGGGCGACGTTTGCAGGCCGGCGGTCGTGTCCCAGTACGATCCCCGTTCATGGATCCGGCCTCGGTGTCTCCGCCCTCAGCCAGCATCAGCCTGCGTCAGTTGCTGATGGCCCTGGGGGACACCCTGGTGGAGGTGCAGGCCGCTCCCGCCGGGCTCGATGTCGAGATCCGGGGTGTCGCGCTGCTCGATCCGGAGGATCCTCCGACTGCTCAGCCGGGTGAGTTGGTCCTCGTCATCGGTGCCCGGGGCCGCGCCGCCTTTCCCGCGCTACGGGCCGCCGCCCGCGACGGGGCCACCGCCGTCGTGGTCAAACTGGACGGTCCCGGTCAGGCCGCGGTCATCGGCGAGACCGCCGCCGAGGCCGGGGTGGCCCTGCTCTCGCTGCGCAGTGAGGCGCGCTGGGAGCAGGTGAACGCGTTGGCCCGCGCCGCCCTCGACGACGCCCCTCCGGGCCGCCCCGGCGAAGGGACCGAGGAGGGCGATCTGTTCTCACTCGCCCAGACCACCGCCGTCCTCACCAGCGGCATCATCAGCATCGAGGACGCCGCCAACCGGGTGCTGGCCTACTCGCGCTCCACCGACTCCGACGAGATCGACGACCTGCGGCGGCGCTCCATCCTCGGCTGGCAGGGGCCGGAGGCGTACCTGGCGAAGCTGCGCGAGTGGGGCGTGTTCCAGCACCTGCGCTCCAGCGACCAGGTGATCGGTATCGACAGCCACCCGGAGCTGGGGATCCGCCGCCGGCTCGCGGTCGCCATCAGATCCGGGGACCGGCAGCTGGGCACCATCTGGGTGCAGGAGGGCTCGACACCCCTGTCCGAGCACTCGGAGCAGGCGCTGCTGGGCGCCGCCCGGGTCGCCGCGCACCACCTGGTACGCCGCCGCCGGGAGCTCTCCGAGGATCTGACGCTCACCCGGACCCTGCTGGCCGGGCTGCTGGAGGGGAGCACGGGGCCGCAGCCGCTCGCCACCCACCTGGGATTCGACGCCGGCCTCCCGGCCGCCGTTCTGGGGTTCTCGTACGGGACCGCGGGGGTCGTCGCCGCGCCGGAGACGAGTCCTGTCGGCGCCGCACCGGAGCTGGCCCACACCGAGGTCACCAACCTGATCTCGGTGCACATCGCCGCCCGGCACCGCAGCGCGCTGGTCACCCAGCTCGACCCCCGTATCTACGTGCTCCTGCCCCAGCTGCCCCGCAGCGTCGGCACGGACACCCTGCGCGGCTGGTGCCAGGAGATCACCGACGCCGCACGCCGCCACCTGGGCCTGCCGCTGCGCGGCTCGGTCGGCTGCCTGGTGCCCGGGCTCGGCGACGTCCCCGATTCGCGCCGGGAGTCCGACCGCATCCTCGACGCCATGATGGGCGCCGACCTCCCCATCGCGGTCGCCGCGCTGCCGGACATCCAGGCGGAGGTCCTGGTCAGCGAGATGCTGACGCTGCTCACCGCCCATCCCGAGATACGCGATCCACGGCTGACCGCCCTGGTGCGGCACGACGGCCGGCACCAGGGCCGACTGGCCGAGTCCCTGCTGGCGTATCTGAACTCCTTCGGTGACGTGCGGGCGGCCGCCGCCCAGTTGCATGTGCACCCCAACACGCTGCGCTACCGCATCCGCCGGGCCGAGGAACTCACCGGCATGGACCTCGGCCGTCCGGACCAGCGCCTGCTGGCCATGCTCCAGCTGCGACTGCCGCCGACCACCTGACAGCGCTACCGAGCACCTGATGGTGCTGCCGACCAACTGACAGCGCTTTCGCATTGGCCGTTCGCACAGGCCTTGAGGGCGAGTTTGTTCGTCCTTCACAAACACGTCGCCCCCCGGCCCCTCGTACGCTTGCGCAAATCCATTTCCACAAGTGACACGGCTCACCTCCCATGAGGAGACGGAGCGAGGCTCCACGCCGTGATCGCTTTCTCCGGGCGCCCACTCCCCGCAAGGCCCCCCCATCACTCAATGGATGTCGACATGACTACACGTCCCCCTGGCACGGCCACCCCCACCACACCGCCCCCACTCGCCCAGCCTCCGCAGCAGGAAGGTCTACGGGCGGGTCTCAAGAACCGCCACCTGTCGATGATCGCCATCGGCGGGGTGATCGGCGCCGGCCTGTTCGTGGGCTCCGCCTCCGGTATCGCCGCCGCCGGGCCCGGCATCCTGGTGTCGTACGTACTGGTCGGCGCGCTGGTCGTCTTCGTGATGCGGATGCTCGGCGAGATGGCCGCGGCCAATCCGACCTCCGGTTCCTTCTCCGCCTACGCGGACCGGGCACTCGGGCGCTGGGCCGGGTTCTCGATCGGCTGGCTGTACTGGTTCTTCTGGGTCGTGGTGCTCGCCGTGGAGGCGACCGCGGGTGCCGTGATCCTGGAGGGATGGGTGCCGGCCGTACCGCAGTGGGCCTGGGCGCTGATCGTGATGGTGGTGCTGACGGCCACGAACCTGGCCTCGGTCGGCTCGTTCGGCGAGTTCGAGTTCTGGTTCGCGGGCATCAAGGTGGTCGCCATCGCGGGCTTCATCGTCCTCGGCGGCCTGGCGATCTTCGGTGTGCTGCCCGGCTCCGACCACGCCGCGACCGGCTTCGGCAATCTCACCGAGCACGGCGGCTTCCTGCCCAACGGACCGGGTGCGATTCTCACCGGCATCCTGCTGGTCGTCTTCTCCTTCATGGGCAGCGAGATCGTCACCCTCGCCGCCGGTGAGTCCCCGGACGCGCGCCGGGCGGTCGCCAAGGCCACCAGGAGTGTCATCTGGCGGGTCGGCGTGTTCTACGTCGGCTCGATCCTCGTCGTGGTCGCGCTGCTGCCGTGGAACGACCCCTCGATCGCCAAGCACGGCTCGTACGTGGCGGCCCTGGACTCGATCGGCATCCCGCACGCCGGGCAGATCATGAACGTCGTCGTGCTGACGGCCGTGCTGTCCTGTCTCAACTCCGGCCTCTACACCGCCTCCCGCATGGCCTTCTCCCTCGGTCAGCGTGGCGACGCGCCACAGTCCTTCGTCCGCACGAACTCCCGCGGTGTGCCGCAGACGGCGATCCTGGCCTCGGTGGCCTTCGGTTTCGTCGCGGTCGTCTTCAACTACCTGTGGAAGGACACCGTCTTCCAGTTCCTGCTGAACTCCTCGGGCGCGATCGCGCTCTTCGTGTGGCTGGTCATCTGCTTCTCGCAACTGCGGATGCGGGGGATCATCCTGCGCGAGAGCCCGGACAAGCTCGTGGTCCGGATGTGGCTGTTCCCGTATCTGACGTGGGCGACGATCGGGATGATCTCGTTCGTCCTCGTCTACATGCTCACCGACGACAGCGAGGGCGGCGGCCGCAGTCAGGTCCTGCTCTCCGTACTCGTCGCCGCGCTGGTGGTCGGGGTCTCGTTGGTAAGGGAGCGGAGCCGGCGCAACCGCACCGAGGACGCGGTCGCACCCCGGTAGTCACCGCGACCGCCGTACGGCGTTCCCGGCTCCCCGCCACCTCGGCGGGGAGCCGTCCGGGCGGGCCGCTCATGCGCCTGCCCGCCCCCGCGTCCCCGCCTGGAAGCCCGTGTTGACCGCCATCAGCTCGCCGACCGCCATGCGGTCGTGCGCGTACTGCCGACGCAGGCCCCGCCCGGCAGGTAGCGGTCAGCCGATGTCGGCGCACCCGGGGCGGCGGCCACCGTGCGGGGCTTGCTCCTCGCAAGCGCACGCCGTTCACGCCACGTCATCGGCATGCTCTTCCTTCGACCGCTCCGTGGTGCGCTCCGGTACGGGGGCGGCCAGTCCGGGGATTCGTCGGCCGACGAGCAGGTAGATGGCCACACTGGCCAGGGCGAAGGAGCCGACACCGAGGAACATGGTGGTGCCGCCGTAGGCCGCGAGCAGTAGGCCTCCCGTGTAGGGGCCGATGAAGACGCCGAGTTGGGCGAAGGTCTGTGCGCCGAAGTACGAGCCTCGGCGGTCCTCCGGCGCGATCCGGTCGATGATGGCGAACTCCGCCGGATAGATGAGGATCTCGCCGAGCGAGAACACCACCATTGCGGCGACGAAGTGCCAGAGCTCCTGCGCGAACGCGAAGCCGGCCATGCCACCGACGGTCAGCAGACCACCGACGAGGATGGACGTCACGGGATTGCGCTTGTCCATGAACCGGGAAACGGACAACTGCAGGACCACCACGGTCACCGCGTTGGCGGTCAGTACGTATCCCAGGATCGCGGTGCCGTCGGCGAAGCCGTCGGAGAGATGCTGCGCGAGCAGCGAGGAGACCCGGCCATGCACGGCCTCCAGCAGTAGTCCGGCAAGGATGAGGAACAGCAGACGCGAGTCGCTCGCCACGACCCGCGCGCTCTCCGCGAGCCCTTTGAGCACGCTGCCGAAGAGCTGGGTCTGCCCGCCGCCGGTGGCCGTCCGGCTGGGCTCGCGGTCCGACGCGGACGAGGAGGTCAACAGCAGCACCCCGGCCAGGCCGAGCAGGTAGACGCCGTAGCCGAGCGCGCCGACGAGGAACGCCGACCGGTCACCAGCCAGACCCACCGCCGCGCCGACGACCGGACCGACGGCGAACCCCATGTTGGTGGTCACGTACTGGTAGGAGAACCACTTCACCCGCCGGCCCGGCGGGAGCAGGTCGCTCAGCAGCGCCTTGCCCACGGGCCCGAAGGAACTGCTGGCGAGCGCCATCGTCGCGTTGAAGACGAACACCGCGAGGACGCCGTGGCTGAAGTAGAGGCCCACGAACGAGCCGATCACTCCCATGAGGGAGATCAGCAGCAGCCGGGTCCGGCCGACGAGGTCGGAGAGCGAACCTCCGACGAACCCGGCGAAGATCGAGAAGAACACCGACGAGCCGATGATGAAGCCGATCATGCCCGGCTGGAGCCCGAGTTCCTTGTGGAGGAACACGGCCAGGAAGGGCACGGTGACCGAGTTGGCCAGGCTCATGATGCCGGAGCCGACGATCAGCACCCGGGCGAGCACGGGCGGGGACGCGGTGGTGGTGTCGGTCATCGCGGTGTCGTGCCCTTGTCCCCGCCCCCTCTTCCGCATCAATGACCAGACTCGGCGTGCGCGCCGTGGTCACCGAGCTGGGCCTCGAACCAGTCGTGCAAGGCGTCAACCAGTGCAGAATCCTTGGTGGTGTAGGCCAGGGTGGCCCCGTCGGCACGCTCCTCGTAGCGCACCTCAATACGGTCATGCCCGTCCCGCAGTTGGGCGAGGCCGGGCATGTCGGCGCCGTGGATCCGGGCAGGGTCGGCGAAGTCACCCCGACCGAACGCTTCCGCCTCCTTGCGCAGATGAGCGCGTATCAGACCGGTCTGCTCCGTATCGCCGCTCTGGTCGGCCACGACATCCTGGACACCTCCCGTCGCCGTGGGGGTGAAGCGGTGGGTGGTCTGCTCGAGGTCGAAGGGCATCACACTCTTGCCCCGCTCGGCCACTAACGCCTGCCGCTCGCTCCGGTCTTCGCCCGACTCCTGCTGCGAGCCGCCCGCCAGCAGGGCGACAGCCGTCACGGCGCCGGCGAGCACCACACCCGCGCCCGCCACCAGGGCCCGGCGCCTACTGCTCTTCATCCAATGCCTCCACCATCACATCGAGGGCATGCAGCACGCCCGCTCTTTCATGGGCCGGGATCGAATCGAGCAGCCGGGAGAACCGCTCCCGCCGTGCTTCAGCCAGGTTCTGCGCCGCCCGCTGCCCCAAAGCGGTGAGCCGCAGGACAACGCCGCGTCCGTCGTGGGGCGCCGGAGCGCGTTGCACCCAGCCACGGGCGGACATCTGACCCACCAGCCGGCTCACCGTGCTCTTTTGCAGCCGCAGCCGACGGGTGAGTTCGACCTGCCGCATCTCGTGCTCCTGGGCCAGCTCACCCAAGGCATGTGCCTCGGAGACCGAGATCGGTTGGCCACAAGGGGTTGTTTCCGGCTGATGCAGCCCGAAGGCCCGAACGAAGCTTCCCAGCGCCTCTTGGAGGACGGCCGGGTCATCAGCCCTGTGATCCCTGGACATGGTTCGACCGTACAACCAGAAGGTTCGATGGCACAACCAGTCTGGAGGTGTGCTCGGGCTGAGTCGCTGACGCGGACGTGCGGAGCCGGGGCACCTGAGCTGTGGCGGAGCGTGGGCCTCAAGCGAGGGTCTGTGCGGCGTAGAAGGTGCCGAGGACGGCGGCCAGGCCGCCGAGGAGGAGGCGTAGCGTGGTCTCGGGCAGGTGGGGCTGGAGGCGGGCACCGAGGTAGCCGCCGACCAGTCCGCCCAGCCCGCAGGCCAGCCCGAGCCACCAGCTGGGTGCGACGTCGCCGCCGATCAGGGACAGCAGCGCATAGGCACCCGCGCCGACGATCGAGGTGGCGAACGTCGCGGCGAGCGCGGCCGGTGCCACCCGCGCCATGGGCAGCCCCCGGGCGGCGAGGATCGGCCCGAGGAGGGATCCGCCGCCGATGCCGTAGATCCCGCCGACGACCCCCACCGCCACGGCAAGGGTGGTGAGCGCAGCCGGGGACGGCTCCGCCGCCGCACCCGCCCGGACGGGGGCCGGGGCGAGGGTGCGGACGCACAGCCACACCCCAAGTGGCAGGAGCAGGGCGGCGATCAGCAGTCGGAAGACACCCGGACCGGGAAGAGCGAAGACGCGTATCGCGGCGCCGAGGACGACGCCGGGAAGCGTGCCGGCGACCAGGCGCCGGGCCAGGCCGCCGCGCAGAGCGCCATCGCGGCGGTACCGCCACAGGGCGCCTGGCCCAGCCACCACATTGAACAGCAGATTCGTCGGCGTGATCGCCGGATTGGGCACGCCGAAGACGCTCAAGTGGACCGGAAGGAGGAACACCGCTCCGGACACGCCGACCGGCGCGGTCACCATCGCGATCAGCAGGCCCGCGGCCAGGCCTGCCCACACCGTCCAGTCCACCCTGCTCCCCGCCCCTTGGTCGCCGCCCGGTCAGTATCGGCCCGCCGGGCGCCGGCGGAACGCATCAGCAACGAGATGTTCACACGAGCAGCCAGAGCTCCCGGGGCGGCAGCCGCACTCGCAATCGAACTCAACACGCTGGACTTGGCAGAGAAGGCGGCGCGACAGCAGCGGTAGGTGCCGGTCAGGGTGACGTCGAGGTCGCGGGCCCATGCCTCGTCCGGGCCGTCCTCGAAGAGCGGGGTGTCGGGGGTGCAGGAGGCCGCGCTGTTGACCAGGACGTCGAGCGAGCCGAAGGTGTCGGCGGCGTGGGCGACGGCCGCCTCGACGGACGCCCGGTCCCCCACGTCGCACGCGAGCGCCTGCGCCGCGAGGCCTTCCTCCCGCAGCGTCGCCGCGGTCTTCTCGGCCTCGGGCCCGTCCCTGTCGGTCACCAGCACCCGGGCCCCCTCCTGCGCGAACCGTCGAGCGGTGGCGGCGCCGATGCCGCGAGCCGCGCCGGTGACGAGAACTCCGTGGCCTGCGAAGCGTGTTGTGTCCGTCATGACGCCGAACCGTACTGCCGTGATGATCGTTCGGGCAGATAGCGTGCCGCCATGTCCGCGTTCATTCAGCAACTCCCCGCGCTCATCGGCGTCGTCATCGGCGCGCTCGGTTCGTATCTGGTGGTCGTGCGGGGCGACCAGGTGAGGTTTCGGCGGGAGCAGGCGGCGCGGTGGGAGGAGCGGCGGCTCGCGGTGTACGCCGACTACGCGCAGTCGGTCAAGAAGACGGTCACGGTGACGTACCGGGTCGCGGCCGAGCTCGGCAACGACCCGCACCCGGATCCCCTGCCCCTCGAAGAAGCCAAGCCGCTGCTGGCCGACGCCACCACCCGCCGGGATCCCTCGGGTGAAGCGCTGATCATGCTGGGCAGCCCCGAGGTGGTGGACAAGGCACGGGCGTGGGTCGTGACGGCGATGGAGATGGAGCGGTTCGTGCGCGAGAGCAGGAGGGACTCCGAGGCCTGGCGGGCGCTCCTGGAGCGGCAGCGCGCCGGACGCGAGGGCTACTACACGGCGGTGCGGGAGGATCTCGGCCTGCCGCCGGGCCACTCTGCGCGCTGGCCGCTCCGCACGGGCGACCCGGTACCGCCTCAGCGGTAGCCCGTCGTGTCCGCCGGCTTCCCCGCGTCCTGGACCTCGACGAGATACCGCCACGCGTCGGGGCGACTGCCGTCGAGGTCCGTGAAGCCGTAGACCTGTGCGAGCTGCCCGCTGGAGAGCGACGCGCCGTTCCAGCGGGACACGTCGGGGTCGGCGGCGAGGGCGGCGACGGCGCGGCCGACGTAGCGCGGTGTCTCGGAGATGGCGAAGTGCGGGACGCGTTCGAGGGCGTCGCGCCAGTTGTCCTCCCGCACCTCGAAGGTTTCCAGCATCATCTCCGAGCGCAGCCAGCCCGGGGTCAGCGCGACGGCCGTGGCGCCGCGCGGTCCGAGTTCGTGGCCGAGGGAGAAGGCCATGCGCAGGACGGATGACTTGGCGAGGTCGTAGAAGAAGGAGCTGCGGTAGTGGTCGCCGTTGTAGTCGGCCGTGCCGTCGGTCATCTCGACCACGAGTCCGCCGGGGTGGCGCAGGAGCAGGGGCAGGGCGTGGTGGTTGGTGATCGCGTGGGTCTCGACCGCGAGCCGCAGCAGCCTGAGGCCCTTGTCGAGGTCGTGCTCCCAGATCGGGCTGTCCCAGGCGAAGAGCTTCTCGCCGCCCCAGATGTCGTTGACGAGGATGTCGAGACGGCCCTGTTCGTCCGCGACGCGGTCCACGAGGGTGCGGACCTGTGCCGGGTCGAGATGGTCGGTGGGTACGGCGATGCCGTGGCCGCCGGCCTCGGTGACCAGGTCGGCGGTGTCCTCGATCGTCTCGGGGCGGTCGTACTCCGAGCGCCGGGCGCGAGTGCTGCGTCCCGTCACGTAGACGGTGGCGCCGGCCGCGCCGAGCTCGACGGCGATGCCCCGTCCGGCTCCCCGTGTCGCCCCCGCGACGAGTGCGACCTTGTCCTTGAGCGGCTGTGACATGTCCGGCCTCCCGACCCTGTACGAGCGATGTCGCTTTCGAGGGTGCCGGGGAAGCCGGACATCTTCTGTCGTCTTTTACTCGGCCTGCTGAGGGGTCACCCGGCCGGGCGCAGCCGCGCGTCGAGTGCGTCGTAGGTCGGCAGGAACCAGATGTGGCCGCCGTTGTTGGTCTCGTGCACGAAGTCGCGCAGGGCCGTGCTCTCGGCGATGTGGTGGGAGACGTCGCCGACGACGGCGAGGCGTACCCGGTAGTTCACGAACTTCTGCATGACCGCGCCCGCGACGCCTGACCGGAGTCGGAAGAACTCGTCCGCGACCCGCTCCACCGGCACCGCGACCAACTCGGCCTCCTGCCCGTAGGCGTCGCCGATGAGATCGAGCGCCGCGCTCTCGCCGTCCAGGGGCGGGCCGTCGGGAGCGCAGCGCAGGACGCGTACGTCATGCAGGGTCACGAGCGTGTTGGTGGTCATGGGGCGCGATCGTATGGCCGGCTCTCGTCCCCGACGATTGGTTTTCCGGCCCTGACGACGATTTCCGGCCTCAGTGGCCCCGGTCGATCCACTCCTGCAGGTGTGGCAGCTCCGCGCCGATGGTGGTCGCGTCGCCGTGGCCGGTGAGGACCTTGGTCCCGGGCGGCAGGGTGAGGAGGCGGGCGCGGATCGAGTCGATGATCGTCGGGAAGTGGGAGTAGGAGCGGCCGGTGGCGCCGGGGCCGCCCTGGAAGAGGGTGTCGCCGGTGAAGACGACGCCCAGTCCGGGGTCGTGCAGGCAGACCGCGCCCGGAGCGTGGCCCGGCGTGTGCAGGACCGTGAGGTCGGCGCCCGCGGCCTCGATGATCTGGCCGTCCTGGAGGTGGGCGTCGGGGTCGCGGTCCGGATGGGTCTGCTTCCACAGCGGCAGGTCGTCGGGGTGGAGCCAGATCGTGGCGCCGGTGCGGTCGGCCAGGGCGGGTGCGGCGTCGATGTGGTCGTTGTGGGCGTGGGTGCACACGATCGCGGTCAGGCGCCGGTCGCCGACGGCCTCGGCGATGGCGTCGGCGTCATGGGCGGCGTCGATGACGATGACCTCGTGGTCGTCGCCGACGATCCACACGTTGTTGTCGACGTCCCAGGTGCCGCCGTCAAGGCTGAACTGCCCGGAGATCACGAGGCGTTCGATGCGGGCGGCCATCAGAGCATCACCACCGAGCGCAGGACGTCGCCGTGGTGCATTCGCTCGAACGCCTTCTCCACCTCGTCCAGTTGGATGGTCTCGGTCACGAACGCCTCCAGGTCCAGGCGGCCTTGCAGATGCAGGTCGATCAGCATCGGGAAGTCCCGGGAGGGCAGGCAGTCGCCGTACCAGGAGGACTTCAGCGCGCCGCCGCGGCCGAAGACGTCCAGCAGCGGCAGCTCCAGCTTCATGTCGGGGGTGGGCACTCCGACGAGGACGACCGTGCCGGCGAGATCGCGGGCGTAGAAGGCCTGCTGGTACGTCTCGGGACGGCCGACCGCCTCGATCACCACGTCCGCGCCGAAGCCGCCGGTCAGCTCGCGAATCGCCGCCACCGGGTCGGTCTCGCGCGAGTTGACCGTGTGGGTGGCGCCCATCGTGCGGGCCTTGTCCAGCTTGCGGTCGTCGATGTCCACGGCGATGATCTTCGCCGCTCCTGCCAGGTTCGATCCGGCGATCGCCGCGTCGCCGACGCCGCCGCAGCCGATCACCGCGACCGTGTCGCCCCGGCCGACGTGTCCGGTGTTGATCGCGGCACCGATTCCGGCCATCACGCCGCAGCCCAGCAGACCGGCGACCTGTGGGGCCACCGCCGCGTCGACCTTGGTGCACTGCCCGGCCGCGACGAGGGTCTTCTCCGCGAAGGCGCCGATACCGAGCGCCGGGGAGAGTTCCTGTCCGGTCGAGGCCAGAGTCATCTTCTGCGTCGCGTTGTGGGTGTCGAAGCAGTACCAGGGCCGGCCGCGCAGACAGGCCCGGCATGTCCCGCACACCGCACGCCAGTTGAGGATCACGAAGTCACCGGGCGCGACCTCCGTGACGCCGGCGCCGACCGACTCCACCACGCCGGCCGCCTCGTGGCCCAGCAGGAAGGGGAAGTCGTCGCTGATGCCGCCCTGTTTGTAGTGCAGGTCGGTGTGACAGACCCCGCAGGCCTGCACCTGTACGACGGCTTCTCCCGGCCCCGGGTCCGGCACGACGATCGTCTCCACGCGCACGGCCTCACCCTTGCCCGGTGCGATCACGCCCCGTACTTCCTGCGCCATGGTGCTGACCCTTCACTAGCGGCTCTCCGTCCACCTCCGACCCTAGACGTGACTGATCAGTAAAGGCACGCGGGAGGGCCTTCACATCTGCTTCCGGCCATCTTCCAAAAATACCCCCGGGGGTACCCTGCTACTGTGGTCCATATACCCCCGGGGGTAAATCTCCGACCGGGGCTAACAGGCTTCACCAGGAGACAGGAGAGGAGTGCTGCCGTGTACTTCGTCGACACCATCGACGTGCCGGGACTGGGCAACCGCGGCTATCTGGCGGGCGGCGCGCACAGCGCCGCGGTGGTCGATCCGCCCAGGGACATCGACCGGATGATCGCCGCCGCCGCGCGGCGGGGCGTGCGCATCACCCACGTCGTGGAGACCCACGTCCACAACGACTACGTGACCGGGGGGCTGGAACTGGCCCGGATCACCGGCGCCGCCTATCTCGTGCCGACCGCGGCACGAGTCGGGTACGAGCGGGTGCCGGTCGCCGACGGGGACCGTACGCGGATCGACGACGGCCTGGAACTGCGTGCCCTGGCCACTCCCGGGCACACCCCGCACCACACCTCGTACGTCCTGGAAGAGGCGGGTCACTCCGTGGCCGTCTTCACCGGCGGCTCCCTGCTCATCGGCACCGTCGGGCGGCCCGACCTGGTCGAGCCGGGGCTGACGGGGCGGCTGGCGCGGGCGCAGTACGACTCCGCGCACCGGCTGGCCGCCGAGTTGCCGGACGAGACGGCGGTCCTGCCGACGCACGGCTTCGGCAGCTTCTGCTCCGCCACGCAGGCCGCGGGCGAGGCGGTGACGACGATCGGGCGTGAGCGCACCGTGAACGAAGCCCTGGTGAAGGACGTCGACGCGTTCGTCGCCGACCTGCTCGCCGGGCTGGACGACATCCCCGCGTACTACGCGCACATGGGTCCGGCGAACGCACAGGGCCCCGCTCCGGTGGACCTGACGCCACCCCGCCAGGCCGACCCCGAGGAGCTCGCGGCACGGCTGGCCGCCGGGGAGTGGGTGGTGGATCTGCGCAACCGGGTCGCGTTCGCGAAGGGGCATGTCGCCGGGTCGCTCAACTTCGAGGCCGAGGGGCAGCTCGCCACCTATCTGGCCTGGCTGCTGCCGTGGGGCAAGCCGGTCACCCTGCTCGCCGAGACGCCGGCCCAACTGGCCGACGCACAGCGGGAACTCGTCCGGGTCGGCATCGACCGACCGGCCGCGGCCGCGACCGGCTCCCCCGCCGACTGGATACGGCAGGGCGAGCGGCCGCACTCCTTCCCGCGCGGCACCTTCGCCGAACTGGCCGCGGCCCTACCGGCCACTTCCCGACCGGTCGCTGCTCGACCGACCGCAGCCCGACCAGCCGCACAGGACACCGTCGTGGTCCTGGACGTGCGGCGCGACAACGAGCTCGAGGCCGGCCACATCAAGGGCTCGCTGCACATTCCGCTGCACCAACTGCGCGGCCGTCTCCGGGAGATACCGGACGGCACCGTGTGGGTGCACTGCGCCGGCGGTATGCGGGCCGCCATCGCCGCCTCGCTGCTCGACGCGGCGGGACGCGACGTGGTCGCCGTCGACGACGGGTTCGCGGCGGCGCGTGACGCCGGGCTGCCCATGGCACGCATCACCCCGGCCGAGGCCGGGGAGCGGGCCGGCTCGGACGCCGTCCTGCTGGACGTCCGCGAGCCCGACGAGTGGGCCGCGGGGCACGCCCCGGGCGCCGTACTCGCGCCGCTGTCCTCGCTCACGGCCGGGGGGCCGCTGCCGAAGGCCGCGCAGGGCCGCCCGATCATCGCGATCTGCCGCTCCGGCAAGCGCTCCCGCGAGGCCGCGGCCCTGCTCACCGCGCGCGGCGGCACGGATGTCGTGGACGTCATCGGCGGTATGCGGGCCTGGGCCGAGGCGGGGCTTCCCGTGGTGGCGGAGCCGGGGGCCGGCACCCCCGGCCGGTGCCGGTGAGCACCCTGGTCCTCGGCCTGCTCGCCGGTGGCGTCACCGGGCTGGCGCTCGGGGCGCTGGGGGGTGGCGGCAGTGTGCTGGCCGTGCCCGCGTTGATGTACCTGCTCGGTTCCACGCCCGCCGCGGCCGCCACCGCGAGTCTGGTCGTCGTCGCCGTCACCTCCGCCACGGCGCTCGCCGCGCACGCCCGCGAGGGCACGGTGCGGTGGCGCGTCGGAGCCCTGTTCGCCGGGGCGGGCCTGCTGCCGGCGGCGGTCGGCGGTGCGCTGTCCGGGCGCCTGCCTCCCGCGCTGCTCACCGCGGCGTTCGCGGTGATCGCCGTTCTCGCCGCGCTGCGCATGCTCCGGCCGTCGGCCTCCGTACGGCACCACGACGTGCCCGTGCGGCGCGGTCAGGTCGTCCGGGCCGGAGCGGGTCTCGGTGCGGTGACCGGGGTGCTCGGAGTGGGCGGCGGCTTCCTCGCCGTACCGGCGCTGGTGAACGTGGTGGGGCTGCGCATGTGGGCCGCCGTGGGCACCAGTCTGCTGGTCATCGCCGTCAACTCGCTGGTCGCGCTGGCGGCCCGGGCCGGCTCGGCCGAGAGCCTCGACTGGACCACCGTCGGGCCGTTCGCCGCGGCCGCGATACTCGGCGCGTGGGACGGCAGGCGTCTCGCCGCGAAGGTCTCGGGCGGCACACTTCAGCGGATCTTCGCGTACGTCCTGCTGGCGGTGGCCGTGTTCATGCTGGCCGACGCCGTCGTGTGACGACCGGGCGTACGGCAACGGCCCTGCCGGCCCCGGCCCGGATGTGTCCCCCTGGCAACCGGGCCGGCGCCTCCTATGCCAGCGACAGGAACAGCTTCTCCAGCCGTGCCTTCATCTGCTCCGTCGTCTCGCCGTTGCTCCGGCCCTTCTCGGCGTCGGTGAGGCACTGCTGCAGCCCGGTCGCGATGATCGCGAAGCCGGCCCGGTCGAGGGCGCGGGAGGCGGCGGCCAGCTGGGTGACGACGTCCTCGCAGTCGCGGCCCTCCTCGATCATCTTGATCACTCCGGAGATCTGCCCCTGCGCCCGGCGCAGCCGGTTCAGCACCGACTTGAGGTCATCGCCCTCGAACTGCAGCTCCACGATCGCTCCCCTACCTACCCCACTACATACCCTTGGGGGTATTTTACCTCCTCCTCGGAAAGGATCTCATTTCCCATGACCGCACCCCACGTCCCCCTCGCCCTCGACGTCGAAGAGGCCCGCACCCGACTGCCCGGCCTGACCGTCCTCGACGTCCGCACGCCGGGCGAGTACGCCACAGGTCATCTGCCCGACGCCCTGAACATCCCCCTGGACCGGCTCGAGAGCGCTCTGCCGGCCCTGCGCCGGCTCCCCGGCGAGCAGCTCTTGGTGGTGTGCGCCTCCGGGGCCCGCTCGGAGAACGCCTGCCGCGTCCTCGCCGAGCACGGCGTCCGGGCCATGACCCTGACGGGCGGCACCCAGGCCTGGGCGCAGCGCGGGCACGAGCTGCACCGGCCCACAGCGACCTCCCGCGCCACCTGGTCCATGGAGCGCCAGGTCCGGTTCACCGCCGGGGCGATCGTCCTGACCGGTCTCGGGCTCGGACTCCTGCACCCCGCCTGGCAGTTGCTGTCCGCCGGTGTCGCGGGCGGCCTCGTCTTCTCGGCGCTCACCAACACCTGCGGCATGGCCGTACTGCTGTCGAAGCTCCCGCACAACCGCCCGCGCCCCGCGGACCTCGAAGCGACTCTGGCCACCCTGGCTCAGCGCGGGGAGGCGCCGGTCACCTGAGGAAGTCCCGGACGGCCCGGGCGAGGACGTCCTCGTCCAGGCCGTCCGCGCCGCCCAGGGGCAGCAGCCGGTGCGGTACGTGCACCAGGGTCTCCGCGACATGCCGGGCCGACAGACCTGGCGGTCCGGGCTCGACGAGTACGACGTCCGCGTGGTCGGCGGCCAGTACGGCCGTGCGCAGGCCGACCTCGTCGAAGGGGCGGAGGGTGGCCGCGTAGAGCACGGCCAGGTCGAGGCCGACTGTGGCGCGCAGTACGGGGTCGAGGGCGGCGCCGACCGCGAGGACGACGCCGTCGAATCCCTCCCGGACGAGTTCGAAGCCTTCTGCCGGGCAGCGCGCCTCGGTGTTGGACTCCTCGGACAGATGCACGTACGCCCGCTCGCCGCGCCGCACGGCGCGCCCGATCGCATGGCGCACCTCGTCCGGATGACCGGGGACGTGGACGCTCCAGCGCGGGTCGTTGGCGAACCGCGCCAGTTCCTCCACGGCGCGGTAGCCGACCAGGACGGTGCCGCGGCCGGCCGGCCCGGCGGGGCGGGCGGCGGGCAGGGATTCGGCGACGGCCTGCAGCATGTCGGGGTGCACGGCATGTCCTCCTGGAGACGGGTTCCCATGGCGCGTCATGAAGGCGTTGAGAAAAAATGCGACGGCCACTCATATGGCTTGGAATTCCCCGAAGTCGCTCCCGCCAACTAGTCCCGCTTGAACCTTTAACAAGCTCACAGGAATGTGGCCGTCTCTTTGCCCGGTCCAGGCTTTCCACTGGGTGTCAGCTCAAGCCGTGCTGCGTAACTTGACAGTGGTCTTTCCAGTACCCGAAGCGGAAGGGACACCCCGCCATGGCAGAGAACGAAACGTCCTCCACGGTCCGTCCGTTCGTCCATCTGATCGCGGGGCCGACCGGCGTCGGCAAGAGCGCGGCGGCCACCGAACTGGCCCGGGCGACCGGCGCCCCGATCGTCGTCGCCGACCGCCTGCAGTGCTTCACCGATCTCGCCACCACGAGCGCCCGCGCCGGGGCCGAGGTGCCGGGCGTGCGCCGCCACTGGCTCGGGGACCGGACGTTCGCCGACGGCGACCTGTCCGCGACCGAGGCCACGGACGCGCTCATCGAGATCGTGGGGCGGCTCGCCGACCGGCATCGGCTGGTGATCGTCGAGGGTGGCTCGATCTCGCTGCTGCGGGAGCTGTGCGTCCGCCGACCACGGCTCGACTGGCGACTGACGGTCCGTCTCCTGCCGCCTCCCCCGTACGACGTGTACCTCGCCGACCTGACCCGTCGGGCCCGGGAGATGCTCACGCCGGGCGTCTGCGGTCCGGGTCTGCTCCAGGAGCTGGCCGCGCTCTGGCACGATCCGCGGCAACGGCGGCTGGCCGCGTCCGTCAACGGATTCGAGGCGGTGCTCGAATGCTGCGCCAAATACTCACTTGATGTGGGGGCCATCGACAAACAGGAAATCCCCGAACACATCCTGCGTCGGATCGCCGCTCTCATCGCCGAGCGGCATGCGGAACACGGCATTCTCCAACATCGCGTGTTCACGGAGATTTTCGAGAACGCGACGACGGATGCCGCATTCGACTTCGGCATGCTGGAGCGTGCGGCATGACGGGCGCGTCCGGGGTGAAGCCAGGGGGGAAGTCAGAGGTGAAGGAAGCCTCCACCGATTTCGGTCATATCGTCGGCTCCAGTCCGCTCGGCGTGCTCCCGGCCCGCTCCGCCGCCGACGTACAGGAACTCGTCTCCTTCGCCGGGCCGCACGGGCTGCCGGTCTCCGCGCGCGGCGCCGGGCAGGCCGTGTACGGGCAGGGGCAGGCGCACGGCGGCTACGTCGTCGACATGGGCGCTTTCGACGACGTGCGCTGCGCGCCGGCCGAGCGGACGCTGACCGCCGGGGCCGGCGCGCTGTGGCGCGACGTCGTGCGGGCCGCGCTCGCCGCGGGGCTCACCCCACCGGTGCTGCCCGACCACCTCGGCGGCAGCGTCGGCGGGCTGCTGAGCACCGGAGGTTTCGGCGGCTCCAGCCATCGGTACGGTCCGGTGGCCGACTGGGTACGGGAGTTGGAGGTCGTCACCGGCACCGGCGAACGGCTGGTCTGCGCCCCCGACCGGCGGCCGGACCTCTTCCGCGCGGTCCTGGCGGGGCTCGGCCAGTGCGCCCTGATCCTCGGCGCCACCCTCGCCCTGGTGCCCGCGCCGACCTATGTGCGCCGCTACCGCCTCTATCACGACGCCCCGGCCGGCTACCTCACCGATCAGCGGCGACTGGCCCGCGACAGCCGCTTCAGCCATGTCGCGGGCCAGGCGCGACCCGCGCTCGGCGGGACATGGCGCTACATGATCGAGGCGGTCGTGCCGCACGACGGCGGACCACCCGACGACGAGCTGTTGATCGGCGACCTGGACCACGACCGCGACACCGAGGAGATCGCGGACCTGTCGTACGCCGAGTACGTGCACCGCCTGGACCGTGACGAGCGGCTGCTGCGCGCCACGGGTGAGTGGGACCGCCCGCACCCCTGGCTCACCCTGCTGCTGCCGGAGGAGGCGGCGGGCTCCTTCGTCCCGGCCGTGCTGGCCGAGGGGGCCCAGCAGGGCCTGCGTTTCTGCGGCACGGTCCAGCTCCGCCCGCTGACGGGCCGCACGCTGCACACCCCGCTGCTGCGCAGGCCCGCGGGCGAACTCCTCTGTCTGCTCGCCCTGATGCGCACGGCACCGCCCGCCGCCCCGGGCGTCGTACGGCGTCTGGTCGCCGCCAACCGGGCGCTGTACGAGCGGGCCAGGGCCGTCGGCGGCGTCCTCCACCCGGTCGGCGCCCTGCCGATGTCGCCCGGGGACTGGCGCGCCCACTTCGGCCCCGTCTGGCCCGATCTCGTCCGCGCCAAGGACCTGTACGACCCGCACCACGTCCTGACCAGGGGGTACGGCCTGTGGACATGACCGCCGCGGCCCCCGTGACCGCCGTGACCGTCTTCTGCGGCGCCTCCCCCGGCCGCGGCCCCGGGCATGTGCGCACCGCCGCCGAACTCGGCCGCGCGCTGGCCGGAGCGGGCCTGCGGCTGGTCTACGGCGGTGCGCGCACCGGCCTCATGGGCGCCGTCGCGGACGGGGCACTGGGCGCCGGCGGGGCGGTGACCGGAGTCGTGCCGCGCCTGATGCTGTCGTACGAGATCACCCACACGGGACTCACCGATCTCGTCGTGGTCGGGGACATCCATGAGCGCAAGGCGCGGATGGCCGCGGAGGGCGATGCCTTCGTGGCCTTGCCGGGTGGGCTGGGCACGGCGGAGGAGTTGCTGGAGGTGCTGTCCTGGGCGCAGCTGCGGATCCACCGCAAACCGTGTCTGCTCCTCGACCCGTCCGGTTTCTACCGCCCCCTGCTGTCCTTCCTGGAGCACGCGCGGGACGAGGGCTTCCTGCATCCCGGGGACATGGAGCGGATCGTCGTGTGCGCGTCGGTCGAGGAGGTGGTGGCACGGCTGACGCGGGCGCGCGAGGCGCCCGCGCGGGCGGCGGACGCGGTGCGGGTGCCGCGGGGGCGTGTCGCGTTCCTGTTCTCGGCCGCCGGCTCGCAGCGGCCGGGCATGGGGCGGGCGCTCCATGGCTCCTCCCCGGTGTTCGCCGACGCCCTCGACGAGGTGTGCGGGCTGCTGGACCCGTACGTGGACGTGCCGTTGCGGGAGGTGATGTTCGCCGAGGCGGGTACGCCCAGCGCCGCCCTGCTCGATCGGGTCGCGTTCGGGTATCCGGCGATCTTCGCGCTGCAGGTCGCGCAGTACCGGCTGCTGCGGAGTCAGGGTGTGCGCCCGGACGTGCTGTTCGGGTACTCGGCCGGGCACATGGCCGCCGCGCACGCGGCAGGCGTGCTGTCCCTGCCGGACGCGTGTCGTGCGGTCGGCACGCTGGCCCGGCTCGCGGACGCGCTGCCGAAGACGGGGTGCATGGCGGCCGTGGAGGCGTCCCCCGCCGAGCTGAGCCCCGGGCCGGGGGCGGTGATCGCGGCGGTCAACGGGCCACGGTCGGTGGTCGTGTCGGGAGACCGTGCGGCGGTGCGGCGGATCTGCGAGGAGTGGGCGGCCCGCGGACGCCGTACGCATCCGCTCCGCCTGGACGTGGCACCCCACTCCCCCCATTTCGACGCCCTGCTCGAGGACTACCGCCGCGCCTTGGCGTCGCTCGACCTGCGGTCCCCGCGCCTGCCCCTGCTCTCCGACACCACCGCCGAGCCGGTCGGGGCCGAGGCGGCCGCGCCGGACTTCTGGGCGCGGGCGATGCGCGCGCCGGTCCGCTTCGCGGACGCGGTCGGCCGGCTGCACCGCGACGGTGTGACCGTCTGCGTCGAGCTCGGGCCCGGTGACGTCCTGACCGGCATGCTCGACGGCTGCCTGCCCGACGGCGCCCGGCGGCCCCTGGCACTCGCCGTGGCACGAAACTGGCAGGCTCCACGGGAGGGGGCCGACGTAGCCTGAGTGCTCCGTACGACTCCTGAGGAGCCTCGTTGAGCATCGCAGCGACCGAGACCGCCCCGCCCACCTGGCGGCTGCTCCTGGGCTACGTACGCCCGCACCGGTGGGCCCTGCTCGCGGGCGCCGTGCTCTCGCTGGTCACGGGCGCCACCGGGCTGCTGCTGCCGCTGGTGGCGCGGGAGTTGATCGACGACCTCTCCCACGACCGGGCCATCACCGGCGCGCTGCTGATCATGTCCGGACTGGTGGTCGGCAACGCCGCGGTGGGCGCGCTTGGTTCGTATGTGCTGCGGCGCACCGCCGAGTCGGTGGTGCTCGGCGCGCGGCGCGCCCTGTCGTCGTATCTGCTGCGGCTGCGCATCGCCGCCGTGGACCGCAGCGAGCCGGGCGATCTGATGGCCCGTATCACCTCGGACACGACGCTGCTGCGCGAGGTCACGACCGACTCGCTGGTGGGCCTCGGCACCGGCGGGCTGACGCTGGTGGCGACGGTGGTGATGATGGGCCTGGTGGATCCGGTGCTGCTGGCCGTCACGCTCGCCGTGATCCTGGGCGCCGGGACGATCCTCGGCGTGATCGTGCCGCGCATCAACCGGGCCAGCCGTCGGGCGCAGGACGCGGTCGGAGTGATGGGGGCCTCGCTGGAGCGGATTCTCGGCGCGCTGCGCACGGTGAAGGCGTCGGGGGCCGAGCACCGGGAGGAACGGACGCTGCACGAGGCCGCCGAGGAGTCGTGGCGGCAGAGCGTACGGGCCGCCAAGTGGTCGGCGGCGGCGGGCAACACGGCCGGACTCGCCATGCAGATCGCTTTCATCACGGTGCTCGCGGTGGGCGGGGCACGGGTGGCGACGGGGGCGATCGACATCGGCACGCTGGTCGCCTTCCTGCTGTACGTCTTCTATCTGATGTCGCCGATCCAGCAGGTCGTCGGCGCGATCACGCAGTACCAGACGGGCTCGGCGGCGCTCGCCCGGATCCAGGAGGCGCTGCGGCTGCCCGCCGAACCGGCCGCCGCGCCCGCGCCGTTGCCCGTCGCCGGGGTGGCGGGGCCGGCCGCGGTCGCGTTCGACGACGTGCGCTTCCGGTACGCCGACGATCTGCCGTACGTCCACCACGGGGTGACGTTCGCCGTGCCGGCCCAGGGCATGACGGCGTTCGTCGGCCCGTCCGGCGCGGGCAAGACGACCGTGTTCTCCCTCATCGAGCGGTTCTACGACCCCGAGGGCGGGACCATCACGCTCGACGGGCGGGACCTCGCCGAGTGGGAGCTGGCCCAACTGCGTTCCGCGATCGGCTATGTGGAGCAGGACGCCCCGGTCCTGTCCGGTTCGCTGCGGGACAACCTGCTGCTGGGCAACCCGGACGCGGACGGCGACGCCGTCACGCGCGTACTGAAGACGACCCGCCTGGACGGCCTGGTCGCCCGGCTGCCCGCCGGCCTCGACACGCTCGTCGGTCACCGGGGCACCAAGCTCTCCGGCGGCGAACGCCAGCGCGTCGCCATCGCCCGCGCCCTGCTGCGCCGACCCCGCCTGCTGCTCCTGGACGAGGCCACCTCGCAGCTCGACGCGGTGAACGAGGCGGCGTTGCGTGACACGGTCGCCGATGTCGCCCGTACGACCACGGTGCTGGTCGTCGCGCACCGGCTGTCGACGGTGACGATGGCCGACCGGATCGTGGTGATGGACGCGGGCCGGGTGCGCGCGGTGGGCACGCACCGAGAACTCGTGGCGGCCGATCCGCTGTACGCGGAGCTCGCGGCGACGCAGTTCCTGGCGACGCGCTCCGCTGGGTAGCGGCCGCGATGGGGAGTGCCGTGTTGTGTTGTCGGGCGTCTGCGGCGCCATCGTGGCTTGTCACACCCAGGCGGCGGAGCCGCATCTCGAAGGCAGCCCCGCGCCCCTTGAGGGGCGCTGCCGACAGGCCGTTTCAGCTCTGGAGACGGCGCAGGCGTTCCGCGTCGCAGATGCGGGGGCAGGTGGCGCACGCCTCGTCGGGGCGGATCGTGTAGTACATGCAGCAGCCGGTGCGGGTGCGTGTCGGGTGCCGTCGCCCGTCGTCGGTCGTCAGGTGACGGAAGTCGGCGCCGCCGGGGTACGGGGTCACCGCGGTCGGCAACAGCCGGGTGGCCGCCGCTACGGCTTCGTCCTCGCGGTCGAGCGTCCGGCCGAGGTACCAGATACCGGAGACGAGGTCGTCGGCGACCATGCCCCACAGGGCGCGAGAGCCGCGTCGCGCGACGGGGCCGATCGCGTCCAGGAGCGGACCCATGTGATCGGCGACGGCGGCACGCAACTCCACGCGCAGCGCCTCGTCATGAGGGGCCGTCAGCACACCGGGGAGGGTGGCCGCCGGGTCATCGGCCAGGCAGGTGAGGTCGTTCCCGGGCGTGAGGGTGAACTCGGCCGAGTCGATGTCCAGGCGCAGGTCCTCCGGCCGGATCCGCGGCACGCGGCGTTCGAGGTACCAGGCTCCGCTCATGAGCAGCGAGACCGACCAGGCGTAGTCGTGCAGGGCGCGCGAGGCGGCGACGTGGCGACGCGGAACGCTCCCGTAGCGGTCGTGAATTCGGGCCGTCTCCGCCGCCACGAAGGCGTCGAGCACGGCCTCGTCCTTCACCAGCTCCGCCGCCGACACGCCCCCTCGGGCGCCCGCCGTGCCGGGCTCGGCGACCCGCACGGACAGGACGTCGCAGAGGCCGGTCAGCCGCGTGTAGACATCACCGAGCGTACGCGCGACGGCGCCGACCGCCGGGGGCGTCGAGGTCACGGACATCGGTGCTCCTGTGGGAGGTTTCAACGGAAGCAGACTAGGTAAGGCTTACCTTACACGGATGATCAAGGGAAAACACCAGGTGAACCGCGAGCGCCTGATCATCTATTGCGCATGTCACAGTGATCTCACAGCAGTTGAACTATAAAGCAAGCCTAACCTAAGCTCACGGTTTGTGACTGCGACCCAACGGGGCGCACCCATCGGTGTGCCCTTCCGTGCCTTCCGGCACATACCGCTCTTCCTCACCGGCCTCGGCGCCCTGGCACTCTGCACCGCGCTGAGTCTCGCCCTCGGCGCCCGTTCCGTGCCCTTGTCCACGGTCGCCGACGCGCTGTTCGGAAGCGCTCACGGACGCGAAGCCCTGGTGGTGACCGGGCTGCGCCTGCCGCGCACCGTCAGCGGACTCGCGGTCGGTGCCGCGCTCGGCGTCGCCGGGGCCGTCGCCCAGGGCATCACCCGCAATCCGCTCGCCTCGCCGACCACGCTCGGCATCAACGCGGGCGCCGGCTTCGCAGTCGTCGTCGCCATCTTCGCGCTGAAGCTCAACAGCCCTGCCCAGTACGTGTGGTTCGCGTTCGCCGGAGCGGCCGGCGCCGCCCTGTTCGCACAGGCCCTCGCCCGCCGCGCCGGAGACATCGACCCCGTACGGCTGGCGTTGGGCGGCACCGTCCTCCAACTCGTCCTGCTCTCCTGGACGTCGGCAGTCATGCTGATGAACCAGCGCACCCTGGACGAGGCTCGCTTCTGGCTGGCCGGTTCGCTGTCCGGCCGCTCCCTCGACGTGCTCTGGCCGGTGCTGCCCACCCTGCTGCTCGGCCTGGTGGTCGCGCTGGCGGTCTCCCCCGCCCTCAACGCCCTGGCCCTGGGCGACGATTCGGCGCAGGCGCTCGGCGTTCCGGTGGCCCGGATCCGGCTGGCCGGCGGCATCGCGGTCGTCCTGCTCGCCGGGTCGGCGGTGGCGGTGGCCGGTCCGATCGCCTTCATCGGGCTCGCCGCGCCCCATCTCGTACGGCCGCTGCTCGGCGGCGACCACCGACTGCTGGTGCCCGGCTGTCTGATCGCGGGGCCACTGCTGCTGCTCACCGCCGATGTGCTCGGCCGGATGGTGATCCGCCCCTCGGAGCTGGAGGTCGGCATCGTGACCGCGTTCCTGGGTGCGCCGCTGCTGGCGCTGCTGGCCCGGAGGGTGGCCCGATGAGCGCCGCGGTCGTGTCCGTGCGTACGAAGTCCGCCTCCCGTGCCCGGGTCCGGCGCCGCGTCCTGCTGTTCGCCACGACCGGCCTGGCCCTCCTGTTCGTGCTGCTCACCGTGTCCCTGACGACGGGTGAGATACCGATGCCCGCGGGAACGGCGCTGCGGGCGCTGGTCGGGCTCGGGGATCCGGGCGATGTGCTGGTGGTGCAGCAGTTCCGGGCGCCGCGATCCGTGGCGGCTGTCGTCGCCGGAGCCGGGCTGGGCGCGGCGGGCTGTGTGCTGCAGCGGCTGTTCCGCAATCCGCTGGCGTCTCCGGACGTCATGGGCGTGACGGGCGGGGCGTCGCTGGGCGCGGTCGCGCTGATCGCCGCCGGGGCCTCGCAGGCGCTGATCCCGGTCGGGGCGCTGGGCGGCGGGCTGCTCGCGGCGCTGCTGCTGGGCGTGTTCGCCTGGCGCTCCGGGCTCGCGGTCACCCGGCTGGTGCTCACCGGGCTCGCCGTGCAGGCGGGTCTGGCCGCCGCGGTGAACCTGATGGTCGTGCGCTTCCCGGCCGAGCTCGCCGGCTCGGCGCTGCAGTGGATCACCGGCTCGGTGTACGGGCGGACCTGGACGGAGGTGTGGGAAGCAAGCGCCGCCATGGTGCTCGCGTTCGCCACCGCACTCGTGATGCACCGCAGGCTCGCCGTGCTCGACCTCGGCGACGACTCGGCGGGCGCGCTCGGCCTCCGCACCTCCGCGGCTCGGCTTCAACTGCTCGTCCTCGCCGTCGTGTTGGCCTCGCTGGCGGCCGCGCTCGCCGGGCCGGTGACGTTCGTTGCGCTCGCCGTGCCGCACATCGTGCGGTTCGTCACCGGGCCGCCGACCGCCGCGTCCCTCGCGCTGGCCGGGCTCACCGGGGCGGTGCTGCTGCTCGCCTCCGACCTGGTCGTGCAGCACCTGCTGCCGATCGAGGGGCTGCCGGTCGGCGCGGTCACCGCCACGCTCGGCGCCCCCTGGCTGCTGGTGCTGATGCTGCGCCAGAGCTCGCCCGTCCAGAGGAGTCACCGATGACCGGCGCCCGGCACGAACCCGCCCCGCCGCCCTCCACCGGTCTTCAGGAGCCGCACATGCCCGCCCCCGCCAACCAGCTCTCCACGCAGGGCCTCGATCTGCGCTACGGCGACCGGGCCGTGGTCGGCGGCCTCGACCTCACGCTGCCGGGTGGCGCCGTCACGGCGATCGTCGGCCCCAACGCCTGCGGTAAATCAACCCTGTTGAGGGGGCTCAGCCGACTCCTCGCCCCGGCCGCCGGCACCGTGGCGCTCGACGGCGCCGACATCCACCGCATGTCCGCCCGTTCCCTCGCCCGCCGCATGGGCCTGCTGCCGCAGCAGCCGGTAACTCCCGAGGCGATCACCGTCGAGGCGCTCGTCCGGCTCGGCCGCTATCCCCATCAGCGGCTGCTGAGCCCCTGGTCGGCCGCCGACCAGAAGGCCGTCGACGAGGCCCTGGAGCGCACCGGCACCACGGTCCTGCGCGACCACCCCGTGGACCAGCTCTCCGGCGGTCAGCGGCAACGCGCCTGGATCGCGCTGGCGTTGGCGCAGGACACCGAGCTGCTCCTGCTCGACGAGCCGACGACCTTCCTCGACCTGCGGCACCAGCTCGACGTCCTCGACCTGGTCGCCGCCCTGCACGCCGAGGCCGGCCGCACCGTGGTGATGGTGCTGCACGACCTCGGACAGGCCGCCCGCTACGCGGACCACATGGTGGTCCTCAAGGACGGCCGCCTCGCCGCCGCCGGCGCCCCGGCCGACATCCTCGACGCGGAGCTGGTCAAGTCCGTGTTCGACGTGGACTGCCGGGTGATCCCCGACCCGGAGACCGGCACCCCGCTGGTCGTCCCCAAGAGCAGCGCGGTGCGGCACTCCGCCGCCACTGCCTGATCAGTCCCCACTCACAGAAAAGAACCATGTTCATGCGATCTCCCCTGCGCGGAATCGGCCGGCTGATCGCCGTGCTGCTCTCCGTCGTGCTCGGCACGGCCGTCCTGGCCGCCTGTGGCAGCGAGGACTCCTCCAAGGACAGCGACACGGCCAAGGCCGCCAATGACAGCTCCGCCTTCCCGCGCACGCTGAAGACCGTGATGGGCGACGTGAAGATCCCGTCCCAGCCGAAGCGGGTCGTCGTGCTCGACACCGGTGAGCTGGACGACGTCACCCTGCTCGGCATCGACCCGGTCGGCGCGGTCGCCCCGCACTTCAAGACGTCAGGCGGCTTCCCGGCCTACCTGGACGGCGAGCTCAAGAACACCGTCGACGTCGGCCCGCTCCTGGAGCCGAACCTGGAGAAGATCGCCTCGCTGAAGCCCGATCTGATCCTGTCCTCCAAGGTCCGGCACGAGAAGGTCTACGACAAGCTCAGCGCCATCGCGCCGACCGTCTTCACCGAGACCACCGGCGGTGTCTGGAAGGAGAACCTGAAGGTCCACGCCGAGGCGCTGGGCCTGGAGAAGGAGGCCGCGGCCAAGCTGAAGGAGTACGAGACGCAGGCCAAGGCGCTCGGGGCGGCCATCAAGAAGAAGGACGGCGGCACCATGCCGACCGTGTCCGTGGTCCGCTTCATCGCCGGTCCGACCCGTCTGTACCAGACCAACTCCTACAGCGGTGTCGTCCTGAACGACATCGGCTTCCAGCGGCCCAAGTCGCAGATCTCCAGCGACCCCGAGGTCACGATGAAGGACGTCAGCCCCGAGGAGATCGACCAGGCCGACGCCGACCTGATCTTCGTCACGGCCGCCGACGCCGAGGACAAGACCCAGAAGAAGCAGGTCGTCTCCAACCCGGTATGGAAGGACCTCCCGGCCGTGAAGGACGGCAAGGTCTTCGAGGTGCCGGACGAGACCTGGATGTCCGGCATCGGCGTCCAGGCCGCCGAGGAGATGCTGAAGGACGTGGCGAAGGCCACCGGCGTGGAGTTCCCGGCGAAGTAACCGGTCGCTGAACCTTCCGGGGCGGGCCGCGCCCGACCGGCCCGGCCCGCCCCCACCCCCCACCCGCTAGCGGAAGTTGTTCCTCTGCCATGCGCCTGTACCTGCTCGCGCTCAATCCGACCGACTCCGTCACCGAGGGCTTCCTGCCCGCCGCGGCCCGGCTCGGCCTGGACGTCACCGTCCTCACCGACCAGCCCGAGGCCCACCGCCGCCTCTACCCGGACGTCGAGATCATGGAGTGCGACGTCCGAGACTTCCGGGCGGTGATCACCCGGATCTCGACCCACCACCGCCCCGACGCGGTCTTCACCAACAGCGACCACCTCCAGACCCAGGCCGCCCTGGCCGCCGCCTACTTCGACCTCCCCGGCAAGGACTGGCGGGCCACCCTGCGCTGCAAGGACAAGGCCGAGATGCGCCGGCGGCTCGCCGCGGCCGGCGTGGACACCGTGTGGTCGGCGGAGCTGACCCGACCGGTCGCGCCCGGCGACGCGCCGTACCCCTGTGTGGTCAAGCCACGTGAGGGCGTGGCCAGCGAGGATGTCGTCCTCGTCGGCGGCCCCGAGGAACTGGTGACGCACACCAAGGAGATCCTGGAGCGCCGCCCGGGAGCCGTGCTGGTCGTCGAGGAGTACCTCCCGGGCGACCTGTTCACCCTGGAGACCCTCGGCGACGGCAGCGTCCGACATGTGCTGGGCGGCTTCCACACCGAGCTGTCGCCGCCGCCGTACTTCATCGAGGAGCGCCTCACCTTCGTCCCCGCCCACCCCGAGCCGGTCGTCGCGCAGGTCCTGGAGCAACTGGACGCGCTGGGCGTCGGGTTCGGTGCCTGCCACACCGAGTTCGTGGTGCACGACGGGCGGGCGCGGATCATCGAGGTCAACTACCGTGCCATCGGCGACCAGTGCGATCTGCTGCTGGCCCGGCTGCTGGAGGTCCCGCTCTTCGAGCACATCCTGCGCACCCATCTCGGCGAGCCCCTCCCGGCCGACCTGGCCGCCCGCCGCGACGGCGCCGCCCGTCTGGAGTACCCGTGCGCCGACCGCGCCGGCACGCTGGTCGGCGCCCCCGAGGCCACGGATCTCGACGTCGACGGCGTGCATCTGACGTACCGTCCGCTGCGTGCGGTGGGCGAGGAGCACGAGCTGTACAGCACCAACCGCGACTACCTCGGCGTCGTGCGGGCCACCGGCACCGACCAGCCGACCGTGGACCGGGTGGTGGCCGGCTTCCTGGCCGAGCGGCGCTGGGAGATCCAGCCGTGAGCGCACCGCCCCTGACGGACACCTGCGAGGCGGAGCTGCTCACACGGGTGCTCAGCGCACTGCTGCGCGAGGACGTGGTCGGGCTGCACACGAAGGGCACGCTGACGCAGCGCCCGGACGGCCCCTGGATACGGCTGGCCGCCGGACGCGACGACGCCCTGTTGCTGCCCGTCGCCGAGGACGGCTACCAGTGCGAGTACGCCGCCCGGCTGCCGCTCCTCGTGCGTGAGTCGGACGGCGCCGAGCTGACGTCGTACGACACCGTGCTGAGCGCGCTGCGTGCGCTGGCCGAGCCGGAGGACCAGGACGGCTTCGACGCGTTCGCCGAGGAGTGCCGGCAGACGCTGGCCACGATGCGGCTGCACGCGGCGACACGGACGGAGGTCCTGGCGAAGCTCGGGGCCGGGACCGGGCTCGGCGGCTCGCTGGCGTACGAGACCCTCGCCGCCCGCCTCGACCATCCCGTCTATCCGACCGCGCGCGGCCGCTCCGGGCTGACGGAGGAGCAACTGCGCGCGTACGCCCCGGAGTTCCATCCGCGTTTCGCGCTGCGGTGGCTCGCCGTGCCCCGGGAGACGGTCACCCTGACCGGCGCCCTCCCGCAGGACTGGCCGACGCCGGAGACACTCGGACTGCCCGAGGCGCGGGGCACCCATGTGGCCCTGCCCGTCCACCCGTTGACCGTCGACGCGCTGGCGGCCGCCGGTCTCCCGGACGGCGCGCTGCTCGCCGACCGGGCCCACCTGGACGTCGTACCAACCCTGTCGATGCGTACCGTCGCCACGGTCGCGGATCCCTCCCTGCACCTCAAACTCCCACTGGCGACCGCGACGTTGGGTCTGCGCAACAAGCGGACCGTCAAGCCCGGCACGCTGGTCGACGGCGCGGCGGGGCAGCGGCTCCTGGAGGCGGTGATCGCCCGGGAGCCCCGCTTCCGGGAGACGATCCTGCACGCCGACGAGACGGTCTACGCGCACGCCGGTCACGAACTGCTGGCGGTCCTGTGCCGCCGCTACCCGGCCGGGCTCGACGACTCGGTGGTCGTACCGCTGGCGGCCCTGCTGGCCGAGGCGCCCGACGGGCGGCCGGTCCTCGGCCACCTCGCCGACCGCTTCCACGGCGGCGACCCGCTCGCCCTGCTGGACGCCCTTCTCACGCTGCTGTTCGACTGGCAGACCACGCTGTTCGGGTACGGCATCGCGCTGGAGTCGCACCAGCAGAACATCTCGGTGGTGCTGCGGCCGGGGAATCTGCGGCTGCTGTTCAAGGACAACGACGGGCCGCGCATCAACACCGAGCGGCTGGCCGCCGTGCTCCCCGGGCCGTGGGGCTTCGACGACGCGCGGATCTTCGGTACGGACGACGGGCCGGTCGCCGACGTGTTCACCACCATCACGGTCCATCTGTGCGCGGGCGCCTACGCGTTCGGGCTCACCGAGCACCGCCGGGCCCTCCTCGACCTCGTCCGTGACCGGCTGACGGAGGCGGTGGACCGGCTCGGCGGCGACGCCGGGGCCGTCCTGCGGGCCCGCGTGCTGGACGCGCCGCGGCTGCCGGTGAAGGCGATGGTGACGGCCGGGACGCTGCTGTCCAAGGAGCGTTCGGGCGCCGCCGACATCAACAAGCACTACACGACCGGCCCCAACTACCTTCTGCCCGGCGGTGGTTCGGCATGACCGTGGAGGCACTGCGTATGCCGCGCACCGGGTTCGGACGCGGGCATGTACAAGCGGTGGCCGGCTGCTACTTCGTGGCGTCGTTCGCGGCGCTCGGCCTGCCGCCGTATCTCACCGAGATCCTGCCGGAGCTGGGGGACCACGGTGCCCGCTGGGCGGGGGTGCTCTACATCGTGCCGACCGTGTTCGGTGCGCTCGGCGCCCCTCTGTGGGGGCGGCTCGCGGACCGGTTCGGCCGCAAACGGCTGCTGCTGCGCGCCCAGTTGGGGCTCGCCGTGTCCTTCCTGCTCGCGGGCTGGGCGGACTCGCTGGCCACGTTCACGGTGGCGCTGGTGCTCCAGGGCATCCTGGGCGGCACGTTCGCCGCGTCCAACGGCTATCTGGGCGCCGCTCTGCAGGGCCCGGCGCTGTCCAAGGCGCTCACCCTGATGCAGGGCAGCGCCCGTGCCGCGCTGGTGGTCGCGCCGATCGTGGTCGGCTCGCTGTCCGGCTGGCTCTCCCCGCACCGGCAGTACGCCCTGCTCGCCGTACTGCCCCTCACGGCCGCCCTGTTGCTCGCGGCACTGCCCGAACCACAGCCCGCCGAGCAGCTTCGGGCCGAGCCCGAGACGGTCGACGACACGCCTCCGGTGGTCTCGCTCAGGGCGCTGTACGCGCTGGAGTTCGCCTTCGTGTTCTCCACCGTCATCTCCTTCCCCTATCTGATCGCGCTCGTCGAGGACCGGCTGCCGGGGACCTCGCCGGCGCTGTCCGGTGTGCTGTTCGCCCTGCCCCACCTGGTCTATCTGGTGGCGGCGCTGGCGGTGCACGCCGCTTTCCACGACCGGCCGCGGTCCGGGATCGCGCTCGGCTTCACCTGTATCGCGCTCGGCCTCGCCGGGCACGGCGTCGCCGGTTCCCTGACCACGCTGATCGCCGTACGCCTGCTGCTGGGCGCGGGGCTCACCCTCGGTCTGGTGTGTCTGTCGGTGCTGGCCGCCGACTGCGCCAGGGGCCGTGCACCGGGCGGGATGTTCGGGTCGCTGGAGTTCTTCTCCAAGGCCGGCGCGGTCGCCGCCGGCTTGGCCGCGGCGGTGGGCAGCGCCCGCTTCGGATCGACCGCCCCCGTGCTGACCGGCGGCGCCGCTGCCGCCCTCACCGTCGTCGCCACCCTTCTCCCCACACTGAACCACCGCACCCGCCGGAGCCGCTGATGCCCTCCCTCACCGCCTCGCTCCCCACCACCGAACTCCCCACCGCCGACGAAGCGGTGACCCACACCCTGCTCAACTGCCTGCTGCGCGAGGTGTCCGGCCCCGAACACCAGACGGTCGTCACCGACGGCGACCTGCTGCTGCGCCTGCCCCGCCGCGGGGTCCTCCTGCGCGTCGCCCTGCGCCGGTCCTCGCTCCTCGGGGCGCACCGGTTCACCGGCCCGGTGAGCGAACAGCGCGACGGCGACTGGACGGAGGTGGACTGGCGGCGTCTGGCCGAGTACACGCACGACGAGCTGTCGCTGCGGACGGGCGTGCGCAACGAGGAGTTCCTGGAGCAGATCGCCTCCAGCCACGAAGCCGTGGCGACCGCGCTGGCCGACCGGCGAGCGGCAGGGCCCTCGCCCGACCCGCTCGCCCCACTCCCCGCCTATCTCGCCTCCGAGCAGTCCCTCCTGTTCGGCCACCGCTTCCACCCCACTCCCAAGGCCCGCACCGGCGACCCGCGCGCCTGGTCCGCGTACGCCCCCGAGGTCGCGGCCGCCTTCCCGCTGCGCCACCTCGCCGTGCGCGCCGGCCTGATCGCCGAGGAGTACGTCGAGGCCTCTGCCGTCGCCCCGCTGGACGGGCAGCGCACCGACATCCCCGACGGCTACCGTCTGCTGCCCGCCCACCCCTGGCAGTACGAGACACTCCGCGAGCACCCGTTGCTGCGCGCGGCCCTCGACCGCGGCGACATCCTCGACCTCGGCCCGGGCGGACGGCCCTTCGCCGCGACCGCCTCGGTCCGCACCCTGTACGACGGCGAGACGTTCCTGAAGTTCAGCCTGAACGTGCGGATCACCAACTGCCTGCGCAAGAACAGCACGTACGAGCTGTCGGGCGCCGTCGCCCTCACCCGCGTCCTGGCCCCGGCACTCGCCGACCTGGCCGAGCGTTTCCCCGGCAGCGCGGTGCTCCGCGAGCCCGCCTACCGTACGCTCGCCCTCCCCGGCCCGGACGGCACACCGGACCGCGCGCTGTTCGAGGGCTTCGGCGTCATCGTCCGCGAGGGCCTGCCGCAGCGCCTCGCACCGGGCACCACTCCCCTGCTGGCGGCCGCGGTGGCCGACGAGTACCCGACCGGCGCGGCGCACATCTCCCGCCTCCTTCGGGGCGCGGACTCCCGCACCGCCCTCGACTGGTGGTCGGCGTACCTGAACCTGCTCGTCCCGCCGGTCATGGCCGCCTACTTCGACCACGGCCTGGTCCTGGAGCCGCACCTGCAGAACGTCCTGATCTGCGTCGACGGCGACGGCATGCCCGCCCAGGTCCTCTTCCGCGACCTGGAGGGCACCAAGCTCGTCCCCGACCACCACAAGGACACCCTCGCCGCGCTGCCGCCCGAGGTCGCCGGTCCGATGACGTACGACGCACAGCGCGGCTGGGACCGGGTCGTCTACTGCCTGCTGGTCAACCACATCGCCGAGCTGCTCGCCGCGCTCGCCGACCTGCACCCCGAGGCGGAGGCCGCCCTGTGGGCACGGGTGCGCGAAACGCTCCGCGCGTACGCCGGCCGGGACGGCTGCCCGCCCCGTCTCGCCGCCCTGCTCGCCGGGGTGCCGTTGCCCGCCAAGGCCAACCTGCTCACCCGCTGGGAGCGCAAGGCCGACCGCGAGGCCGGTTACGTCCGATTGCCGTCCCCCCTCGCCGAGGACATCCTGCGCGACAGGAACGGGAGTGCCGCCCGATGACCGAGCCCACGCCCGCGGTCCGCGACCGCGTCCTGTCCCTGCCGTCCGTCGAACTGCCCGCCTACGTCTACGACTTGACGGCCCTGCGCGCGCATGCCGCCGCCGTACGGGACGCCCTGCCCGAGCGGGTGGAGCTGTACTACGCGGCCAAGGCCAACCCGGAGCCGGAGATCCTCGCCGCCCTCGGCCCGTACGTCGACGGCTACGAGGTCTCCTCGGGCGGCGAACTCGCCCATGTCGCGAAGGCGGTGCCGGGCCGCCCGCTCGCCTTCGGCGGTCCCGGCAAGACGCCGGACGAGGTGACGGCCGCGCTGGAGACGGGAGTCGAGCGCTTCCACGTCGAGAGCGCGTACGAGCTGCGCATGCTGGCCGAGTTGGCCCGGACATACGCGCCGGGCCGGCGGATGGCGGTGCTGCCCCGGGTCAACCTGCCGGTGGCGGACGGGTCGTTGGCGGGCAGCTCGCTGGCCATGGGCGGGCGTCCGACACCGTTCGGGATGGACCCCGCCCAGGCCGGCGAGGTCGTACGCGCCCTCACCGACGGGACGTATCCGCACCTCGAACTGCGCGGCATCCACGCCCACTTGGCCAGCGGACTGGAGGCGGCCGAGCAGATCACGGTGGCCGAGTCGATCGTGACGTGGGCGACGGGCCTGGGCGTGCCGCTCGCCGAGGTGAACGTGGGCGGCGGCATGCACGTCGACTACGCCGACCCGCGGCGCCGGTTCGACTGGGCCGCGTACGGCAAGGGGCTCGCCCGGCTGAGCGAGGCGCACCCGGGGCTGAGCCTGCGCATCGAGCCGGGTCGGGCGCTGACGGCGTACTGCGGCTGGTACGCCACCGAGGTGCTGGACGTGAAGCACAGCCACGGCGAGGAGTTCGGCGTGGTGCGGGGCGGCACGCACCATCTGCGGACCCCCGCGACGAAGGGCCACGACCAGCCCTGTTCCGTTCTGCCGGTGGACGCGTGGCCGCACCCTTGGCCGCGTCCGTCCGCCGACGGCGAGCAGGTGACCCTCGCCGGTCAGCTGTGCACGCCGAAGGACCTGCTGGCCCGCCATGTGCCCGCGCCCGGGCTGAGGGCCGGGGACCGGGTCGCGTTCTCGCTGGCGGGGGCGTACGCCTGGAACATCTCCCACCACGACTTCCTGATGCACCCCAGGCCGGGCTTCCACTTCCTGGACACCGCCGAGTAGTCGGCGCGTCACTCACCGCGCACGAGAAGGGCCGCCCGGCGCGTTCCGGGCGGCCCTTGCCGTGGGTCGGTGACCTAGGGGAGCTGCTTCAGGCCGTTGAGGTGGTTGAGGTGGCCCAGGTGCTGGGTGACCCTCGGGACCCGGTGCTTGTGCTCCTCGGGGATGCCGGTCGTGGCGAGCGAGTCGAGCGTGGCGACCGGGTTCAGCGAGCCGGCCTTGGGGGCGGTCGCCTTGGGTGCGTTCACGTCGGCCGCGTTCGCCATCGGCACGGTGAGTCCGGTGATTCCGGCGGCCAGGCCAACGGCGGCGACGATACGTCGTGTTGAGATCATGTCTTCTGCAACGCGAGGGGCCGGCGCCGGACACGGCCGCCCG
This sequence comes from Streptomyces sp. SD31, assembly GCF_052068475.1. Lineage (NCBI taxonomy): Bacteria > Bacillati > Actinomycetota > Actinomycetes > Kitasatosporales > Streptomycetaceae > Streptomyces > Streptomyces sp. SD31. The sequence goes on along the minus strand of NZ_JBQHCX010000011.1, from coordinate 4,835 downwards.
GCGCCGGTCACCCGTCAGGCGCACCGCCGCGGCTGCGCTTGCCGGGTCCGGCGGGACAGAGGAGTCTCGGAGGAGAGGCCCTCGCGGTCCGCACCTCGTCCTGCCGCGGGCCTCGGAGGAGGTCACCATGGGCACAGCCACCAGCCCGTCGTTCGACACCGAAACTCTGCGCCGGGGCATAGAGGGACAGACCCCGGAGACGCTTCTGTCGCTGTACGCGGACGACGCGGAGCTGCGCGTCGTCAACCGCAACGCCCAGCCCAGCCACCCCAAGGTTCTGCATGGCCGCGGCGAGATCGCCGACATGCTGAGCGACGTCTACAGCCGCGACATGACGCACAAGCTGGAGGGATGCGTGATCCAGGGTGACCGCGCGGCCTACAGCGAGTCCTGTGAGTACGCGGACGGGGTACGCGTCCTGTCCGAGTCGATGATCACGTTGCGCGACGGCAAGATCTCCCGGCAGATCCTGATCGAGGCGTGGGACGAGTAGGACAAGAGCCGGAACGGAATCACCGAAGGTCCAGGTCGGTTCGGTTGCCGACCTGGGCCTTCTCGGCCGCTCCGGTGGCTGCCGGAGCCGTCTCGGGGTTTTCCTCGCTACGCACTTGCGTGGTGGCGCTTGAGCGGAGCAGGGCCGGGTTACCCGGGGGAGCATGACTCGGCTTCTCAAATCCAGGCACAAGGATCACCGCGCGCGACGCAGTCCGCCTCCCCCACCGGCCCCCGACCGGGCAGGACAGGACGCAGCCGGCGCCGAGACCTCCCAGGAGCGCTTCGGGCCCGATCCCCAAGTGGAGCGGGAGGCGCCCGACACCCCGACCGAGCTGCCCGGTCGCTCGTGGGGGGCGGCGCTGAAGGGCACCCTGCGGGAGTTCAAGGACGACGAGCTGACGGACCGCGCGGCGGCCCTGACCTACTACGGGGTGCTGTCCCTCTTCCCGGCCCTGCTGGTGCTGATGTCCGTGCTCGGGCTGGTCGGCAGGTCGGCCAGCGACAAGGTCCTGGAGAACATCAACCAGCTCGCACCCGGCTCGGCCCGGGACATCCTCACCACCGCGGTCGAGCAGTTGCAGGGCAACGGCGGTCTCGGCTCCCTCATGGCCGTCGTCGGCCTCGTCCTGGCGGTGTGGTCGGCCTCCGGCTATGTCGCGGCCTTCATCCGCACCTCCAACGCGGTCTACGACATGCCCGAGGGGCGCCCGGTGTGGAAGATCCTCCCGATCCGGCTCGCGCTGACCGTCGCCCTCATGGTGCTGGCCGTGATCAGCGCGCTGATCGTCGTCTTCACCGGCGCCCTGGCCCGCCAGGTCGGCACCACGCTGGGCATCGGCGACACGGCCCTGACGGTCTGGTCCATCGCCAAGTGGCCCGCCCTGGCCGTTCTGGTGACCACCATGATCGCGATCCTCTACTGGGCGGCTCCCAACGCCAGGGTGCGCGGCTTCCGGTGGATCACTCCGGGCAGCTTCCTCGCCCTGCTGATCTGGATGATCGCCTCCGCGGGCTTCGCGTTCTACGTCGCCAACTTCGCCTCGTACAACAAGACCTACGGCACCATGGCGGGCGTCATCGTCTTCCTGATCTGGCTGTGGGTCGGCAATCTGGCCATCCTGCTCGGCCTGGAGTTCGACGCGGAGGCGGTACGGCAGCGCGCGATCGCCGGCGGTCACCCACCCGACGAGGAGCCCTACACACCGCCGCGCGACACCCGTAAATGGGACGAACAGGACCGGCGACGGCTGCGCGGTCCATGACGGCGAACCGCGGTACGTCGGGTCGACGCCCGGGTACCCGGCGCCACAGTCCCATCCGCGAACCGCAACGCAGGGGAAGAAGGTGACCCTCGTGACCACCACGCACCCGCGGTACCACTCCCGCTCCGACGCCTCGGTCGGCGAACTGGTCCAGGAGGCCACCCAGGAGCTGAGCGACCTGGTCCGGGCCGAGATGCGGCTGGCGCAGACGGAGATGACGCAGAAGGGCAAGCGCCTCGGCATGGGCGGCGGCATGTTCGGCGGCGCCGGACTGGTCGGCTTCCTCGCCCTGCAGGCGATGGTCGCCACCGCGATCGCGGCCCTGGCCGTGCCGCTGCCGGTGTGGGCCGCAGGGCTGATCATCACCGGGGGTCTGCTCGTCGTCGCCGCGCTGATGGCGGCCGTCGGCAGGGCGAAGGTCCGCACGGCCACCCCGCCCACCCCCGAGCAGACCGTCGGCAGCATCAAGGCCGACGTGGCGGAGATCAAGGAAAGGGCACAGCGATGACCAGCGATGCGACGTCCGGTTCGGGCGGCAAGGGCCCCGACGAACTGCGCGAGCAGATCGAGCAGACCCGCGAGGAACTGGGCCGGACCGTGGAGGAGCTCGCCACCCGGACCGACGTGAAGTCACGGGCCCAGGACAAGGCCCATGAGGCCAGGGAGCAGGTCGGCCGTGCGACCGCCGAGGCCGCCCGGCGCCTCCGGGAGAAGGTGCCGCCTCCGGTACAGGACACGGCCGACCGGGCCGCGCACCGCGTCCGGGACACCGCGAGCCGGGCCGGCCACATGGTGCAGGACAGGACACCCGAGCCGATACGGCAGCGGACCGACCGCGGCCTGCGCACCGCCCGCCGGCACCGCGGCGCGCTGCTGGCCGGGACGGCGGCTGTGGGCGGTGCCGTCCTGCTGGCACGCCGTCGTCATGCGGGAGCCCACCGATGAAGACCTCCAAGATCGCATACAAGCCCGTGGGCCTCGTCCTCGGTGCCGTCAGCGGCATGCTGGCCGGCGCGGCCTTCAAGCAGACCTGGAAGATGCTCGGCCACGAGCAGGACGCCCCGGACGCCACCGACGAGGACCGCACCTGGCAGGAGATCCTCACGGCCGCGACCCTGCAGGGCGCCATCTTCGCGGGCGTCAAGGCCGCCGTGGACCGCGCGGGCGCCACCGCCACCCACCGCCTGACGGGCGCCTGGCCGGGCTGAGACTCTCGAACCGCTTCCCTTGAGGGGCGCTCCCCTCAAGGGGGTGTGATGCTCCCGGTCAGCGCATCCAGGCGCTGTACGACATCACGTCGCCGGCCTTGACGCCGTACTCCGGTTCCGCCTTCGTGAAGGTGGTCTCCAGCCCGAGTACGGCGCCGGTGGCCGGGTCCATGATCAGCATCTCGCGGGTGGCGGACCGGTCGTACACGTACGCCTGTCCGCGCCGCCCGAGCCGGTCCGTCACCTGCCCCGCGGGCCGCAGCCCCTCGGCGTCCGCGAGCAACCGGGCCAGCGCGGCGGACTCGCGGGCGCCGAGGGTCCAGTGGTCCAGCAGGATCTTCGTGGCGTCGAGGAGTTCGGAGGTGTTCAGCGGCTTGCTGTGGTCCGCCAGGTGGGCGCGCTCCGCTTCTTCGAGGTAGTCGTGCAGCCGTACGGCGTCGTGCGGCGGCCGGGACTCGGGCGGGGCGTCGCTCCAACTGGGCGGGTATGTCTGCCTGCTGAGGACGTGGCCGTCCTCGACGAGTTCCCCGTCGCCGCCGAGGACCGGCCGGCCCGGGTGTCGCGGGTCGGTCGCCACGACGAGTTCCGTGTGGCTGTCGTCGGCCATCCACCGCACGATGCGCTCCTCGGGAAGCGTGATCGGCGGCTTGTCGTCGCTCATGCCCATGCTCCACGACTGCATGTGCGTGCCCTTGCGGAGCTTCGGCGAACCGTCGGCCGCGGCCGCCTGTGCCCGCTCGGCCAGGGTGTTCAGGGATACGGGGGTGGAGTCGGCCTGCACGAGCAGCGGGCGGGGTGCGGCGACCGCCGGGGCGGTCGTCTGGCCGGTGAACAGCAGAGCCGACACGAGCGCGGTGACGACGGCCACCGCTGCCAGACCCCAGACCAGCCGCGGGCGGCGGGAGTTCCGCTCCCGCATCAGCCGGTCGAGCCGCCGCTCGGCGTGATGGTCGAGGGGGCCGTCGCCGAAGTGCGGACCGTCGACCGGTACCGGGTTGGCGCGGCGCAGCAGTTCGAGTTCGTCAGCCATGACTTCGTTCCTTGGACGCGATGGGAGGGCACATACGGTCGATCTCGGCTCTCAGCCGGCGCCGGGCCCGGTGCAGTCGCATCGACGCGGCCCGCCTGCCGCAGCCGAGGGCAACGGCGACCTCGTCGATGCCGAGCTCCTCCCATGCCGTCAGCCGCAGCACCTCCTGGTCGGCCGGGGACAGCCGGGCGAGCGCGTCGTGCACCCAGGCGCCCGGGGCCTCAGCGTCCGGGCCGGCCTCGATGTGCCGCCCGTGTGCCGTGTCGTCGTTGCCCAGCCGGTCGACCAGCCGCCGTCTGCGCCCCTGGCCGCGCACCGCGTTGGCCAGGCAGTTGCGTGCCACGCCGTACAGCCAGGGCAGCGGTGCCGGCGGGAGGTCGGCCCGGCGGCGCCAGGCGACGGTGAACACCTCCGCCACCACTTCCTCGACTTCGCTCGTACGCCCGTCCAGTCGCCGCGCGACATAGCGGCTGACCGCCCAGTAGTGCTCGCGATAGGCAGCGGCGAAGTTGTCGTCGTTGCTCATGTTCCGTTCGTGTCCGGCACCGTCGGGATCGTCACAGCTGTTTGCGTGATTCTCGTCGCGTCCCTGAAGTGTGACGGCCGGGCGGGGCACGGACACAGGCGGGGCATGAGGCACCTCAAGTGGCTGACGACCACCGATCACAAAACAATCGGAACGCTCTATCTGGTCACGTCGTTCGCGTTCTTCTGCGTAGGTGGCGTGATGGCGCTCTTCATGCGCGCCGAGCTCGCCCGGCCCGGTCTGCAGATCATGTCGAACGAGCAGTTCAACCAGGCGTTCACGATGCACGGCACGATCATGCTGCTGATGTTCGC